>CAWDBW010000012.1:0-111985 GCA_963800405.1 uncultured Acidobacteriota bacterium
CAATCTACGAAGTCATGATTGCCAAAGAACTCCTCGAGATTCTGGTTTGTCCGGCGTGCAAGCAGGCGCTGGAGTATCGCGAGAACCCGGAGAGTTTGAAGTGCCAGCAGTGCCACCGGGTCTATGCGGTTAAGGAGAACATCCCGATCATGCTGATCGACGAGGCCACAGTCGAGCCCTAGCCTCGCTGCACCTTAGTTTCTGTAACTTCAGAGTTTCTGTAACCTCGGAGTTTCTGTAGCTTCAGAATCGCAGTCAGCACATGGACGATTCGCCATCCCGTAATATTATCTACCTATGCCCCAGGAACCTTTGCACATCGAAGAAGTCAGCGGGACGCCAGACGGCGAGCGGGTGTTGCGCCTGACCGGCCCCGTTCTGCTCAGCAATTTCTTTGAGTTTCAAGCCAAGGTGCGCGCCAGCACCTCGCCCACCCTGATCCTCGACCTCAGCGGCGTTCCCTACATGGACTCAGCCGGGATCGGGGCGCTGGTGGGCGCCTACGTGACTCATCAGAAGGACGGCCGCCACCTGGCGCTAGTAGGCGTGACCGACCGGGTGCGCAGTGCCATGCAGATTACGCGGGTCGAGCAATTCTTCCAGTTTTACGACACGGTGGCGGCAGCGGAGGCCGCAACGGCAAGACCCTAGCGTACCAACCAGGCTTCATCGCAACGCCCGCGCACCACAACAAACTGTTAGGTTGTCCGGACGGTCTGGCAGGGCCCGGCCCCGCCCGGCACGACATTCTTTGTTGGCGACCCGTCCCGGATCGACACATTGTGTCAGTCTTGAGATTACTCTCCGGGTACGAAGGAAACATTGGAAGCCCGATTCTCCCACCCAGCTTCCCGCAACTTTCAATATTCACAGGGGTTAAATGAATCCAAAGGGGCTTGGGGACCGTAATGGGAATGAAAGGCAATTTCGGCAGCGAAATTGCATGCAACTTCTATAGCTGCCGATGAGTCTAATACGGCAATGAGGTACAGGTCGGAATCGGAGGTGATGACGGCCATGCTGAACGAGAAAATGACGAATGAAAAAGCAATGAACGATAAAGACCGGTTCACGATGACCGAACTGGCAGCTCTCAGGAACGATCTGCTCCAAGGGGGGATGATCGACTCTTACGAGGCCGCCGAACTGCTCCAGGTGTTTCTGATGGGCCGTGGTTATGGGGTATCGCCGAAAGCAGCGCTGGATGCGGCAGGCCGCGTCGAGATGGCCGGGTGCGCCATGCCCGTCCTGATGCATGAACTGGAAAACCTGGCCATGGTGATGTAAGTGGTAAATGCGACGCGGGCCGGTGACCCCGCGGCGCAAGATGAGATTGCGGTGACGCGGGCCTTCCGCATGCGAGAAAAAATGCGCAGCGGCGGGTTGGGAGTTGCGGAAATCGAAACCGGAATTCCGGGATTTTGACATTCTGGTCTACGTTCGCGATTAAAGACCGAACGAACCAGTTCCACAATAAAACAGCCGGGCCAACCAGCCCGGCTTTGTGGTCTCTGGGAATATCCTGCGTCCCGGTTAGTTTCCGCGATCAGGATCTTTTGGGGATCGCGATGGCGTGCCGCGCCACCGGGTAGGAAATGAACTGCCTGAGTTTGTCCGGATCGTAGAGTACCGTCAGGACTGGGTTCTGGGGTGGTGATTCTTTGGACAAAGTACCCTTGATCAGTTCTCCGGCGGCATCGTGGTATTCCGGATACCACATTGCTCATCGAGCTGACCACAGCGCTAGCCGGCTTGCCCCAGTTCAGCAGTCGCAGTTCCTTGCGATGCGCGAACCACCCCATCAGGAGCAGGCAGGCTCCCGCAACTGCGCTGGGCCAAAGCCTCCATGTTGTTCCCCAAGTCAGATAGCCAAGAAACGCCAGCAAGAAGTTAAGCGGGCGGTGGCCCGTCCTCGTCTCAAGGCGCTCCTATCCTGGCATTGGTCGCAAGGCTGGCCCTCGCCCAGAATGGGACACGCAGAAGGATTAGCACAGAGGTAACTCCCTTTATAATATCGGCCCTGCTATCCGTTCTGCTAGAGTCTCTGCGTCCCCCCCAACCGGAACACACTTAGGAGCGACGCAATGACGCTTTCCCGAATTACAAACACCCGACTGATCGCAGGGCTGCTCGCTGGCTTGCTGTTCGCGACCATAGCTGTTTCATCAGACGCCCACGCGGCGTCGGTATCCCGCCCTGGACACGGCTTTGGCCCTGTCTATGACGCGGCGCACGAAACCACATTCGAAGGCACCATTCAGGAAGTCGTGGTGAAGCACACCGCAGGCAGCCCGGCCGGCATGCATTTGATGGTGGCGGGTCCCGAGGGCCTGGTAGATGCTCACGTCGGACCGTTCATGAGCAAGCAAACCAAAGAAGTGCTGCAACCCGGCGTTCCGGTTCGGATTGTCGGAGCCAGCACCACGCTGCGCGGCAAGACGTATTTTCTGGCCCGCCAACTGACCGTGGACGGCAACACCATCACGGTGCGCAGCAAGCACGGAGCTCTGGCGCTTGGGCAGGCCAATCACAAACGCATTTCGAGATCGAAAGCGTCGCAGCGTGAACAAAACGGAGGTGCCCGATGACATTCCGCAAATCGCTTCTTCTTCTGACCGCACTGGCGACGATTGCCACCCTGGTAGGATGCAGCAGCAGTTCCAAGCCGATCACACTTACCTTGAATTCGGTACCGACCAGCCTTATCGTCAACAGCCAAACGCCCCTTTCCGCCTCCGTGGCGAACGACAAGGCGAATGGAGGCGTGACCTGGTCTTGCACCACCACTCCTGCGGGCTCTCCCTGCGGCACGTTTAACCCAACCACCACGGCCAGCGGCGCCTCCACGACGTATACGGCGCCCGGTATTCTTTTGCCCGCGAACACGACGATCACCATCACCGCAACCTCGGTGACCAACTCGGCGATCAGCCAAAGCAGCCAGCCCATCACCATTGTGGCGGCGACTCTGGCCGACGGCAATTACGTATTCTCGCTGTCCGGCTTTGACACTTCCGATGAAGTCCCCTACCGCGTCGCCGGAGTCTTCACCGTCGCGGGCGGAGTAATCATGCAGGGTGAACAGGACTTCGTCGACTTCTACGGCCCGCTCAGCGGCGACCAAATCAGCGCCGGTACCAGCGGCTGCAGCGCTACCACCACACCCATCGTCAGCTGCCTCACCACCACGGCGGATGGCAACCTGCAGATCATTCTGGTCACCGGGGACTCGGACCTGGGCATCTCAGTTGGCTCCGTCAATGGCGTCGAGATTCTTAACGGTTCCTTGTATCCTCTCAACCCAGGCAAGGCGGCGATCACTGAGTATGACGGTTCGGCTTCGGGAAGCGGAGTATTGGAACTGCAAAACGGCGGCTTCACTTCTGGCACTGCTCCTGGACCAGTCTCCTACGCTTTTGCAGTCGGTGGCGTGGACCAGGAAGAAGTGGACGGAGGACCCTTCTTTCCTTTCGCTATGGGTGGGGTCATCTACGTTGACGGCGCGGCCGGTACCGGGACCATTTCAGGTACGGGCAGCGTTTTCGATGCCAACGTCGACTTCTCGGGCATAACGTACCAAAACCAGGATTTCGCCAACACCAGCATAGTGTCTCCGGCTGACGCGTTCGGTCGAGTCACGTTCACACTCGATAGCGCGAGCCTCCCTGAGCTGATTCTGGCTGGCTATGTCGTCAGCCCCAACAAGATTCAGCTCGTGGAAACCGTCGACTCATTAGGCGGCGCTGTGGGCGGCACCGCCTTCACTCAGACGGTGCCTTCGGGTGGGTTCACCGCCGCGAACTCCGCTGCTACCTACGTGATTGGCGTGCAGGGCTTCGACACCAGCTATTTCCTGCAAGCTGCCAGCCAGCTCACACTTGCCTCCGCCGGAAGCGTGAGTGGTTTTGTCGATTACAACGACTTGTCCCCGAACCAACAGGTCTCCAGCCCGGATCCCGTCAGTGCTGCCACTTCCACCGTGGATAGCACGGGCCGAGTCACCATATCCGGCTTATCCGACGGCGAGAATGTCACCTATAACCTTCAACTCTATCTGGACGGAAACGGCCATGCCCTGGCCATTACCCTGGACGAGAGCGACGCCCTGGGCGGCGCGGGATACGTGCAAGGCGGAACCGGTGCCTTCGCGGATACCGATTTTGCTGGAACCTACACTATGGGTACTACCGGCTGGGACTTCAACGGGGACGGCGAGTTCGACACGGTTGGTCCGGTGCTGGCCAACGGGTCAAATTCTTTCACCGGATTCAATGACGTCAACTGGCTGAACCTCGATAGCGGGCCACTGACCGTCTCGGATAACACCGTAACCGGCGCGTTCACGGCCAATGCAGGCGGCATCTTTACCGGCACCATCACCGGCATCGATATGGCCACCTGCCCGGCATTCACCTCAGACGCGCCTGGCTGCACGGCCGACGTGTTCAACTACTACCTCATCGACGCGACGGGAGACAATATCGCGATCGAAACTGATCTCAACCAGCAAACGCTCGGGGTTATCAGTCAACAGTAGGCGGAGTTTTTCAGCTTGCAGTTGCATTCAGTGGCGCACCTTCGGGTGCGCCACTTTTTTCTTGCTTCCGATGCAGCTGGCGAGAATCTTTGCCTTGGGGGCCTGGACCTTACTCGTGACGCAGGCTCTCGACCGGGTCGAGTTGGGAGGCGCGGGTAGCGGGAATGGTGCCGAAGATGATGCCGACAATCGACGACACCACGATGGCGATGATCGCCGACAGGCCGGAGATGGGCACGCGATAGTCGCTGAAGAAGCGGACCGACCAGGGAACCGCCAGGCCGACCACGATGCCGACGATGCCTCCAGTCACCGAGATCACAATGGCTTCGGCGAGAAACTGGAGACGGATTTCGCGGTTGGTGGCGCCGACGGCTTTGCGAATGCCAATCTCGCGGATGCGGGAGGTGACGGTGGCCAGCATGATGTTCATGATGCCGATGCCGCTCACCAGCAGGGTCACGAACGAGACCAGCATGAGAATCCAGGTCATGGCATCCGCAATTTTTCCGGCCACGGTCAGAATCTGGTTCAGGTTCTGCACACTGTAGACCGACTCCGGACGATGCCGCGATTGCAGCACACGCTTAATGGCGGCGGTCGCGGGCAGCACGTCCTGCGCGGTGGCCACGGAGATATAAACTTCGTTGACCGCGGACGTGGGCTTGAAGAAACGGCTGACCGTGTAGGGGATCAGCATGGTGTCTTCCTGAATTTCCGACTGCCCGAGCGTGTCCACACTCTCTTTGAACACGCCAATCACGGTGAAAGGAAGACCGCCGCTCAGCTTGATGATCTGGCCGACGGCCACTGGAGTGGCGCCGTAGAGCCGCTGCGCCAGTTTCTCGGTGATGACGCCAACTTTATTGCGGCCCGAGGAATCTTCGGTATCGAAGAATCGTCCGGCCAGAATCTTCAGATTGCGCACCTGCTCGTACTCGGGATCGACGCCGAGGACAAGGATATCGCTCTGCTTGCCGCCGCCCACGTCGATGCGGTCGCCCAGGTTCACCGTGGGCGAAATGGCTACGATGCTGGAGACCTGCTCGCGCACGGCCTGCACATCCTCAATCACGAGGGGATCGGGGGTGGAGTCGATGCGCTGCGATCCGCCCTGGTAGTCGGCATAAATCATGTTCGGGCCGATCGACTGCAACTCGCGCAGCATGTACTGCTTTCCCGTCAGGCCGATGGTGGCCACCAGAATCACCGAGGCGGTGCCCACCGCCATGGCCAGGGCGGTGAGCGTGAATTGCAGTTTGTTGCTGCAGAAAGATTCGTAGGCGAAGTTCAGAATCTCGCCAATTCCAATGGTAAGGCGGCGCTGCGTCGCTGTTAAAGAGGTCGCGTTAGCCATTGCCGGTTAGATGTTAAACCCCACGCGCCGGAGGCTGCAATTCAGCGGGCGGTTGCACGCGGCCTGCAATGGCCACGGCCGTGAGCACCACGAGGAGCGGATCGACGGGACGAAAATAATAAGTCTCGGGATGGGTTACATAATAGACGAGCGGAAAGCAGCCGAGCACAATGGCGAAGCGAACGCCGAGGGCGCGATCCAGCTGGAATACGCGGCGAAGGCCCAGAAGGGCCAGCAGCGAAAAAGTTGTAGCGACCAGGATGTTGGGCGGGTCGAGCGGTTCCTCTTTCAGGTAGGCGGGATCTAGGCTCCAGTAACCGGTCCAGATATAAAGTATGCGGCGCAGCGTCATGCGGGCAAACCAACCGGGATGAGCGCGAATGTAGTCAACGCCCTGCTGGCGCTTGTGCTCCATGTACGCGACCTCGCCGGAGTTTTCGTACTCGGCGAGTTCGGCGTCGCTGTGGTTGGGATGCAGGGCACTGTTGACCCAGCGCGCGGAGTACCCGTTGTTGCCGATATAGAGCTCGAGGCCCAGACCACTGCGCACCGGAATGAATTGATGGAAGGTCTCGTAGTTGCGAACGATCCAGGGCGAGAGGACCGCAAGAAACGCCAGGCTCGCGGCCGTGGCCGGCATCATCCAGGTGAGCTTTCGGCGGTAACGGCGGTAGCAGGTGAAGGCTCCCAGAAACGGTACGACCGAGAGCGCCACTGGCTCGGTGAGCGCGGCGACGCCCGTGAGCAGACCGAAGCCAATCCAGTGGCGAAAGCTACCAGAACTTTCCAGCTTTAACGCGATGAGGAAAAGGCAGCAGAGCAGCAGCGTAAGCAGGCACGTGGACCAGGCCCAGTCGGCGCCGTAATAAACTCCATAGGGCGAAAACGCCCAGAGCCAGCCCGCCCACTTCGCCACTCGATCGCCGAAGCCGCGGCGCGCCAGCAGAAAGACGGGAATGCAGGTCAGCGCCGAAAACAAGCTATTGATGGCCAGTGCGGCGATCACGGACGCGGGGGTGTGCGGCCCGAACAACCAGAAAATTCCCGCCAGCAAGTAGGCGTAGACGGGAGACAGAACAGCCGTCGGGCCGGTATCGGCGAAGACGTTTCCGAAGCCGTGTCCGGTCACCAGAGAGCGGGCCACGCGTCCGAAGGCCCAGTGCTCAATCAGAAAAGGGTCGAGCCATTCGCGATAGAGAAACGGAATGACGGCCAGGCGCACCAGCAGCCCGGCGGCCACCATGGGCCAGTAGGAGCGCACTGCTTCTTGGTTGGTTGGCTGCTGCTCGCTCATGTCGATTGCCCACCCCCGCTGGTTGCTCCCACGGACGACTGTTGCAGGTTTAGGTAAGTGGCTCGTTCCCCTAGTGGTGGGATGGGAAGCGCTAGCGTATTATAAGGGATCGCTGGGAAATCATTTTGCTTCAGGAGCTTCCAGGAATGCGACTGGCGTCGTTCGGGCCGAAGCCCGAAATCTCCGTGGTGGTTCCCTGCTTCAACGAAGACGTGGTGCTGCCGGAAACCACCCGGCGTCTGACCGCGAGCCTGGAACAGATCGGCCGGACTTTCGAAATCATCTATGTGGACGATGGGAGCAAGGATCACACTCCATCGGTCCTGACCGATCTGCATGCGTCGGATCCACGCATCCGCGTGGTCAGGCTATCAAGAAATTTTGGCCATCAGATCGCGATCAGCGCGGGGCTGGAGTACGCGCGCGGCGCGGCGATTGTACTGATTGACGCCGATCTCCAGGATCCGCCCGAGGTCATTGCGGAAATGGTATCGCTGTGGCGGCAAGGCTACGATGTCGTGTATGGCACCCGGCGCAACCGGGAGGGAGAAACCGCCTTTAAGACGCTGACCGCGAAATGGTTTTACCGGTTCGTGAACCAGCTTTCTGATGTGCCAATTCCGCTGGACTCGGGTGATTTCCGGCTGCTCGATCGCAGGGTCGTCGACGCTTTGCTGACCATGCCGGAGCGCGACCGATTTATGCGCGGCATGGTGAGCTGGGTGGGATTCCGGCAAGTTTCTGTCGCTTATGATCGCGCTCCCCGCCATGCCGGCGATTCCAAATACACTCTGTTCCGCATGGCGCGGTTTGCGGCCGACGGGATTCTTTCGTTCTCGATTGCGCCGCTGCGCATAGCCAGCGTGATGGGAGTGGCCTCGTTCGCCCTGGCATTTGTGGGGGGCTTGACTGCGGTCGGGGTCGGACTGGCCAGCGGCCGTTGGGTATCGCCGTGGGCCTGGGTACTGCTGGCCGTTTTGTTGCTTGGCGGCGCACAGTTATTGTGTCTGGGAATTTTCGGGGAGTATCTGGGTCGCAGCTACGCCGAGAACAAGCGCCGCCCGCTCTATTTTGTGCGCGAGACTTTGGGCTTCGACGAGCCCTATGCGAGCACGGTGGAAACGCTGGTTGCCGAAAAAGTGCCCAGCGCGGTTCGCGCTGGTCTCGAAGGCTGATCCTTTTCTTCACTCCACTCGGCACACGGAGAGACGCTGGTTGTGATAGGGGCACGTCATGCCAGCGACTGGCGGATTTGTAAGTACAACCCAATCCACTCCGAACTGTGACTCAAGGCGCAGGAAGTCCGGCTTCTGAAAATCGCGCCAGCCGCTTTGCGCATTCATTTCGCGGAGCCAGCGCGGCCCCAGGCTCGGCACCCGCACTACGATGCAGGGATCTTTTAGGGCGTCGGCCAGCACGCTGCGTTCGGCCAGGGCGCGAAACCCGTGGTAATCCTCGCCGTCCATTCCCATGTATTGCGGATCGAGCGCGAAGTAGCTGTCTACGGGCGTGTTCTGGCTGATCCACTGGAAGGCCTGCAACCAGGCGCTGCTCGGCGGTCTGCCCGGCAACTCCAGGTGCACTGTACCCGGATACAACTGCCGCTGCGCATAAAACATTCCCGCACTCAGGGGCACAAACAGAAGCAGCCAGCGCCACACATGCCGCTTGAGGAAGTAGCGGCCCAGCAATCCTCCTGACAACAATACAAAGAAGACGTACACCAGGTGCAGGAAGCGCATGGGTTCGAGAGAACGGAAACGCTCCAGCGGCGGAGGCAACATCAGAACCAGCGCCACCGCCAACTGGAACACGCCAAAGTAGACTGTGCACTGCGCCACCCGGGCCAGGACGGCCGAACTTACTGTGGAACTGCGGCCGAGCGCCAGCGCGCGAAACCACCACAGCAGGACAAGTGGGCCCACGATTCCCAGCCACTCATACCAATGCCAGTGCAGCAGAAAGTAAAATGACCGCGTGGCCTCGGCCTGCCGCCAGGTGGGGGTTGCGGGCTCGAACATCCATCCCAAGGGGATGAACAGCGCCGCGGCGGCAGCGTGACTGTGCTCTAAGAACTTGCGCGGCTTCCAACTCGGATTCCACGCCAGAAAAAAACAGTAGGAAACGCCGAACGGCGTCATGTTCAAGTGCAGGGGAAAAGCCAGCAGCAGCAGAACTCCTGCCAGCACGCGACGACCGTCGAGCACGGCGACGATGGCCGCCAGGATCAGCGCCGTGGCCAAGGCCCGCGGATGCAAGTGCTGGTCGGTCAAACTCAGCCCGCTGCCCGAGACCGGCAAGGTCAGAAGAGCGGCCACCATGGCCACCGCGGCCCACTGGGCATACTCTTCCTCGAAGCAGCGGCGGGCGATTCTCCAGCATCCCCATAGGACTAAAAATGTGGCGGCGATCTGCCACAAGAAAAGTCCCCAGTACAGGGGCACGTGGGTCCAGCGGATCGACAATGCGATGAGTTTGTCGAAAGCTGTCGCCTGAAACAGTACGCGGAAAAAATCGGCGTCGTGGTGGAACAGGGCCGGATTCAGGTTGTTCTTGATCGCCGCCAGGTAGTAGGCATCGTCCTCGAGGCCCGGGTGGTATCCCTGCACCAGCATGGCGAGCGCGGTCAACAGCAGCAGCCACGCGAGGTTTTTCAGGTTGGCGCGCATTTTTTCTCGGGCACGGAATTATGTAGAGCTAGGCCGGACCCACCGTCTCCGAGCGAACCGCGTAGTAAGGTTCGCCAACAGCTTCCAACTTGCGCCCTGTATCGCTGAAGCGTGGCAGGTGAATCGCGCCCATTCTCTGCAGGGCAAACTGCAGGGTCGTGGCCAGCACGCCGAATCCGTACTCCACGCTGCGGCGGAAGTTGATGGACGAGGCTTCTTCAAAATATTTCGTGGGGCAGGAGACTTCCCCGATGCGGAAGCCGAAGTGCACGCACTGTGCCAGCATCTGGTTATCGAAAACGAAGTCGTCGGAGTTTTCCAGCAGCGGCAGTTCGGTGAGCACCTTGCGGCTGAAGGCGCGGTATCCGGTGTGGTATTCCGAGAGCTTCACGCGCAGAAATAAATTCTCGAATCCGGTGAGCAGGCGGTTGGCGATGTACTTGTAGACAGGCATGCCGCCGAGCAGGGCGCGTCCGCCGATGATGCGCGATCCCAGCACCACGTCATACACATCGTAGGCGACCATGCTGGCCATGGCCGTGACCAGCAGCGGAGTGTACTGGTAGTCGGGATGAAGCATGATGACGACATCGGCGCCGGCGTGCAACGCCTCGCGATAGCAGGTCTGCTGGTTGCGCCCGTAGCCGTAGTTGCGGTCATGCTGAAAGACCAGCAGGCCGAGTTGGCGGGCAACTTCGACCGTCTGGTCGCGGCTGTGGTCGTCGACCAAAATGCGGATGTCGACCAGTTCGGGCAATTCTCCCACCGTGACCTGGAGAGTCTTTTCTGCATTGTAGGCGGGCATGACGACCGCGATGCGCTTGCCGTTGATCATGGTTTGAGGAGGCGGGCCCTTCTTAGTTTACCCGAAATGGTTGGGTGGGTCTTGAGCTCTTGGGTATTGGGTATTAGGAGTGCCAACCGCGCGGCCGTTGATGCGCGCTACGGATATTTAGTTTCAAGCACTTGCGGAAAAGGACCACGAATTCACAGGAACAGACAGGAAAGTTGTGACAAATGTCACAGACCGCGCCCAAAGGGATGAATTATAGTCTCGCGAACGGTAGCGAAAATCCACTGGGGTCACGGGAGATGCTAGGGAAAAATCTAAAGAGGAGAACGTTGGCACGATGAAGAACAAACGGTCTCTGGAACGGCTGACGTCGGAACGCTGGCCAAAACTGAAGAACAGGGCGCAGAACGAACACAATCCAGAAACGCTTATTGCGATCCTGGAAGAGATCGACGATTTGTTGTTCATCGTCGAGATGAGAATTGCCGCTCAGAGCGGGCGGACGCAATCGAGGGACGCCACAGCTGCAAGATCGGTGCACTTCGAATCGGAGGCCGCGCCCTCCGACGACTCAGAAATCGGGAGCCAATGAATGGGGTGTCGCCAAGGGTGAGACCGCGCAGCGTCGACGACCTCTCGAACGAAGTATGTCAATTGTTCGGGCAGCAGTTTGAGGCCCTGAGGCAGAGCCTGTCCGAACTCGAATTGGAAGAATACCTGGAGCGGCGGAGACGGATTCATCAACTGCAGACCGAGTTGAAGGCGTTAATTCGCCGACCCTCGTGAGCGGAGGCTGAAGGGGGCTATTGCGGCCGCCGGACTGAGTTTCAGTCCGGCCGGCTACTTCATGTTGTCCAGGATGGAGCCGACGATTCCGCCAACCACGCCGCCTTCCACTGTCTTCCGGCTGGCTTCGTGGGGCATGTAGCGTTCCAGGGCATGGGCTAACTTGGCGATGGGCAGGGTCTGCAGCCAGATTCTGCCGGGGCCGGTCAGGGAAGCAAGAAAAATTCCGTCGCCGCCGAAGATCATATTCTTGATGCCGGGGACGGTGGTGATCTGGAACGACACGCTGGATTGAAACGCGCCCACGTGACCGGGATGGACGCGCAAGGTTTCGCCGGGTTGCAGGTCTCGCACTACGAGTTCGCCGGAGAGTTCGAGCCAGGCGATACCCTGTCCGCTGACCTTTTGCAGGAGGAAGCCGTCACCGCCAAAAATTCCGGCTCCGAGTGATTGCTGGAAACCGACGCTGATCTGAATCATCTGCGTGGCGCAGAGAAAACCGTGGCGGTGAATCATGTACTCGTGTCCCGGCGCGACTTCGACGGGCACGATGTGGCCGGGAAGTTTGGTGGCGAAGGCGAGTTCGCCGGCGGCGCCGATGGCGCGGTATTCCGTCATGAAAAGCGAGCCGCCGCCGGCCACGCGTTTGAGCACGCCGAAAATTCCTCCGCCGCCGCCGAACTGGGTGTGCGTGGTCATCTGGATGGAAGTGCCCATCCAGGAAAGTTCTCCGGCTTCGGAGATCACGGCCTCATTGGGTTCGAGGGCAAATTCCAGGACGGGCATGGTGGTGCCGGTGATGCGGCTCTGCATGGCGAATCTCCTCGGTAACGGGTTGGCTCTGAGACGCGCGCGCCGGGCCTAGGCTCGCGCAGGCTTCAGAATAAAGACCTCAGAGTATACAACGAGTGGGCGGGGCCGTTAGAGCGAACGTTTGGAGGCGGAAATAACTTGCAGCAGAACATCGTCGGCGCCGGCGTCGGCCAGGCGCTTGCGGGTGGCGTCGCTCAGCGTAAAGTCCACTCCGAATTGCTGAACCAGGTTCGCCATGCGCTTGGTCGTGATCCAACTCTTGAGACCGGTTTCGACTTCGGCGAGTGAAAAAGGCGCGGGCTTGCCGTTGTTGGCTTGCTTGGCGGGCTCGGGTGTGTGCCAGTCTGCTTCGTGCGCCGAGATCAGTCCCTGACCCAGCATCTCCGAGAGTTTATCCTGGGATGCTTTGTTCTTCTGCCGGGCAGCCTTCACGAACCATTTCGCAGCTTCATGCTGATCTTTCGGGAATCCTTCCGCACCAGTTTGATAGATGAATCCCCAGGCGTATTCGGCGCCGAGATAGCCCTGGTCGGAAGATTTCCGTAACCAGCGAAGCCCCTCCTTGGAATCCCTTTTTACACCCTCGCCGTCGAGGTACGCTCTGGCCATGTCGAATTGGGCGATGGCATCGCCAGCCTCGGCCTTGTGCCGGGTGACGGCCAGATCTTGATGCTGGGCTGCAGCGGAAGCTAGCGAGATGAAGCAAACAGCGGCGACGCGGATCAGATGGAAGCGGTGCGTCATAGAATACTTCCTGCCCAAGTGCCGCAGGAATCATGGTTGAGCGCCAATTCTAAGGACACGAACACGCGAAGTCAATTTGAAGGACCTTGACAGTTAAGCGTTTCTGCGTGAGCATTCCCTGCTATGTAGCGAGATCGGCCAAGGCGGTCTTCCCGAGCTCGGGGCCGCGTAACGGGACCTCATGAAATATTGCCCTGCCTGCCACAAGACATATCCGGCCGACTACAAGGTTTGTCCAGCGGACCAGACTGGCCTGCAAAGCACCAGCGAATTTCAGCCCGGGATGATCATCCGCAATAAGTACGAAATCCTGGATCAAATCGGCATTGGCGGCATGGGCGTGGTCTATCGCGGGCGGCATCTCACCTTCAACGAGATGTGCGCGATCAAGGTGGTCAACGAAGGCGTTGCCGGAGACACCAACTTCCTGCAGCGGTTTCAGACCGAAGCCGTGGTGACCCGCAAGCTCCGCCATCCCAACGCCGTGCGAGTGGACGACTTCGACTACACCGACGACGGCCGCCCTTTCATTGTGATGGAGCTGGTGGAGGGCAAGAACATTGGAGAGATTCTTCTGGAGCAAGGGCCTTTCGCGGTCCCGCGGGCACTTCGGATTGTTACGCAAGCGGCGCAGGCGCTCGGAGCCGCGCACAATCTCGGGGTGGTGCACCGCGACATCAAGCCGGGCAACATCATTCTCACGGTCGACGCGCAGGGTCAGGAAATGGCCAAGGTGCTCGATTTCGGTATCGCCAAGCTGCGCGAAGCCGCCGGGGCCGACGGCAAGTCGTCAGGAATGACGATGACCGGCATGTTGGTGGGCACGCCGCTCTACATGTCGCCGGAGCAGTTTATGGAAAGAAGGGCGGCGAGATTGACGGCCGCACCGACATCTACTCTCTCGGAGTCGTGCTCTATCAGATGGTGACGGGGCAGGCGCCTTTTGACGGCGACACTTTGTATTCGCTGATGTTGCAGCACATGGAAGGCAACGTGAAGCCGCCGCACGAACGCGTCCCGGAGCTGCACCTTCCGGCCACGCTCTCGGATGTGATTCTGAAGGCGATTGACAAGTCGCGCGAGCAATGTTTTCAGACAGCGGAAGAATTTATCGCTGCCATGGATCTGGAGATCACGGGGCTGCCCAGCGGGCCGTGGGAAGACGCCGTGGTGGAGGGCACGGTGGAGAGCAGTCCGGCGCCCCCGAACTTGCGAACTCCGACTTCGACCACCACGCCGCGAGTCTCGCCGGCTCCGACGGGGACCAAGCCCACGCCGCCACCCAAGGCCAGAACTGGAACCATCGCCACAAAAGTGCCGACGCCAATGCCGACGATCGCCCCGACTCCAACTCCGCCCGTGGCTTCACCGGTTGCGGCGAAACCGGCGGCGAGAGCCGTTGCAGTCGCACCACCTCAACCAAAATCGGTAGTGGTGAAGAGCGCGGCGCAGCACTTGTTTCTGCAGCCAAAAAAATTCCGGCTGAAGCACTTCCTGGGTCTGGTGGCTTTGGTTTTAGCGGCAGTACTGGTGGCGGGAGTTGGCTATCTGAAGTACCAATGGCTGCGGCGGCTGCGAACTCAGCGCGCGGTCGTTGAGGTATTGAATACCGAGCCAGCGCTCAGCAAGGCTGCGCTCCGAGTGTCGGTTTCCAACAAGGGTGAAGTAATTCTCGATGGCAACGTGTTGACCGTGGAAGACCGCAAAACCGCTGAGAACCTGGCTGGCGCCGTTCCCGACGTCGCGCAGGTGATCAATCGAATCCTGGTGACTCCCGCCGTGGGTACGGTAGTGGTTCCGGCGCAATCCTACGACTCGCTGGTCAGCGACGGAAACAAATTCTTAGATGACGGGAAATATGACGAAGCCATCGCTTGCTTCACGAAAGCAGCCGACGTAGACCCCAGCAAGGGGGCGAAGGAGTTGTTGCAAAAAGCGCAGCAGGCGCAGAAGGCTGAAGAGTTACTGCTGAAGAATCGCCGGTAGACTGCACCGGCAGGCCGTTTCACTCCACCGACAAATAGAAGTGCCCCACTTCTCGCGCAGAGGACGCGCGAAAAATGGGGAACCCATTCTTGTGACTCCCCACTCCCGCCGCAAAAGTTGCAGTCCAGCCCAGGTCACGACCCTTGGCTGAAGGCCTCCTTTGAAACCTGGGCTTCGGTCTGGTCGGCCGCGGCCTGCTGATCTTCCAGAGTTTTGGCGGCGCTCGCATCCGGTGGCGGAGGCGGAACGTCCGACGCAGTGGTGCTGGTGTCAGGAGCCTTCGGCAGACCACCGGTTCCCTGCTTGGCGGCCATCTCCTTCATGCCCTTGTCGAGCTGCTCCTGGAAATGATTGTGCATCTCCTGCAGGTCGTCGACGGCGACGGCCACTTGCTTGCCCGGGGCACAATCCGACTTCTTGCTGCTGGCCACACTTACGGTCACTTTCCGGTCGTCGTCGGGAGTGTCGGTGATTCTGGTGATGACGTCGCCCCCGGTCAATTGGCATTCCTGGCCGTCGGCATTCACCGCCAGATCGGTATCGACAACGAAGGTGCGGCGCGCGGGATCGAGCGCGGGCGGAACTTCTGCACTGGCTTGCTGGGGCGCTGCTTGCCCACCACCCGAGTCTCCACCAGCGGCGGCCGGTTGCGCCGCTGCCGCCTGCTCGGCGGCGAGTTGCGCCTTTACCTCTTCCGCAATCGCTGCCTTGACTTCAGGAGTCAGAGTGACGGCACCACCGGAACTGGCTGCGGGCTGATCGCCGCCGCCAGAGTTATCCGCTGGCTGGTCGCCGCCGCTCGGTGCCGCGCCTCCTGCAGCGCCATTCGCGGCCGCTGCGTTCGCCGCAGCCTGCGCCGCATAGGCCGCCTGGAGATTGGCAGCAATCAGATAGTCTGTGAGCCAGAACGCGGCCGAAGGATAGGTAGGATACGGTGCGAAATAGCCGCCGTAAAATCCATACCACGGCGCCCCACCCCATCCCCATCCCCAATACACGGGCGCGGGCCAGGGATTATAGGCCCACCCGTAAAACCCGGCGCCGTAGTAAAACGCGGGATGGTAACCGTAATAGCAGCAGTAGCCCCCGTAAGAGTACGAGCGGTACACGTTGGTGTAGGCCACATGATTGATGACCACGGTCCGCGACACGTAGGTGCGTCCGCCGCGGGTGACATAAGGCCGCTGCACGTAGCCTGAACCTCTGCCGGTGGTTACGACCCGAGCGCCATTGTGCATGCTCTCAATGCGGCGGCTTCCGTTTAGGCCGTGTTCGATGTGCATGCCATTGCGATTGATGGAACGGATCTGCCCATTGGGGCGAATGCTCGCCGTACCACCGCCCTTGAGCGCAACCTGTTTGCCGGGAAGAGGCCGGTTGACTTTGGAGACGGAACCAGCTCCACCTTTCCCCGCGTTGGTGCCGCCGTTTCTGCCCATGGTCGAGCCGGCGCCGGTCCGGCCCGCCGTTCCAGGCCTATTCATTGTTCCCGTGCCTGTCCGGGCGCCACCGGGCCTTGTCCCTGCTGCAGTTCCGGGTCTGGTGCCTGCGCCCGGACGAGTTCCAGTCGCAGGACGGTTGGTGGCCGGGTGGTTGGCGGCAGGATGCGCGGCCTGAGCTTTGGGTGCTGCTTTGGGCGCGGGTCTCGGCGCCGGGGCCGACTTCTTATCTGCGGCCACACTGGCAACCAGGGCAGCGAGCAAGAACATTAGAAAGAATGTCTTCTGGAAACTCTTCTTACCCTTGGGCACGAAATTCATCGACACAGAATTCATCGCAAACTCCTGACCAGAAAATCGTCTTCAAGTTTGACTGCACCAATTAGGAACTTCAAACACCGGGGAAATGCTTAAGTTGTTCACAGGCACCACCGAATCTCCGCTGAAACGCCTGGGACAGATGTCCGCCTGCGACACACGAGTGATGGTCATTCTGATCCCGGCCAGAGTGCAAGTCAAGAAAAATCCCGGTTCAACGGCATGCCCGGTGCTCCCGAATACAACCTGCATCTGGCCCCGGACTGGCCCCCATCCAGGGTGGAGCGGATTTGCTTGTCAAAGGGCTTGTCGACGTCCCCTGCGAGCGTCCCTCGCCCACGTCCTCTTGGCTGGTTGCTCTGTGCATTCTTTGCGGAGTCCCCTGCAACAGCGAGGTATAATCCTGCGTCAGGGCGCAAGGTTTCCTTTAGGGAGAATTAGAAACGCCGCATGAAATTCGGAGAAAAATACGAACTGCTGGAGTCGCTGACCACCGGCGCGGTGGAAACCTTTGTCGCCAATGACAAAATCCGGGGAGAGCGGGTGCTGGTGCATATCCTGCATGGTGATCCGCAGAAACCGAACCAGCCGACGGTGCAATGGGTTCTCGATTCCTTTCGCCGGGTCGCTCCCGAGCCGGTGGGACTGGTGCTGGAAACTGGCCGGTATAGTGGGACGCTTTATGCCTACCTGGTAACCAGAATGCCGGACGAAACCCTGCTGCGCGGCTGGGTAAAGCAGTATAAAGCGCAGGCGCGCGATAGCCAGGAGATTCCGGCGCCGCCCGTTCCTCCGACTCCTGCTCCAACGGATGTGCCGCCGAAATATCCTCCGCAGGCCCCAGTCTCGGTCACCCCAGTCTCAGCGACCCCAGGTTCGCCATCCCCGGTTTCGGTCACGCAGTTGTTGCGCGACTTCGACCCGCCCGCGAAGTCGGCCGGTCCAAGCCCGCCTGTACGGGAAGCTGAGCCGCCGCCGATGCCTCCACCGCCCAGGCCCCTGCCTCCGCTAAGCTCTGCCGGAGGCCAGTCTGGGTTGCACTCTGCGCCACCGTGGGCCCCGGAAACTCCGCGGATTCCGGCTGCGCCGAAAGTGGATCCGAATGCAGGCCGGCCCGCGGAATCGTTTCGTCCCGATCTCGCCGCCAGGAACTTCCCTTCTCCGGTCGCCCCACCGCTCACGGCCCCGTCACCGAAGGAGGGCCCCAAGCTCGGCGAGTTTACCAGCTTTTTCCAGGGGCCGTTCCGGGGAGACGTTCCGTCGGAGACTCCAGCGGTAACCCCGCGGCAGGAGGCGCCACAAAAGCCAGTGGGAGACTTTACCTCGATGTTTGGCGCGGTGAAACCAAAGAAGGAAGAGCCGCCGCCATCCCCGGGAATCGCGGGCAACGAGCCTGCGGGCTCATTCACGGGATGGTTCACGCCGGAGATTTCTCCACGTTTGTCGAGTACGACTGCGCCACCCGGACTGCCACGAGCCAACCCGAATCCCGCACCGGGCCTCTCGGCTTCGCCTCTCCCTGCGTCGGGCCTTCACGCCCCAGACTCTGCCGAGTCAGGTCTTCCGTCGTCGAGCTTTCCTGCGGCTCCGAAGGATCCTTTTACTCCGGCGAAGCCAGCGTACGCGGCGCCGGCACCGCCGATCTTCCCGATTCCCGTACCGTCGAATCCGCCGCTACCCAAGCCGTTCGCGGGACCGCCCGCGGCTCTAGGTTCCGACGCCACGGGCGCGTTCTCGCGGCCGGTCAGCAGCGAGCCCGCTCCCCTGCCGCAGGAGGTTCCCAGCGGCCCAAGCTCCTACACGCGAGTGATTTCTGCCCGACCTGCCAATCCTGATGCAGATGCCGCCGGGACAGAAGCCGCTGCCCAAGCAGGGCCTCCTGCGTTCGCCATGCCAGCCCTGGCCGTTCCGAAGATGGCTCCTCCACCTCTGCCTCCGCCGCCGGTACCGCCCAAGCCTGCTTTCGCCGCTCCGGCAGCGCCTAAGCCTCCTGCCGCTCCCAAACTTCCTGCCGCTCCCAAGGCTCCGAAAGCAGGCGCTCCGGAGCCGCCCGTTTCCTACTGGCCGCTGATCTTGATCCTGACTGTGCTTTTCTTTGTTGGTGTTCTGCTGGTGCTCTACTTCGTGCTAAAGCATTAGGTGGAGGCGCTAGGAGATTCTGTTCGGGTTGGACGGCAATTCCTGATGGTTGAATCTGATTGTTGATCGCTGATTGAAAAGCGCCCGTCGATTCCGGCGGTTTTTCAATCAGCAATCAAATCAATACTCAACAATTCTTCAGTTGGCCTGCGGCAGCAGGATGAGCAATTCCAGCGTGGGATTCGGAAGCTCGCCGGGAACGTAGGCGGCAAAGTTGCGGGCGCGGGTGACTGCTTCCCAGGCCGGCCCGGCCTGGTTCAAAGCGAAATATTGATACTTTAATTTCACCGGAATCGCGCTGGGCGGACTGGTCAGATGGCGAAGCGCAATTCCGGGCAACGCCTGCCTTACCAAGTGCTCGATGTGGGTGGCGGAACAGAGCTTCACCAACTGTGGCACTTTCTGAATGATGTTCTCTTCGGTGGTTTCGGCGCTCACCGCGAGGTACATGCGCGTGTTCGTCAGATATTTGTCGTGGTCGATGGCGGTGGCATAAATCGAATCCTGCGACAACTTCAACGGGAGCGAAACCAGGTTGGTGGGCACCACGGTTTCGAGCAGGGATCGCATCTTCTCATCCAGCTCGGAAAAAATCGGGCCGAGGGAATCGTGCACGTAGAGCGGCAGATCGCGCGGCCGCAATTTTTGCGAAAACGTGGTCAGCGAGCCCGCCAGCGTAACCATGGCAGCGTACAACTCTTCGGGATGTCCCATCTTGCTTTCGTAGAGATGAGAAAAGACGGGAAAGTTGGAATTCACCGTATAGAGCAGCCAGAAGTTGGCGATATCGGAGGCGGTGAAATCCGCCAGGCTCTGATTTTTCTGCCGCCGCCCCGCGGAAAGCTGCGTGCTGCGCGCGGAGAGCAGTTCGACCAGCCCGCGCAGCAAGCCCACGAGATATTCGCTGGCGCCAATTTCGATGAGCGGGGGAATGAAGCGGGGATTTAGTTGAAAGGTACCGGCGGGCGTGCGCTCCACGTTCGCGATGCGCAGCACGGAAGATCCCTCGCGGTTCTCGGAGTCGGCGAGCAGCCGCATATTTTTTCGCGCGACCTGGATCGGCTTCTCGCTCGCCCCAGTGTTCTCGTCGCGAAAAGCGGTTACCTCCGCGAGGTAGCGCGTTCCGCCTTCTTTTCCGGTGGAAACATTCAGGCCCCGCTGGCGGTAGTCCGGAATAGCCAGGTAGATGTCGAGACTCTTATCTTCGGGCTCGAAGAATTCTTCCAGCGACTTGGACGGCGGCGGCGGATCAGCCTCGGGAATCTCGAACAGGAGTCCATCAGGAAAAATGCCGGTGGCGCGAGTCACGGCGAACTGGCCTTCGGTCAGCAGCTCCGCATTGATCGACAGTTCGCGAAATCCCCAAGGACAAAACTTGAGCGCCTGCAGGCGAAAATTCAGCGCATCTTCGATGAAGCGATCTTGCACCTGAAGATGTTGCGGGGTCAGGAACGTGCCCTTGGTCCACAGAACTGGTTTCAGCTGCTTCATAGAAATCGCGGCGCGCCCTGCCAAACTTGGCCTGGGAGAAATTCTCAGGCAGTTTTCAGTAGGCTGCCCACAATAACAATTCCTGAGCCAGGAAGCAAAGGGCAAATCGGGAAACGAAGCGGCGGGTGGCAGGAAACAGTCTCTTACGCTGGGGCGGGATGCGAACGAAAATCAGTCGAGGATTTATTCTTTTCCGTTGCGCTCAGAGTGCCACAAACCTTCCATGAACTTCAGCCACTCTTGCGTTCTAGACTTTAGTTGCCGGGCGGCGTTGCGGGAAAAAACCGCCAGACCAAAATCACCGCGGGCGCGGCGAAGAACCAACTGAATCTCCTCATGCACCGCGTCCGGCATGGACGCGTCGTTTTCTAAAGCCTGCAGTAGTTCGAACATGTCGGGCGCAGCTGCGATCAGGCTGGCGCTGGCAGTAGGATCCAGATCTGCTTCAATCGATGCCACGGGCTGCCCAGAACGGTCGATCACCCGCGACCACTTCTGCGGATCAATGCGCCACATGCCCGAGGTCAGTTTGTTTTTCGCCATACTACCCGTTTGCGGTCAGGCCTCCAGTTGTAACTCTGTATTGATAGTGTAAGATGCCGCCGCACACGGCAAGGTTACTAAAGTTCTCGCCGGGTTAACCGGGAGGGATACCCCCGTTGCGCCTCCACTAACCGCTGAAGAGAGACTAGCGGGCCGCTTCGGGATTCAAGAGTGGAACAGTCAGCCGGGCCGGTCAAAGAGGCTTCCGACCCACGACCCAATGAAAGAAAAAGAAGATTCCCAGGAGGCAGGATATGGCTGAGCTTGCGGTCTCGAGGGCGAGGACATCGCCACGAAATACGCCTAACCATGAGAGCAGAAAGGGCGCACTCTGCAGGTAGCCTTTGACGCCGTAGAATAATGCCACCGCGGACAGCAGAACGAACCATCGTCGAATGCGCCTAGAGATCAGGCGAAATGCCACTCCTGCGCCGAGCCACAGACATCCGGAAGCGACGTACCACCAAACGAACGTTGGGAGGGGATCCGAGACCCGTACGTTCTGCGCGCCACGGAACATTGACGCGAACGAATACGCCAACGAAAAAGAGCAGGCGCCCTGCAGCACGAGCAGCAAGACTATGAGATAGCCCAAGACCCTGATCAGAGTATTACGGTTCATAGACCTATTGCGTCATTTGTGCTGCCCGCGCAAACAACGCCGCCGCTGCCGCGAACGACAACGGTGATTCGACGGTTCCAGTACCCAGAGTGCCGACGTCCTTGATGACATCCGCAACGATGATACAGCCAGCAACAACGATGATGGCTCCCGCACCAATCCATGCCCACGTGGTAACTTGGCTACGCGAAGGCATCTGCACGGGTTCGACTGGAGGATCGTCACTGCCGTCGGGTTTAAGAATAATGACTTCCAGTTCAAGCCCCACGGTGCCAGTGAACACGAGACCGTTCCATTCTCCTTGGATCGGCCTTGGTCGGTACGAATACTTGAACCGATTGGGCGGGATATACTCGTACTGCGTAATCGAGAATACTTGCCCGTCGACCTTGGCCGCCACCGACAAATTGCACGAGACCTGAGCCGCTTTGGTCTGCGAGTTAAGTCCAACCTTCACCTGGCCGATCAGGTCTACGAACTTCGAGTCGTACTCAGTTTTCATTTTTTCCGTCAGCGTGCCCCGCTGGCTTAGTTCAACCTCGGTCATGGTTCCCTTTTTCTGGAGGCTGAGCTCTCCGATAAACCTGAGAGTGATGATGACCGCGGGCGTGGCGATAGTGATCGCTGCCAGGTCGTCTAATTTATATTTGACCGCAGGAAACATTACGGGGCGGGCTGGCGCAGTGCCCGTTCCCGTCCGAACTGGCGAAAGCGAGGGGGGCGGGTTCGACGGGGTAATCTGGGGCGGTGTACTGGCCCCCTTGGTTGGGGGTCCCATGTCGAGAACCTGAGGATGGTCGAGACGGAGCGGCCGTGACGGATCAACGCCGATTACTTGAGGCGGCTTGGCGTTGGCTTTCTTCCCCGGTCCCGGGTCGGCAGGTCGCGGGTGGTAGCGGCGCTCGTGCACCGGTTCGAGCTTGAGCGTCATACCAATCAGGATCAGGTCGGGATCAGGCAATTGGTTAAGTTCGGCGATCTCCGGCCACACCGTCGGGTTGCCGTATTCGTCATCGGCAATCTTCCACAGACAGTCGCCCGCGACCACCTGATATTCCGAGTCCCTCGGCTTCAGCATTCTGGCCTCCTCAAAGCCGTCTCTACAGCAATAAACCAGAAGCTCCTTCGCTGCTATTGCGGTTGCATTCGCTTCCGGCTTTGCTAAAATTCCCCGCAGCCCAATTGGCCTGGGGGATGGCATATGCCGATGCAAGTTTGCATGGGAGCCATGATGATGTGCACCATGGGCATGGCTCCGAGTTCGCTGGTGGTGCTGCCCACCAACATGGTCCTCTGCACCGGGGAGATGCCCGCCGCCAACATCATGGACAACATTCCGATGGTAAACATCATGCCGTTCGGCGTGTGCATGTCACCGGCTAACCCCATGGTCGCTGCCGCGACGGCCGCCGCCATGGGTGTATTGACTCCGATGCCATGCATTCCCATGACCGTCGCCCCTTGGGTTCCGGGAGCCCCGACCGTCCTGCTCGCCGAGATGCCCACCCTTGACGATACCTCAACCCTGATGTGTATGTGGGCCGGCGTCATCAGTATTGTCATGCCGGGAGAGATGACGGTGATGGTGCCGTAACGCTTTATTTCAGGAACTCAAAAGAGGACAGTATTTTCCCGAGAGCGGCTCGCACCGTATCCTCATCTTCCTGCGTAAACTCCTTCATTGCGCCGGGGACATCCCCTCCCAAACTCGAGGTTGCAATGCTTATGTCTAGTTCGTAGCATGTGCCCCCGCTGAACCTTCGAAACGAATACTCAGAAAGACCGTGCCCCGCGGCTGCGCTGCCTTGATGGCCGGCCTGGAATTCAACTCCGTTCCAGGATTCGGTGTGGACAGGTGGCGTCATTGATTCAAAACACTTGCTCTGCGTATCCGCTTGTGGAAGTTCATTCACGGAGAACGCCGCCCCTTCGAAGTTATAGCCTTGATAGCGCGCGATCGGATACGCCACGCACGCCGCTGCGCTGTCATCGCAGATCGGAATATAGGTCAGGCAGGCTTTCTTGCGAGTATTTTTTTCGCACACAACGAGCGACGCGGGATATCGGAAGCGAAAGGAACCATCGCGGCTGACGAACGTCCGTTCGTGTGCTTCCGGTTTCGCCGCAACTTGAGCTGTCGCGCTACAACCGCCAAGAACGAAATTCAAGCCGAGAGCGACGCCCAGCAACTCGACGAATGCACGACCTCGCAAAGAAGGAGTTCTCGCACAGCCCCCTACTTTGACGCGCGCTCTCTCTTGGCTCACGTTCACCTCTGGGTCAAAAGTAGGAGACAGGATCGGAAGGATCCGCTGCGCTCGCGCTGTCGAAATCAACGCGAGCCAGGGTGTGCCCCCCCGCTGCGATACTGCAGTTGTTTCCCTGACCAAGTTGCCAAAGCTGGGCGAAGTTCACACCGGACTGCGTCGGATCAGGGGCCGGAAACGGGGTAGTCGACTTTATTCTTTCGTGGGTGCCTTTAGCCGGGCCGCAGGTGTAGTGATTGATATTGAAAACCCAAAAGGTTGGCCTGCTGTTGACCTTCCGCAATGCATCCGCGACCTGATAGAACGAGCAATACACTCCCGGCGAATAGTTGGTGTGATCCTCTAGTTCCGAGGCCCAGGCGTCGTAATAGGCCAAAGCATCCGCCCCAACCGGCGGACCTTGTTCGATATCCAGGAACAGGATCGATCCCGAAGAAAATCCAGCCGCCGCCGCCAAGGTCGCGGCATCCTGCGCGTCGACAACTCCTTGTTTAGCCGTCACTTTGTGAGATCCAGGACCGACGGCCTGCTGGCCCACATAGATCGGAGCAAATCCCCAGCCAATTTGTTGCAGGTAGGCCCGCTTCAGCATCCAGGAGGTATTTCCTTGCGAAGGAGCTGGGGCCAGATAAAAGCCGCACCAGCAGAGATTCGTCTCATCGAAAATCGTTTGCATCATGCTGTCGCCGGGATAGTCGAGACGGTCAAACCCGGCGAAGAAACTCTCTCTCTCGGCAACAATCGCCGTCAGCACATCCACGACCACACCGGCTGGCGTGCGCGCCGTCAGCACCCAGCGGCCGGGGTGGAAGCCGGACACCTCGTATAGCTGTACATCGCCGATTGCCTCCTTTTTTTGTACGCTGATGAAAGGCTGACTCAGAATTTCTAAATTCCCTCCCGCATCCTTGTAGCCGGCGAGACCGATGGTTACGCTTGAGGACTTTGGATTCAGAGAATTAGGCACTGCAATTTCACTGATTTTTTCCGTGTGCGGATAATTGCAGAAGTTAGGCATCAAATCTCCTTCAAAGCCGCGGCCGCGGTATGCCGGCCCAACTCTAATTCAGCTTCGTCCCCTTGCTGCCGTCGTCGGCCGTATCCGGATCATTGGGAGCAGTCGGAGCATCCGGGCTGTCGGGCGATCCTGAGCTGGGGTCCGAGGTGCTGGCGGGAGAACTGCCGCTGTTGAGGTAGACAAAAGGCGTTCCAGTCACAAACACGCCCGCGGGGCCGATATCGATAGAATTGGCTCCCGAACTCAGCGTGATTCCCACGGGACATTCGATCACGATGCCAGTCTCCGCGCTGAGATGAATGCTCAACGCGCTCATCATGTAGCCCATCGTGATCGAGTCCATCTTTCCGCCCGTAACCGAAAGTGAAACGTTGCCGGTGACGCTCTCGCTCTGGTTTCCGGTGACGCTGAGCGAGACGTTGCCGGTGACGCTTTCTTTCTGATCGCCGGTGACGTTGAGCGACTTGTTGCCGGTGACACTCTCCATCTGATTGCCGCCGACTTGCAGCGACATGTCGGAGTCGACCTTCTCAAAGTGCTTCCCTTCCACATGCAGATGTTTATCGGTCTGGATTTGCTCCACCTGATTGGTGGTGACAATCAGATGTCGGTTGGCGCCGATGAATTCGCGGGAATCATTTTCCACACGCAGATCCATATCCATCTGGGCATTCATGAAGATCTGTTCTTGCCCCTTCAGATCTTCGAAGCGAAGTTCGTTGTAGTCGGAAGCGCCACCGCCCTTGGAACTGCGCGACATGAATGTGCTGCGTGTCTGGTAATCGGGCAGAGTGTAGGGCGGCATCTGGTTCGCGTTGTAGACGCGGCCGGTGATGACTGGCCGGTCAGGGTCGCCTTCCAGAAAGCTGACCAGCACTTCCTGACCGATGCGCGGAATCCACATCGCGCCCCAGTTTCCACCAGCCCAGGGTTGGGACGTGCGAATCCAGCAGGAACTGTTCTCGTTCTGCTGGCCGAGCCGGTCCCAATAAAACTGCACGATGACCCGCCCGTATTTATCCACCCAGATTTCCTCGCCCGCTTTGCCCACCACCAGCGCGGGCTGGGGACCCTGCACGAAAGGTTTCGGAGTTACGCGCGGCGGGCGGTAAGCCACTGAGGCGGGAATGCACGTCAGGTTGTTGGAGTATATCTCTCCACCTTGGGTACCCACGGACGTATAAGTTTGTCCGGCTGAGGCGTAGTGCCGAATTTCGGTCACCACGTAGTTCGTGTTCTGGTCGGCGCGATAGTGATTTTTCAATTCAAACGAGTAGCCTGACATGACCGCACGGCAATTACTCGCCGCTTGTATCACCATGTGGCCCGCTTCTTCCTCCTGCATGCGCGTCTTGGCTACGGTGTCGCCTTGATCTTTAGTGGTGTGCAATCCGGGATAGTCAAAAAGCTCCAGAGGCTGGCTGGCTGAGAGATTCACGACGGTCGGATCGTTGGCCAGCAAACTGGTGGAAGGCGTGATGAAATTGTAGTCGGTTACGGTGTACTTGCCGGTGCGCACTTCTTGTCCCACGTGCCAGTCGGTGATCGCTTCCGGTTCATAGATGCCGCCGACTTCGGTATCGTAACTGATCGGAGAACTGGGACATGCCGGCAACGTGCTGGACTGATCGGCCAGCACCATGGTGTGCTTTCCCTGGGTGGAATGATCGAAGTAGTAGAAGATGCCGAACTCTTCCATGAGGCGCGAGACGAAGTTGAACGAAGTCTCGCGATACTGCACGCAATACTCGAGCTGCGGATAGGTATTCTTCAAGGCGAGTCGAAAATCCTTGAAGTCGAACAGATTGAACACCTGGCTGATGATGTCGGGCACGGCCATGTTCTGGAAAATGCGGCAATCCGCCTGGCGCGTCAAGAACCAGAGCCAGGGCACAACCTGGGCGTGATAATGAGTGAAAAATCGGTTGTCGGTATCGCCCTGCGTAAAACGGCTCACATAGCCGCTGAGGTAACGCGAGCCGCCGTCGGGACGGCTCATGGTGATGGAAACTTTTTGTCCGACGATATCGGAAAAAACAATGGAATCGTTCTCGTAGGCCAGCAGATTCAGTTCGTAAGTGAAAAGACGCGAGATTCCCTCTTCGCCCGTTAACTCCTGCAACAGGAGCACGTCCTTGCCCAGCGGCGTATCCAGAATAAGCAGCCGGTTATCTTGACTGTAGCTTTCGTCTGCCACGAAGCTGTCCTTCCCTTTATTTTTGCGACCGCGTGAGGGCGGCCGGCTTGCAATGCATCAGCCTTCGGCCGCCGCTCGTTGCACTACTGCCGGTTTCACTATTGATAGACGAAGGCACCGTCGGTGCCAATGCTGATGTGAATCCGCTCCATGGGCTCATTCGCCGCCATGCGTCCCAACAACTGCCGCGAAATATCGGGCAGCAGGGTATTGGTGAGAATGTTATCCACGTTGCGAGCGCCGCTCTCTACCTCGGTGCAGCGATTCGCCACTTCTTGCACCAGGGCAGGATCATACGACATCTCGATCTTGTGATTCTCCTGCATGCGGCGCTGAATCTTGCCCAGCTTCAGCCGGATGATCTGCCTCAGATTCTCATCGCGAATCGGCAGATAAGGAATCAGCACCATGCGTCCCAGAAATGCCGGTTTGAAAATCTTATTGAGCTCCGGTTTGAGTGCCTTGATCAGACCTTCGGGACCGGGCATGGTTTCCGGGTCCGCGCACAGTTTCGCCATGGTGTCGGTACCGGCGTTGGTGGTGAGAATGATGATCGTGTTCTTAAAATCGATCTCGCGGCCTTCGCCGTCTTCCATGTGTCCCTTGTCGAACACCTGGTAGAAAAGCTCCAGCACGTCGGGATGAGCTTTCTCAACTTCGTCGAGCAGGACAACGGAATAAGGCCGGCGGCGGACAGCCTCCGTTAAGACACCGCCTTCGCCGTAACCGACGTAGCCCGGAGGCGAGCCTTTCAATGTCGACACGGTGTGCGCTTCCTGGAACTCCGACATGTTGATGGTGATCAGGTTGCGCTCTCCGCCGTAAAGCAGATCCGACAACGCGAGCGCGGTTTCGGTCTTGCCGACTCCGCTGGGCCCTACCAGCATGAAAACGCCGATCGGTTTGTTGGGATCGTCGAGACGAGCACGCGAAGTGGAGATGCGCTGGCTGATGATTTCCAGAGCGTGGAGCTGCCCGATCACGCGCTGGCCGAGAAAGGTCGGCAGCGAAAGGACCGTCGAGATTTCGTCCTTCATCATTTTGCCGGCCGGAATTCCGGTCCAGGCAGAAATGACCTCGCCCACAATCTGAGCGTCGACGGCGACGCGAATCATCGGCGTTTCACCCTGCAGCGCGGCAAGCTCGGACTCGGCTTGCGCCAGTTGGGTGCGCACCGCGGCCAAGTCCACCGGCTTGGCCGCTTCTTCGACCGCGGTCGCAGTGGCCGAGGACGGAGTGACTGAGGCTGCCGCCGCCGGAGCTGTCGCAGCGGGGGCTGGAGCGCTTGTGTCGGTCGCGACTCCGGGAATTTCAGTACGCGCGGCGGCGTTGCCGTTTTGCGAACCCGCCGCACTCTCGAGTTGGGATCGCAAATCGCGGATCGTGGTCACCAGAACGCGTTCCTTCTCGAAGCGCGTTCGTAGACCGGCTAGCCTCGATTCGATTTCCGCGCTCTTGGCGGCAATCTCTTCCAGCCTTTCGCGGTGGTCGGTTCCGACCAGCGATTCACGTTCCAGGATGCGTTGCTGAACCGCCAAATCGTCGATCTGACGAACGCTGTCTTCAATCGCAGGCGGAGTGGCGCTCTGGCCGAGGGCGAGCCGCGCACAAGCTGTATCGAGCACGCTGACGGCTTTGTCGGGCAACTGGCGTCCGGCAAGATAGCGGTGTGAAAGATGCACTGCCGCCGTCAGTCCCTCATCGAGAATGCGGACTTTGTGGTGCTTCTCGAGCGACGGGACAATGCCGCGCAGCATGGTGAGGCACTGCGTTTCAATCGGCTCTTCCACTTTTACGACCTGGAAGCGGCGAGCCAACGCAGGATCTTTCTCAAAATATTTCTTGTATTCCGACCAGGTGGTGGCAGCGATGGTTCGCAGTTCGCCGCGCGCCAAGGCCGGTTTCAGCAAGTTTGCCGCATCGCCCTGCCCTGCTGTTCCGCCCGCGCCGATCATGGTGTGGGCTTCGTCGATGAACAAAATGATGGGGATGGGCGAGGCTTTCACTTCCTCGATCAGGCCCTTCAACCGGTTCTCAAACTCACCTTTGATACCCGCTCCGGCCTGCAGCAGCGCAAGATCGAGGGTTCGAATGATGACGTTGCGCAGCGGCGGCGGCACGTCGCCCTGGGCTACACGCAGCGCGAAGCCCTCGACCACGGCCGTTTTTCCCACTCCAGCTTCGCCCGTGAGAATCGGGTTGTTCTGGCGGCGTCGCATCAGGATGTCGACCACCTGGCGAATTTCAAGGTCGCGTCCCAGCACGGGATCGATTTTTCCGGTCTTCGCCTTCTCGGTGAGATTGATGGTGAACTGGTCGAGGTTGGGAGTTTTTCCTCCAGGCCGCGGTCCCGCCGAGGGCGCGCCTGGGGCTGCAGCGGCGGCCGCTACCGCGGCCTGCGCCTCCTCGCTTGAATTGTCGACAATTGAAGCGAAGTCCTTACGCAATGAATCCGCCTGAATCTTCTGAAACTCCCGGCTGACGTCGCGCATAATGCGAACGAGTTCGTCGTTCGTCACCAGGGCGAGGATAGTAAAGCCGGTGCGCACCTGCCCGGCGTTGTAGTCGATCGAGCCGATCGTCCAAGCCTCGATCAGCATTCGCATGAGCGACGGGCTGAGCGACGGCGTGCGCGCGTTTCCGGTCTTCAGCTTATCGAGCGCGCGAGACAATTCGCCGGAGAGCCTTGAAGTGTCGATCTCGAAATATTTATAAATCGCGGCCACATCGTTGTCGGTGGAGTCCAGCAGCTTGGTCAGGTAGTGCTCCACCTCGATGTCATAGTGCGTGCGCGCCAGGCAGAGTCCTGCCGCTGCCTCCAGCGCGCCGCGGGTGGAATCGTTAAGCTTGCCGATCAGAGACTTCAGATTCATGGCTCTCTCCTTCCGCTGCTCGCAGCGCCAGCACGGTATCGTCCCGGGTCCCGGCTGAAGGGCCCGACTTCACCCACGACACCCAGCCTAACTGCGGGCCAGATATGCCCTCCACTCCCAGGGTGCAAGCCGGAACCTGCTCGCGTTCGAGAATCAGCTGCACTTCGAAATCCCATTCGTCATTGGAAAAAAATCGCACCCACGCCCCCAGCGGCTCGTACGACTGGCCGTCGGGCAGAAAATCCGCGTAACGCTCCAGGGTCAGCGGACCCAGAACGATGCGCACCTTCGATTGCTGGTTCCACACTTCATCCCCTACCACCGCGCCGAAACCGAGTTCGCCGCTGGCACTTTTTCCTTCTGACAGATTACATTGCGTCTCGGGATCAAGCCGATACCAGCCTCCGGCAAACTGCTCGATCTGGACCGGCACCTCGAAGTAGTCGGCCAGAATCTGCTGCAAGGCCTGGGCCGAGCGCGGGCGCTGCGCCAGCAGTCCCGCGTAGTAGATCAGAGTGTCGTCAGAAACTTTTTGCCGGTCGCGCAAACCATCCGTGCCCAGTCCCAGCAGGCTGAGAAGATGACGTGAGAAAAGATCGCGCTCGCCCTGCTCGCAGGCCACGTCGAAGCGGTGTTTTCTCCAGGCGCGATAGAAAAGGGAGATGATCCGGTGATTGAAAATATCCAGGAAATCTCGCGGCGCGGAGTCGTTGAACCGCAAGCGCTCGATGAGCAGCGTGGTGAAAGGGTTGGGAAGAACGCCCTGGGGACCCGTCAAGCCCATGAAGTTGACGGTCATCTGGACGGGCTTCTGGTGAACTGGCTCCTGGTCCGGCGAATCCTCGTTCGACCCATTCTCGTTCGACCCCTCGCCAGGCCAATGCATGGACTGGATCTGGCTGGCGGGAAACGCCAGCGAGGGATGCGCTCCAAAACGCGCGACCTCGGTCTCGGGGTGGGTGAACTGGCCGACTGACGCGCGCTCGGGGAAAAAGCGCTCGAGCAGACGCACCGCCTGGAAGAAGTCAAACGAGAATGGCTCGCGGCGGAGCTTCTCGGCGACTTCAGACGCGGCTAGATTAGAACGGACTGTCCCGCTCTCGGTGGCCACTCTTCCAACGGCTCCTTTCGCTGGCGGCTGCGCGCCACCAACTGGCTGAAACTATTCATCGACACGTATAAACCCAAAAATTTTTCGAGCACGCTGGCAAACAGATAAGCGCCGCCGCCGCTGAACTGCTCTTCGTCGAATTCGATTTCCACCCGCGTGCCGCGCGCGAAACCAATTCCGTGTTCCGAGATCACCCGGGTGAAGTGGCGGCGCGCGTCGACCGAGGTGATTCCGCCAATCTGTTTCTTGGTATCCGGCGACTCGGAAAAATCGTACAGCTCGAGAATCTTCTGCAGCGCCTCTTTGCCGTCATCCACAATGGAGAGATAGTTCAGCGACAGGTGCGAGATCAGGCACCACAAAGTTTTTCCATCCAACGGGGGACGCAGCGTTCGGGTGGGCTTGTGCAGGGCCACAATGCGTTTGATGGCCGCCGCTCCGGCCATTTCGAAATCGCCCGTCTCACTGCCGAAGGGCAGGCGCGTCACCAGATCGCGATTGGTGCAGGTACTCCGCACCGTCACCGTGTCATAGTCGAGCTGCATCGGACGAGCCGAGAGATCGACCAGCGAAAGAAAAACATCGGTGCCGTCGTCGCCCTTGCGAGTGGAGGGCGAGCGGGTCACATACCAGTACGCCGGAGTCGTGCCTTGCACGACGTGCCGCTCCGAATAGAGCGGGTGGTACGTCACCGTTTGATGAGTCTCTGCGTCGGTGCTGACGACCTCGTCTACGGAGTAGATTTCCATGGTCTGCCGGCGGCGCGCGTCAGGCACGATCGGATATTGATACCGGGTCTGATCGATCAATATGGGTTCGGCGGTCTGCGCAAACAAGTTGATGATGGGAGTGCATCCCAGGCGCAGCGTCTTCGGGTTCACCGCGACTTCCAGGCGCTGCTGGCGGCCGTCCTGTTCAAAGGGCGAGATCATGAACAGAATCTCGGCTTTCGAAGTGAGTCCGGCGCGCTGCAATTCCGAAAGCCCGGTCAGGCTCATGAAGAAGAATTTCTCGGGAAAGGCGAAATATTCTTGCAGCAGCCGGTAACCCACAAAGGATCGACGGGGATAGGGCAGCACGTCTTCCGTTTCTCCGAAACCCATGGGCTGCAGATTCCTCACCGGAAGTTCGCGTACCGGAGCTTTCGGGTTGGCTGGATCGCGCAGCAGAATACGAACGCAATTCCGGCACAACAGTTCGTACAGCCCGTGGACAACCGCGCTCTCGCCATTCAGATAGAAAGCCAGCGTTTCCAGTTCGAGCTTCTCAAAAGAAACGTCCTGGAAGCATTCCAGTTCAACGCGCAGGACCGCCGCTTCCGAGGCGCGTAACGCCGGGCGAATACGATCGGGCGTCATCCACTGCGCCTGGGAAATCTTGAAGGGCCACACGGTCATGTCGTAGGAAGTCCGGAATTTGCAGGGCACGCCCTCCACCGGACGCGAATACAGAACGGTTCCCTTGGGAATCTTGAGAGCGCTGGTGAGCTTGCCCTGTTCCGCGTCAGTATGAAACTGCGCCACCGACATCGACGGGACGGGCCGCAGATCGTGCGGATAAAGGATATTGAGCAGGGCTTCGGTAATCTGGGGAAAGTCGTCGTCGATGCGCAGGTGAACCCGCGCGGCCAGCAACGCGAAGGCCTCGAGCATACGCTCGGCATGGGGATCTTCACAGCGATCCGGTTCCAGAACCAGGCGCGAGGCGATCTTGGGGTACTTGTCGGCGAACTCCGCTCCGATCTGGCGCAGAAACGTGAGCTCGCTCTCGTAATAATTTCTCAGCTCATTGCGCAAGGTCGGCTCCCTTGATTTCGTACTCGCCTTTGCCCAGTTCGAGGATGGTGTCGAAACGCACTGGCTCGGGCGCAGGATCCATGCAGAGCATTCCTTCGATCACAAATTTCAAGCTGCGATAACTGCCTTCCACCGCCTCCATGCGTACCTTGGCACGCTTTAATCGTGGTTCGAAAATGGCGATCGCCGACTCCATCTCGCGAATAAGATCGCTATGGTCGCGGGTCGACAGAACCGATTTGGAAGATATGTCGGCGAAGCCGTATTGGTAGACGGAGCGCGCGGTCTCCCGGGCCGAGTCAGGGGCAGGATCGATGGTCCGTCGGGTATTGAGGAGCCACTCCAGATCGCGCTTCAAGGCCAGCTTCAGCTCGCGCAACGATTGCGCGCGGGTGAGGGGAACTTCCGAGCTGTTCTTCGGATCCCGATCGATGAGCCGGTCCAGCACCGAGAGCGTGACCGGTCCGGTGGCATCTCGCTTGGCCATGAATTACTTTCCATCTCCCAGCGCCTGTGCCGGATCGAGGCGGCAGATGCGCTCGAACAATTTCTGCTGCTGCGCCTTGTCCGCCTGAATTCTCATGCTCATCTTCATGATGGTGGCCAGTGCGCCAGCAACCATGCCTGGGTCTTCCCACTCGTCGAGTTTGTGGTTTTCGATGGCGGCCGCTAAGTCGTCGAGGATGGGCTGGGCGACGTTGGGCTTGTTGGTGGATGCGCAGATTTCGACCAACTGCATCCGGCGACGAAACCGCTCGCGTCCCGAGCGCTTGCGCGCAATATCCTGCTGCAGGATTTCGAATGCTCTCCGTTCCTGTCCTTCGCGCAGCGCCTGTATAGCCGAAGCATACGCGTCCGTCGCCTGCCCCGGCCATCTCGATCCTAAACCGTTGGAACTGGCCGTGGCCTGCAGAGGCGCTTCGCCCGCAGCAGTTGGCGCAGATGGCGTCTGGCTCAACGTCACCAACCAGGCACGGGTCTCGGCATTCGCCGCTGGAGTTTCGTCCATCAATGTCGCGTCCAGCAGTTGCGGAATATCGGTGACCAGAGCCTTCAGCTCCGAGCGAATCGCGCGGGCAATGGCTTCGTAGCCGCCGCCCAGGGCGTCGCAGGCTTCGACCACAAAGCGCTGCAGGTCAAGCCAGGCGCGGCTGCAAGGCAGTGCCATCGCGCTTTCAGCGGCTTCCAGCAATTGTTCGTATTTCTTATCGAGCAGCAGCTTTTTCAAGTGCCGGCGCAACTCGGTGGGCGGCGCTTCCAATTTGGTGGGATCCGCCAAATCGATGGCCGCACGCAACTCTCCCCAGCGCAGGCCGCGCAACATCAGATACGAAGCAGGACTGGTGGGCTCGCGGCGCCGCAAGAATGCCGCAGCCTCGGCCACTTTCTTAATCGCGTCGATGCGATCCGGAGGTTCCGACGAACTGTCGAGCGAAATCAGGACGCCGGTGCGCACCGTGCCCCCAGCTTCGGCCGCCGCAACTTCTCCCTCGGCGCCCGCAGCCTCCGCGGACGGGACCACTTCCACGGGATCGGGCTCTTTCTCGCGCTTCTTCTGCAGGAAACCGTGAATCAGGTGCCGCTCTGTTTCCAGCGACTTCTTCAATGAACCAAAAGCGGGCCCTTCATCTCCGAACTTCTCGTCACACGTCTTGGTCAGTAGCGCGAGCGTACTCAGGCAGGCATCAAGATCCTGCTCCGCCTGCGCATAAAACTTCTTTGGCGTCTCTTCGAAAACCTTGTCGAAAACCTCGGGAGTGAGCTTGCCTTCCTTCACCGCCGCGGCGCGGCTTTTCTTGGCTTCGTCGGTCTTGGCCTGATCCTCGTAGCCCACCTCCCGGGACTGCTGATAATCGAGCAGGCCGTAGGTCGCCTTCTCCACCACGGGCACAAGTTTGATCGGAATATCGAACTTCATTCCGATAAATCCCAGCGGCGCTCCGCGGGATTGCGCGTCACCATCTTCCAGTTCAGGGTAGAGCGTGTCCCAGAACTTATCGACCAGGCCCAAACACAACGCCAGGCCGTCCTTCAGTCCGGCAAAACCCCTCTGCTTGAGCCAGGCCTCGGTGAGCCAGGCGGCAACCTGCAGGTCTTTGGTTTTCTTGGTGAGCAGTTCGGTGGCAAGTTTAATGACCAGCGGATTATCCGGCACTTTGCGGTCGCGCTCGGTCATGCCCGGCGGAGGTTGGTCTTCCTCGCGCCGCGCTTCCTTAATTTTATCGTAGGTCGGATCGTAGCGCAGGTTCGCACCACTGGGATTCGGCCCTTCAATAGGGATCAGCAGATCGTCGGGAAGGGGCATGATAGATTAGGCGGCCACAGAGGCTGGGTTGAATTCGAGGGCGCGCAGTTCCAGGAATGAGATGTCCTCTTCGTCCACCATCCACATCTTTTGTCCAAACGGAACCTGATATTCGTAACCTTGCGGTTGCTCCCAGACGGTCATACGTCCCAGGCGCACCGCTTCATCGGGATGCCGCCAAGAGAAAGGAGCCAGCACCGGAAGCAACACTTCTCCCAGTTCAGTGCCTTTGAACGAAGGCGCGGTGCGAACTGCGGCGGGCGTCCAAAGAAGATCTCGCAGCCGCTGCGGCGGCGGAATTTGAATGGAGGCTACGTGCTCCAGCGGGAGCAGCAAATAGTTTCCCGCGGCAAACAGCTCCAGCCGGGCGCCGGTTCTAGGATCGGCGTCGGAGAAATAGCTGAAAGGCTTGCCGTTTGCAACTCCTCCGCGACTCGATTCGGCTTCATCCTTTTCCGGGGGAAGCTCGCCCCGTTCGAATAAGTCATGGCGCTGGCGTTCGGCGAACAACGCGCTGCGATAGAGCAGAACCCCCAATTCGCTTTCTGGCCCGGCCTGGGCCAACACTTCCAACTGCTTGTCCGCACGATCATACTCGCCGGCAAAGCAGAGAAGCTCAAAGAGGAAGGTGCGGCGCTTGATGTCGGTGGGATTGTCGCGCAATTCGGCGCTCAATGCCTTGATCGCATCCGTAAGCCGGCCCGCCCGGTACAACTCTTGTGGAGTCATCGTGCACCCACGATTCTGGAATGGATCCCGCAAACCACCTCCGGCTCACTCAAATCAGGAGAAATCGCATTCGCCGGAAATTGCTGTAGAGCGTGGAGGCACCTCCGCTCCGGACCAAACCGGTTGCGGAGATGCCTCCAGATTCGAACCCAACTTCGCTCGCCGTCTGACTAGGTCTGCTGCACGGCGCCAATGTTGTAGGTTGCGGCTCCCGCTTGTGTAACCGCACCCGTCGAAGTGTCCTGCGTGTAGTACGTATACAAAATCTGCTCGTAGGCAATACTCACGCTCTGCGAGGGTACGCCTTGGGAACCGCCGCCGATGCTGTTGCTGGTGATATAGCAATTGGTCAGCGTCACCTGCAGGTAGGTGTAGGGAGTCGCCGCGCCGGTCGACTTGCGCAGGGAAAAGACGCTCGAGGCGATGTGTTGGCCGGTGTAAAGGGCTTTCAAAATCTGATAGCTCGCCTTGTCGACCGCGCAAGTGAAGCTGAAATCCGACAACGAGCACTTTCCGGCGGATAGACCGCCGCCGCCGATGTCAGCGGGGTTGGAAGCGCCGAACGAAAAACTGTCCAGCTCGATGTTGTTGGTCATGCCTTGGGCGACGGATTCGCCATCGACAGTTTGGATCAGAAGATACGCATCACTTGCCATAGCAACTCCTCCTAAATCACACGATTGAAAATTCAAGGTCCCTGGGGGCCTTGTTTAAAGCTCCGGACGGTACAGCGGGTTCAATTACTTCGCAGCAGCCGGCAACTCCGCCACCAGCCGGAGCGACACATTGAGTTCATCCAGTTGAAAGTGTGGCCGAAGGTAAGCGATGGCCCGGTAGACGCCCGGTTTGCCTTTCACTTCTTCCACGTCCACGCGCGCTTCTCGCAGAGGGAACTTGGCCTTCGTGGTGTTATTGGCCTTGTCGTCCTGCGTGACATACTTGCTGATCCAGCGATTCAGGAAGCGCCAGCATTCGTCCTTCGACATGAAGCCGCCGATCTTGTCGCGCATCATCGACTTTCAGATAGTGCGCGAAGCGACAAGTGGCCATCATGTAAGGCAGCTGCGACGAAAGGCGAGCGTTCGCCGTGGCCGCGTCGCTGTCGTACAGCTTGGGCTTGTTGCAGGACTGGATGCTGAAAAATGCAGCCTTGTCCGTGCCCTTGCAATGTACCAGCGAGACCAACCCCTGATCCGCCAGTTCTTTTTCGCGACGGTCGGTGATGGCGATTTCGGTCGGGCACTTCAGCGCCACGTCGCCCTCATCGGTGCGGAAGGTGTGGGACGGAAGGCCATCGACCAGGCCGCCACCCTCCACGCCTCGAATCGCCACGCACCAGCCGTAGGTGGCGAAGGCCTGGGTCATCTTCGACGCGAGCGCGAAAGCCGAATTACCCCAGAGATATTTAGAGTGATCGGTTCCATCGACTCCTTCTTCGAAGTTGAAGCCCTCTACCGGAGCCGTATCCCGGCCGTAAGGCAGCCGCATCAGGATGCGCGGGCAAGTCAGGCAGACATACTTCGAGTCTTCGCTCTCGCGGAATCCCTTCCACTTGGCGTACTCGGTGCTGTCAAAGATCTTGCCGATATCCCGAGGCTGATCCAGATTGGTGAAGCTATCCATGTTCAGCAATTCCGGCGAAGCGGCCGAAAGGAACGGCGCATGCGCTGAGGCCGCGACCTGCGAAACTTTTTCCAACAGTTCCAGGTCCTCGGGATGCTTACTGAACTCGTAGTCGCCGACCAGAGCGCCGAAGGGTTCGCCGCCGAAGATGCCGTACTCTTCTTCGTAGACTTTCTTGAACATGGCACTTTGATCAAACTCGGGAGCGCGCTGTAAGTCGCGCAGTAAATCTTTTTTTGATGCATTCAGAATACGAATCTTGAGTTGCGTGCCGGTTTCCGACTGGTCGAGCAGGTATTTCAGCCCGCGCCAGGTGGATTCCAGCTTCTGAAACTGCTCGTTGTGCAGAACTTCGTTGAGCTGCAACGAAATCAGATGGTCGATCTGCGCTACGCGCGCGGAGATCATCTGGTCGGCATCGCGACCCAGCGTCATGGATCCTTCCAGAACCTGGGCAACGAATTCCTTGATCAGCCCTTTGCCCCGCTCGCGCGCGGTCGGGTCGCTGAACCTTCCCTTTTCCACAATCTGGTCGAGCAGACTCGATTCCGCGGCCTGCTCTACGACGGCCGCATTGCCAGCAACTTTCTGGGTCTCAGGCATTGGGTTCCCCCTTCTCGCCGACTTCGGCTTTCAGTTTGTCGAGCTTTTCGGTCTTGCTCACGGCGTCCAGCAAGGCTTCGTCCAGCTTATCGTTGGTCTGCAGGGTGCCCTTCAAATCGTTGAGCCGGGTCCGCAGGTCCAGGAGTTCCTTCAGCGGCTTCACTTGCCGCGCCACTTGCTCGGGCTCGAAATCTTCCAGGCTCTTGAATTTCAGATCCACCCGGAGCTGGCCGGCAGTGGAGTCCTCGCTCAGCTTGTTTTCCACCGCAAACGAGAGATGCGGCTTCATGCTTTCCAGAACTGAATCGAAGTTGTCGGGCGTCACCTCGACAAAGCGGCGCTCTTTCAGCTTGGGCAGCGGTTGTTCGGGTTGTCCGGTGAAGTCGCCAAGGACGCCGACCACAAACGGCAGTTCTTTGATTTCGATCGCGCCGCCGGTCTCAACGTCATAGGTAATCTGTACCCGGGGCGGTCGCACCCGGTCCAATTTGTGCTGTGTGCTCGGTTTTGCCATGTTTTCTCCCTACTTCTTCGCAGTTTTCGAGGAAGTGCCGTATCAAGAGTTACGTATTCCGATTTTGCAGTCGACCAGGGAACGAAGCGGTCAGGGGAACCCACCCCGAAGGTGGCCAGACATCGCGCCATCTGACCGAACGGGTCGTGGTGCAACGGTTTATCACAAGGTCTAACCACAGTCAAGACCTACCGCTATTTTCCTTTAAAAAACGCTTTTCCCCGGAAGGATTCCGCCGGCAGAGCGCCTCTCCAGCGCGCCCCACACTATATAAAGCGGAAAAGGGTGACAAAAAAGGTCATTCCGGGAGAAATTATTTTCGCAGGCCGAGCCAATCACGCCGCAGGATTAGTTGCTCCAGCGTCCGGCCAGCCCTTGCGGCGGGTCGGCTATCGACTGAAATCTGACCAGCCGAATCCGGTCCCGGTCTTTGAACGAAATCAGGGGCATTAGGCCTTCGTCCAGGATGCGCTCGACTGCGTCCTCGGTGAGCAGGACCTCGGAGGGCGGCTTCGACTCCGACTCGCTCGCCCTTACGCTGACATGCAGCGGCAACTGGTCGATTTCCATCGCCGTGCCGGGGTGCATTTGCCATCCCGCCTCGCTGAAGCATTGCGCCAGCAGCAGTGCGACCGCAATCGCCGGATTGCCCCAAAGATAGTCCTCATGCCCCGGCGTCTCGATAAACTCCTCGAAGTCGAATGACTCCAGGGGTGAGGTTTTCTTTCCGTACGGCAAGCGCAGTAAGAACCGCGGAAGCGCCAGCCCAACCGACTTGGCTTCCGGCAAGCGCCGGAGCTCGGCCCAGGCGCGGGCGAGTTCCGGCGGCGCTTTCCACTCTCGCGGCTGGGGGGTGGAGGCCAACGAAGCGCAGCCTAGAAGCCGCGGGCTGGCGGCAGCTAGGAATGGCGCGCCGGCGCGGCTCGCGATCTTGGCCACTCGGGATAACAGCTGAGCGCCGTCGCCCACCGCGCCGAAACTGTAGTTCCCCACGATGATGGACCACGGTTCTGCCCCGGGCGTTTCGACGCTCTGCTCCACCAGGAGCCGGTAGAGGCCTGTCGGCCGCAGGTCGGTGGCGGAATTCAGGTCCGCCGCCAGTTCAGGCTTCGAAATATCGATCAGGTAGAGCTTGAGCTGCGAACCAGTTTCGAGTTGCCGGACCAGCAGGAACGCTGCCCGCCACGCGGCCTCCAGCGCCTGAAAATCCGGATTGTGGAGAATGGCTCGCATCAGCGATCCAATGGCGCGATCGATGACGGCAACGATTTCCGGCTGGCGAGGATCGGGGGAATTCACTAGATGCTGGGCCACCACTCGTCGCGCGAACTCGTGGACTTCATCGGGCGAGCGCCGGGGGCGATCGGTAATGCCGCGAGCTTCCGTCTGCTCGATCATCTCGTCCAGCAGGCTGCCGGAGGCTAACTGCACCGCACTGGGAGCGGCTGCGGGCGCTGGAGCGGGCTTTCCCGGCTGCGAAGCTGAATTGCGCGAACTATCTCGGGAACCCCACCCCAACTCCTCCGCCGCCTTCGGAAAGCTCGCTGGATCTTGCAGTCGACCGCGCAACTCGCGCAGTTTGCCGAAAACTTCCAGCTGCTGGAAAATACGATCGGGATGGAAATCCTCGAGCTCAGTAAACCGCAAACGTAACCCGCCACTTTCGTCCATCGGCAACTGAATTTCCGCGCCCGAGCGGGACAGGACTTCGTCGAAGTTATCTCGATCGACCAGCCACGCCCGCCGTTTGCCGATGGTTTTGGGATCGCAAATTCCGCGGTTGGCGCGCCCGCTGAAGTCGCCGAGAATGGCGACGCAAAAAGGAGTTTCCTCGGAGGGATGGGCGCCGGAGCTGTCTTCACCGGAAGTCGGGCCGGAAGTCAGGTTGACTCCACCGAAGTCGAAGGGTTTCGGCATCGACAACTCCTTTCGGTCTCTCTGGCTAGTCGTTCACTGTTGGTCACGCTGAATCTTGTCCAGCTTAATGATCCCGTCGATTGCCTGCTGATTCCTGGGATCTAGACTCAGAACTTTCTTATACTCCCGCCGGGCTTTTTCGTACTCGCCGTCACCGGTATCCTTTAGGGCCATGCCTAGCAGACCAGGAATATCGCCTCTCGACAAGCCGCCGGATTCCTCGACGACCGGCGGCGGCTCGGATGCATCTTTGGTCTCTTTCTTGTTTTTCGCGCGGTTGTCCGCCGGAGGTTTCGTGACCGCCGCAGGAATCTTGGCGGCTGGTTTCACAGTCTCTGGTTCCGGCTGTGCGGTCTTAGTCTGAGGTTCGTCCGCTGTTGGCGTCTTCTGCTCTGTACTTCCTGTTGCGCTTCCAGCCGTCTGCTCCTGCGGTTGCGGAGTCGTAGGTTTGGAAGCCTGGGTCGGCCGGAAAAGCACGGCGACCAGCACGCCCACCAGAACCACCGCAACCACCCCAAGGATAACCCGGGTGCGAGTGAACAGCGTGCCCGCGCCCAACTCAAGTTCTTCGGTGAGAGGACTGCTCGCCTTGAGAGTGACCTGGCTGAGGCGAGGCGATCCAGTTTCCGAGTGGTCTTTTTCCAGTCGATCCTTTCCCAGGCCGTCTTTGACGACGTCGTCTTGTGCGCGCACAGCCGGCGGGGTAGTGTCATTCGGCGGCCCGCGGCGTGAAAAGGGAGAATCCATGATCGGCGAATTCACGATTGGAGAATTAACGATCAGGGTTGCACCCATCGGCGGAGCTTCGGCGACGATTGGCTCGGACCCATCGCCGACGGAGTCTCGCATCAGGGCAATTCGGTCCGCGGTGGTCCAGACCAATTCGGTCAACCCAGGCGGCACGTCTCCACCGACACCGCTGGGCGCGGCCACAAACTCCAAGCCGGGAAGATCGCGCAGACGCCGGGAAATGTTCTCTGCCAGCAGGATTTGACCGGGCTTGGCCTGCCCCAATTCGAGTTGCACCACCTCGCCACTAGGACCTGTCGGGTCCGCCGTCCGCGGCTGATAAATCAGGATTGCGCCGCCGATCCGTTCGCCGGGACGGCAAGCCAAAAACTCCAGGATTGCGGCCTGAATCCGCTTTGCGGCAACCAGCGCTTGCCGGCAACTGTCAAAGTGCGCGGCCAGCACTGCCGACCACTCCTCGGCGATACGGCCGCGGCTCGCAGTCACCAGGTCCGCGATCATATAAACCAAAACGCTTTCAGTTTTCCAGGTCAGGGGCCCGCGACGGTCCGGAGGTGCCAATCCCCAAAGCCGAATCGCGATGTCGGAGGCATCCGCAGGCGAATAGCCGCCCGAATCGCCGATCCCCATCTTCTGGTCTGGATTGGCGACCTCGAATTCCCGGCTGTCGGTTTTCTGCTCGTACTGCGCCATGGTTCAGGTTTCGAAGGGCTATGGTTCAGGATTCCACGGGCTCGAAACTCGGCTGTAGGTTACGCCAAATCGGCACCCCAGGCAAATGATTACGCGGCACATCGATGGCACTCTCGTGCCCTGCATCCACCACCGGGGCGCCGCTTGACTTCGTCCAAACTGTGAGTATGATACGGGCACCTGCGCAGGCGAATTTATGGCTGTTGCTATTATCTCGGGGAATCTATGCCACGACGTCCGAAGTGTCCTGGAGAATTGTGTCTGCCGTCTTCTGTAAAGAGAGCTTGCATTGCTCTGGCGTTGGTTCTGTTCACCGGTCCCGCAGTCCACTCTAAGGATGTTCCACTTACGGCGATCGAGCTGTTTGACGGACCATCCGGCGCCGCCTTTGTTCAGTTAAGCGATGTGCTGATCAATGGCAAGGCGGAGGTGCGTGCCTGCGGTGGTGCAGCCCAGATCAACAAGTCCAACTATGGCAAGTTGCTCAAGATTCCACTGAATTCCTCGGTCACGGCGCTGGAGCGGGACGCTCAGGGCGTGATGAACCTCACCCGCGGTACGGCCACGGAGTGCGTGGTTCCCTCCAACTTGAAGTTCGACAAAGATGAGTCTCTTACTCCCGCGCAACTGGCGGAAAGAGTTGCGCTCCAGGGGACGGTACGGAGTTCATCGCCCGAAGGGACCACCGAGGTGCCGCCGTTCAAGCCGGGCGTTAGGATCGTATTCGTGGCCGCCGCTGACACGGAACTAGGAGAATATCTGCGCGCGGAGCGGGCTCATTCGGTGGCCCAGTGGCAGGATTATCTGGCGCGCTTTCCCAAAGCCGCGCACACCGATATCGCCAAGCAGGCTCTGGCTGCCATCCTTTTGAAAGAGGGCGAAGACGGACTGGCCTCCTACCACGCCTCCGCCAACACGAATTCGCCGGCCTATCCCGAACTCAGAACGGCATTTCTGCGCGCCGACCAAGTCAACGATTTGCTTCCCGGCAACGAAGGGGCGGGAAAGCTTCACGAAAATGTTCGCGCGGAATTGGTGCTGGTTGCGGGCAAGGGCAACACCGAACTGCAAGCCTACAAGCAAGCCTTGGCCGGCCGTACCGCTGGCTACGTTCATCTGGCCAATGCGCGCCAGTTGGCCGACCATGCACTGGAGGTCGACGCTCACTTTGACCAGGGGCTGACGTTGCAGAGCAAGGTTGCGGAGGAGAGCAAGCGGGTCGACAGCGCTCTGCGCAGTGCTGAGTCGATGATGTCCGCACAGCGCTACGATGAGGCCGTCATCGCCGTCGCGGATTTTCGTTCTTTCGCCGCCGAAGAACCGCGGATCGCTGCCATTATCGATAACGCGTACAAGTTCCACTTCGATCGCGGCCAGGCCGCCGCTTCCGCGCAGAAGTGGCACGATGCCGTCGAGGAGTACAAGAAAGCCGCCGACCTCAAAGCTACGCCTGAAGCCGCCAACGCGCTCCAACAGGCCCATGCGCAATTTGTGTCGTCGTCCAATCAGGCTGCCGCGGATGCGGCCTTGCAGCAGAGCACGGCGTACCAGCAGAACAAGAACTTCATCGATGCCTACGAAGTTCTGGCCAATCTGCCGGATGCACAGCGCGCCCTGGTCAAGGACCAGATGCAGGCGCTGGAAGCGGACTACGTCAAGAGCGCATCGGACGAGGCTAAGAAACTGAAAGATGCGCACGTTCCGATCCAGGGGCGGACGGACGAAATCGGCGTACAGAAGGCTTATCACTATCTGCAGGCCGCCACGACCTTGCGGCCCAGCGATCAGGACCTGAAGGTCCGCCTCGACCTGCTGGCTCAAAATCTCAGCGACTATTACGTCGTGCAGGCGAAAAAATTCCTCGATAAACCGCTGGGATCAGGGGTGGGGTTGGCGTGGATGTACCTGGACGAGGCCCAGCAATACCAGCCGAACCGCGACGATGTCCGCGACGAGCGCACGAAGTATACTGCGATTCACAACGTACGTTCCACACTCTCGATCAAGGTTGTTTTCCGCGACCAGACCTCGCGGCGCGACAGCGCGGGATTCGCGGATCAGCTTCAGGACGCGATTGCCACCGGCCTGGAAACTACGGACCTGCCGGTCCGAATCATTCGCGCCTCCGATGCCACGCCGGTCGATCCGAACTTCACCCTGATCGGCGACGTCCTTGAACACCGGCCGATTTCTAAGCCGACGATCGAGTCGCTGGATTCTGAATACCGCGCCAGCGAACGGGAGATACCCAACGAGGACTGGAACAAGGCAAACCGCGATTACGAGGATGCAACCCTGGATTTGCAGAAACAGCAAAAGATTCTGGAGGGAGCTCAGGCCCACGGCAAGAAGAAGGAAATCGAAGCCGCGACGGATGCAGTCGATGCTGCGCAAAAAAAAGTATCGGAAGCGCACGCCAAGCTCGATACCATTCCGAAAACAATTCTGAGTGATGTAGTGAAACCCTACAGCTATACCCGGCGCACTATTGATTTGAGCGCTGTGGTGGAACTTGGATTCGTCATCCGCGACTCCAACGGCAACACCATCACCTCGAACCCGTCAGTCAAGCGCTCGAATCAGAAGCAGTTCGTCATGCTGGAAAACGTGAATCCGACCGACACCAAGGGCGTAAAGCAAAGCGGATCTCCACCCGATGAAGCGCAGTTCCTGGGCGACGTCGAGATCGCAGCCCGCATCGCTTTGATCGAGGATGTGAAGGAGAAGGTTAAGTCGCTCCCCGGCAAGATTCTGGCGCAGGCGCGCAAGCGCGTCATGGACGGAGACACTGACGGCACCGCCGAAGCCTACATCCTGTACCTGAACTCAACTCCCGACTCTTCGACGCCAGAGCGCGAAGAAGCCAAGAAGTTCCTGCGGGATAACTTCAACATGGTCTGGCCGGGCAGTCGGGCCTAACCCGCGCGAGATCGCATCTGGCTGGTTCCGTCCGCGAGGCAGGAGTAAACTTGATCCGCGTCTGAACGCGGTGACGGCGTAATCGATTCCACCGTCATCGCTGTAGATCATTGCTGTAGATCATTCGAGAAGGTATTCCCCCAGACTTCTGCATGAGTTAGAGACAGATCCCAGTGACCACTCCAACCATCAAACGCATCGGAAAGTACGAAGTGATCGATCTTCTCGGTCGCGGCGGGATGGGCATGGTCTACCGGGCATTCGACCGCCAGCTGAACCGCGAGGTCGCGATCAAGACGGTGACCGAGGGCTTCACCGGCGACCAGGAAATGCTGCAGCGTTTCTATCGCGAGGCCGCCAAGACGGGCGCTCTCAAACATCCCAACATCGTCATCGTGTACGACCTGGGCGAGCAGGACGGCTTCCCGTATATCGTCATGGAATACCTGTCCGGCGATCCGCTGGACAAGCTCATCCACTCCGGCCAGTCTCTGCCTCTGGCCTTCAAGCTGAAGATCATCGAGCAGGTTTGCTACGCCCTGGGATACGCCCATCGCAACGATGTGATTCACCGCGACGTCAAACCTGCCAATGTGATCGTGCAGTCCGACGGCATCGTCAAACTGCTGGACTTCGGCATCGCGCGCCAGGAAAAAACCGACGGGCATCTGACGCGTACCGGACACGTGATCGGCACCATTCAGTACATGGCGCCCGAGCGCCTGAAGAATGAAGCCTTCGACGGCCGCTCCGACATTTTTTCGGTGGGCGTCATGCTGTTCGAGTTACTGACCGGGCAGCTCCCCTTCACGGGCGACTACTCCATCGTGCAGCAAATCCTGTCCGGAAATCATCCTCACCTGAGTCAATTTCTGCAGAACTATCCTCCGGCTTTGGACGCCATTCTGGATCGTACCCTGGCGAAAAATCCGAATGACCGCTACTCCACCGCCGACGAGATGGCGGCCGAGGTCTCTTCACTCGCCCACGAGTTGAAGAAAGAACAAGTCGGGGAGTGGATCGAGCGCGCCGAGCGCCTGGTGCAGGAAGATCAGTACACGGCAGCCCGAGACCTGTTGCTGCAGTTGTTGAAAGTGGATAGCCAGCATACCCGGGCGCGCCAGCTGATAGCGCAGGTGCAGCAAAACCTGACCATGCGGCAGCGCGCGGAACAGGTCCGGAAGTTGCGTCAGCAGGCCGAGGAAGCCTCCGCCGACCGGCGCTACGAAGAAGCCATCGGCGATCTGCAGGAGGCTTGTGGTCTCGATCCCGCGAATTCGGAATTGTCGGAACTTCTGGAAACCGTCCGGCAGAAAAAACGCCGCCGCGAGCTGGTCGAAGGCTACCTGCGCCAGGCCGACTCGGCCCGCGAGCGCGGCGACCTGGAAAGCGCCGAGGCCGTCATCGCCAAGGCGCTCGAAGTCGATGGCGACGATTCCAGGGTGCGCGCCGCGCACGTTGCCCTGGCCCGTTTGATCGAAGAAGCTACTCGTCAGGCGAAAGCTCGGCAACTGCTGGAGAACGCCCGCCGCGAGATCGGCGCGCGCCACTTCACGGCCGCCATGGACGCGCTCGCCGAGGTCGAACGCGTCGATCCATCGAATCCGGAACTGATCACCTTGCAAGCGGCGGCCAAGTCGGGCCGCGAGCAGGAACAACGGCGCCGCATCCTGGAACAGCTGCAGAATGAGGTTTCGCTGGCCTCCACTCTTGAGGAACTTACGCGCTGCGCACAACTGGTGGACCAGGCTCTGGAGCGTATGCCCACCGAGCCCATGCTCATGAAGTTCAAAGGAACCCTGGTGCGGAAACTGCGCGAAGCCGAGGTTCGCCGCCGCGTCGATGAGGTGGCGCTCCGCTGCCGTAGCCTGATGGAGACTTCCCCTGAGGAAGCCCTGAGGTTGGTGCGCGAGGAGCTGCAACAGACTCCAGGAAACGAGCGCCTGCTGGCTTTGCAATCCACGATTGTCAGCCAGATGTCGTCGCGCAGTCTGGAACAATCCCGCGCCGAGTATCTCACGCGCGCCCACGAAGCCCTGAGCAGCGGAAGATACCTGGAAGCCTTGCGCCTTCTGGAGTCGTGCCAGAAGGAGGGCATCTTCTCGAGCGAAATCGCGGAGTTGATGGAGTTCGCGCGGCAGGAAGCTGACCAGCAACTCAAGAACAGCCAACTGCGAGGGTTGCTTCGCCAGGCCCAGGAATTAATGACGCAGGGATCGTACCAAGCTGTCGTCGAATTGCTTACTCCCATCAGCGAAGATCCCTCGGCGGCTTCGCTGGTTTTTCTGCTGGAGGATGCGCGCAACCGGCTGCAATCTGTTCAGCGCGACGTAGATGCAGCGCTGCAAACAGTTGGGGTTGTCACCACCGAAGAACACTATCAGGAGGCGATCAAATTCCTGGAATCGCAAACGCCATCCGTTCTGGAAGCGCTTCCGGTGCAGACAGCGCTGCAGCAGTTGCGCGCCGCCGGCGAGAGTGAGTCGGCTGCGCTTCGGGCAGTAGGACGTGCCTATGCTGCGCTGGATCGCCCCGGCATCGACGCTGGGGCGCTGCAGAATCCGAATGTCGTGTCTGAATCCTCGCTGCTGCTGCGAATTGTCCCGGTGTTCACTTCACGCCGCAAGTCCGCAGCCGATCACCAGCTCTCCTCGGCGATCGCACAGGCCCAGGCGGCGATGGACGCTGGCGATCGAAAACAGGCGGCCCTTACGCTAACGGCCGCCCAGCCCTTCACCGAATACGCCAGCACCCACTTACAAAATGAGTGGCAGGTCCTGCTTCGAAAAACAAAGAAGGGCAAGATGTTCGGGAGAACCAGCTAAAACTTTCTCCCGCTCCCAGTCTTTCTACTTGTTTACCCGGAGCTTGGGGTAGGGTAGGATTTAGCGCTTACAGTCCCCCATGAGTTTATTAATCCAAGCCGCCGGCAACACCGACATCGGCCTCGTGAGAAAGAATAACGAGGACAACTTTGGATATGACCTGCGCCACGGCATCTTCGTGGTGTGCGATGGCATGGGCGGACAGCAAGCCGGAGAGCTGGCCAGCAAGATCGGCGTAGACACCGTGCTCGACTACTTCCGCCAGGACTTGAGCAAGGCGCCCGTGGGCGGAGCCCGATTTGAAGGCGTCTCGCAGCGCGCGGTAAGCCTGGCCACGGCGATTCAGCTGGCCAATCAGGCGATCCACGAATCGGGCGCCATCAATCCCAACCATGCCGGCATGGGTTCCACGATTGTGGCGGTCGCGGTGGATGGCAATCTTTTTTCCGTGGCCAACGTTGGCGACAGCCGCGTCTACCTCATCCGCAATAAAGATGTCGTGCAACTGACCAACGATCATTCCCTGGTGATGGAGCAGGTCAGGCGCGGCCTGATTACTTTGGAAGAAGCGGAACAGTCAAAAATGCAAAATGTAATCGTGCGCGCCCTGGGCACCGAAGAGAGCGTAGAACCCGACCTGGCCGATCACGAATTCACTGCCGACGATGTGTTGCTGCTGTGCAGCGACGGGATGTCGCGCTACGTCAAGGAAGAGCGGATAGCTGAAGCCATCAACCAGGACTCACTCGAGCAGGCCTGCTCCGATCTGATTGCGGCGGCAAAAGCGGGCAACAGCGACGACAACATCACCTGCCTGCTGATCCGCGCCGTGAATCCCTCATGGAAAGATCGATTGCTGGGACGCTTGTCAGGCCCGGGCGGACAGAAAACTTCCACGTAAAGAACGCTTCGGCCTTAACAACGTTTTCCTGAAGTTATTCCATGTCCGCGCCGGTCACTTGCCCGCGACCTGACTGACACACCGCATGCCCTGCAGATCAAAGAAGGGGTTCGCGTTGCCAGCGACCTGCAACTGATAGTCATACGACTCGATCCTCCCGTCTGCCAGCGTCACCGGCCTGCCGTTGTTTTCGATCACCCACCGCAGGTTGTTAGGCGCCATGCGCTTGGCACGAGCCACGAACTTGAAGATGGCCCAAGGGCCGGTGGCAGAGTCAAGGGTGACACCTTTGGACGTGACCGAAATCTCCTCCGGTGCGCCGGTCCAAGTAAATGTCTTCTGGGTGCCCTCCCCTGCCATAGTTTCGCTTCCGATCTTCAGCTCAACCCCCCCAAGAGTGCTCGGCAAGGCTTTCAGTGTGTATGAGAATTTCGGAGGCAAGGATCCCGTCGGATATAGCGTCTCGCTCAGCGCCGTTACATGATTCAGGAAGTTCAGGAAGTTCTGCGACGGCTTCACGGCCGCCTGGGTATTCGGGGCATATCTATTTCCCACCATGAGCGTAAACGGCTTCACATCATCCTTCAGCTTTTTCAGCGCGTCGCTGGTGGGCCCGAAAATCGCGTACAGCTGATCCATCGAAACGTCCTGCAGAGAATTCGGATCGAAAGGATATTTGCCCGCCGCGCCTGCAAACGCGGCGCAGTAGCTCTTGCCCGACCCGTTGGCGATGTCGATTGGTCCCCGCTTCAACAACGTTTCCACGTTCTTGATCGGCTCTTGCAGCAGTCGCCGCACTTGATCCTGATTGCTAAACTGCTGATCCACCTGAACCGCGGTGATAACCTTGGTCACAGCCTGGGACGCTGAATCCGCGGAGTTCCCGGCTGAAGTGAGCTGCGCCGGATCGGGCGCGCCTGGATTTTGCGCGAGCGCATGAATATCCGTCTGGAGCTTCCCTAAGGCTTCAACATATTCCTTGTTCGGCGGAACGATGTAGTGGTCCGGAAGCTTGTCTGCCGGGCCTGAAGGCTCGACGGCCTCCACCGCCGCGAAAGGCTTCTTCACGTCGTCGGGCGCGGGATCGGTGTTGTGCGAAATGAAATACAGCAACTCCAATAGCGGCGAGGTCGGCCCGGTAAGCTTTTCCAGCTTCCTATCGGCATCGGCGTTGCTCACATAACTGGCGACCGACGAACTCCTCAACACATTGTTCCACTCTTTGACAAAATCCTGATTGTAGCGATCCGTCAGCTTTTGCCGCATGGTATCTGGGTCCATATCCTTCACGTCGTTCTTGCCCAGAACCCATTCTTCGCCGTAGCTGGCGGGATTCTTCAGGGCGTCCTGCACAGCCAGAAAGCCACTGCGCGTGAACGCTTTTTTCACTTTGTAGCTGCTCACGATCACGCCCGCGGAATCGGGGAATTGATCGCTAAAGCTGACTTCTCCTTGCCCCGCCTTCGTCAGGAGCTGCATGTAGTTGCGGTCGATTCCGGAAAACTGCTTGAGATAAGCGCGCGCCTGTTCGATCAACGGCTTGGAGTTGCCGGTCGGGAAGGGATTCTCCTTCGCCAGTTCTGTGGCGAAAAAATCGAACTGTAGCGCGGCCAGGTGTCTGCGATCGTTGTCGATGTCGCGGTCTCCGACCCAGTGAGTCATCAAAACCGGAGTCAGAAATTCCTTGGTGCTCTTGTCGTGATCCGCGGGCTCGGTCGTGATCAGATATTCCTTGAGCTCGTCATAGCTTTTCTGGTAAGTGTCGTTGGGCGCGCTGGCCGCGGACTTCCCTGCCAACGCTTCCAGATTATCGGTAACCCGCTTCTGGCTTTCGTTAAACAAGAGGCGGCGGAAGCGCTCGAAATACACTCGCCTGGCATCCGGCAAGATCTGATCACCCTCGTACAAGCCCCAGCGCAGGCCGAAGGGCGCTCCATGTTCCGCGTAGTCGGAGAGATCGACGAGTTCACTGCGCAGATTCTCCAGCTTGGTGAGATCGCCAATCCCCGCCGCCTGGTTGGTTCCGGTTTGCAGCGTGCTTAAATCGGCGACGGCCTCGCGCACTCGCGTTTCCAGCGCGCGATTGCGGAAGAACGAAACCACGAAGCCGGTCAGAAAGATCAGCGCGATAAACAGAGCCGCTCCCAACGCGATGCGGCGCAACAGATTCACCCGCGAGCTGGATCCGCTAGTGGCCAGCGCCACGCGGTCTTTCACCAGCACGTCGTTGAACAGGCTCGTCAGGAAAACCCATTGCGGCACGCGCCGCGATCCGCTGCCGCGTGCCACCGGCGGCGGCGCCGCGTGCGAGCCCACGCGGCTGAAAATTTGTGTGGCGCCCGAACCATAGCCCGCATCGGCCGCTTCCACCGGAGCGGTCGGCGCGACGACCACGTCCTCCATCACCACGGGCCGGACTCCGGTGAAATAAAAACCGCGCAGAAAAGGATTCGTCCCCAGATGACTAGGCCGCGCCAGGTCGACGAGAAACTGCACCAGCAGCGTGCGCAGCTTCCGCAGTTCGCGGGGAAACTCGTAAATGCCCGGCAGCTTGTCGCCTTCATTTTCACGGGGGAGCAGCACGATGCGGCGCTCCGCCAGCGAATAGAAAATCTCGTCGAACGCCTTGGTGAGGCGCCGCGTTTCTTCATCCGCGTATACACCGGCGCTCAGCGAGCGCAGCGGCAAAGTCACGCCCAACACCTCGGAGACTTCATCCTTGCTCAACCCACGCACGAAGTCGGCGAAGAACGAGATGCGGTCGATCTTGGTAAACAACACGTAAACCGGAAAGCTGATTCCCAAGAGCTGGGAAACTTCCTGCAGCCGTACCGACAATCTTCGGGCCGCGGAGACAGCGGCCTCGCTCGCACCCGGCTGCAGAAAAGTTTCGCAATCGAAGCACACCAACGCCGCGCGCGGCGCCTGCGCACGTTTCCCGATCGCCGCGGAAAACCGCGCCGGCTGCAGCAGCCTTACCAGCCGCCTCCACCGGTCCGCCTCTCCCATCAGCGAGCCGGCGGGATCGACAAAAATTGCTTCGCGGGTGTACCAGATGTTCGCGGCGGAGGTGGGCAGCACGTCGCTGTCGCGGTAGACCTGCCCCGCCAACAATTCCGGATCGAGCGCGGAATGAATGAGGACGGTGGTTTTGGTGGAACCGGGATCCCCCATTACAAACACCAGCGGAAGGCTGCCCAGGTTGGAGCCGCGCCCCAGCGTCGAGTGCTTCAAGCGTCGGATCGCTTCCCGCACCAGACCATCCAGATCGTCGGTGGCACCGGCTTGCGACGGATCTTCTCCGGAAGACTCCTTCGCTTTCTTTATTTTGTGCTGAAACCAAAGTACAACGCCCGCTCCGACGAGCCCGAGAAACGCCAGAACGCCGCGCAGGATCCACACATCCGAGCCATGCACCGGCAGCCACATGCCCAGAAGCCAAACCAGCACCAGATAAACGATCAGTACTAGAATGGTCACCAAGTACAACATCCCATCCCCCTATTTCAGCAGTCTTTATTTCAGCAGTCCGGCCACCAAGGCGGAGAGTGACGACACACCCGACATTAATAGCATTTTGAAAACAACAAACAGCACGACGGCCAGAGTGACGGTGATGAGTGCCGATCTTCCCAGCCAGACGCTCACGTGATCCGATTGCACCATGCGCACAGCATCCGCCGGAATCGCCCCCCGCGGAGACAACGGTCCCGCGGGCCCGCGCACGCGCCGGATCTTCTCTTGAATCGCTGACATGATCGACCGCAGGTCCCCGCCCGCCGCGTAGCGTCCCTTGAAACCCAGCAGAAGACAAAGGAAGTAGACCTCGAGGAGATCAGCGGCCTCCTGGGAATCGGGGCGGTTCAGCGCTTTTTGCAATTCCTGGAAAAACATTTCGCCGGCCAGTTGATGACCAAACAGTTCCGCCTGCAAAGGCAGGCGGGGCCAGTTAGCGAACACGGGATTTCCGGAACTCAGCACCGATTCATCGAGGAAGGCCACTACACCAAAAATAACCTGATTCACATCCTCGGGACTGCAGCCGTGACTGCGCGCATCTTGTTCGGCGACGCGCAAGGCCTGCCGCATTTGCGCCCGAAACGTTTCTGCATCTTGCACTGCCTGGCGGTTGTAGCGCACCCGCACCACGGCGGTGAACACTTCCTGAAATCCCAGCGCGAGGTTCCAGCCGCGGCGATCCATGGCCGGACTCGATCCGCGATAGCTTCCCAACGGTGTGACTTGATTCGATGATCCCATATCAACTCTCGAGCAATACGATCAATTCAATCTCAGGCGACGGCAGTTCGCCGGGCACGTACACGCCCACGTTGCGCGTCCGCATGATGTGCTCCCAGCACGGCCCGCTCCGCGTCACTACAAAATACTGGCTGTCGACCTTGGCCGAGATCGCCGCCGGAGGAACCTGCATATGGGTCAGGGTCAGACCGGGCAGCGCCCGCTTCACCAACTCCGACACAAATTGTGAAGAACACACCTTCACCAGCTGCAAAGTTTTCGAAATTACATCCGCTTCTCCCACCGGCGATCGCAGCCCGAGGATCCAGCGCGAGCGTCCTAAACAGCGCTGGTCCCGAATCTCACCTTCGTAAAAATAGCGCGCCGCCTGTTTTAGCGGAATCACGACTGCCTGCGACGGAACAATAATCTCGAGATGCCGCAGAATGTGATCTTCCAGGTAGGTGAAGCCGGCCTCGGAATCATAATGGTTATAGGCCGGCAGCGAACGCGGGCTGCTGTCCAGACTGAAGGTGCACAGCGCCCCAGCGAGCCGCGACATTTCGCGAAACAGTTCTTCGGGATGCCGGTGCTTGGCCAGAAGAATGTGGCGCAACGGCGTCAGGCTGGAGTTGATGGCGTGCAGAAACCAGAACTGCGCCACTTGCCGGGCCGACATTCCAGTCTGAAATTTTCCCGTCTGATTCTGCTCCTCGGTGACCACCGCGCTTTTCTCTTCCAGAATTCCCACCAGCCGCTGCAGCATCGTGGTCAGCCGTTCACTGCAACTCAGGCTCAGGCAAGGCGGAATCTGCGCGGGATCGTAAACGAAGTGACCGGACTGATCCCGCATCACGCGGGCAATGGGGATCGTCAGCAGATTCTCATCCTCGACGGGCAGCACGACCAGCCGGATATTTTTGCGCCCCAGCTTCACCGGCTTGGCATCGAGCCCGGTGTTCTCGTCGTGGACCATTTCGACGGTGCTGGTGTAGCGGGCACTCCCGGACGCAACCGCCTCAAGGTCGCAGTTTTGCTGGCCCTGAAGCCAGCGCGGCACCGCCAGCGCCACCGTCAAACTGTCGGTCGCGGGCAGAAACTTGTCAACGATATTGCGCGGATCAGGACGAGGGTCGCACTCCGGGATGTCAAACGGCAGGCCATCCTGAAACATTCCCCGGGCGTGCAGCAGGCTGACAGTGCCGTTGCGCAAGGCATCCGCGTCGAGCTGGCAGCCAGCCAGGCCGTACCCGTTCGTCCACAGACTGGCCGTGGCGAAATGGACCGCTTCCTCGAAGTAACGGTTCTGCGCCTGAAAATGTTGCGGCGCCAAATACATGCCTTCCGCCCACACTACTCTGGACAGCAACTTCATGCCGCTTCACCTGATACTAGGGAGGTTTTACCGCTGTGAGTTGCGCTCGCTGCCCGACACCAATCCGTGGCTCGCGGCCAACGTTTTCGCGTCTGGCCAGCGATGCTAGGCGACTCGCTCTCCATTGTCAAGGAACTCACTGGAGTCTCCTGCTCTGCCTGAGCGCCATCATACCGATCGCGAGAATGAAACGTTTAAGCGTCGGCGTTTCTGGGTTAGAATTGCAACCACTAAGTCTTCGGCGAGCGCGGGTCGATCGTCAGCGCCTGCGTGATCCGAGACAATGAAACCGTCCAGCGGACTCCTGCATTGTGCTCTTTCCGCGACTCTGGGGACGGCTTTCATTTGAAGTGGTTCGTTTCTGGCGGCTGCGACACTGCAGACCTCATGCCGCGAGTCGGGTCGACGCTTGAGGGCTACGCACATGATCGGCAAATCACTCCGCTCGTACCGCATCGAAGCCAAGCTTGGCGCCGGTGGCATGGGTGTGGTCTACAAGGCGGTCGATTCCCGGCTGGGCCGAACCGCGGCAATCAAGATTCTGTCCGCCGGCGCTCTGAATTCCGAGCACGAGCGGCGCTTCGTTCAGGAGGCCAAGACCGCGTCCTCTCTGAACCATCCTAATATTGTCACCATCTACGACATCGATACGCAGCAGGTCGATGGCGAGCCGGTCTCCTACATCGCCATGGAATATGTGGCGGGCGAGACGCTCGATCACCTGATCGGGAAAAAGGGCCTGCGGATTCGCGATGTGTTGAAGTACGCCATCCAGATCGCGGACGCGCTGGCTGCCGCACACGCCGCGGGAATTGTGCATCGCGACCTCAAGCCGGCGAACGTGATCGTGACTCCGCAGGGTGTGGTAAAGATTCTTGATTTCGGTTTAGCCAAGCTCAGCGAACCAGCGGGCGCAGACGCCTACGCCGAAACCATCCACGGCGAAGGCTCGCCCCTTACCGAGGAGGGCACCATCCTCGGGACGGTGGCGTACATGTCTCCCGAACAGGCGGATGGCAAGAAGGTGGACACTCGGTCGGATATTTTTTCGTTTGGCTCGGTCCTCTATGAAATGGTGACGGGCCAACGAGCGTTCTCCGGGGGATCGAAGTTGTCGTCGCTGTCGGCCGTACTCTACAAAGATCCTCAGCCGGCCTCGCAGACGGTGGCGGACCTCCCTCCCGAACTCGATCGAATCATCAGCCGCTGTCTGAAAAAGGATCCCGAACGCCGCTGGCAGACCATAGCCGACGTGAAAGTGGCACTGGAAGAACTGCGCGATGAGATGGATTCCAGCAACTTCGCGCTGCCGGGCCCGCCAGCCGCTCTGGGGAGCAGGTCGCCGCAGAGAATGTCGCCGCGGAACACGTCGCGCATCAGGCTGTGGGCCGGCGTTGGCTTGCTGGCGGGAATCCTGCTTGGACTCGGATTGCGCATCTCGTATGAGCAGAGATACAGTCCCCCACCGGAACCGCCGTCGTATAAGCGGCTGACCTTTCGGCGCGGCGACGTCACGTCGGCGAAGTTCGCTCCCGGGGACACCGTGGTCTATAGCGCCGAGTGGGACGGCGCGCCTTCCACTTTATTTTCCGCGCAGCCCGGCAATCGCGAAGCTCAGCCGTTGGGTCTTCCCAGCGCACGCGTGCTCGCCATCTCACCGCGCGGCGAGATGGCAATCCTGTTCGGGCGCTGAGGACGTTGGCACTCTGGCCCGCGTGCCCTATGGTGGCGGCGCCCCGCGCGAGGTGCTGGAAGGCGTGAGCGGCGCGGACTGGGGACCCGATGGAGACTCGCTCGCCGTAGTCCGCGCGCTCGGCGGAAAGTTCCGGCTGGAATATCCCATCGGCACCGTGCTGTACGAAACCGAGAAGCGACCGCCCTTAATGCCGCGGGTCTCGGCGGACGGCAAGCTGGTTGCATTCTTTGATTTCGATGTCGAAGTTGGCGATTACGCTCTGTGCGTGGTCGGCCCCAACCATCCCCGGCAGATTCTTTCCCGGGGATGGCGCGCCACCGGAGCCTTGAACTGGTCGCCGGACAATCATGAAGTGTGGTTCTCGGGCGGTCAGCCGGGCGGCGATCCCGCGCTCTACGCGGTTACTCTCAACGGATCCCAACGGCTGGTTTCGCAAACCGGCGGAATGATCGTGATGCAGGATGTAGCGCGCGATGGCCGCGTGCTGCTGAGCACGGTCAATTCCCGGCTGGGCATTTTTTATCTTCCGCCGAACGGTCCCGCGCAACGCGATTTAGCCTGGCTGGACTCTTCCCTGCTCTATGACCTTTCCAACGACGCGCAGACTCTGGTGTTCGTCGAGCTTTCCAGCGGCCAGGGACGCAACTCCGCCATCTACCTGAGAAAGGCGGACGGTTCTCCAGCGATTCAGCTGGGCTACGGAAACCGGCCTGCGCTTTCGCCGGACGGAAAATGGGTGGCCTGCATTCACCACGAGGCCGATCGCTCGACTTTGATGTGGCTTCCGACCGGCCCCGGGGAATCGCGCTTCGCAAGAATCGAGGGCATGCATTTCGACGGCGTGGAGTGGTTCCCCGACAACAAGCGCATCCTGTTCACGGGCAATGAAACCGGCCACGCCACCCGCACCTGGATGTACGACCCCGACACCGATAAATCGACGCCGCTCACTCCCGAAGGCTCGCGCGGAACGCGGGTTTCGCCCGACGGCAAGTGGTTCATCACCGTGGACCCGCACAAGTTGTTGCTCTCGCCGGTGGGCGGCGGAGATTCGAAAACCGTGGTTGACCTGGAGAGCGGCGAAAGCGTCGTGCGCTGGAGCGGCGACGGGCGATACCTTTTCCTGCAACAGCGCGAACTCGCCAGCATCAAGATCAGCCGCCTCGACGTAGCCACGCGTCGCAGAGAACCGTGGCTCACGGTGAAGGTTCCTGAACCGGGAGCTCAGTTCTTTGGACCACTGGCGTTATCTGCCGATGGAAAGGCCTGCGCGACCACCTTCCAGCGCGATCTGGCCAATCTCTTCCTGGTACGAGGCCTGAAGTAAGAACTGCGTTCCGGGCAACGCGTTCCCGCCGCACCCCTCGAGCGCTATGGCTGATCACAATGTCTAGCCTGGGCTTTCATAAGGCGACATTAAAACACATGACGGATTCCCGCTGGAATTACTTCCGCATGGGCTTACGCTCAGTTCTTTTCGGCTCATTGCCAGATTTTTCTGCTAGAGATGAGTTTTCCCATTGTGACCAGGCCTACTGACGTCTTGCCCGTGGCCGTTGTCGTTGCCGTACAGTCCAGCCAGCGCAAAGGCGTTGGTCCTGATCCGGCCCATCTGTTCATAGAGGTACTGGCGAAGGTCGGCTACGTCAAGAATGCGCCTGCCACTGTTCAGGTGCGCATAAACCAGGTTTTCCCTGAGGCTTTCGAGCACAGATAGCGCGATTTGTCTTTGGGTCGGGTCCATATGACACCCCACTGCAAGTAACGTCTTGGGCATCTTTATGGTGACCTCTTTATGCACACTAAGCTGTGCAATTGTGAACACTCAAGGGCCGGGTCAGGAGAGGCGGGATGCCGCGGTACGGTGTTAACCAAGCTGGACTTGTCCCAGTTGGCGAAAAATCGCGAATACACGCGCTGACTCCCAAGCTGGGCAGCGCAAGAGGGTGGGGCAGTCCGCCGTCGCTTCAGCTGGGGAATCCGCCTGGCTCTGAGTGGAAAGAGTACCAGCCCCTCCGTGATCTCCTAAGTATCGGCGGCCCGGAGCATACTGGATGGAATGACTCAGATCGTCCAAGCCAAGCAAGGAAAGCGTTCTCAGCGGCTGCAGCTGGCGGGTTCTATCCCCATTGTCCTTCGCTGCCCGGACGGCCACCGGATTGCCGGGAAGTTGCAGTGCGTTTCCCTGACGGGCGGACTGGTGGTACCGGCCTCAATCCTTCCGGCAGGTTCCATGGTCAGGTTGATATTCGTCACGCCCAAGGGGCCAGTGGCCGGCACGGCAGAGATGCTGCGCCCTGTTTCCTGGACGGAACAGCCGTTCCGCTTTGCCGCCATCCCGGACTCGGGTCAACACCGGCTGCGGGCTGTGATCGACATGGTATACGGGCAGACAGAATAACGTAGCCGTTCAAACATCCCGTTTACACTTACCGACTAGGGAGCCTTTGATTTAAGGTCCCGACGGCAAGCGTAAACCACAGAGGACACAGAGGTGGACAGAGGCTTAATCAGAGCTTCCCCTAAACCAAGCTGTACCTTACGAGAATACAACTCCAATTACGCCTGCCGCTGCCGTTTCGGCTTCAGGTTCAGCGTGCGAATCAGGCGGAATAAGTGGTTGGGATGCACGCCGAGGAGTTTCGCGGCGTCGGTGTAGTTTCCATTCGCCTGTTCGATGGCCCGCTCGATCAGCACCTTCTTCGCGTCGCGAATGCCATCATGCAGCGCGCTCACGGGTTCGCCGGACGCGGCGGTTTCTTCCAGAATCGAATCCGGCAAATCCTCCACCAGAATTAACTCAGTCGATCCCAGTACGACGGCGCGCTCGATGGCGTTTTCCAGTTCGCGCACATTGCCCGGCCAGTCGTAGCGCTGCAGGCAGGCGCGAGCCTCGGGAGAAATGCCGGCCACGCGCCGCTTCACCTTCTCGCCATACTGCGCCGCGAAGAACGCCGCCAGCAGTGGAATATCCTCGCGCCGCTCCCGCAGGGCCGGCATGTGGAGCGATACAACATTCAGCCGGTAATAAAGATCGGGGCGAAAGGCTCCCGTGCGCGACGCTTCTTTCAAGTCGCGGTTGGTCGCGGCGATTAGCCGGACATCAAGTTTGATGGAACGCGTTCCGCCGACCCGTTCGAATTCCCGCTCCTGTAGAACCCGCAGTAACTTGGCCTGCATGGGGACAGCCAGTTCCCCGATTTCATCCAGAAAAACCGTGCCGCCCTCCGCGACTTCGAGCTTTCCTTTTTTCTGCGAGACCGCGCCCGTAAACGCTCCGCGTTCGTGCCCGAACAACTCGCTCTCCAGCAAAGTCTCGGTGATGGCCGCGCAATTAATCGCAACGAAGGGCTTGTCGGACCGCCCACTATTGGCGTGAACCGCGCGCGCCACCAGTTCCTTTCCCGTCCCACTTTCGCCCGAGATCAGAACTGTGGAATCCCTCCCCGCCACCCGCGAAACGAAGTCATACACCTCGTGCATGGCCTTGCTTTCGCCGATCATGCTGTGGTGAATGTTCAGCTCCTCGTAGAGACGGCGGTTTTCCCCTCCGAGTCGCTCCAGGTGCCGAGCGTTCTCAATCGCAAGCGCGGTAATGTTGCCGAGCGTGGCCACAAATTCCAAGAGGTCGGAGTCGAAGCGCACCCCCGGCGAACTGGCGTCCAGATACATCGCCCCCAACATCTTGCCCTGTACTTCGAGAGGAACGGCCAGGACGGAGTGCACCCGGCGCTCGATCAAGCTCTCGGCCTCGCGATAGGCATCGTCGCTCTGGACATCGTTGGAAAGCACCGCGAGATTCTCCTCCAGCACGCGGTTCAGGATGGTCTGGCTGGCATGAATCGGCTGATTCGGCCCCAAGCGGCGGTGCCTGCCCACAATTGAAGAAAATCCGGCGACCCCGTCTTCACTCAACAAAATCGCGGCCTGATCGGCGGGCACAATGGCGAGCACCGCCTCCAGAACTTTTTCCTGCAGAGCCGCCAAGCCGCGCACTGAATTCAGAGTCCGGCTAAACTCGAGCAGCACATTGAGATCGCGCACCGTTTTCGCGGTGGCGGGCAACCCACCGGGCCGTGAAGGCTGCAGGTACCGGGCATCCTCTTTTCGCAGGATTACGGTCGCCGCACCCGGCATGGGAGAAGCGTCGAGTTGCAGGGAGGCGTGGCCGGGAATGGACTCGCTGCCGGCCCCCTGGAAAACCAGGATCGAGTTGCCCACACGGATCTGGTCGCCGTGCACCAGCAACCGATCCATTACCGGGACCCCACTGACAAACGTATTGTTGCGGCTCTCCAGATCCCGCAGCCGGAAACCGTCCGCTTCCCTGCGGATGACGCAGTGGCGTCGCGAAACCAGGGAGTCGAGCAGAGAGATCTCATTGGAGGGATCGCGGCCGATTGAAATCTCATCCCCGGTCAGGGGGAACAGCTTTCCTTTGAGAGGGCCGCTGACCGCTTCCAGCCGCGCCCCGCTCGTAGCCGAGACACCCTCTTCGCCCGAATGGCCCATGACGCAATGAGTATACTCGGACGCTCCGGGCTCCGCTGTGCCTCCCGCGCCGTCCTCTGCACCTAACATAAATGTTACCCCCTAGCTTTTTTGTTTGGGCAGCCGAGTCCCGACCAGGCCCGATTAAGGTATCGACGGGACGCCAAGGCTGACTAGCCGCTTTGTTTCGTGCAAATTCTTCCTAACTGGACCGCGTACATCGGGTTTGGTACGCGGCATGCATCAGGAAAGGCACTTGCGACGGACGGCCCGAGCAAGAGAAACAAATCCCAGGTACCCAAGGAGCATCACCATGCAGGTAAAGATGAATGCAAAGCTGGCCATCAGGATCGCGATTCTGATGGTAGGAATGGTAGGCGCTTTCGTGGCCACGAGCGTTCAGAACGTGCCGGTCGCCGATGGAGGCCCGATTTTGTTGTGTCCTCCGGGAACGCCCGAAAACGTCTGCAAGACAACGCTGCCACCGCCAACCCTGTAACTCCGCACGCGATCACCGATCCATGCGGTCGGCGACTACTAAAGACGAACCTTTGAGTTCGCAACCTTTTGGGCTGGCGGAGCAGTTAGGAACCCCGCCAGCCATATTTCCGGCGACTAAACCAGAACCCCGGCATCATCGATCCGAAGTTGTGGCAAATGCCCTCCCCCAAGAGCATCGCCCCATAACGGTTGCAGGTCTCGCAGCCGCACTCTCGACCGAGCAATCCTCCGCCATACTCTTCCCTGATCCAGTGTCGTCTCTGCGTTCCGATTCCGATCTTCTCAATCGAGCCCGGTAAGTTCCGATTCCAGCCTGAAACTTCATTGTCGTCTTTTTCCCGCCGATTCCGATCTCCCTAAATAGAGGGGCACGCAGGTTCGGGACAATCCCGGCAGCGACCCCCGACCGATGGCGCCTGCCGCGAGGATTTATTTCGGGGCTCGCTCACGCTTCATCCGGTCAGAAACAACTTTGGGGATGATGATGAAAAATCGAAAACTGCAGTTTCTGCCAGCGGCGGTTCTTTTTCTTAACGTGATTTCCTGGGTGGGGGCCCATGCGCAGATCACGCCCAGCGCTGACTCCTATACGAACACTGCCGATTCCACCACGAATTACGGGGCGAAGACTTTGCTCGATGTCGATGGTGCTACACAAACCACTTACATTCAGTTCAATTTGGCCTCCATTCCGACCACGGCAGCCATCAGCCAGGCTACGCTGAAGCTCTATGTCAATTCCGTCATCACGGCGGGCAGTTTCAATGTCGACTACGTCAACAGCGCGTGGTTAGAGAGCACAATCGACGCCAGCAACGCGCCCACGCCGGGAACCACCATCGCGTCCAACGTCAACGTCACGGCCGCGGATAAGAACCAATACATTTTGGTGGACGTGACCTCGGCAGTGCAGGCCTGGCTGAGCGGCAGCGAGACCAACAACGGCCTGGCGTTAGTGGCGAACAGCACGTTCAACGCCACCTTTGACAGCAAGGAGAACACGGCGACGAGCCACCCGCCGGAACTGGACATTGCCTTCGCCGGAGGCGAGGGCACGATCACCGGAGTGACGACAGCGAGCGGCAGCGGGCTGACCGGCGGAGGTACGAGCGGCGCTCTGAACCTTTCGCTGACCAAGACGTGTTCCGCCAATCAGGTCCTGCAGTGGAACGGCAGCGCGTGGGCCTGCTCAGCGGTTGGAACCGGCACAATCACCGGCGTGCTGCCTGGCACGGCCTTGACCGGAGGCGGAACGGCCGGCGCCGTTACCCTGAATCTGGACACCACCCAGGTGCCGCTACTGGTGGCCAACAACGGCTTTACTGGAAATAATCTCTTCACTCCCTCGGCCGCCGCGGACGCCATTGACGCCTACACGGCGGGTCCGGGTAAGACCGCGGTGGTGGCGATTGAAAACGCCACCACCGGCGGTTCGTATGGCGTCTGGGCAAGGACAGCCGATGCGACCGGGGCGGCTGTTAAGGGCACCAATGTGGGGGGGACGGGTGGCGTCGGAGTCTATGGCACAGGCGACATCGGTGTCTTCGGAACCAGTTCGACGGGTAATAACGCAATGGTTGCCGACGGCAACGTCAGCCAGAGCCGCACCGGTGGCGGCTGGGTGAAGGCCATGGCCTATGTAAATGCCCTCACACCTCCCTACGCGATTGTTCGCTGTTTCAATTCTGCTCTCTCGGGTGCCGCTGCAACGACACCCCCCTGCGGAATCACGTTCAATCAAGTGGATGCAGACAACCCGTGGAATTGGCAGTTAGATTTTGGTTTTGAGATAGATGACCGGTTCATATCTGCGACGCTCGCCACTTACAACTCGAGCGGACCGACGATTGCGGCAAGTGCACTGTCAAGCACGACAGTTGGAGTGGCCATTTATGCGAGTAGCTATAACGAGGGAGGCGGATATTTCTATCTGTTTGTTTATTGACAGAGCACGCGCCCGCTTCAACCCGGGGGGCGCGGGTGCCCCACGCAAGCCTGCGGTTGGCTTGCGTGGGCTGATTGCACCGACAGAGGCGTATCAAACGCAGCTTCGCGAGAATCTTGACGGGCGCGAGCTGATTGTTCTGGTCGCCCTGCCCAACGCACGACTTCAACTGCAGCAGTATTTCAAAGCCGGAGGGCTCATATGCCGGAGTACGAAAGCTACAAGAATCTGGACCTGGCACTTGTGGATCTGGATGAAATGATCGATACGCTCGACGGTTGGATCAACGGGAGCGGCTTCGATAACAACCGCGTCATCTATCTGATCAAGGCGTGGTCGAAGATCAACATCCTGTCCGGGCTCAACCTGGAAAGCTTGGCTTACTGGCACATGAAGCGGCTTCCCCCACCGCTTACCGGAAAGCTAAAGCGATCGCAGTTGCTGTCGCGCGCCCTGGACGATTACAGAAACACGCTGAAGCCCGGCGCCGAATCCGGCGAGTACTTTCGCCGGGCCGACGAAGCCATGCGGAACTTTGTCTGGGACTACCGGCAACACATCGCGGACGATGTGAATAAAGAAACGGTTTTTGTCCACGAAATTAACAAGATCATGAAAGAGGGCAGGGACGGCATCATGAAGGAAGAAGTCTTCAAGATGGACCAGAGTATCTAGAAATCGTTTCGATGCTCTGCCGGGCGCCCCATTCAAGCCTGAATCGCGTCCGCATTGTGCGGTCATGGCCCGACGCAGCCTGAGCGCCCGGCGACCATGCCGACTTAGCAGGGACGAAAGCCGTGTGCCCTATGAAGAGCCCCTTCACTCCGACCCGCCTTCTGATAAAAGGCGATTTGCCGCCAGTTGATACCATTGCTTTCGCAGTCGGCGGCTGGGATGCCTTCTGGCCGACGAAGCCACTCAGAATCAGCCACTGTTTCCTTCGCTCGCCAATCCGCTCGACGATCCGCCCGACAACCTGCTCGACGAGCGGCTTGACTACGCTACTAATCTGCGAGAAGCTGTCTGCCATTCTGGGGTTCTGTTCACGCCGGGGCAAATTATCCAGGAGGGCAAAAGTGGGGGCGACCATCTCGTCGCTTATGGTCGAGGCCGAGCAAGGGGACCGTCCCGCCGCGGAGGCTCTGTTCGCGGCCCTCTATGCCGAGTTGCATCGGCTCGCCAAGCGTGAACTCGCCCGGCGGGGCGCAGCGGTCAGCCTTAGCGCCACCACCCTGCTGCACGAAGCGTATCTGGACATATCCGCGCGCGCTGGCCCATCGTTTCCCGACCAGCCGCGATTCATGGGATATGCGGCCAGGGTCATGCGCGGATTGATTATTGATCATGCCCGCGAACGGCACGCCCAGAAGCGTGGCGGGCTGTTCGAGTTAACTTCGCTCGATACCGACACCGCGGAGAATGCGGCCGATCACCGGGAGCTGGTCCGAATCAGCGAAACCTTGGACGAACTGGGCCGAGTGGAGCCTGCCCTCGCCGAAGTGGTCGATCTGAAATTCTTTTGCGGATTCTCGTTCGCAGAAATTGCGGCCATGCGCAACGTATCCGAGCGCACCGTGCAGCGGAACTGGGAGAAGGCCCGCATTTACCTCCATCGGCAAATCAGCGCCGATTTATCGCTCTGAGGAGTTTATGCCCACACTGAATCCAGAGGAATGGCAGGCTGTCAGTCCATATCTAGATGAGGCGCTCGCCCTGTCTGAGGATGAGCGCGGGGCGTGGCTGGGCGCGCTCGGCGAGCATAGTCCAACGCTGGCCGCGCAGTTGGCGGAGCTCCTCGACGAGCACCGCGAACTGGTCCAGGCGGGTTTCCTCGAGAAAGGGCGATTTGGGCTGCCAAACTCCGCCGGACTCGCGGGCCAAACCCTGGGCCCGTACACTCTGATCTCCCCCATCGGCCAGGGTGGAATGGGCAGCGTGTGGTTGGCTGAGCGCAACGACGGCCGCTTCGACCGGAAAGTGGCGGTAAAGTTCATCCATATCGCGCAGATGGGGAAGGGTGGCGAAGCGCGCTTCAAACGCGAGGGCAGCATTCTGGGGCGGCTGGCGCATCCCCACATCGCAGAACTGGTCGATGCCGGAGTGTCAGCGGCCGGTCAACCGTATCTGGTTCTGGAATACGTCGAAGGCGACAGCATCGATCGCTACTGCGACCGGCACAAGCTGGATGTGCAGGCCCGAATCCGGCTTTTTCTGGAGGTTCTGGTGGCGGTGGCTCACGCGCACGCCAATCTGATTGTGCACCGCGACCTTAAGCCGTCGAACGTGTTCGTGAGTAAAGACGGGCAGGTCAAGCTGCTCGATTTCGGCATTGCCAAGCTACTCGAAGGTGAAGGGGAGGACGGCACGGCGACCCTCCTCACGGTGGAAGGGGGCCGCGCCATGACGCCCGAGTACGCGGCCCCCGAGCAAGTGACCGGCGCCCCTGTCACCACTGCCACCGATGTTTACGCGTTGGGCGTGTTGCTCTACCTGCTGTTCACCGGCCAGCATCCGGCCGGCCCTGGGCCCCATTCGCCCGCGGAACTGGTGAGGGCGATTGCCGACACCGAGCCGGCACGCGCCTCGGCCATAATTGCATCGGCTGAAGACAAGACTTTAGCCGAAAAACGCGGCACCACTGCCGAGAAGCTCAGTGGCCTGTTGCGCGGGGATCTGGACACGATTGTTGCCAAGGCGATGAAGAAGTCTCCCGCGGAGCGCTACAGCTCCGTCACCGCTTTGGCCGACGATCTTCAGCGCTATCTCAAGCATGAACCGATCAGCGCGCGGCCGGACACAATCGCGTATCGCACTCGAAAATTTCTTCGCCGCAACCGCACCTCGGTAGCGCTCACTGCCACCGCCATTGTGCTTGTGATTGGCAGCCTCTCCACCGGTCTCTACGTGGCGAACCGGCAACGAAAGATCGCCGAGCAGCGTTTCGCGCAGGTCCGTCAACTGGCTAATCGATTTATCGATGTCGACGCCAGGATCCGAGGGTTACCCGGCGCCAGCAAGGTCCGAATGCAGATGGTTTCGGATTCCCTGCAGTACCTCAGATCGCTGGAGAGCGAGGGCCATATCGACAAGGAACTGGCGTTGGACATCGCCTTTGCCTATGTCAGGGTGGCGCATGCGCAAGGCGACCCAACTTCTCCAAACCTGGGGCAGTTTGCCGAAGCGAAAGAGAACCTGAGCCAGGCATCCCGGTTCGTCGGTCCGATTCTTGCCGAGGATGCGAAAAACCGGCGGGCGCTCTTCATCGCCACCACCATCGCCCACGATCGCATGGTGCTGGCCGATACCGAGGGCCGCCACGAGGACTCTTTGGCGTACGCCAATGAAGCCGCTTCTCTGATCGAGCGCTTTCTCAGTCTCGGGAATACCGAGCCTCGCGACGTCTACAGCATGGTTTACTTTTATCAAAACGTCGCTAGTGTCGCGACCAGCTGCCGGCGCTTTGATGACGCCATACGATACTGCCGGCGCGCGCTGGAGATTGCGCAGCCTGTGGAAACGGCGCACCGGGCGCAGGGCAGCATCTATAACGCGCTGGCGGAGACTCTTCGCCAGTCGGGCGATCTCGAGGGTGCACTCAAGACTGTGAATCAGGCAGTGGAATTACAAGCACAGCAGGCAGCCGGTGGTCATGCCGCCCTGCTCGTCAATCTGGGTATCGCGCTAATGGTGAAGGGCATGATCCTGGGCAGGGCCGATGCCGAGCCAAGCCTTGGCCGAAGCGATGAGGCGTTGGCCGCCCTTCAAAAAGCGATTGATATCGCCGAGGATCTGGCAAAGAAAGATCCCATCGATTATCTCAGCCGACATGCCGAAGCGCTTTATGCGCTGGAGGCGGGGAATATTTTGCGGCATCGAGATCCCCGCAAGGCCTTGGCTGTGTATGACCAGGCAATCGCCCGCATACGAGAGGCGAAGACCAATTCCAGCACGCAGCAAGATGAGGCCGAACTGCTCGCCGCTTCGTCCTATCCCGTGCGCCGGCTGGGCAGCGAGGCGGAGGCGCGGCAACGAATCGACCGCGCGTTTCAACTGCTGGGCGAAGCCCAAATATATCCGGCAGACAAAATCGAACCCATGTCCGATGCCTACCATGCTCTGCAAGCCCAAGCGGATCACTACTCAGAAACCGGCCAGACGCAGAAGGCAATTGAGACCTACCAGCTACTGTTGGAAAAACTTATGGCGTGGGGGCCCAAGCCAGTCGACGATCTCCGTGACGCCACCTGTATTTCCCGCACCTGGACTGCCCTCGCCGACCTTTTGCGCCGAGCCGGACGAACTGACGAAGCCGTACGGCTTGAAGCCCAGAGAACCGACCTGTGGAACCGCTGGAAAAACAAGCTTCCCAACGGTGAGTTCTTGATTCGCCAATCCTTAAGCCAGGTTGCTCCAGGTCCGGATGCGCACTCTCTCGCGAGGCAGCAGGCAAAAGCGTCCCTGCCCCACTCTTTCTAACTCGGAACAAACGAATAATGTCACGAATCAGCAGCCATGAAGGATTGCGGCTTGCCCTGGATCTCGCGCGGTGAAACCAGCGCCAGCTGGACGGCGCTTCCAAAACGGTTTAGGAATGGTGCCGGGAGGGGGAATCGAACCCCCAAGGGCCGAAGCCCGGCGGATTTTGAGTCCGCTGCGTCTGCCAGTTCCGCCATCCCGGCATGGAAAGGGCCTTTTCATTGTACGGCAGCGGTTGCGGATTTTGAATACCGTCGCTCGGGCAAACTTAGCCGGCACATGCACCGCCGGAACCCCCTCTGGGCTATCCCGCCGCAACTGGGTTGGGCAATTCCGGCTCCATCGTTTATCCTCAAAGGTTGTCTGACGCGCGCCCAGAGCGCCGTCAATCCTTTCCCTAACGTAAAGATCGGCTAGAAGCTAGCAGCTAGAAGCTTTCTTATGAAAACCGGCATTATCGGCCTGCCTCAGGTGGGCAAGACATCTCTGTTCCGCATCCTGACCAAGGCACATCTTTCCGCGCAGGCCAGCAACCCGCGCGAGGCCCACATCGGAGTTGCCAAGGTTCCGGACGACCGCCTCGATCGCCTGGCTGCGCTCTACAACCCCAAGAAGCTGACTCACACGTCCGTCGAATACGTCGACGTTGGCGCCATTGGCCAGGACGCGCTCAAAGAAACCGCCTACATCGGCCACCTGCGTCAGGTCGACGCCCTTGCTCACGTCGTGCGAGTGTTTGAAGACCCGGCAGTCCCGCTGGTCGCCGAGATCGATCCCCTGCGCGACATCAAGAATGTCGAATTCGACCTCATGGTGAGCGATCTCGGCCAGATCGAAAAACGTCTCGAGCGCCTGGAAAAAGATCTGAAGAAGATGAAGACGCCGGACCTCGAAAAAGAATTCGAGCTGCTCAAGCGCGCCAATGCGCATCTCGGAGCGGAGAAGCCGCTGCGTGAAATGGAGATGACGCCCGAGGACAAGAAGCGCCTGCGCGGTTTTATGTTCCTCAGCGAGAAGCCGATTTTCTATGTGCTCAACATCGGCGAGTCGTACCGAACTGGGTAAGGAGCTCGAAGAAGCGGTGGGCAAATACAAGCTCACGGAAATTGCCGCGCGCCCGAACTCCGCGGCCACGGCGATTTGCGGCAAGGTTGAGGCCGAACTCGCCGAAATGAGCGACGCCGACGCCGCCGAATTTCTTTCCAGTTACGGGCTCAAAGAAAGCGGCCTGGTTCGCCTGATCCGCACGACTTACAAGTTGCTCGGCCTGATTTCATTCTTTACGGCCGGGGAAGACGAGTGCCGCGCCTGGCAGGTTCCCGCCCACAGCCGCGCCCAGGAGGCAGCCGGCGCCATCCATTCCGATCTGGAGAAACATTTCATCCGCGCCGAAACCATCCGCTGGGACCAGCTCCTCGAAGCCGGGTCCGAAGCCAACGCCCGCGCCAAAGGCACGCTGCGCCTGGAAGGCAAAGACTACATCGTGCAGGATGGCGACGTGATGCACATCCGGCACAGCGGGTAGTCTGCGTTCGCGCCAACGTATACTCTTCCAGATATGCTCAATCGTCTGATTTTGCTTGGGGTGACGTTGGCGCTCGCCGGCGGCCTGTTCGCCCAAGTAAACTCTGCGCCTGATCCCGCTCCTGGCAACGCCACTCAGACCAGTGTCCCGGCCCCTGATCCCGCAGACTGGAGTGAACCCTTCCCTCCGCACCGCATGATCGGCAACATCTATTACGTGGGCAGCCGCGGGCTGGCCTCATACCTGATTACGACTTCCGCCGGTGACATTCTGATCAACAGCAATCTGAAAACTTCCGTCCCGTTGATCCGCGAGAGCATCGAAAAGTTGGGATTTCATTTCAGTGACGTCAAAATCCTTCTGATCAGCCATGCTCACTTCGACCACGACGCCGGCAGCGCCGAGATCAAACAACTGACCGGCGCCAAATACATGGTCATGGATGGAGATGTAAGTGTGATCGAATCGGGCGGCAAGAGCGACTTTCAGTACGGTGACGATGTGACGCTCCGGTATCCCGTGGCCAAAGTTGACCGAGTGCTGCACGACGGTGACGAGGTGAAACTCGGCGATACCGTGCTGACGGCGCACAAGACTGCCGGACACACGCGCGGCTGCACTACCTGGAGTTTAAAAGTAAGCGATGCCGGGAAGTCTTACGATGTAGTGATCGTGGGAAGCCCGAACGTCAATCCCGGATACAGACTCGTGAACAATGTGCGCTATCCCGAAATCGCCGATGATTACGCCCGCGGCTTTCGAGTGCTCAAGTCGCTTCCCTGCGACATTTTTCTAGGCGCTCACGGCATCTACTACGACATGGAAGCCAAGTACGCGAGACTGAACGCCGGATCGAACCCTTACATTGATTCTCAAGGCTACAAGAAATACGTTGCGGAACGGGAAGACGCATTCCTCGCAGAATTGCAGAAACAAACCGCGGCTGCGAAAAAGCAATAGTCAGTGCTCGACTTCATATGCATCCCATTATCACCAGCATCCTGCTCGGCCTGACCGCTGCCGCGGCCAACGTCTTCGGCGGTGCCATCATCGTGCAGCGGAACTGGGAGCGGCGCTACCTCCGCTACTTTGTCGCGCTGGGTGCGGGATTCATGCTGGCCACCGCGCTGGTCGAAATGGTTCCGGAAAGCCTTGATCTGCGCGGACGATCCGCCGCATTTCTTGTCTTACTCGGCTACTTGATTATCCACTTCTTCGAGCACACGGTCACGCCGCACTTCCACTTCGGCGAGGAGACGCATCAGAACGAGTTCATGCACTCGCACAAGGGATACTCCGTGCTCTTCGGCCTCATCATCCACACATTTTTCGACGGCATCGCCATCGCTTCCGGATTTCTGGTTTCGAACTGGCTGGGCTGGCTGATTTTTTTCGCAATTTTTCTGCACAAGATTCCCGAAGGCTTCACCGTGAGTTCAGTGATGCTGGCCAGCGGACGCAGCCGGCGCACGGCCTGGGGCGCATCGGTGGTGCTGGGAGGTTCAACCCTGGCGGGCGTGCTGACCATGGCACTGTTTCGCCATCATGTGGGCGCCGGGCTGCCGCTGGCGGCCGGAGTCACGATTTACGTCGCCGCTTCCGACCTGATTCCCGAGGTCAACAAAGAGCCTGCCATGAAAATGGCGCTGTTGGTCTTCGTGGGCGCCGGAGTGTTTCTCCTGCTCGACCAGTTATTTCACGGGCTCTGAATTCAGTACCCAGTAGCTGGTACCCAGTACCCAGAAGAATCGCTACCCAACGAGATCCTTATTGTGTTGAGCCACACCGCCTTCTCTGGCACAGAGCACTGAGTACTAGGTACTGGCGCTAATCCACCGTGTGCTTCGCCGTGTACCCATCGCGGGCGACGACGTCGATTTTCACGTCTTTGCCCTTCTGGTCTTTTACCTTCAAGGGGCCGCCGTCCGGCGCTACCACCTGAACTTTCAGCTTGCGGTACGTTCCGTCCAGCTTCGAGTTGGTGGGCGCGTAGGACAACGTGTATTCGTTTCGAATGTCGTTGGAAATGTCCTGGAAATCCTCGGCATACTCCGCCTGAAAGCGCGGGAAGTAGGCGCGGCCTCCGGTCATGGCGGCGAAGGTTCTCATCTCATTGTCGGCCTGCAGGTAGTCCATGTGCCCGACCGGAATGCCCATACCGTGCGCATTTCGGCATTGATAAGCACGTGGGTTTGTCTCGCAGTAGTTCCGCAGCATCCAGCCGACGCTCATGGGGAAGATGGTCACATCCTTCGTGTCTTTGACCTTCTTCATGATCTTGTCCAGCGTCAGCTTGCTGAAGGTGTCCACGCCGGTCGTCACCAGAATTATGTACTTCTTCCCTTCCACGCGGTCGAGGCGATCCAGCGTGTCATAGAGAGCGTCGAAAACATTGGTTTCGGCGAAGCCCGGAATGCGCAGCTCGTTCAGCGCCCCGATCACGGCCCGCTTGTCCTGCGTGAAGTCCACCAGGATGTGCGGTTGCATGTCGTAGTACGACACGGCGACCCAGTCGTCTTTCTTCAGCGTGTTCGCAAAGGCGTACGACGCCCGCAGAGCGTCCACCAGGAAGCAGTAGCTGGTCGAGGCGAACTCCACCAGCAGCACCGCTGTAATTGGAGCCTGCGACACCCCGAAGTGCGTCACCTGCTGCGGTACACCATCTTCCATGACGCGGAAGTTTTCCTGCTTCAGCCCGGGGATGAACTGCCCGTCTTTGGACGTGACCAGCACATCCACATTGACCAGCGGCACGTTCACTTTCAGCGAATAGTCGGGGATATCCTCGACCTTTTTCGGAGTGACCGGCGGAGGCGGTGGCGGAGCTTCCTCGGTTTTTTTCTTCGGGATCGCATACGGACCCACACTGTCGGTGGGACCTCCCGCTTCGTCGGGCACATCCTGCTTGGGCTTGCCGTTGTCCGGAGTCTGGGTCGACGGAGTTGGCACGGGCGGCGTCTGCCCCGACTGGTCCTGGGCCGCCAGCGGCAGACAGGAGCAGAACAATGCCAGGCAGAACACCAGCCCTAAAACTGCCGTCAGACCGGTTTTACTTCTGCGCTTTGATCTGAGCTTTGAATGGTCTCTGTAACGATTAAACATGGCTGAACCCCGAAAAGTCTCTGTGCTAGTATAGACGCAAGGATTCGCAATTGGGATGTTTTGCCCGGTCCCGGATCTCCCCTCCAGGCACATCTTGGCAACGAATCGCAGTTGGTCTGAGTCTAATCGGCAGTGGGACCGGTTAGCCGGGTCCTTGTCGGTGCATTCCATGAGAAAAGTAGTTCTCGCGCTTCTCGTCTCCCTTATATTCCTGTCCAGAATTCTGGCTGCCCAAAGCCCGCAGCCGACCATCCCCGTGGACCAGATTCACGCCGGCATGCGCGGCTATGCCCTCACCGTATTTGAGGGCGTGAAGCCGGAATCCATGGACGTGGAAGTCCTCGGCATTCTGCACAACGTGAACGGGCCCAAAGGCGACATGATCCTGGTCCGCCTGCACGGGGCCAAGGTGGAATACACCGGAGTGGTCGCCGGCATGAGCGGCAGCCCCGTGTATCTTGACGGCAAACTCGCCGGGGCACTTGCCTTCCGCATCGGCGAATTCTCGAAGGAGCCGATCGCCGGGGTCACCCCAATCGCCGACATGCTCGAGATCAACGCCCTCGACAAATCGCCAGCGGAAGAAACCGCAGCCACCAAGCCGACTGTCACCACCGCCGCCGGGAAAACCGCGTCTCCTGGCGATGGCGTTGCACTTCCAGCTTTGACGCAAGGCTTCGCCAACTACCTCCAACCCATCGAAGCGCCGCTGGTCTTCAACGGATTTTCCGAAGACACCGTGCGCCGCTTCGCTCCTCAGTTCGCGTCTGCCGGAGTCATCCCGGTAATGGGCGCGGGCTCGGTCAGCGAGGATAAGCAGCCGGAGCCTCTGGAAGCCGGTTCTGCCGTCAGCGCGATTCTGGTTCGCGGCGACATGGACATCGCCGCCACCTGCACCGTGACCTACATCGATCCTCAGCGCCTGCTGGCCTGCGGACATCCCCTGCTGCAGTTCGGCGCCGTCGACTTGCCTATGAACAAGGCGCAGGTGCTGGCCACCCTGCCCTCGCCGCTCAACGCCTTCAAGATCGTCAACACCACCGAGCAGGCCGGAGTTTTCGTACAGGATCGCCACACCGGCATTATGGGCGTGTTCAACAAGCAGCCGGAGATGATTCCGGTAACGCTGGCCATCCACACCGCAAGCGGCGCGCCCCAAAAAGACTTCCACTTCGAAGTGCTCAACAACCCGCGCCTGAGTCCGGTAGCGATCATGGCCACGGTTTTCAACGCCCTGCATGGCGTGAACGAATACGGCGAAGAGATCACTTACCGCCTCACCGGCAGCATCAACGTCAAAGGCTTTCCCGAAGTCGCATTGAAGAATATGTTCGTTCCCGCGGACAACGGTCAGCCGGCCGCCATGGCAGCAGCGCTATCGCTGGGCGAGCGCTTCAGCCGCATCTACGACAATCCTTACAACGCGCCCGCGGTGAACAGCGTGAAGCTCGACTTTGACCTGGTCCGCGAGCGCCGCTGGGCGCGTCTGGAAAGCGCCCGCACCGACGTGACTGAAGCCCGCCCTGGGGATGAGATCATCGTCGAAACCGTCCTCGCTCCCTATCGCGGCGAACGCGTCGTACGCCAGATTCCGGTGAAGATTCCCACCTCAGCCGGCAAGGGAACTTTGCGCATTCTGGTGAGCGACGGCGACACGCTCGACCGCGTGGGCCGAACCAACCAGGCCTTCGGCCGCAAACTCGACCTGGCCTCGACGATTGCGCTGCTCAACAAAGAGCACGCCAACAACCGCCTCTACGTTTCCCTGCTGGAAGCCGATCCGGAAGCCCGCGTGGCCGACAAAGTCATGCCCACGCTGCCCATCTCAGTCATGAACATCATGGACGGCATGCGCGGCAATCAGGAAATGATCGTAAGCGGCGAATCCAGTGTGGATGAAACCGCGACCCCACCGCTCGACTACGTAGTCAGCGGAGCCCAATTACTGACCGTCACCGTGAAATAAGCGTTGCGCGGGAGTGCGGAGTTAGTGTGGCGCGGGCACTCCTGCCCGCGAACTCTAACCACGATCTCCGCCGCCGTTCCACTTCAGAACTGCGCCGTTAAAAAATATTAATTTCCTGCTAAATCGAGATCGCTCCATCACTAAGATAGACCGATTAGAGCAGTTTCATGCCCACGGCAACCTTCCGCCGCTACGAGTATCGACGTCGCCTCCCTCACTACCAAAGAGACGAGCGGCCGCTGTTCGTCACGTTCCGAACTCTGGCGTTCGTCCTTTCGCCAGCCGCACGCACGTTAGCCCTGCGACATTGCCTGCACGACCATGGCAAGACCATCCATCTTCACTCCGCCGTTATCATGCCAGATCATACCCATTTGCTATTCACAGCCCTTCGAGACGAGGATGGCTGGACCTTCGCACTCCCAGAAATCCTGCGAGCGATTAAAGGCGCCTCTGCCCGCAGCATTAACAAACTCGGCGGACGCACCGGCCCAGTATGGCAGGACGAATCCTTCGACCACGTTCTTCGCGGAAACGAAAGCCTGCTGGAAACGACCGAATACATCCGCCAGAATCCTGTCAGGAGGGGGCTGGTCGAGAAACCAGAAGACTACCAGTGGCTCTGGGTTGAAGAATGTGGCGCGGGCACTCTTGCCCGCGGAATCTAACCAGGAGCAAACTAACCAGGAGCAAACTTTAAGGTAGATTTCTTGGGTCCCGTAAACGGAAACGTACTAAGTCGATGGAGAAGTGCTACCACCCCCGCTTCCCATGCGCAGCCGGCATTTCGCGGGCAGGAGTGCCCGCGCCACACAAACGCGCCAGCACTATTCTTCCTCGTGCTCCCCCATCTGCTGCGTGAGATACCGCTCATAACCCAGCTCTTTGATCAGGTGCACCTGGGCTTCGAGAAAATCCACATGACCTTCTTCGTCCTTGAGCAGGGTCACGAACAGGTCGCGCGAACCATTGTCACCTTCTTTCGTGGCGATCGCGACGGATTCGTTGTACTGCTTCACCGCCCCGACCTCCAGCTTCAGATCGTTTTCAATCATCTCTTTAACCGTGCCGCCGACGGTCAGATCCAGCGGCTGCATCGACGGGCTGCCATCCAGAAACAGAATCCTCTCAATCAGCACTTCGGCGTGTTTCATTTCGCCGATGGATTGTTTCTTGATGAATTCGGAGAGCTTGTGGTATCCCCAGTTTTCGCACATCTCGGCGTGCAGAAAATACTGGTTGATCGCGGTCAGCTCTTCTCGCAGTGCTTTATTCAGCTCAGCAATAACTGCAGGATTACCTTTCATAGTGATCCGAGTATCGCAAGAACGGGCATGCCGGAGCAATGGCATTGGCCTCAAGAAACGGCTTTGAACTCTCGACTGCCGCAGCTAAACCTTATGGGGGAAAGACCGGCAGCACGAACAGCGGATCGTCGAGCCAGGCGCTGGTCCCGGCGGTGACCGTAACATCCACTTCCAGCGGGGCGCTGAATCCGCCCGGTGAGGGCACAATGCTCGCCAATCCGTTCAGGTCTGAAACAAGGCTGGTCTGACTTACTTGCAGAATCACCGGCAAGACGGGGTTGGTGGGGTATGGCTCCCCGCCCGCAGAAGCACTCCCCACCGGCCGCAACACGGTCGTTTGAAACTCCACGCCAGCGGCGATCACGGGATTGGGTGGAGATGAGGAATCCGTGACCCGCACCACCACGGGTTGAAACGCCTGGCCTGTCGACACCTGCCCGCCACCAGACACAGGCTGCAGGTTCTGTTGAGGAAGCGGTACCGCGAACACATAAAAGGTCTGGCAGGGGGCGTTCGCCGGAGCCACGCAGGCGCTGACCTGCACCTGCGCCGCCAGTTGCGTAACCGTCAGCGTGGTCGTGGCGTAGCCGCTGGAACTGGTTGAAGCGGTGGCGGAACTGAGCACACCCGACCCGCTGACCAGGGTGAAGTTTACCGTCAAGTTGTTCTGCGGCGCGCCGTTGCTCAAAACGCGCGCGGTCAGCGGGACGCTCACCGTGGCGCCCTGGGCGATATAAAGATACGGAGTGAACACCCCAATGTCAGAGGCCGTCTCCGTGGCGTTGAGTGTCGCACTCACCGAGTGCGACGGACTATAAACTCCCGGGGCCAGAGTTGCAGTAATGGTCGCCACGCCCACCGCCGCCGGCATGAGCCAGGTTGCGGCGTCCCCATTCTGATCGCTCGTAACCGAGCACGACGACGCGCCGCCGCAGGCTGACAGTTGCAGGCCATTGCTGGCATTCCAGCCGATGGTTGCGCCGCCGACGGGCGTAACGCCATCCGATGCCAGCACGCGCACGCTCATCGGGTAGGTCGCCTGCGTGCCCACGGGAGTGGAAGGATTGGGCCCGCTCAGTAGAACGATCGTGTCACTGGCCGCAGCGCCGTAGGTGAGCGCGTTGGTCATCGTCGACGACCCGCCGCTGGCCGGATCACTGATGGTGATGTTCTGCGTGCCGTCGGCTTCCGGAGGAGCGGCCAGGATCATTTGCCCTGCGCTGACCGCGAGTGGAATCACGGCGCTGCTGCCGATGGCGGCTGTAACTCCCGGATGAAAGCCGGTGCCCTGCAGCGTGACCGCGCCTCCATTTACGCCGATACGCGCCGGAGAAACGGAATCCGCATACAGCACGTAGGCATGATAGAGGTAGTCGGGCCGCCCATCGCCGCGCACATCCGAAATCCCGATCAGCAGGTTGATCGAAGACCTGACTTGCGCATCCAGCCGCGTCATCCCATAAATCGCCTGATTGAATGGAGAAGACGTGAACGCCCCGGGCAGGCTGCCCTGCGCATCGGATGCGGCCCACATGCCAACCACAGGCTGGGCCTTCACCACGCTGGCGTTGCCGGATTCATCGAGCGCCGTCACCGCCACCGACAGCGTGCGATTGGCATGCACCGGCAGAAACAGATATGCCAGGTCTCCATAATCGCCCAGAGTTGCCATCCAATCTCCCGCCGCCGGCACCGCCGCTGGCGCAGTCCATCCGGAATCGGTCTGGGGCAACGGCTGTGCGCTGCCGGTCATCAGAATGTCCTGCTCGACGTCATTGCCCGGCTCGACCGTCACCATGATCGGCTGCCCTACTCCTGACGGCGCGACGGGACCCGGAGAATAGGGGCCGACCTCTGCCGACCAAGTTGGATCAAGTGCTTCGACGCTCAACTGATACTGGGCACTGCCGCCGGGCGGTTCCAGCCCAGCCAGGTCGAAGAAGCCTTCCAGGGATGGGCTGCTCGATCCCCAATCCGCCAAAGGATCGCCCAGCGCGTCGTCGAAGCCGGTAATGGGATTGCCTGCGTCGCCGGTGAACAAAAATCCGGACACCGCCGCCGCGGCATACTGTCGCGAAGGCAGCCCGGTTGACGGATCGATCCAGCGCGCTACCACGTTGACTCCCTGCATGGCCTGCGTCGGATTTCCTTGCGTGCCGCTGAACCACACCGAGCCGTAAATGCGCGCCGTGACCGCTGAAAATACCTGTGAACCGGGAAAGCTCGACTGATTTTCGGCCGTCACCGGATACAGCCGGGAGAGCGAAGCAACATCATCCATTGCCAGCTGATAGGGGTTGGCAAAACAGATCGTGATGGGCACGCAAACCAGGGGATCGGTCGCATGCATCACCGGGAAGCCGGCGTAATCGCCTGCCGTGGGGGGTGGCGCGCCGCTCAACACGTTAAGATTCACCTGCGACCAGCCCACACCCAGCACTCCGCCGATCACGCGCACCAGCCGGTATTCGACGTCGGTGAGTTGAGACGACTGCAGCGCGCACTGGCCGTTGATCACAATCAGCGCATGCTGGTAGGTCGCGAGCAGTCCGTAATTGTCGTCCCCGCCGTAGACGGCATTGAAGAAGCACTGACTGGCGTCGCCCGCGCCGCTTCCAATCAGCGCGTCGGTCACGGAACCGTCGTAGTCGTACACCACGCCCACCGGCGTTCCGGTCGCTGTTGGCTGAATATCGGCAGGCATGGAGATCGTGCCGTTGGCATTCCGGATAACGTTGGTCCCGTTCACATCTTCGGCCAGCTGGCCGCCGCTGGTGGCTGTGATGGCGGCAGTCGGAACCGAAGTCCATACGCGGAACGCGCTGGCCACGAAGCTGTTGGCGGAGGCATTAGGCAGGATCGGGCTGAGGTCGCCCTGATCCGTGTAATAGCTGACCAGCCCCTGCGGCCAGATCAGCGGCTGCCCCGTGGTGGTTGGGTTGAAGTAGCTCGTGCCGGCGACGTTCTTGGGGCCCCCGGCCCGCGAAAGCAGGGCGACAAACAAGATCATCGCCGCAGCCGCAGCCAGCCTGAGCAGAAATGAACGCGCACTAAATGCCGTCTTAGTAGTCAAGGTAAGTCTCTTGATCGCACTCATTCCTCCTCCCCGGCCTGCCGCACGGCCGAGGCGAAGTCGCTGAAACTCACCTTCGACTTCCCGCCCAGCACGGGATCCGCTCGAAAGGCCGAAAGATGTTGCGCTGAAAGCAAGACGCGGCCCCGGGGATCGATCGTGAACCGCCCCATCGCTCCCGCAACACAACTAGTGAGTCCCAGCTTGCTCGGAGGATAAAGAAAGAGAAGCACCCGTTCGCCGACGCGGTAACGCTGGCCGCTCGACCACAGGCCAATCCATTGCGAGATGGTCAGATTTTCGCCGGGAGTAGCTCCGCGAATCGCGTTCTCCACGCGGAAGGTGATGGCGACGGTTTCGACCGCCTGGCTCGGACTCGCAGGCCGCCGCGCAATCGTAAGGACGCTACCGGAAAAAATAGTCCCCGCAGCCCGGGCGATCCCGGGGAAGCCAATCGTCCATGGCGGCGTAACCGGCGGCAAGATGGGTATGTGCAGCCGGAGCTGGTCTCGAGCCGGAGGTTGAGCCAGGTCCGGCGGTGGGTCCGTCCGAAGCGGATTGGTGAGTGCTGGCGAATCGACGTGTGGGGACTGCCCGCACAAGAAAACCGGAGCCAGAATCAAAACCGAAATCGCGAGCCAGCACGTGCAACTTCTCCCATACATGGGGAGACCTCAAGAATGTGACGTCTGCTCGCAGGACTACCGGGGAAACAACTCAGCTTAACCCAACCAGAACAGCCATGTCGGTGACGGATGTCACCACGGCCTGTGGATTTTGCAGGCGAACGCTAAAACGACAGGAAAGCGGCAGAGTACTTGATCAAAGCGGGAAGACAGGTTCGTTACTTAGCCAGCCATGCTGGTCTAACATGCGGCAGCGGCAACGCGCGGGTTCGGCTATAATTCCGCGCACGCATGCCCCTGACCTCCGGTACGAAGCTAGGCCCTTATGAAATTGTGGCGCCGCTGGGCGCAGGCGGCATGGGTGAGGTCTACCGCGCCCGCGATGCCCGCCTGAACCGCGACGTCGCCATCAAGATTCTGCCCGCTTCGTTTTCCACCGATCCCGACCGGCTGCAGCGTTTCGCGCAGGAATCACGCGCGGCTGCGGCGCTCAACCATCCCAACATCCTTTCCATCTACGACATTGGTGAAGCTGATATTGGGCAAGACCGGGGCGCGCCCTACGTCGTTTCCGAACTGCTGGAGGGTGAAACCCTTCGCGACCGGCTGCGGAACGGGCCGCTCGCGTCTCGCAAAGCCATCGACTACGCGCAGCAGATTGCCCGAGGCCTGGCCGCGGCGCACCAGAAAGGGATCGTGCATCGCGACCTGAAGCCGGAGAACCTGTTCATCACCAACGATGGCCGGGCCAAGATTCTCGATTTCGGCCTGGCCAAGATTACCCATCCAGAGGCAGATACCTCCGGCGATGCGCCCACGCAGCAGGTCGGCACCGAGGCTGGTACGGTGATGGGCACGGCCGGCTACATGTCGCCCGAGCAAGTGCGCGGCAAGCCCGCCGATCCCCGGTCCGACATCTTCGCTTTTGGGGCCATTCTTTACGAAATGCTTTCGGGCAAGCGCGCCTTCCACGGCGACTCCAACGTCGACACCATGAGCGCCATCCTCAAAGAGGATCCGCCCGACCTCGCCGAGACCAACCGCAACGTGTCGCCGGCGCTCGAACGCGTCGTCCGCCACTGCCTGGAGAAAAGTCCTGCCGAGCGTTTTCAATCGGCGCGCGACGTGGCCTTCAATCTGGAAGCGCTAACCGATATTTCGAGTTCGAGTCGGGGCGGCGTGCGCGCCATTCCAGAAGTGCCGTCGGCCCGCCGCTGGCTGCTGCCGCTGCTCGGTGGATTATTGCTGCTGGCGTCGTGGGCTGCCGTCTACCGCTTCGCGCATCGCGGAGCCGTTGCCGCATCCAATCCGACGTTTCATGAAGTGACTTTCCGCAATGGCACGATCTGGGCCGCCCGCTTTGCTCCCGACGGACAGACCGTCGTCTACGGAGCGGCCTGGGAGGGCCAGCCGCAGGAAATCTTCTCCACTCGCTTTGACAGCACAGATTCGCGGTCGGTGGACTTGCCGCCCGCGCAGATTCTTTCCATTTCTTCGAAGGGCGAGATGGCGATCGCGCTGCACCCCACGAATGTCGCCGCTTTTGGTCAGACTGGAACTCTGGCGCGGGTTCCGCTGGCAGGGGGTGCGCCCCGGGAAGTCATCGACAAAGTCTTCTGGGCCGACTGGACGCCCGATGGCCAGTCGCTGGCCGTGGTTCGACAAAGCACCGGCAGGTTGACTGATCTGGAATTCCCCTCGGGAAACGTGATCTATCAGCCGGTCGGCTGGGTCAGCCATGTGCGGTTCTCTCCGGACGGCGAATTTCTGGCGATTGCCGACCATGTCCCCAGTGGCGACGATGGGCGCGTCGTCATTATCGACAACCATGGAAATCGCAAGACCAGTTCTTCTTTTTATTCCAGCGTCGAGGGACTAGCCTGGTCGCCGAATGGCAAAGAGGTCTGGTTCTCGGCGGTCCCCGCGGGTGCGGCACGCTCCATCTACGCCCTCGACTTCTCCGGCAAGGAGCGGCTCATCTACCGTGCTCCGGGGGGCCTGACGGTGCAGGACATCAGCCGCAATGGTTTGGTTCTGCTGACTGCGGACAAGACCCGCATGAGTATTTCCGCCCTTGCGCCCGGCGAAACTCGCGAGCGCAGCCTTTCCTGGTTTGACTGGTCGCTGGTATCGGATATCTCCGCGGACGGCAAGACGATTGTCTTTTCCGAGAGCGGCGAGGCCATGGGCGCGAATGACAGCATTTTCCTGCGCAAGACCGATGGCTCACCGGCGGTGCGGCTCGGCGAAGGGGGCTTTGGTTTTCTTTCTCCGGATGGTCAATGGGTGGCGTGCTTCGTTGGATCTCCCGCCAAGATCGTGCTGCTGCCCACCGGCGTCGGCGAACCCAGGCAACTCACCGACGACAAAATCGACCATCGCGGCGGCGCCTGGTTGCCCGACAGCAAGTCGTTCGTGTTTTCTGCCACCGAACCCGGACATAGAGCCCGCACTTATGTAATGGATATTCAGGGCGGAGCTCCGCGAGCCCTGACTCCCGAAGGCACATCCGGGGATTTGGTCACCCGAGACGGCAAGTACGTGGTCGCCATCGACGTAAACCGTCAGCTCTGGCTCTACCCCATTGCTGGGGGAGATCCGCAAGAACTCAGCTTTGCGTTCGGGGTCAACGATTTTGCCGTAGGCTTCTCGGCCGACGGCAAGAGTCTGCTGGTGGGAACTCACAGCATTCCTTTGAAGATCGCTCGCGTCGATCTGGCCACCGGTCGCCGCGAGCCCTGGAAAGAAATGTCTCCCGCCGATCCCGCCGGCGTGCAGAGCATTGTCGACATCCGCTTCAGCGCCGACGAGAAGTCCTATGCCTACTCAACGATGCGCGTGCTGTCGGACTTGTACGTCGTGGACGGCCTGAAGTGAGTATCGATTAATGACAAGTCAGCTCGCAAAACCAAGGCCCGCGACCACATGATCGGCCAGACCATCTCCCACTACCGCATCGTCGAGAAACTTGGCGGCGGCGGCATGGGCGTGATTTATAAAGCCGTGGACACCGAACTGGGCCGCTTCGTCGCCCTCAAGTTCCTGCCCGATGAGCTCTCGCGAGACCCACAAGCTCTGGAACGTTTCCGCCGCGAAGCACGCGCGTCCTCTGCCCTGAATCATCCCAATATCTGCACCATCTATGAGATCGGCAAACAGGAAATTGGCAAAGACGGCGACCAGTCGTTCATCGTCATGGAGTATCTGGAAGGCGAGGCATGCGGACCGACTTCCTGCTCGAGCCGGTGCGCTCCGATCCGCGCTTCGCCGAACTGGTCCGCAAAGTCGGTCTGCCGCCAGTAACCGAGCACGGTTCCATGCGTCCGCTGGGCCATTTGGGCTGTCCCATCCGTCGTGCGGGATATTCTCCAGACGTGCCGCCGATCTGTGCGCAAGATCCCTTCGGCTTCGCTCCGGGGCTCTTCCCTCCGCCTGAAAGGCGGCTCTGGCCAGGATGACTGCCATTGGAACAGAAAGTCTGGAAGGCCAAACTGCACCGCCGGTTTGCTCATCTCTCGTAGTCAATGGGACAATACAGGCATATGCAAAAATCGATGACCACTGTGTTCCAACTATTGGCCGCCGGGATGATGCTGCTGGGCAATGCCCGGGCGCAACAGACTCCGGCAGCAACGACAAGTCAATCCAGTCAACCCGCCTCGACTTCTTCCCAGACCGCTGCTCCCGCCAAGACCTCATCGGCCACCGCCGCCAAGAAAACGACGACCGCCGCGAAGCCCGCGACCGGCCTCACGCTGACCACCCAGAAACAGAAAGCCAGCTACGCCCTGGGAATGAAAATCGGCGGTGACCTCAAGCGGCAGGGCGTGGGAGCCTCAGTGGATGCGGCCATCACCGCGCGCGGCTTGAAAGACGCGCTGGCCGGCAGCAAGCTCTTGCTCACGGAAGATCAGGAGAAAGCTGCCCTGATGCAACTGCAGACCGACGTGCGTGCCGCTCAGGAGGCCAAAGCGAAAGAGGCCAGCGGTCCGAACCGCAAAGCCGGCGAAGCTTTCCTCGCCGAAAACAAGAGCAAAGAGGGAGTCGTGACCCTGCCCAGCGGCATGCAGTACAAAGTCCTGACCGCGGGCACAGGGCCGAAGCCTACCGCCAGCGACACCGTGACCTGCAACTATCGCGGCACCCTCATCAACGGCAAGGAATTCGACAGTTCTTACAAACGCGGCCAGCCCGCATCGTTTCCGGTGAGCGGCGTGATCAAGGGCTGGACCGAAGCGCTGCAACTGATGCCGGTCGGTTCCAAGTGGCAGTTGTTCATCCCCCCGGATCTGGCTTATGGCGACCGTGGGGCAGGCGCCGACATCGGGCCGGGCGAGACTCTGATTTTTGAAGTGGAGTTGATCTCGATCGGGGATCAGAAAAAGTAGAAGCGATATAAGAGATCAGATTACCTTCAAGGTCGCGTTCAACGAAACGGCCGTCTGCGATGAGAGACGGCCGTTTCCTTTGCTGGCGTTTCTGGCTCGCGTTGCTTAAGGAGGCTCTGATTAAGTTTCCGGGGGCCTCTGTGCTCCACTGTGTCCTCTGTGGTTTACGCTTTCTGTAGAGGCCTTAATCAGAGATTCCCTAGCTTCGGGCAAGCCTAAAGCTGGGTCCTGTGCTGCCGATATAAATGGCAGGGCGGGAGATCAACGTGAAAATTCTCTTAGTCGAGGACTGCAAAACCATCCGCCGGGAGAATGAATCGGCATTGCACCACGCCGGATATGAAGTGGTCTGCGCCGAAGACGGCGAGACGGCTCTCCAAATGGCGCGACAGCAGCACCCTGATCTGGTCCTGCTGGATATGATCTTGCCCAAGATGAGCGGTCCGGAAGTTCTGAAGCATTTGAAAAGCGAGCCGGCCACGGCCGACATCCCCGTAGTCGTGCTGAGCAGCCTCTCCGAAAGAAACCGGCAGAAACTGCTGGAAGACGGTGCCGAAGAGTACCTCGAAAAAAATGCGATGATGCCGAGGAAGGGAGTCAATCTGCTGGCCAATGAACTGCAGAACGTGATCTGCCGCATCAACCGGCGGCGCGGAATCGCGTTTTCCAAAGTCCCCCTTCACGACTGAGGCCCTACAAGGCGCGTTGCGAATGTTCTTCCGCCGAGAGGTTGGCGCCCGCCAGCAGCAGCAATCCCGACAGGAACGCCCAGAACATCATGGTCACCGACAGCGCGAACGGGCCATAGACTTCCTGAAAGTTCAGCCACGGCAGAGCCAGGATATAGGCGTATTTCAGCGCCTCCGAGAGCAGTCCCATGATGATGGCCGCGGGCAGCACCGCCCGCGCCGGAACTTTCCCGTTGGGCAGCAGCCAGTAAATCAGAAAGAAGATGGCGATGCTGGCGGCGATGGCGAAAAGCTTCATCACCAGAAAGCCTACGATTCGCACGAAGCCCGTGCCGTAGCCGCGCAGCAGAAACTCCATGAACGCGACCGGACCGGCAGTGAGCGCGATCGAGACCAGCGCCAGCACCCCACAGGCAAAGGCCAGGCCAAACGAAACCATCTGATTGCCCAGGTACGAGCGATTGCTCTCGAAACGCCAGATGCGGTTCAGCGCCACTTCCAGCGGCAGGAACACGCCCGACGACGTTACCAGCAGAATCGCCAGCGACACAAACTGCACCCGCTGCCGCGTGTTAACCATCGCGTTCAGGTTGCGAATCACAAAGTCCTGACCTGCAGGCAGGTAGTCGCGCAGCAGTTCCAGGATCACTTCGTACATGACTTTCGAATGAAAGACGCGGCGAATCAACGTCATCAGCAGGACGACGAATGGAAAGAACGCCAGAATCGAGTTGGCGGCGACCGAAAAGGCGAAGGTGTGGACGTCGGTCCGCATCAGATACTTGACGGTGGAAAGGACCAGGCCCGACGGCCGAGGGAAAGAAGTGGATCGGGGCCGGAGCGAAGACTGGACCGGCGCTGAGCTTTCCCGCTGCGGCGGAGCCGCTGCGGCATCGGGGAGCATCGGAACTGGAGGGTCGGCCACGGCGAAGGTCCATCGTACCAGAGGAGCGCATTCCCGGATTCGGATCGGGTAAACCGAAGTTCCAGAGGAGGTTACCGGACTATTTCTTTATCTGCGTTAAAGTTATCTGGAATGACCCCGAGTCATCTTACGATTTCTTTCTAATTCCTCTTGCGAATCGTTTTAATAGTGCTTATGATCTGTTGCTCAATGCCGGGAAATGTTCCGGCAGCGAGACCAGAAGTGGTTGACCTTTTTGTTGGGTGTGGTGGAAACGCGCCAAATTGTCGGGCTCCGAAGTTCACGCAGCGGATGCAATGCCGCGGTGGAGAACTGAGGAGTCTTTTCTATTTTGGAAGTACTTCTTCCGCACATCGTAGGTACATCGGCAATTTCTACCGGGTGCTTTGAGGGGAGCTTCAGTTGATCGAAGCGCGATCCGAGCAATCCGGAGAAATAATTCTTCGCGATTGGTGAAAGGAGTTTTATCCGTGAGAGAGAAAGGTACAGTCAAGTGGTTCAACGGGGCGAAGGGCTATGGCTTCATCCAGCGCTCCACGGGGGAAGATGTATTCGTGCACTTCTCCGCCATCCAGGAGAACGGCTACCGCACGCTCAACGAGGGTGAGACCGTGGAGTTTGACCTGCTCAAGGGCCCCAAAGGCTTCCAGGCGGCCAACGTAGTTCGCGCATAGCAGGTCCGCGCATAAACTGCGCATCCTTCCGGAGCCCTCCCTGAAACCCTCCCGATCCCAGCGGGAGGGTTTTCTATTGCGCGGGCGTGCCTTCGTGCGGAGACGCAGCGGACAGTTGGCGAAATAATTCCAGCACCGGACGCTGGCTCTCCACGATTCGCGGCTCAATTTCCGCCACCGTCATCCATTGCGGCGATCCCTCCCAGGAATTCTTCAGTTCTCCCGTGACCTGCACCTCGAATACGGAAAGGTCGCAGGGCACATCCGCGGTGCTGTGATAATGCATGCGCAGTTCCAGACCGGTGATGCGGAGCCCGGTTTCTTCCAGCACCTCGCGGCGCAGCGTTTCTTCTGCTGCTTCTTTCCTGAAGGCGAGACCCCCAGGCAGCGAAATTCCGCGCCCGTCATTCCGTTGAATCAACAGGAATTGCTGGTTGCGCTGGATGACGGCAAGCGACCCGCGCAGAGTTCCGAACAGCGGAAACCAGCGGTAGAGCGTGAAGCAGGTGCGGGCCACGATCCAGAACAGGCGGCGCCGCAGGTTTTCGAGAATCGGCAAGGAAAAGTCTAGCACGCCGAAATTCGCGGCAGCCTGAAGAGGTCGATCCAGCAATTCAGCCCGGGCGCGAGATCCCATTGCTCGACCGGACAAAGGGCTAATCCTTGGGAAGATCGATCATGACGACCTGCGAGTTTTCTCGCAAGCGGTCGAAGACGATTTGTTTCCCGTCGCTGGTGACGTCGAAGGTCCGCATGGCGGCACGGTTTTGCAGCCGGGTCAGAAGGCGCGACTTCATCGAGGCCAGATCGAGTAGCCAGAAGTCCTGGGATGCGAGCAGTCCCCCCATGTAGATCAGACTCTTGCCATCAGGCGAGAAGCGGACGCGCTCGCCCAAGCGCCGCAAGATGATCTCGGGTAATTTGACGCTGGTTCCGTCCGGGCGTATGGCCAGAAGCGGAGAAAAGGTACGCACATTCGTGCCCGCATATACGATCAAGCTTCCATCCGGCGACCAGACTGGATTGAGTGCTTGCCCGGCGGCCAACCGGACTGGCGATCCGCCCTCCAACGGGATCTTGAAAAGCCCGGGGCCGGTGGCGTCGCTGCCGCCAGTGACGATCCATTTGCCGTCTGGCGACCAGCAACTCGAACCCTGAGGGACCATTCCCTCCGCGATGGGCTGGAGCTCGGCGCCGTCTGAAGAGAGCACATCCAGTTGGCGTTTCCCGTTCCGGCGCAGCACAATGGCCACGCGACCTCCATCCGGCGAAACCGCGGGCGTTTCCCGAAGAGCGCCATCGGCACCCTTCCAGATCTCAGTCGCCTGCCCGTCCCGAAGGCGCCACAGTCCGTCGCCCGTCCCGAGGGAAGACAGGTAAAACAACGACGAACCACCAAAACGGGGCGCCAGCGAACGCTCGGTCGGCACGGTAAACGGTTTTACGTCGCGTTCTTCGGCGACACGATCAAGAATCGGAACCGTCCAGAGTCCCGCGACGGGATTGCTGATGGTGGCCACCAGCTTACGACCGTCCGCGCTGGCTTGCACGGATGTATATTGCTCGAGGCCGACGCTCGCGCGCCGCGAATCCCGGCGTTTCAGATCAAACGCCCACAGCCACGGTCCGGAACCGTCCTCGTCCCGCGCCACGTAGAACACTGTGCGGTCGCCGACCGGGGTGGGATAAGCGACGTCTGTATTCATTTGCGTGAGGCGCTCTGGGTTCCGGCCGGCCGGATCGATGCGCCATAAATCCATCTCCCCCGTCGCCGGCGTCCCATGCACGAAATAGATCCAACGGCCGTCAGGCGACCAAGCTGGAAAATGGTTGTGAAGTCCCGGCTGGTTCCCGAATATCTGCCGGGCGTTAGCGCCAGAGCGGTCCGCCACGAACATGGGGTCGCCATTAGCGAAGGTATGGTAGACAATGCGCTCACCGTCCGGTGACCAAGCCAGGTTGACGGTCTGCTCGCTGAGGAAATTACGTTGCGTACCTCCCGTCAGCAGCATCAGCCGCAGCCGCATACCCACATCACCACCGCCGATCCAAATTTCCGAGCCGTCGCCCGAAAAACCCACGCTTCGTAAAGGCCCAGGTAACGGGCCCGCCTTCCCCTGCGTCAGATTAATCAGGCGCCCGGTACCTACCTGGGTGAGCCATACATCGAAGGGGCCGTCATGATCGGAGATGAAAGCCACGAACCTGCCGTCCGGCGAGATCGCCGCTTCCACGCTCTTGAAGTCGGTCACGCGCGTGAAATGCGCTTTTTCGAGCGGGTTGGCCGGTGCAGACGCCGGACGAAGCGTTTCCCATACCACCGTTCCAACCAGCAGTGCAGCGGCTATGACCCACGGAAGCCACCCTCGCCTCGAATTCGCCTGCGGCACACTCTTCGCGGTCGTCACGGCGATCGACGTCCCGCTCAACGATTCGAGGGCAAACGCCAGATCACTCGCCGACTGGAATCGTCGCTCGACATTCTTTTCCAGGCATCGCACAAGAATCCGTTGCAGTTCCAGCGGACCTTGCCTGCCGGGGTCGCTCAGCCCCTGTGGTTCTTCGCGCATAATTGCGGTCATCGTTTCTGCGGACGTCTCGCGTTTGAAGGCGCGTTTGCCGGTGAGCATCTCGTACAACACCGCTCCAAAGCTGAAGATGTCCGATCGCGGGTCGAGCGGTTCGCCACGCACCTGCTCCGGCGACATGTAGCCTACGGTGCCCATCACCGTACCCGGCAGAGTGGCGGGGCTCGCTAGCGTCACGGTTGCTTCGTGGCCTTGCTCCGGAATAACCAGCTTCGCCAGCCCGAAATCCAGCACTTTAATCCGTCCGTCCCGGGTGACAAATACGTTCTCCGGTTTCAGATCGCGATGCACAATTCCCATCTGGTGTGCGGCAGCGAGTCCATGCACAATGCCGAGCGCGTATTCAATCGCGCGCCGCACCGGCAGCGGCCCTGATACGAGCTTGTCCCGCAGGGTTTGTCCATCAAGAAATTCGCTGACCAGAAACGGCGCACCGTCGTGCGCACCAACGTCATGGATTCCCAGGATGTTCGGATGGCTCAGCGCCGCAATCGTGCGCGCTTCCTGTTCGAAACGCCGCAGCCGGTCGGCATCATGAGCCAGCGCCTCCGGCAGCACTTTGATCGCGACATCACGCCCCAGCCGCGTGTCGCGTGCTCGGTACACCTCGCCCATGCCGCCCGCTCCTACTGGCGATACGATCTCGTACGGCCCGAGTTTGGTGCCCGAGGTAAGCGCCATCGATGCGCGCAATTATAGCCCGTACGCATCGCAGAGCACGCGTGCCGATTCCGGAAGGTTTTGACTCTCCGAGAGGGGCCTTGCGCTATGAACCTCAGCGCACTTCCAGCGAGACCACGTCGCCGTTCATCGATCCGCCGGGCTTGTAGTTCACCTCGACCTGGCGGTCGGTCCAGTCGCAGGAAAAATTGTCGGCGCCTATGACAACGAGCGACTTGTAGTCGGCGGCGCGCAATTTCAACGTCGCGGCCCCCGCCGTAACGGTCAGGACGGCGGCGGGAGCTTGCGAGCAGTCGACCGCGACCAGGCGTCCTTTGACGAATTTTGTCGGGCGCGTGTCGCCGGGACCGTTGCTTTCCGCCGACTTCTCCGCCGCGGCACGCTTGGCCGCATCTTCCTCCAGCACGTCAAAGGGCGACTTCTGCGGTGAAAATTTCGGTTGCGGCTCGCCTCCCGCGCCCAGCCGGATGCCGTATTTGCGCTCAGTCACGGCCCGCTCCACCAGTTCGCGCGCCTGCGTGGCAATTTGCGGATCGCTGCTGGTCTTCAACCGTTCCAGCAGGGCGTCGGCTGCTTCCCATTGCTTGCTGGCCACATAAATCTGCGCTTTGTGTAAGCGATAGAGCTCGTCGCGCGGACTCAGGCTGATGGCAGCTTGCTCGGCCTGCAGAGCGGCTACCGGGCCTCCGCCCTCGTTGCGAGCCATCGCCAGCAAATCGTAGGCGGCGGCGAACTCGGGATACCAATCCAGCACAGCCTTCAGGTCGATAATCATGTTGGGTAGACCCTGAATATCGCCATGCTTGGATTGCGCCACGCGGTACTTCAGCACCGACACGTAATAGCGCAGCCACAGGTCACGCGGATCAAGCGCGCCCGCATCTCTGATCTCGGTTGCCGCCTCATCGAATTCCCCCTGCGCGATGTGGTCCCAGGCCAGCACGCGATGCGCCAGCTCGTTGCCGATGGCATTGCTGGGCAGGAGTTCCTCATCTTCGCTGGATCGTTTCTCCTGTTTCTCTTGTTTCTCCTGTTGCTTCGCTTCGAATTTCTTGTCGGCCACCGTGGGCGCCGAGGCCAGGGCCTGCAATTCCGCCAGACCACGCTCCCGGCGTTCAGGGACGCGGATTTCAACCTCCGCATAGAGGGCGCGCGCATCGGCTTCGGGCAAAGGCTTGACGGTGATGGCGTTGTCGTCGGGCGCTACGGGAACCGGGAAGCTGTCGATCTGTGGCAAGCTGGCGGGGTTCGTGGGAAGATCCGGGTTCACATTGGTCACGCGGGCGGCGTCGAGCGTGGTGAAAAGACCGGTCTGTGCGTGAAAGTAATCCTTTATCGCCTTTTCCATTTCCGCGGAACTCATGCCGTAGGCCTTCTGCATGGCTTCTTCCACGGGAACGTTCTGGTTCAGGACGAGGTTGAAGTACATTCCAGTTTCCGGCAGTTTTTTTTGGTGCAGCAGGTAGTGCATCACGATCCACGACTCCGCGTAATAGAGCGTGTGGTGCGTACCATGGTTGCGGCTCGACGGGTCGTGCTTGAGGGTGAAGAGGTCGGGCAGCGGCAGCCAGACCTGCGCGCCCAGCAATTCAGTCAGCGACTTAGGCGGCTGCGTCTCGTGCTGGTTGCCAATCAAGTCCTGGCTGACCGAAGGACGAAGTTCGGGGTCGCCGCCCAGTTCGACATGCTTGTTGTCGACGCGAATCGAGCTGAAATATTCCGCCAGGCCTTCGTCGAACCATCCCTGCGCCGGAGGATAGTTGTAATTCAGCAGCATTTCCGCAAAGTCGTGAGCCACAGCGCGCCAGGATTCCTCTTCGAACAGGTTCAGCACAATGAAATCCTGATCGTCGCCGGCGAGAAAAAAGCCGGGAACATCAGTGGGCTGATAAGTAACGGGCTGGCCCGGTGCGGTCGGCGGAATATGCACGAGCGGCGCCACCTGGTAGTAGGTTTTGTCGTTGCGGAAGGCGAGGATGGTCAGCGGAATCGACTGGTTGAGCCGTTCTTTCCCCAGCAGCACGCCGAACACAGCACGCATCTGCTCGAAGCGCAGCGCAACTTCGCGTCCTTTCTTGTCACCAGCATCGGTGATGACAGTAAAGTGAGCGGAGTGCACCTCGAGCCAGGGAGTCGGTTCGGCCGCGGGCGCCGCTGGGCAAAAGGCCCATGCCAGCAACGCGAGGCCAAACGGGATGGAGCGGACGCGAGGCATGTGGCCGCCGGAAGAGGAGAGGCTCAAGGAAATGCTATCACGCAGGTTCGGCAGCCGCGCCCGACCTCGTATAATTCCCGTTCATGTTTTCACGCCCCGGAAATCGTTTTTGGACTCTTTGCTTAGCGGCGATGCTGCTGGCAACTCCGGCTGCGGGCGCGGTTTCTGGCGCCTCGTCTTCCGCCTCCTGGAACGGCGTGCTAACCGATGCTTCGGGCAAATCGGTGGCCGGGGCCGTGTTGAAACTGCATGCCAGTTCCGGGGAGCGTGACTATACTGTGGCGACCGACGGAAACGGGCACTTTGCGTTTGCGGCAATTGCTGCGGGCCGCTACGAGGTGACGGCAACAATTTCCGGCGAGATCTGGAGAACGCCGGCTGCTGTATTGATCAAGGAAACGGACGCTCTGACGACGGGGCTTCGATTTACGGGGGCACACGAACTGCATTTGTTCGTGCCATCGGCTGCAACTCCTGCGTCGGCCAGCGGGGGCGGACATCTTTCCAGCGCCGAAGTTTCGAGTCTTCCGCTCAATGCACGCGACTTCAGCAAGCTGCTGCTGCTGGCGGCGGGCACCATGACCGACGCCAACGGCGCCGCCAATTTCACCCAACAGTTCGCCGTCAACGGCCAGCGCGGCGTGACCACCGTATTTGCCATGGATGGTTTCGATACCACCGATCCGGAACTGGGTGGGGCGACGTTTTCGAATTTCAACGTAGACGCTATTCAGGAGGTGCAGTCCAGTTCAGGAGTAATGCCGGCCGAGATCGGCCACGGGGCTGCCGGCTTTACGAATGTAGTAACCAAGTCAGGGGTCAACCAGGTGCACGGAAGCCTGTTTGAATTCCTGCGCAATGCCGCGTTCGATGCGCGCAACTACTTCGACTATATCGACCCGACCGGCCGCGAACGCATCCCGCCGTTCGTGCGCAATGAATTTGGCTTTACCAACGGAGGCCCGGTCGTGCTTCCGGGGATCTATGACGGGCGCAGCCACACGTTTTATTTCGGCGAGTACCAGGGCTTTCGCCAGGTATTGGGCACGACGCAGGTGATTCCCGTGCCCAGCGTAGCCGAGCGCCAGGGAATCGATACCACGACCTTTCCCGGCGATACGCTGAGCATTCCAGTGAACCCGGCGGTTCTGCCCATACTCAATCAGTATCCCCTGCCGAACCAGCCGTCGGGAGCCTTTGGCGATCGCACCTATGCCGCGTCGTCCAAGGTCTCCACCGTCACCGACCAGTTCTCGATACGGATCGATCACCAGATTTCGAACCAGGCCTCGCTGTTGACGCGGTTCAGTTTGAATCAGGTAACCGGACCGCTGACCAATCCCGACCAGACGGCGATCGATCCTAGTTTCGGCGTGCAGTTTTTTGATCACCAGCGCAACGCGGGCGTACGCTACGCGCGCACAATTTCTCCGCATCTCACTGCGGAAACTTCCCTGGGATACATCCGCAGTACGCCAATGTTTCCCACCATCAACCACACGCAGCCGGGCATCACTTTCGGCGATGGCCTGTATCAAGACTTCAATGCGCCGGCGGGTTCGATTTTCGGATCGTACAGCAATCTTTATCAGTTCAAAGAAGACATGGCCTGGACTCGCGGCTCGCATGCCTTCAAGTGGGGATTGGAGATCCGGGCGAACCGTGATTCCACAATCTTCGGCACCAATCCGAATGGAATCTATGCATTTGGCGGAGGCACGGCGTACTGCTGTGGCGGCGGTCTGCCGATTACCTCGGCGAGCCACACGCACGACATTCAAGTAGGAGATCCGCTGCCCGACTCGCTGACCGGATTGCTGACCGCGACGCCTTTTTCCTACAACATTACGGCGGCGGCCAGCATCACGCCGATCGGCGACAAATTCGACGAGGCGGGCGTCCGCCGCGAAGCCTACAACCTCTACTTTGAAGACGCGTGGAAAGCCACGCCACAACTGACCGTCAACTACGGATTGCGCTACGAAGTGAACAGCCGGATTCATGAGGCGACCAGGCGCACGTCGCTTCCCGTGTTTCTCGGCCCCGATGGCCAATCTGTGTCTTATGGTGATCGCAGCGCAACCCAGATTGTGCTGATCAATCCGCAGCCTCCCTACAACCAGGACTGGAACGGCTGGGGGCCACGACTGGGGCTGGATTACGGGCTGGGCCAGCACACTGTGCTGCACGCCGGCGGAGCCATCAATACACTGCTGCCCAACTTGTGGCAGGACAATTTTCTTACGGCCGCGATTCCCTTCGTGTTCACTCTCAACCTTTCCGCTACGCCGGGAATTGCAGTTCCGTTTCAAAATACGTTTGTGCCGGTGAATCTGCCCACCGCGTATAACATTCAGGGCCAGCCGATTTTCCCAACGGGCAGAAGCCAGGACGTTCCCGCCAACACGCAGATTGACTTAACGCGATTTCAGACCGATCTGGATGCGCTCGCTCCTGGCCATGAGGTGCAGTTGCTCGCCATCACCGGCATCGCGAAGAATTTTAGCAACGGCTACGTCGGCAACTGGACGGCGGGAGTGGACCACGACTTCCGCGACGTGAAGGTAAATGTTTCCTACGTGGCCACCGCGGGAATTCATTTGTCGAGAGTTTATTCGCCGAACAGCTATGTTGGGGCCGACGCGGCGCACGCGCCCTTCACACAATTCAACTCGGCGGGGCAGGCCACGGGAGGGTTTGGACAGGAAATCCTGATGACCAGCGGATCGCATTCCAGCTATCACTCGCTGCAGGCCAGCGCATCCAAGAATTCGCCGCGGGCCGGACTGGGGCTGCAGGCCAGCTACACCTATTCCAAGTCGATGGATGACACCAGTGCGGTTCTGGGAGGACTGCTTGGCGCGGCCGTGCCGATTCTGCAGACCGTGCCACAGAATCCGTGGAATCCGTCGGCGGAGAAAGGTCCGTCCACGTTCGACGTGACCCACGCATTCAATTTGAGCGTGATCCAGTTGCTGCCGCTGGAGCGGGTTGGTTTTCTGCAGCCTCTGCCCCAGCCGCTGATCAAAGGCTGGCAGGTCCTGAACATCACGACGCTGACCACGGGATCGCCGTTCAGCGTGTATTCGGGCATCCAACAGACAGGCGCGGGCGCGGCCGGCGCGGACCGCCCCGACCTGGTTTCAATGCCCCATCTCTCCACCAGCCGGGAAGTGCGTGACGACTACTTCGGGCTGGGCACGAACAATGCATCCTTCTTTAGTATTCCCATCAACGTTCCTGGCGGGAGCGGGCCGAATCAGGGCGTTTTCGGCACGCTGGGACGCGACACTTTCCGCGGCCCCGGCTTCCACGATTTCGATTTTGCCGTCATCAAAGACACTCCGTTTGGACATCGCGGAAACGCAGAGCTGGGCACGGTAGAGTTTCGCGCGGAGTTCTTCAACTTATTCAACATCGTGAATTTCGGGCTGCCCTCGAATATTGTGCGCGGCAGCGGATTCGGCATCATCAGCAAGACGTCAGGGACGTCACGCCAGATCCAGTTCTCGCTGAAGGTGATTTACTGATTTCCGTCTTTTGACATCTGATCCAGAATTCTTTCCATTGCTTTTTCCGAAGTTGGATGTTTAGCGCCGATGGTGAGATAGATAAGCTTGACCATTCCGGTGTCGGCTTGAGACAACTGAATCACGATGTGCTCAGGTCCGACTCGCCAGAGCCTCACCGGACCTTTCCGGAAGTTCGCCACGGCCCATTGTTGATAGCGTTCATCAACCGCGGCTTGGAGATCGTCAATCGAAGTCGGCTCGTCGTAGAGCGCGATTAGTCCTATAACGGATCCGTTTGTGTAATCAAGCAATACTTGCCAAGGATAAACAGCTCGGGGATCCTTGCCGTCCGATAATACCGGAGGGCAGCCGGACGTACTGCATCCAATGAGTTTCGGATTCGGGAGGATGACTTTTCCGGGAGTTTCACCTTTCGAAGGAGGCTTATACATTGCCGCCCGCGTCATCGCATCCGCAAAGTCATTTTGGTGGTCGTTGGGTTTCGCGGTGCGAGAACACGCAGACAGAGCAATCAAGAGAAGAGCTGCTGCCGCAACCCGGGCCAGCATTGGCTGTCGGCGGCGCATAGTTCAATCGCCGCTGGCGTGGCGCTGCGTGGGAACCAGGACCAGGCGCGGGCGGCCGGCTTCGGCCTGCTGCTGCGATCTGTGGCCGAATGCGCGCAGTATGCAGATGACGGCGGCGTAGGCGGCGAAAACGCCCAGGCTCACGGACGCGATGACGGTAAAGAAGAGGATGACGGGCATCAGGAACGAGATCACGATCGACCAACCTTAGAAATATCCAGAGTCTGTTGCGGCGCCTCTCCCATCCTTAACTTTATTGCCTCAGCGCGAAACGCATGCTTCTCAAATCTAACCGCGTTGACGCTCCGCGCTGTTGACGACTAAGATACGGAGTAGAGCTGTGCAATTCCACTTTCCTTCAATTCTGGTTACCTGTCGACGTTACGGAAGGGGCATGAACCCCGGCGAATGATGGCGATTACCAAGATTTCCGTCCGTGGCGCCCGGCAGCACAATCTCAAGAACATTGACGTTGAGATTCCGCGCAACGCGCTGACCGTGGTTACCGGCCTGAGCGGGTCCGGCAAATCCTCGCTCGCCTTCGATACGATTTATGCCGAGGGCCAGCGCCGCTATGTGGAAACTTTATCGGCCTACGCTCGCCAGTTTCTCGACCAGATGGAACGCCCGGATGTGGATGCAATTGATGGACTTAGCCCATCCATCTCGATCGAGCAGAAGACCACCAGCCGAAGCCCGCGCTCGACCGTCGGAACCATCACCGAAATCTACGACTATCTTCGCCTGTTGTTCGCCTCGATCGGCGTGCCGCATTGCCCCAAGTGCGGGCGCGCCATCAGCCGGCAGTCCGCCGACCAGATCGTGCAGCGAGTCATGGCGTTGAGTCCAGAAGATCGCGTCATGGTGATGGCGCCCATCGTCCGCGGACGCAAGGGCGAGTTCAAGAAAGAGATGGAAACTCTTGTCAAGCACGGTTACACCCGGGCGCGCATCGACGGGGAATTGGTCAGCCTCGACGACGAGGTCGCCATCAATCTCGACAAGCGCAAAAACCACACCATCGAAGTCGTGATCGACCGCCTGCTGGTCAAGCCTGGCATCGAGCATCGCCTGGAAATGTCGGTCGGCCTGGCGATGAAGCTGGCGGGCGGATTGGTGCAGGTGGCCGTTGTTGGAGGAGAGGAGCAGCTTTATTCCGAGAAGCTGGCCTGTCCCGATTGCGGCATCAACGTGCCGCAGCTTGAACCCCGGTCGTTTTCGTTCAACAGCATGTATGGAGCGTGCCCGGAGTGCCACGGCCTGGGCAGCAAGTACGATTTCGATCCGGCGAAAATAATCACCGACTGGTCGAAGCCTTTACTCGATGGCGGGCTGGGGCCAGGGTCATCGTCGCAGAATCTGATTCACATGCTGCAGATTTCGGCGGCGGCCTATGGCATCGACCTGAATACTCCGTTCGAGAAGTTTCCCGAGAAGACGCAGGATTTTCTGCTGAACGGCGAGCCCGGACGCGGCGGCAAGACCGGATTTCACGGCATCTTCGGATATCTGAAACAGAATCTGGAGGAGTCAACTTCCGAAGGCTACCGCGACTGGCTGATGGATCACATGTCGGCGACGCGAGTGTCCAGCGTGCCACGGCAAGCGGCTGCGGCCGGAAAGTCTGGCGGTCAAAGTGAACGGAATGTCGATTGCCGATTTCACGGCCATGCCGGTGGTGCGTTCTCTGGCGGTGGCGCAAGGGATCAAACTGGTCGGGCGCGAGGCTGCGATTGCCGGGCGCGTCATGCACGAAATCGTCGAGCGGCTGCAGTTTCTGAATGCGGTCGGGCTGGGATACATCTCGCTCGATCGCTCGGCGGCAACACTTTCAGGCGGCGAGGGACAGCGCATCCGGCTGGCCACGCAGATTGGCTCGAAGTTGCGCGGCGTACTCTATGTGCTCGATGAACCGTCGATCGGGCTCCATCACCGCGATAACGACCGCCTGCTGACTGCGCTCGAAAACCTGCGCGACCTGGGCAACACCGTGCTGGTGGTCGAGCACGATGAAGAAACCATCCGCCGCGCCGATTATGTGGTCGATCTCGGTCCAGGCGCGGGGCGTCACGGCGGCAGCCTGGTGGCCCATGGCACGCCGCAAGAGATCATGCGCAATCCCGATTCGCTGACCGGCGCATACATTTCGGGCCGGACTGCGATTGCGATGCGGCCGGAGCGGCGCCAAGCCAACGGAGCGGCGCTCACGATTCTGGGCGCGAAAGAAAACAATCTCAAGAATCTGGATGTAACGTTTCCGCTGGGCGTGATGACCGTCGTGACCGGGGTTTCCGGATCGGGCAAGTCGACTCTGGTGAATGACATTCTGTACCGCGCGCTGGCGCGGCAGCTGTACCGCTCGCGCGAAAAGGCCGGCGACCACAAGGCGATTGCGGGCGCCGAGAACATCGACAAAGTCATTCGCATCGATCAGTCGCCGATTGGGCGGACACCGCGGTCCAATCCGGCCACTTATACCGGAATGTTCACCCAGATGCGCGATTTCTACGCCATGCTGCCCGAGTCGCGCGAGCGCGGCTACAAGGCAGGACGATTTTCGTTCAATGTTTCCGGCGGACGTTGCGAAGCCTGCCAGGGCGAAGGCCAGCGCCGCATCGAAATGAATTTCCTGCCCGACGTCTACGTGCTGTGCGAAGTCTGCGGCGGGCGCCGCTACAACCACGAAACGCTGGCGGTGAAGTACAACGGAAACTCCATCGCCGACCTGCTGGAAATGCCGGTCTCCGACGCGCTGCCGATTCTGGAAAACATTCCGCAGGTAAAGCAGAAGCTGCAGACGCTGGTCGATGTCGGCCTGGGATACATTCATCTCGGTCAATCTGCGGTGACGCTCTCCGGCGGCGAGGCGCAGCGCATCAAGCTGGCGCGCGAATTGAGCAAGCGGCAAACCGGCAAGACTCTCTATCTGCTCGACGAGCCGACTACCGGGCTGCACTTCGACGACGTGAAGAAGTTACTCGACGTGCTGCACCGGTTGACCGACCTGGGAAACTCGATCATCATCATCGAACACAATCTCGATGTGATCCGCAACGCCGACTGGATTATTGATCTTGGTCCCGAAGGCGGCGAAGAAGGCGGACGCATCGTGGCGCAGGGCACGCCCGAAACACGTGGCGCGGGTGAAGAAGTCGTATACGGGGCAGGCGCTGACTGCATACTTCGGGAACGCGCCGAAGTACTCAGTACCCAGTACCCAGCACCCAGTTAAACCTTCGTAGCGAAGAGATTCAGGAGAGGTTCCCTTTGTCGTCTTCCGACAATCCGCAGTTTGAGCCGCAGCCTCCGATGAATCTCGAGCCGCAGGCGCCCGTCCCACTCGCGCCCGATTCCTTCGCTCTTGGTCCTGATGCTGTTGTGATTGCTCCGGCTCCAAGCGCGCCGCCTCCGGTCGAGAATCCCATATGGACTGGCTGGGACGTGTTGCTGATTGCGGCGCTGACTCTGATCCTCTCTGTATTCGTCGCTCCACTCGTCGTGGTCCTGGCAGCGAAGGTTGTAGCCTATCCGCATGAGAGCTGGATGGAAGTTGTTCGGAAGCCTGCTCTGGCGCTGCTTTCCGAGTTTCTGTCCTACATCGTTGTAGCGGTCTTCATGATCATGCTGGTGGAAGGGAAGTATCACCAGCGTTTCTGGCCAGCGATCCGATGGAACTGGGGGAGCGCCAAGTTGTGGATGCTGGGCGTCGGGATGCTCACTGTTCTGATCGACGTATTAGGCCGATTTTTGCCCATGCCGAAGACCTCACCGTTCGACGAATTCTTCAGTCGCCCCAGGGATGCGTACCTGATTGCGATCTTCGCGGTGACGGTCGGGCCTCTGATGGAGGAGTTATTCTTCCGTGGTTTTTTCTATCCCATCCTTGCCCGCAAAACCTCGGTGGCTTGGGCCGTCGTGCTGACGGCGATACCCTTCGGACTCCTCCACTACATCCAGTACAGATCGTGGGGGGCCGTATTGTTGATAACCCTCGTAGGTATCGTCTTGGGGACAGTGCGGGCTATGACGAAGTCGGTTGCGGCAAGCTTCCTGGTACACGTGGGATATAACGGAACGCTGATGACTCTGGCGGCCGTGCAGACGGACGGGTTTCGGCATATGGAAAAGGCCTTGCTCTACCTTGGCCCGCACTTAAATTGCACATTTCGCTAACCTCTTCCGAGCGCTGACTCCCAACCTTTTTTAACGTATATTAATCAAACCGTCCTCCGCATGGGACGCAGTATGAATCCAGTTGTTCCCAACCAGAACCGCGAATCAGGTCCGAAAACTGTGGCCGAAACGCTTTTGTCGCCTAGCATCCTCGAAGCGATTCCCGACGCAGTCGTCGCCGTGAACCAGCAGGGCGTGATTATTCAGGTCAATTCTCAGACCGAGGCCCTGTTCGGCTATACCCGCAACGAGTTGATCGGCCAGCGCGTCGAAATGCTGGTGCCCGAGCGCCAGCGTTCGCAGCACCACGTGCATCGCGACCACTTCCACGAGCAGCCCAAGATTCGCCGCATGGGATCGGGGCTCGATCTTTATGGCCGCCGCCGCGACGGCTCAGAATTTCCCGTGCAGATCAGCCTGAGTCCGGTCGCCACCGACGACGGAACCATGGTGCTAAGCGTCATTCGCGACATCAGCGACCGCAAACGCATTGAAGAGGAACTCCGCCGCGCCCACGAGGAACTCGACCGGCGAAAGAGCCGCGAGCTCCGCGATTCGCAGAATCGGCTCGCGCTGATCGTCGATTCCTCGCAGGACGCTATCATCGGCAAGGATCTCGACGGCATCGTCACCCACTGGAACAAAGGCGCCGAACACATCTACGGCTACACCGCCCAGGAAATGATCGGCCAGCCTATCTCGCTGCTCGCCCCGAAAGAGCGCGCCGATGAGATTTCCGCCATTCTGCAGAAAATCCGCAACGGCGAGCGCGTCGAATACTTCGAGTCAGTGCGCGTCACCAAAAACCAGCGGTATGTAAACGTCTCGATTTCGGTTTCGCCCATCCATGATGCCGAGGGCAAGGTGGTGGGTGCGTCCACCATCGCTCGCAATATCACCGCGCAGAAAAAGATCGAAGACCAGCTCCGGCAATCGCAGAAAATGGAGGCCGTGGGCCGCCTGGCTGGCGGCGTGGCCCACGACTTCAACAATCTGCTGGGCATCGTGACAGCTTGTTCCGAACTGCTGCGCAACCGTGTGGATGCCGACAGCGCGGAATACATCGACAACATTCGCGAGGCATCCGACGCGCGGCGCTGCTTTAACCCGCCAACTGCTGGCCTTCGGTCGCCGGCAGCCGGTGCAGGCCCAGGTGCTGGACTTGAACGATCGGCTCAAGGAAGTGAGCAAGCTGCTGCGTCCGCTCATGGGCGATGACGTTGAGATCGCCCTGCTGCCCCGGGCGGCCACGGCCATCGTTGAAGCCGATCCCGGCCAGATCGATCAGATCGTCATCAACCTGGCCGTGAACGCGCGCGACGCCATGCCCCACGGCGGCAAGCTGATTCTCGAAACCTCTGTATTCGATTTCGATGAAGCCTTCGCCCGCGAGCATCCCACGATCAGCGTGGGACGCTACGTCATGCTGGCCGTCAGCGACAACGGAATTGGCATGGACGAGGCCACGCGATCCCGCATCTTCGAGCCCTTCTTCACCACCAAGGAAATGGGCAAGGGCACCGGCCTGGGCCTAGCCACGGTCTACGGCATCGTCAAGCAGAACGGCGGCCACGTTTGGGTCTACAGCGAGCCCGGACACGGAACCACGTTCAAGATTTACCTGCCCAGCGCCGAGCACAAGCTGGGAACGGTGTCAGCGGCCCAAGCCGAGGCGCTGCCGCCGAGGCGCGACGGCGTAACTGTTCTGCTGGCCGAAGACGACCCCATCATGCGCCGGCTGACACGGAAGATGCTGGAAGAGCACGGCTACAAAGTTCTCGAAGCCGAAGACGGCAAATCAGCGTTGCAGTTGATCGGCCCCGACTCCAACCAGCCAACCATCGACCTCATCCTCACCGATGTCGTGATGAAAGGAATGAACGGTCCCGAACTTGTGCTGCGGCTGATCGACTCGCATCCCGCGATGAAAGTGATTTACATGTCGGGCTATACCGGCGAGTTGGTGGCGAATCAGGGACTGGACGGCAGCATCCGCCTGCTGGAAAAGCCGTTCACCAGGGCCAACCTGCTCAAAACCCTCGACGCTGCCTTGGGCTAGAGAAGCAGTTCGCACCCCCGCTTCAGCGCTGTCATCCTGAGCGGCGTCTTTTGCCGCGAAGGACCTATGCAACCGGCCGGGAAGTGCATAGGTCCTTCGCTTCGCTCAGGATGACAGTTCTGCCAAGGCTTCATTCGAATCGGGAAGGGCACGACTTCCGGTCGTGCCGTAAAGCGGCCAAATTGATCAAGGCTTTAGCCGCTCGGGCAAACATGACAAACCCTCAGCGGCTAAAGCCGCCACTGTTTTACTTCGCAGCGGCACAGCTGAAAGCCGTGCCCTTCCCGCGTGCACAAACTGGAATCACGGTTTCGCCCCCTGCTCTTTCGTTCCCTGATCTTTCGTCCACTGATCCACCCAATCATTCACCGTCTGGTACCACAGCCGCGAATTCTTGCGGCTTCAGCACCCAATGCCCTTCGTCGGGGAAGTAGAGCATCTTCGACGGCACGCCTTCCATCTGCAGCGTGGTGAAAAGCTGGAAGCCTTCGCTCACGTCGAGCCGGTAATCGCGCTGCCCATGAATCACCAGCGTCGGCGTCTTAAAATTCTTCGCGTACTGGTGTGGCGACCACTTCTCATACATCGCGCGATTGTCGTAAGGCGTGCCTTTGAACTCCCAGTCGTTAAACCACAGTTCTTCAGTCGTGCCCCACGCCGACTCGGCGTTGAACATGCCGTCGTGCGACACGATGCACTTGAAGCGGTCGGTGTGGCCGAGCACCCAGTTGGCCATGTATCCGCCGTAGCTGGCGCCCAGCGCGCACTCCCTGTTCTTATCGATGAACGGATAAGTCTTCTCCGCATAGTCGAGCCCCTTCATCAGGTCTTCAAACGGAGCCCCGCCCCAGTCGCCGTTGATGGCGTCAATAAACTTCTGCCCATATCCGGTCGAGCCGTGGAAGTTAATCATGATGACCACGTATCCGCTGGGCGTCGATGAAGTTGGTGACGCAAACAGTTCGGGATTCCAGCGATAGCTCCAGTCGTCTCCCCAAGCCCCCTGCGGCCCGCCGTGAATGAGGAACTTCATGGGATATTTCTTCGAGGCATCGAAATTCGGCGGCTTAACTAAGAAGCCTTCGACTTTGTCGCTGTGCGCGCCGGGGAACCAGAAAGACTCGAGCGGTGACATCGCCACCTGGGAAAGGACGGCGCTGTTGATCGACTCGACTGGCGGTTTGTATACGAAAGGTACGTCTCTGCATTTCTTGGGGTCAGAAGCCAGGCAGATCTTCCCTGGTCCAATGTGCTTAATTGTCGCTGGAGCCATCGCCGTCATCTGTGTAAACCAGAGATCGCCGTCTTTCGAAATCGTCATGTCATCGCTGTAGCCACCGGTCCACATCAGCTTGTGGATGACGCTTGTGCAGAGCTCGCACTCGGCGAAATCCATCTGCGGAACTTTGTTCGGGGCGATGTCGCGCGGGTAAATCGCCTGCCGTCCCATATCCTCCGAGGCAAAAAGGATTCGTGACGAGTCCGGCATCCACACAAACGTTCCCACCCACCGGTCCCAATCCTCCGTCAGATTCTTCTTCTCGCCCGTCTTGCGGTCGTAGAGCATCAGGCGGAAGCGGTCGCTCTCGTATCCCGGACGCTGCTGGGCGCGGTAGGCGATGTAGCGTCCATCAGGCGAATAGAGCGGCGACGAGTCGCTGGCGGGATTGTCGGCGCTGATGTTCTTCGCCGCGCCTCCGCCAACCGGGACGATCCACAGATCGTTGTTGGTCGAAGCCGCCGGATTCTTGTCATGATTCGACGCGTAGCAAATCTCCTGCCCGTCCGGCGAAAACGCATAGTCATCCTGCCCGCCCAGCGAGAACACAGGCGCATCGTAGTCGCCGGGCGTGAGATCGCGAGGCATCGGTACCGGATGATCGCCCATGCTTGCTCCCCACAATGGGGGCGGGGCCGGAAAAACTAAGATGTGCGTGCGTTTGCCCTCCTTGTAGGCATTCCAGTGGCGATATAAAAGATGGTCGAAAATCAGCGCCTTGACCTTGCCGTGCTCCGCCGCATCGAGAGTCACCTTGTTGCACATGGCTTCTCCTCGATCATCGAATGTGCAGTTGGGATAAACATCCGAAGTGAAGAGGATATTCTTGCCATCGGGCGACCACAACTCGCCGCTAGCTTCGGTCACGATGTCGGTGAGCTTATGGGTCGCCGTGACCGTACCAGCCGCGCCGTCGAACTCTGCAATCCAAACCTGTGAGCCCCCTTCCTTCGTCGACAGGAACGCGAAGCGCTTCCCGTCCGGCGCCCAGCGCGGGCGATCCGCATCCTGATCGGCGATGATTTCTTTCTCCTGACCACCGGCCGTGGGCACGATCCACACGTGCGGCGTCCTGGTGTTGGCCTCGAGATCGACATCGACCACGCTGAAGATCACCCACTTCCCATCCGGCGAAACCTGCGGATCGCCCACCCGCTTCAGCTTCATCATGTCCTCGAACGTAAAGGGATGTTTGGCCTGAGCCAGAGCGGGAAGTGTAAAAGCAAGAACAAGAAGAGAGAAAAGAAAACGGCGCATAAAGCCCTCCTGCGGCAAACGGATGAGTGTAGCAGGCGAAGGGAGTTCGCTCCTAGCTCCGAGCTCTTGGCGTTCGGCGTTCTCACCGGTCCCGCAGGGACCAGCGAAAATAGCCCGCCAGTTCACTGGCGGGTGGCGCGAGCGCGTCGGACACCTCGTGCCGTAGGCACGACTGAAACCGGCGCGATCGTTGTCGCCGCGAACTTCAGGCGTCCCTACGGGACGCGACGCCCGGTGCATGGGAACACCCGGCGTTGGAAACGCCGGGCTATTTTCGGACGTCCCTACGGGACGATTGCGACTCAAACCTAACCAATCCGGATACGATTTTGCGGCTGTGGCTCGCCAGCGATGTTGTGGTTTCTGGCGGTTGCGAAATAGGCAGTGATGGCTCATTTCCTCCCCGGCAACCTCTTCCCGCGCCCGCATCCAAGTAATTGGCAGAACTGCGGTGCCCTTCCCTCCAGCCTTACTGAGCGGAGAAGGGTTGGAGGGCAGGGCCGCTGCGGTAATGTTTCCGTAGAGACGTAGCTTGCTACGACTTTTCAGCGTACGCTCGAAACTCTGCCAGCCGAGACGTAGCAAGCTACGCCTCCACGACAGCTGTACTCTGATCCGATAAACTAGACAGCATGACACTGGTTCCCCTTCGCTCGCTGTTCACTCTGATTTTGCTGGCCTGCGGGCTGGCCGCTTTGCCGGCGCGCGCTCAGGAAGGTCCGCTCGACACCACTCCCCCGCAAGGCACCACGCCAGACGAGATCATCCAGCACTTCGCCGCCAAGGAAACCGAATTCGCCAAGGCGCGCGACCAGTACACCTACCGCCAGGACGTCAAGGTGCAGACCCTCGAAGGCGACACCGTCGACGGCGAGTACAAGGAAGTTTTCGACGTCATGTTCGACGACAAGGGCAAGCGCATCGAGAACGTGGTGTTCGCCCCGCAGTCCAGCCTGTCGAAGATTTACATGTCGCAGGAAGATTTTGAAGACATCCGCCACCGGCTGCCCTTTGTGCTCACTACCCAGGATCTGCCGGAATACAACATCCTCTACGTCGGCCAGCAACAGGAAGACGAACTGCACTGTTATGTCTTCGACATCGCCCCCAAGAAGATCGAGGGCAAGAAGCGCTACTTTCAGGGACGCGTCTGGGTCGACAGCCACGACCTGCAGATCGTGAAGACTTACGGCAAAACTGTTCCCGACATTCGCAAGAATCACGGTGACGACGAGAACCTGTTCCCCAAGTTCACCACCTGGCGGCAACAGATCGACGGCCTGTACTGGTTTCCGGTTTATACCAAGGCGGACGACGAACTGCACTTCAAGATGGAAGACGTGCACATCAAGGAAATCGTGAAGTACGAAGATTACAAGCGCTTCGGCAGCAATACCAAGATCCTGTATGAGGGCAAGGAGTTGCCCCCAGGCCAGAAAGCACCCGACCAGAAGCCGTCCGACCCGAAAAAGCCGGACAACCCGAATCCGCAGAATTAGTTTATTGTAGTCAGCATGGCGCCGACTCCGCCGACCCTTCCATCCTCTTCGAGCGCGGCCCGCAATGGCGCGGGCACGGTCGTGTTGAGCGCTGTCCGCAAGTGCTATGACGACTTTGTGGCTGTCGACGACATCTCCTTCAGCATCCAGCCCGGAAAAATCTATGGCCTGCTCGGCCCCAACGGCGCGGGCAAGACCAGCACGCTGCGCATGATCATCGGGATCATTGTTCCCGACTCCGGCCAGATCACCGTTTTTGGCGAGCCTCTCACGCGCGAGCACAAAGACCGCTTCGGCTACTTACCCGAAGAGCGCGGGCTGTACAAAAAAATGAAGGTGCTCGATCACGTGCTATTTCTGGCCCAGCTGAAGGGACTGAGCAGAGCGGATGCTCTGAAGCGGGCGCACACCTGGTTTGAGCGCTTCGAATTGACCGCCTGGACTGGAAAGAAAGTCGAAGAGCTTTCCAAGGGCATGCAGCAGAAGGTGCAGTTTATCGGCGCCATCCTGCATGATCCGGAATTGATTGTGATGGACGAACCCTTCTCCGGACTCGACCCCGCCAGCACCGTTCTGCTCAAGGATGTTTTGCTCGAACTGGCGAAGAGCGGCAAGACCATTCTGTTTTCTACCCACGGCATGGATCAGGCCGAAAAATTGTGCCACTCCATCTGTCTGGTCAATCACGGCCGCGCCGTTCTGGAAGGCGATTTGAACCAGATCAAGGCCGGCTACGGCCGTTGTAACGTCCAGATCAAGTATGACGGCGATGCCAGCTTCCTGCAGGAATCCCGCCTGGTGCAAGCGTTCAACGACTACGGCAACTATGTGGAAGTGCGGCTTGTGCCCGGCGCCGATGCGCAGGAATTGCTGAAGCTGGCATCGGCGGGGGCCCGGCTCAGCAAGTTCGAAGTGATGGAGCCCTCGCTGGAAGAAATCTTCATCGATGCTGTAAGTAAACCAGCCGTGAGTCAACCGGCCGTGAGTCAACCGCATGCGTAATCTCTGGCTCATCATCCAGCGCGAGTACCTGGAACGGGTGCGCACCCGATCGTTCCTGATCCTCACTCTGCTGTTGCCCGCCATCATGACCGTGCTCATGATATTGCCGGCAAAGCTCGCCACCATGGGAGAAAAAGCGCAGCATCTGGTGGTGGTGACTTCCACGCAGCAGTTTGGCGAGATGGTGCGCCAGCGCTTCCTCGCCGCCAGCACCGCAACCGACGATGACGACGACGAGAAAGCCCGAGACCAGTTCGGCCAAACAGCCACCCGAACCGGAATACACCATCGATGTCGACGCCAATCCCACCGAGGCGGAGCGCGCCAGCTTGCGCGATAAGGTCACGTCGCAGGCCATCGACGGCTTCCTGTGGCTGAGCGACGATGCCCTGGCCTCCGGCACAGTCACCTGGACCAGCCGCAACATGGCCGGGTTCGGAAAGCGGCAGCGCCTGAGCGCCACTTTAAACCGCATTATCCAGTTCGAGCGGCTGTCGAAAAATGGCTTAAGCCGCGCCGATCAAGCGGACGGACTGCTCAAGCCCATCAAAATCGAAGCGGTTCGCATGGAGCGCGGGCGCGAGGCAAAGGGAGCGGCAGGGGAAAATTTCTGGAGGTTGTGGTCATGGTCATGCTTCTGTACATGGCCGTTCTGTTCTACGGAATTTCCGTAATGCGCTCTGTGCTCGAAGAAAAAACTTCGCGCATTCTGGAAGTGCTGCTGTCTTCCGCCACTTCTACCCAATTGATGGCCGGAAAGCTGCTGGGCGTGGGCGCGGTCGGCCTGACTCAGATCCTGGTCTGGGTGGTCATGGCGGTCATGTTCGCTTTGCCCGCCATGGCCATGCAGCCCTCCTTCAGTGAGCTGCAGATTCCGCTCGGAGTGCTGGTGGCGTTTGCCGTGTTTTTCCTGCTGGGATATTTGTTGTACAGCACCATGTATGCCGCCATCGGCGCCATCACCACCACCGAGCAGGAAGGCCAGCAACTCCAGTTCCTCGTCGTCATTCCGCTGGTTCTCTCCGTCTTCATGCTGGCCCCAGTGGTCCGCAACCCCGACTCCCCGGCGATGGTGTGGATGTCAATGGTTCCCTTTTTCGCGCCGGTGGTGATGTATGCGCGCATCGTCGTCCAAACCCCTCCCCTGTGGCAGATCGCTCTATCGCTGCTGCTGCTGATTGGGACGATTGCCGGGCTCCTGGTGCTGTGCGCCAGAATTTACCGCATCGGCATCCTCATCTACGGCAAGCGCCCGAATCTGCCAGAAATATTGAAGTGGCTGAAATACGCGAAGGCGTGAAGCAGTTGTCAGCTAAGGAAGGAGTCGCACAACCCGACCTCGATCGCGGAATTGTCATCCTGAGCGGCGCTTTTGCCGCGAAGAATCTATGCAACAGGTTGCCGTGCACAGGTCCTTCGCTTCGCTCAGGATGACATGCAGGGTTTGACTGACAGCTGAGAGCTGACAGCTCATTTAGTAAAACAAATACTTTCTCCACTTATCGTCATGACGTCCCATCAACCGCATAATGTGCCGGCTGGTATGCAGGTTGAAGGCGCGGGGTTCGCGCATCAGCTGCATGTGGGCTTCGGCGGGAGACTGGTTGCCTTTGCGGCGGTTGCAGGCGTGGCAGCAGGCTACCAGGTTTTCCCAGGTCGACGAGCCTCCGCGCGAACGCGGGATCACGTGGTCCAGCGTCAGTTCACTCGAGGGCAGCACTGTGGCGCAGTACTGGCAGGTGTTGCGATCGCGCAGCAGGATGTTCTTGCGCGACAGCGCCCGGCTCTGGTGCGGAATGCGCCGATACTCAAGCAGCCGGATCACCGACGGCAGGCGCATGGCCACTCGCGCCGAGTGCAAAAAGTGTCCATTCTCTTCCTCGGTCATGGCCACGCCCTTGAGCACCAGCACCAGCGCGCGGCGCGCGGCACAGACGTTGATGGGCTCGTAAGAAGCGTTCAACACCAGCACAGGCGCGAGCAGAGCATGGCCATCCCCGGGCCGGTGCATCGTCGCTGCCGGCGAGAACAGGCCGGCGTTATACCGGGGTCCTGCATCGTGTTCATGCTCAGTGACATAAAAGCTACCCCAGAGGCTAAAATTCCAAAGTCTGCCGAAGTTTCCCAAAGTCCTAAGGCTTCGCATCAACGCCCTAATGCGCCGGTTCGTCTGGCAATTCCTGCGACATCCAAATTTGGCCCGATCTCGAGCATACTGCGTTGCCAGTTTCAAAGTCCGCGCCGCGGTCGCGACCCACACCCGGCGAGCTCCGGCCTTGCGCAGCACGCGCGCAGCATTCCGTCGCCGTGGTGCCCGTGGTATAAACATCATCCACCAGAATGACATCGCGGCCAGTGACTTCTGCGGCACGGGTTACGGCGAACGCTCCGCGCAAGATTGTCCCGGCGCTGGTGGCTGGTCAATCCAATCTGCGAATGGGTGTCGCGAGTGCGCTCGCAGAAGTCAGGGACCAACTGGAAGCCGACAGCCTGCATGCGGATGAATTTAAGTGCGGCCCGCGCAATCAGTTCCGCCTGATTGAAGCCGCGCTGCCACCGCCTGGTCCTATACAGCGGCACCGGCAACACTAAGATCGGCTGCTGATCAAAGAGTCCATGCGCCAACCTGGCCTGCTCAAACTCAGGCACGAGCTCGGTCAACGCCCCCGCCAGCATGCGTCCCAAGACCTTCGCCGCCGGGCGCACGCCGTTGTACTTCAGAAGATGAATCAGTTCGCGCAGACCACCATCGTAACTGCCGTAGGCGACGGCCCGTCCAAACGGACGCTTGATCCGCCGGCAAACCGGGCAGTGCCGCAGCCCCTCGGGGTCTGTTTTCGCGTAGGAGGAAAGCACGCGTTCCCCGCAAATCGAGCACATTTTGCCCCGCACCGGATGGATGCCCTCGAGGCAATCGGGGCACACCGGTAGCCGCGAGATATTCAATTGCGGTTCGCCGCAGATGCGGCAATCGGATGGGAACAATACGGAGAACAGCCCCTCAGACACGCGCCGGACCCAATTTTGTCCAGCCCGTTTTCGTGCAGCCCAGGCTACTGCAGCACCGGACGAAGTCTCTCGCACAACAATAGGACACCCTGCTACTGCAGCACTGGCTTGGCTAGCCCGGATTCGGTCCTCACTACTGCTGAAGACGGCCTCCTTCATCACCCCGCAGTCGCCCGAAGCGCCCGCGGCCAATCTACTCTTTGCAGTATAGCGGCGATCCCGGCCGCTAGGCAACGTGGCCAGTGGACGTAGCCGAAGGTTTACGGGGCGCGATCATCGGCGCCACCATTACCCGGGCGCGTACCCGGGTAAAAATCATCCGGTAATCCCTCCGGAAGCATTCCCCGCAGCGCACGGGCTGCAGAAGAAGCAACGGGAGGATCAAACGTTCCACCCAAGTCCGCCGGCGCGAACGGTAGCCGGTCTCACTGCCACAATCCCTGCAACGATACGATGGAAACCAGGGTCGGTCGGGGGATTTGCTCATCACTGCACCTCGGAAGACGGGACTGAGACGGGGCGGAAAACAGATTGGGTTTATTTTACACCAGACCTGTGTCTCCTTCGTGGACCTTCGGTGCCTTTGTGGTTAATGTCGTAGTTTGTCGGACGAGATGTCACTCCGCTTTCGATTCAAGCCGGGTGCCCCACCCTTCTCGCGTCCTGTGCGAGAAGGTGGGGGGTTGACTTGGGGGGTTGATTCTCGAGAAACCCGCACTAAAGATTCGTTCAACCTGAAATCCGGAACAATCCGGCGTCCAGTCCCTCTCGAATCCGCAAAGCCACCGCCTTCGCATCGCCAGTGTCGTCCTGGATCGTGTTCTGCTCGACTCCATCGAACGACGCATAAAGCTCCCGATAAGGCTCATAGTCGGCAATCTTGCCTTCTGCGCGGGCTGCGGCTCTTGCGGCGCACACCTTCTCCCCCGGACGCAAGACCACATAGTCGAGCGGCACCTCCCGCACCTTAGCAATGGCGCGCGCGGTATCGAGAAACCATGGCGGAATGGAAAAATCAAGAATCGTTTCGTACCCGAAAGCCGCATATGGCACAGACGCCGCCGTCATGGCGGTCATTGATGGGCTGCTTTTTGTCCCCTTTGGCGATAAAAGGCCAGAAGCTATCGCCTTCGATGTAGGCTAGAGGCCCTGCAGACAAAGCAACCAGTTCCCGAGCTAAGGTGGTTTTACCCGCGCCAATCGGACCCGATAGTATGACAATCGGTTTCATCTTTCGATCGCAACACTATAGCATTGCCCAAAACCGTGTGCCATGCTCAACCCGCACTTGTCATGCGGGCTGGCCGCGTGCTAAGGTGCGCCGTTCTATTCTTTTTTGTGTTCTTTAGTTTTTGAGTCCCGATGCTTTGAATCCGTTCGAGAAGGAATCGCCGACGAACTTGCTTCCATCCCGCGCCCTAAAAGGATTCCATCTATGAGTAGTCCAGTTGCAGAACTTCCCGCCAAAAAGAAGCACGTACCCTACGTTCCCGAAACCATGGAGATGAAGGAGTTCACGGCTCGCGCCGTGCTGATCGGTCTGGTGATGACCGCGATCCTCGGCGCCGCCAATGCCTATCTCGGCCTGAAGGCCGGAATGACGATCGCCGCGACCTATCCCGCAGCCGTCATCGGCATGGCGTTGTTGCGCCTGATGAAGGGCTCGCTGCTGGAAGAAAACATCGCCCGCACCGTGGGCTCGATCGGCGAGTCGGTCGCGGCCGGCGCGGTCTTCACCATCCCCGCGTTCGTGATGGCGGGACTGTGGCCTGGTCTGACCCGCGAAAAATATTGGAATTCGGTCGCGCTGATGGTGATCGGCGGCACGCTCGGCATTCTCTTTGTAACCTTGCTAAGGCGTGTCATGGTGGAAGACCCCGACCTTCCTTATCCGGAGTCGGTCGCGGCCTCGGAGATTCACAAGGCCGGCCAGCAGGGATCGAGAGCGGCAAAGATTCTGTTCGCGAACATGGGATTCGGCGGCCTCATGTATCTGCTGGGCGCGATCAACGTGTTTTCGGCAAACAATACTTTCCCAGTCACCATCAGCGCTCTGGGAAAAAAGCTGCTGCTGCGCACCAGCACCAATCCGAACGTGGCCACGACCATCACCGGCGGCTCAACTTTGTTTACCGCGCCTGACATCAGCCCGGCGTACTTGGGCGTGGGCTACATCATTGGTCCGCGGCTGGCGGCATTGAATTTCGCGGGCGGCGTGCTGGCCTGGGGACTGCTGGTTCCGCTCCTCACTTTTACCATCGGGCCCTACGTGCAGGCGTCGCTTCCCGCTGGACAGACCATAGCCTGGCCATTGCTGGCGCAGGCCATCTACTACTCGATTGTGCGTCCCATCGCGGTAGGCGGAATGTTGGTCGGCGCGTCCTACACGTTATTCAAGATGCGTAAGCAGTTGGGCGTGGGGATGTCGCGTGCGGTTTCTGACCTGAAAAAGTCCGCCGCTGTTCATGCCGCCACCAACCGCACCGAACGCGACCTGCCCGCCAAGGCAATTTTCGCTGGCGTGGCTGCGGTGATGGTAGCGATGTTCGCCCTG
>CAWDBW010000013.1:0-32560 GCA_963800405.1 uncultured Acidobacteriota bacterium
TCCAATTCAGCACTCCCATACATCACCTCGCGCGGGTACATAGACGATCAATAGGTCAGGGCTTGTGCGCCACCGTTGTAGGCGGGCGCAACGTGTGTCTGATAGGTGCTCGCGTAGTTCGCAGTGTCCTGGAATCCCGCCTTTAGTGCGTCCTGCTGTTGTTTCTGGGCAACGATCTGTTGAAGCGCAAGATTGGCGTTGATCTGGTTGGCGTCCTGCATAGTCCGCAACTGCAGAAGCAAAGCCTGGTTGATGCGTTGAAGCTCCGCCATGATGGTCTGCTGGCTTGGATCTTGGGTTTGTGTCGCAGCTTCCAGATTGGCGATGTCGGTCTGTCTTGCCGTCTGATTGGCCCGGATCGTTCCAAGCGTTTCGAGATTGTTCGTCAGTACAGAATCGTTGATATCGACCGTGGCGCCCTGTGCGGCAATCTGTTGCTGCCCGGAGGTGCTGAAACTGCCGTAGCCCGGAATCATGCTGTTGGTGCGAGGAACGCTCACTTGTTGGTAGGCGGCTGACGCTCCATTTCCAGTGTTGGCGGAATTGACCCAGCCTCCCGAGTTGCCGTAGGTATTCGAGATCTGTTGCAGCAGTCGCAGGTCCGAAGTCGGCGAGAGAAATCGTGAATAAAGCATCCGCGGCGCAAGGATCATCTGGTGGTAGAGGTTGTACTGCTGCTTCACCTGGTTGTAGGTTTGGAGTGCCGTGCTCGCGATCTTGACGGTGTTTGAGAAAATCTGCTGGCCGTTCTCGATCTGTTGCACCTGGTTGCTGATGGACTGCTCTTCGTGCTCGATCTGGGTGATGGCGTGGGCCGATTGCGTGGGATCGAATACAATTCCCGACCCGAACTGCGCGTGCGCGATGGTGGCGGGCATGATGGACAACATTGCGGCGAGGGTGAGACTGGTGCGTTTCATTGGGAGACCTCCTTGTTGGGTAATCAGTGCTTCTTGTTTTTTTCAAGTTTGTTAGCGTCCTGCTCTCCCATCCGGCAGACCTCAGCCGAGGTATCCGAACGAAGACATTGCTGGAATGCTTTGCATACTTTCGTCCGAATCCGCCGGATCGCATGCAACCTGCTTCTTGCATCCGGGTAAGACAACCAAACTGGCGAGCATTGCAATGGCAACGATGATTCTCCGCATATCGCCTCCTTCAAAAGGTCTGGGGGATAGTGTGGTTCGAGTACGCAGGAAGAAGCAAGTCCTGCGTGAAATACACTTTCACCCGGTGGCCCTCTCGAATTGTGATGGTGGGCGGTATCTGTATGAAGCGATCAAGGATCGTGGTGGCAGACTGCGAAACACTGCCGGCGGCGCCGTTGGTGAATGCCTGGGAGCCGCTAGTCGTGATGGTGCCGCCACCCTGAGTGATCTGGCTTGCTCCAGCAATCACACCCAAAGCTATCGAAGTTCCGAAGATCTGGAGGTAGTGGTTGTTGACCTTGTCTTTCAGTCCTTCCTCTCCGATCTGATCAAGGCCTTGGAACTGGTCGAGATCGACGGAATAACCATCCGGCATTATCAGGCGGTGGAAGACCACTGCCATGCGGCGCTGTTGGCCGAAGCCGGCCGCTCCAATCTTCTTTGCCTCCCCCAAAACAACCGTTCCCTCGGGAATGATGACGTGTTGATGATCGTGCGAATACAACGGATTTGAGACAAGGACTTTGACCGGCCCCACGGCGTCTCCATCCAGACGATTCATGAGAACCGTGTCGAGAACCGAGCCCTCGTAGACGAGATAAGGCTGACCAACCGCTGAATCGATATTGGCCTCCAGTGGACGTTTATAGCCTCCGGGCGTGTCTTCCTGTTTTCCTTCGGCTGGTGGGGAGACGAGACTGCTGTTTGTCTGCCGTTCGGCAGGGCCATATTGGGCGGGCATCGTCTGGCCCTGCTGTTGTTGTTGCGGCGGATCAGCAGACCGGGAGTACACAAGATTAGAAGCGAAACGGGAATCGTCCGCCCGTTCGCGCTCTTTCGCAGCGATCAACTGTGCCTGCTGTTGCACAGGCGTGAGTTGCATCTGCATGTTGCTCTGCTGACCTTGCGAGCAGGGCTGGCCCGGAACGCAGGGCGCGGCGAGGCCGGTCGGCCCATAGGCCGCGGCTGTAGCCCGCTGCTGGGGAGTCGCAGACGCAAGCGCCGGATCTGCCATTGCAGCGGCGGCTACTGCTGCCTGCTGCTCTTTCTGACGTTCGGCCTGAAGCTGGTTCTTCAACTCCTGTACATTGCTGTCGGTGTTGTCCTGCAAGGCTGGTTGCGGGGGTTGCCCTTTGAGGCTCGCCTGTTGTCCAGGCATCTTTTTTCCAGACGAGCTGAAGAGGGCCGCGACAATCACCAGCAAGGCAGCACCGAGGTAAACGAAGGTCTTGAGGTTCTTCTGCAAGACGCCTGCGGGCAGTTCCAGGTTGCGGTGCAACGTTGGTTCCGCCTGCGGTTCGGCGTGCGGAGTGAAGACATTCTCGGTCATGACGGTGATCCCTTGCGCGTGAATTCCATCCGCTTCTTGCCCAGCTCCACGTATCCGCTGTCCATGATCTTCGGGATGATGTACGTCCCCTCCCGGAGGTCGTAGGTGACGAGGTTGGGTTTGCCGTCTTTCATCTCATAGACACTGAACTTCTCAGGCGCATTGGTCTTGATGTAGGTGAACCTGTCGTCGTGATAGATCGACTGAATGTCGAAAGGAGCTTCGTTTGCTTTGTAGGCATAGTCGAACTTGAGCCGCGTCGGATAGGCGCTTTTGTACTCATCCACCGCCTGCTCGACGTGCGACTGCAGAGCGGCAAGCTGCTGCCTCGATTGTTCGAGTTGGGCGGCGGGTACGAACTGCGGAGGGCCGCTAGCGGCCACAATCGCAGATCGGTCGGCGGGCTCGACGATCACCTTCAGATCAGGAGTCGTTGATAAGGCGGAGATGTCCTGGAGCGTGAAACTGTAGATGTTCCCCTTGTCCGTAATGAGATTCAAGTTGGAGCTGATGCCTTGTTTCGCCGGATGCACAAAGCAAAAGTTGCCGACCACGTCGACAATCCAGAACTCCTTGTCACCCGTGGCGGCTTCCATGATCTTCTCGGTCGTGGGTAGTTCGATAAGGGTCGTATATTTCACCTTGGCGCGGATGGGAACTATGTCCTGCGAGTGATACTGCACAGTGCGTGCAGAGTCTTGGGCGAAAGCACCGATGGAAGAAACAACCAAAGCGCAATTGACGACGAATTTCAGATGCCGCATAGAGCTCTCCTTAGCGGTTAGTGTTCGGAGTTGATACAGCCATCGTGTGCGGCGTGAATGGATGATCTTCCGCGAGATGGCGAAGCCCATCCGCAATATCGAAGCGGTCGAAATACTCCTGTTTCATGAGGTTGTCGCGAGCATTGTTGGTTGCCATCCAGTGCGACACCGAATCGACGTTTAAGTGCACTTTCTTGGAGGTCTGTGCCTTGCGAATCAGCATTTGGCCGGGTGGAACAAGGCCGTCGATAAGGTCCAGTTCTGTGTCGTTCAGATGAAACGCCTCGCGATAAACTTCTCGGTTCATGTCCGGGTTGGCCAGAAATATCTTTGTAGGGCAACTCTCCGCCACTATCGCCAGCATGCCCGACTCCTCAAGCTCTTTGATGGATTGCGTAGCAAGGATCATCGCCGCTTTGTGCTTGCGCCAGGTCTTCTGCGCCTGCACCACATAATTGCGAATGGTCTCGTTCTTGATGAAGAGCCACGCTTCGTCGAGCAGGAAGATCTTGAAGGTGTCGAGATTCTTCGGGTCAGTGATCTCATTCGACGCGCGATGCAAAACGTAAAACAAAAGAGGCTCAAGAACTTCCGGCGCATCGTTCCAGCCGTGGAAATTGAACGTCTGAAAGCTCTTGAACGAAAGCGTGTCCTCGGCGTTGTCGAAAAGGAATCCGTACTGTCCACCGCGGGTCCAACGGTGGAGGCGTTCTTTCAACTCACCAATGATGTTTCCAAAGTTCGAGACTGTGCGCTGGTTCGGCTCTAGGACGTAGATGCGCTCGATCGCGTCCCACAGGCGACGTTCTTCCTTGAAGTCCAGCCGGTAACGCTGCTCGTTGCCCTCAATGAGTACGCGGAAGAAGCTGAAGAGAAACTGCAGGTTCTCTTTGGTTTGAGGCAGTGAGAAGGGGTTGATGGTGAAGTCCCGCGCTTCCTGGCCCACATTGAGATACGAGCCCTCGAATATCGTCGTAAGCGACTGGAAGCTGCCGCCGATATCGAAAATGAAGGTCAGCGGCGCGTACTTCTGCGCGTTCTGCAGCAGAAAAGTGCAGAAATACGACTTGCCACTGCCTGTCATCCCGAGAATCAGCGTATGAGCAACGTCGCGGGTATGCAGGTTGAGGAAGTAAGGCGTGCTGTTGTCTGTTTCGAGCACCGCCCAGTACTCCGTACCAAGATGCTCGTTCGTCTTCTCGCCGGGCAGGATCGTAAACAGAAAAGAAAGATCCGCGTAGTTCGTGTTCAGCAGGTACAGCTTGCGGAGGTTGAGAGCATAGTTGCCCGGCACAGTGGCGAAATAAGCATTCAGCTGGTTGTAGGTTTCCGCAAACAGATTGCCGTCGGCGTTGGTGAAGACGCCAGTAAACTCGGCCACGAGTTGATCGAGTTCCGTTTGTGAGCGGCCGTACAGCACAATTGTGAGCGAGAAGTCACCGAGCGATTGACCGTCACCTAGGGCGCGAAGGCAATCCCCCAGATTTTCGATGTCGGCCTGTTTGGACTCGTCCACCAGCACGTCGCGCGGGTTCGTTTTCGTGGCATCGTTGCCCATCTGCGAGACGAAGCCCGTCTTTGACATATTGAAATGGCGGCGGCGCTTATTCACTTCTTTGCGGGCCTTGTCCGCAGGGAGAGGCGTCCACTCCGTGACGACGTAGAAGTTGGCCGGAATCTTCAACAGCGCGTCGAGTACCAGGGGACGCGTCTCTGCGATGGCTTCTTTCATCGTCAGCACGCGAACGATGTGATCGCCTACTCGCAGATGATGGCGTTCGGCTTCGATGTCCGAGTTAACGACCTGATAGTCGAGAAACTGGGTGGACTGCGGCTTGCCGGCAACACGCCAGTCGTCATAATTCAGCAAGCGGCGGAAAAACGTGAATTGCCCCCGCCGATTCAAGATCTCGACTTGCATGAAATCTGCGAGCTGCCGAGCAAATGCCTGCACGTGCTGATCGAGTCGTTGAAGATCACGGTCGATATGCGTCCGCAACAATTTCTTCATGCTGTCGTTGGTGAACTGCGATTTGAGTTCGGCAAGCGCGCCCTCTGGATCGCGTAACAGGCGAGCTAGCGCCGTGCCGACGCCGGTCTTCGACCGGGAGCCTTCGAGCAGGATGCAGTAGAAGATTTCAACCTGATAGAGATGGTCGCGCTTCGCTTCAAAGAACTTCCGTCGCTGGTCAATAGCTGCGGCGACAATGGGGTCATCATATGTTGCGAACGGTATGTCGGGACGGTTCGATTTGAAGAGGTATTGGTAAACATGGAAGCCTGGGCCAAAGGCTTTCAGCGCCGCCTCCAACCGCTTCACCGCATACTCTTGCTGCGAGCGGTCGAGACTTTCGTAGTCCACGCCGGGAACGCTGAGAATCATGCCGAGATCACCGCTCTTGGTAAGGAAGGCCGTCTCGGTCCAGAAGCCATAGAGGTTGATGTGGTCATTGAGAGCCGCACTCTCTTTCCAGGGCTTAATGACTTTATCGAGACGCAGCATCACACTACCTCCACGCGGGGAACTTGCTGCTTCGCGGCGTCGTAGCGCAGTTTGTAGCGTTCGGACTTTGCGAGGATGCGGAGGAATGCCGGATCGCTGTTCGTGACCCAATGGCCGAAGGCAAAACCGCCGATGAAAACGGCGATGCCGGCGAGGATGGAATTGAAGAGGTTGAAGGCGCCCACGGCGCCGACGCAGACGAAGTAGAACAACGTGCGCTCAACGCCCAAATAGGTGAGCGGCTTGTGCAGACTCTTGAAGACTCGATTTGTGCGATGCTTCTGCTGCGCTTTGTCTGGCATAAGTCCCTCGTTAAAAAGACGCGGAGAAAGTCGACCGCTATACGCCCCATAGCCAACTCAAGACATTCACTGCCATAACGGCAATGCCTGTTCCGGCGGCGACGCCGGCGAGCGCTTTTTTCGCGCCGGGTTCGCCGTGTGCAAAGCCGTACCCGCCGATCACGATAGCAACCAGACTTGCAACCTTCGCGATCGTGCCGGTGAAAAGACCTTGGATGGCGTTAAATCCGGTGTCGAACGGTGAGCCCTGTGCCAGCGCGGCCATTGGCATCAGAAGAAGAAAAGCGAAAAGAGCCGTGGCTAGACGCGACCGTTGGGACCGAAGGATGGTCTCGATTCGGGGGATCAGATGGACTTGGAACCAACGTGGCATACGCACCTCCAGCAGCCGCTCAAAGTGGCCTGCTTTTGGCGCAAAGTTAACCTCACTCAACGAGGCTGTCCAATGAATGTTCGGCGGACAGCTATTCTTGCCACGAATAGGTCGGAGAATTCGAGTGATGGTCGTCGCCCTTTTCCCAGCCAATTGAATCGCATCAGGTACGGGGGTCGATCTATAATTTCCTGGTGTGCGGGCGCTATCGATTGTCGCGTAGAAAGCAGATCGTCGAGGAACACTTCGACACCATCTCCGAGGAGCCGGACTGGACTCCTCGCTATAACATTGCTCCGACCCAGCCCGTACCCGTCATCCGCCAGAACCCGAAGGAACCTCGCCGGGAATTGTCCTTGATGCGTTGGGGACTGATACCGTCATGGTCGAAGGACATGTCTGGAGCAGCCATGATGATCAACGCCCGGTCAGAAACGGCGGCGGCCAAGCCTGCGTTCCGCGAAGCACTCAATTTGCGGAGATGCCTGATTCCAGCGGACGGGTTTTACGAGTGGCAGCGCGCCGGTAAAGCGAAGCAGCCATACTGCTTTGAAGTCAATGATGGTGAGTTGTTCGCGTTCGCGGGACTGTGGGATCGCTGGAAAGACGCAGGGGGGCAATGGATCGAGTCCTGTTCGATCCTGACCACGACGCCGAATGCTGTGACCTCATCCGTTCACGACCGGATGCCCGTCATTCTTTGTGCGGACAGTTACGATCTGTGGCTCGATCCGGGGATGACGAATGTCGAAGCGGTGTCAGAAATGTTGAAGCCGTGCGACGCTCGAACCATGCGGTGCTATCCCGTCAGCACGAGGGTCAACCATGTCGTCAATGACGACGCAGAATGCTCGATACCTGTGAAACCTGCCCAAATCCAAGGTGCGCTGTTTTGAGAATTTAGAAAGTCGGGTGTTTTTTCTGGTTCCATCGCTTCCAAATCCATGGGATACTGTGTCGCGATATGGTGTCAGCGAGTCTCCAGAGCGAAAAGTATTTTCGTACAATAAACGTACAATGGATTGGGCAATGGGGCCTTTTTAGCAGTTCTGGCAGTTCCTAGAATCAGTAACTTACGTATTGTCAACACGCTGAATAGTTCGACTCCCGCCGCCTCCACCATTCTCTTCTCTTGTCATCAATTTCTTGCAGACGAGTGCGATTCCCTCCTAACTCGCATCATCAGCATGTCCATCGCACGCTGTCCGCCAGGTCCCACGGCTTCTGATTCAAGTGGGCCGCCGTCGGCAGCTCTCGCGCCACGGTCGAAATTTCTCTGGTACACTGGCGCGCATGAGCCCGACCAATCGCAGACAGTTTCTTGAACAGTGCGCAGCCACGGCCGCGGCGGCCTGGCTTCTGCCTCAGTTGGGGCACGCGGCGAATTCTGTGCCGTCGGTTCAGTTCCCTACCGCGCCGCGGGACCGGGTGTCGGTCGCGGCGTATCCTTTTCGCGAATTCATTGTGGGATGGAAGGGATGGGACGGCAAAACTCCAAGCCAGGTTCCGCTGGCGCGGCAGATGGAGTTGAAAGATTTTGCGGCGCATGTGGCCGAGAAGTTTAACGTCCACAAGATTGAACCGTGGAGCCCGATCTTTCCTTCGACCGATCCGAAATATCTGGAGCAGCTGCGCGCCGCGGTGGAGAAAGCTCACTCCGCCGTGGTCGACATCGCCGTCGACGCCGGTCACAGCCAGTATGCGATGGACGCGGCCGAGCGCGAGAAGTCGTTGACCGGGAGCAAACATTGGATCGATGTTGGGGCAGCTCTCGGTTCGCCCAGCATTCGAACGCACATTGACGACGCTAAGGATTCGAAGCCAGATGTCGGGCGAGCGGCGGATACGCTCACGCGCGTGGCCGAGTATGCGGAGAAGAAGAATGTTGTGGTTCATCTGGAGAACGATAATCCCGTCAGCGAAGATCCGTTTTTTATTGTGCAGGTGATTGAGAAAGTGAACAGCCCGTGGCTGCGGGCGCTGCCGGATTTTGGCAACTCGCTGGCTGCCCACGATGAAGAGTTCCAGGACCGGGCCATGGAGGCGATGTTCGCCCATGCCTATGGGATCTGCCACGTGAAGGATGGCGAAGTCGATGACAATGGCAAGGCATCGCACGTCGACCTGGCGAAGACTTTTGCGGTCCTCAAGAAACATGGATACAAGGGATATTGTTCGATCGAGTACGACGCGCCGGGCGATCCTTATAAGCCGACGGCGGAACTGGTAGAAGAAACTGTGAAGTTCCTTTCGTAGGCGAGGACAGCGGATTCCCTTCGACTCCGCTCAGGGCAGGCTCTCGCTTCGCTCGGAATGGCAGAATTGTTTGGGGGAATGAATGGCAGGACAGGGGATTCAGCGGCGGGCGGTGTTGCGAATTCTGGGGACGGCCGCGGCGGCGGCGCAGTTTCCCGGCTTCAGCAAGTGGGGATTCGCCTGCGGGCATGTCGGCAATGCGACCTTGCAGATTAAGCCGGCCGTGTATCGTCCGCTATTCTTCACGGCGGCGGAGTATGCCATGGTCGAGCGGCTGACGGAAATCATTATTCCGAGTGACGACACTCCGGGCGCGAAGGAAGCGGGAGTCGCCGAGTTTATTGATTTTATGGTGGCTAACGATCCCGAACCTCAATATCCCTTTCGCGTGGGACTCGCCTGGCTGAACGCGCATGCCGAGGAAGTGAACGGCAAGCGATTTATAGAGTTGACACCAGAACAACAGACTTCCCTGCTCGAACCTCTGGGGTTCAAAGACAAGGCCCGGCCGGGCTCGGCATCAGGCGTGCGATTCTTCCGCCTGATGCGCGAGTACACGGTGACCGGCTTTTACACCAGCGAAATCGGATTCAAAGAGCTGGATAACCCCGCGTTGAAATTTTATGCCGAGTCGCCGGAATGTCCGCATAAGGGCGATCCCGAGCACGCCCATCTTTCGCAGTCTCACTCCTGAGAACCATCGAGACCCAACCAGAAAATCATGGCCAAGCAAACCTACGATGTGATCGTGATTGGAACTGGCGCCGGCGGCGGCATGGCAATCAAGACACTGTGCGAAGCAGGACTGAAAGTGTGTGCGCTGAACGCTGGGCGCAGGCTTGATCCGGAAAAAGATTTTCGCTACCACCGCATGCCCTGGGACATGAAGTTCCGCGGGCTCGACGACCCCAAGCGGCGCGGCGAATCGTTCGGCTACATGGACAACGAGTACACCAAAGCGGCGTGGGACCACGAGATTCCGTTCACGGTTGCGCCGGGCACAAAGTGGATGTGGCCGCGCTGCAATGCCGTGGGGGGGCAAAACGAATTTCTGGGGACGCAGTTCGGCGCGCTTCGGCGACATTGATTTCAAGGCGGCCTCCCTCGATGGCTATGACGTGGACTGGCCGATCACGCATGATGAGATCAGCCCGTTCTACACGCGTGTGGAGAAAATGATTGGCGTGGCCAGCACGGTGCAGAACCGGCCGAGCAATCCCGATGGCTCATACTTGCGGCCATTCAATTTCCGCTGCCTCGATTTTATTTTGCAGGCGGGATGCAACAAGGTGGGCGTGCCGTACTTGCCGGACCGTTGCGCACAGTTGACTCAACCGCATGAGGGGCATCCGGCGTGCCATTTCTGCGGTGAATGCACGACAGGCTGCGATGTGGGCGCATTTTTTTCGACGCCATATTTTCTGCTGCCGAAGGCGGAGGCGACCAAGAACCTGGAGTTGCGGACGAACGCGCTGGCAAAAAACGTTCTGGTAGACGAGAACGGGCAGGCGAAGGGAGTGGCTTACATCGACCGCAACACCCGGCAGGAAGTCGAAGTATACGGGCGCGCGGTGGTGGTGGCCGCGTCCTGCATCGAATCGACGAGGATCATGCTGAATTCGAAATCGCGGCACTGGCCTAATGGAATTGGCAATTCCAGCGGGCAGTTGGGCCGAAATCTTTGCGATCATCTTTACGGCGAGTCGGCGCGAGGATATCTGCCGCAGTTGGTCGGCCAGCCCAGTTTTCCGGATCACGTGGGCGACAGCACGATTGCGTGGATGCCGCGCTGGCAGAATCTGAAAGATCCGCATGAAGAGAAATTCATTCGCGGATATTCTGTTTACCCCGACGGTGGCTGCGAAGAATTTCCGGGCTTTGCCACCGATATGGATGGTTTCGGATCGTCGTTCAAGCGCGAGGTCAAGCGGCGCTATCCGTCTCCGGTCAGCTTTGGAATTCAAGCACCTTCGCTGCGTTCAGACACGAACTTCATGGATCTCGATCCGGAGGTGAAAGATCCGTACGGAATTCCTGTGGCTCGCATGCACTTCGAGTGGGACGAAAACGTGCTGAAGATGTGGGAGCATTCCAAGCAGGTATGCGCCGAAGTGCTGCGCGCAGCGGGCGGGGTGGTGGAGGAAACAGGGGGCGAGCAGGAGATTCCCGGCTGGAGTCTGCACGAAACGGGCACCTGCCGGATGGGAAATGATCCGAAGAATTTTGTGACCAACCGCTTTGGGCAGACCCACGATGTGCCGAACTTGTATGTGTGCGACGCCAGCGTGTTTCTGAGTTGCACGGACAAGACCACCACCATCAGCATTCTGGCGTTCTCGCTGCGTACGTCCGAACATCTGATCGAGAATTTCCGCCAGGGTGAACACAAGGCCGCGTGAGTCCGGTGTTTGAGTCATTCGAAAGGAAAACCATGAAATCGCGCATGATTGTAGTAATGCTGTTTTTCGTGTTTTGTGTAGCTGCTGTAGCTGCAGATCGAAAGTACATCGTGAAACCGCGGGCGAGCGACATGAAGGCTCTGCCGTTCAGTGACGGCGTGCTGGTGGGCAACACGCTCTATATCGCGGGCCACATCGGGCTCGACGCTAAGACCGGCATGCCGCCCGCGAGCGGGGAGGACGAGGCTCGGCTAGTCATGGACGGGGTCAAGCAGACGGTTGAGTCGGCCGGGCTAACTATGGACGACGTGGTTTCGGTGCAAATTTTCTGCACTGACCTGAAGCTCTACGAAACGTTCAACGGCGTATACCGGACCTATTTTCACGGGGATTATCCGGCGCGGGCGTTTATCGGGGCGAATCAGCTGCTTCGGGGTGGAAGATACGAAGTGATGGGGATTGCAGTGAAGAGGGCGCACTAGCTAACGGCCGTAATTCGTTTTTTCTTCGCCTACTGAAGGTTTTTGTGGTACATGTATTGTCATGCGAAAGGCCGTCAACCATCTTAAGAAGTCCGACCCGATCCTGCGCGCCATTATTGAGCGCGTGGGGCCATGCCGCATGGAGTTTGGCGAACCGGAGTTTTCCAGCCTGGCCGAGGCGATTGTTTACCAGCAGTTGAACGGCACGGCGGCGGCGACGATCTTCAATCGCTTTGCAGCGCTCGCGGGTGAACCGCTCACTCCAGAAGGCATTCTCAAACTCAGCGATGAACAACTGCGAAGCGTGGGGCTATCGAAGCAGAAATCGGCTTATCTGAAAGATCTGTCGGCCAAGACAGCGGCCGGAGTGCTCGATTTCGCGCGGCTGCCGGAGTTGTCGGATGACGAAGTGATCGAGCATCTAACGCAGGTGAAGGGAATCGGAGTGTGGACCGCGCACATGTTTCTGATGTTTTCGCTGCAACGTCCGAATGTGCTGCCCACGGGCGACTACGGGGTGCAGTCGGCCATCAAGAAACATTACAAGAAGCGCAAACTGCCTAAGCCGAAAGACATGGAGAAAATCGCGCGCGCGTGGGAACCCTATCGCAGCGTGGCCTGCTGGTATATGTGGAGGAGCCTGGACATCAAGACCGTTTAGCGGATGTGCCAAACCCGCGACCACAGAGGGCACACAGGATCACAGAGAAGAGCCAGTTGCTTTTTCTTGTTCTTGCTTGCCTCTGTGAACCTCTGTGTCCTCTGTGGTTAAATGGTGGGCGATGGCTGATTTGAAGATTCGCGTACTGGTGGCGAAGCCGGGGCTGGACGGGCACGATCGCGGAGCCAAGGTGATTGCCCGGGCGCTGCGCGATGCGGGCATGGAAGTGATCTATACCGGCCTGCGGCAGACGCCGGAAATGATTGTGACCGCGGCGCTGCAGGAAGACGTGCAGGTAATCGGGCTGTCAATTCTTTCCGGCGCGCACAACGCCATCGTGCCGCGCGTGATGGATCTGCTCAAGCAGAACAAGATGGACGATGTGATCGTAGTGGTGGGCGGCATTATCCCGAACCAGGATATTGAGGGGCTGAAGAAGATCGGCGTGGCCGCGATTTTCCAGCCGGGCACGGCCATGGACGACATCGTTCAGTTCATTCGCGCGAACGTGAAGGGGCCGGGCGTGCCGGCGGCCGGCTGATGGCCGAGATTAATGCTTCCCGCGCCCGGGAAATCCTCTCGACCGCTGTTGGCCCGGTGCCGTGGTACTGGAAGACGTTTCCTGCTTTCCGCTCTTTGTCTCAGCAGCGGTTCGTGTGGGCTCATCATGGCGATCAAGGCCCGATTGCTCACCTGGTTACTCTTGGCCTGGAGCAGGAACCGGACAAAGCGCGACTCGCGCTCAACACTTACTGCCGGCCATTTCTGGTGCCGCCGCATTTCGTCGGCATCTGGTGCCCCGAGGGGCGCAATCTTCGGCTGACCTGTTTCGATCCCGACCAACTGAAGGCGTTTGATCTGGCGGAGGTCGCGGGCTGGTTCAAACCGTCGGCTGATCGCATTTATTCCGGGACGGCTCCGATTGCGGACTTCGAAGTACCGGTCACTCTGGGGCCGGGCATGCACAAGATCGAAACGCCTGCGGAATTCTCGGCCGTGGACGAGTTGATCGTACCGACCAGCTACAAGGCGATGACGGACGACGATCCGGCGTTTGCATTCTTTGTTTTCTACCCGCAGGCAGGATTGGTAGAGGTTTTACCGCAGAAATGGTTTACGGCCTCGCAATACCGAGTGGGGCAGCAATGGATTACGCGGGCGGGGCGCGATCCGGAGTCGCACCGCATCGTCGGCGAATGCTTTGGAGTGGGAACCTTCCTGCTGGAGGAAGACGGCTGCCGGTTGGCGGAGTGGGTGGAACGTAGCGCGTAGCTGTCAGTTGTCAGCTCTCAGCTTTCGGCCCCTGGCAAGGTTTTGGAATGCTCACCATCGATGTCCGAATCGCCATTTCGAGTTGACGAGTATGAGGGAGTGCCTATCTTGCGGATGTGGTCGAAAGATGGGACCAACCGCCTTACGCGCGAGTGCGTGCTCTCGCTGACCGATGTGGTCGGCGAACTTGGCGGCGAGAATCGGCCAATCGTGTTTGCCGGAAACGACCGATTCTTTTCCGCGGGTGCGGAGTTGAAAGAGATTTCTGCTCTCGACGGTCCGACTGCGTTCGAGTTTTCCAAGATGGGGCAGGCGCTGATGGAAGCGATAGCATGCTTCCCTGCCACGGTTTATGCCGCCATATCCGGATACTGCATGGGCGGCGGGCTCGACCTGGCACTAGCTTGCCATCACCGGATCGCGTCTCCGCAGGCCGTGTTCGGACATCGGGGCGTGGCGCTGGGGCTGATCACGGGCTGGGGAGGCACGCAGCGGTTGCCGCGGCTAGTGGGCAAAGGACGCGCGCTGGAAATGTTTGTGGCTGCCGAGAAGGTCTCGGCAATGCATGCCTTGCGGATGGGACTGGTGGATGCGATTGCCGACGATCCGGTGGCCGAGGCGGTGCGGCGCATCGGCGATCGGTGGCAGCGAGTCTACGAAGCAGGGCATCCCGACTAATGCCGCATTGCGCGGTTCTGCCCGCGTGGTATACCGTAATCAGTCCGTATCTTCGCGTCTCCAGATTTCTTGACCCATGGCTGACCGCAACGAAACTTCTACAGCGAGCTCGTCCGCGCCAGCAAACCTGCTGACGACCAAGATTGATCCTACTTCCGCGCGCTTTGAAGCCAACATGCGCTTTCTGGCGGACTTGATGTCGCAAGTGCGCAATGAAAGCGAGAAGATTTTTGAGGGCGGCGGAACCAAAGCCATCGAAAACCAACATGCCAAAGGGCGGTTGACGGCGCGCGAGCGCATTGCGCTGCTGGCCGATCCCGAGACATTTTTTGAGCTGGGCCTGTACACCGCGCACGGCATGTACGAAGAATGGGGCGGCGCACCGTCCGCCGGAGTGATCACCGGGCTGGCGAGGGTGCAGACGCGGATGGTGATGATTATTGCCAATGACGCCACGGTGAAGGCTGGGGCATTCTTTCCGATGACCTCGAAGAAGGTCATTCGGGCACAGAACATTGCCATCGAGAATCGCATTCCGACGATTTACCTGGTCGATTCCGCCGGAGTTTTCTTGCCGCTGCAGGAAGACGTGTTTCCCGATACCGACGATTTCGGCCGCGTGTTCCGCAACAACGCAGTGATGTCGGCTCTGGGCATTCCGCAGATCGCGGCCATCATGGGCATGTGCGTGGCGGGCGGCGGCTACCTGCCGGTGATGTGCGACCACGTGCTGATGACCGATGGCAGCGGATTGTTTCTGGCCGGGCCGGCGCTGGTGCAAGCTGCGATTGGACAGAAAGTTTCTGCCGACGAATTGGGCGGTGCGGCCATGCACTCGGCCATCAGCGGGACCGTTGATTTCCACGAGCCGAACGACCAGGCTTGCATCACCCGCATCCGCTCAATCGTGGACAAGTGGGGCTACCGGCGGCTTTCTCCCTGGGATCGCAAGAAGCCCGTCGAGCCCGCATTGGCGGCGGAAGAGATCTACGGAATTTACGACTCGTCGCCGGCGCGGCCCTATGACATGAAGGAAGTGCTGGCGCGCGTGCTGGATGGCAGCCGCTTTGACGAGTACAAGCCGGAGTATGGAAAAACTCTCATCTGCGGCTACGGCCGCATTGGGGGATTTGCCGTGGGCATTGTGGCCAATCAGAAACTGCACGCGCAGCAGACCGATCATGAAGGCCACAAGCGGATTGAGTTTGGAGGCGTGATCTATACGGAGTCGGCTGAGAAGGCTGCGCGCTTCATTATGGACTGCAATCAGAATCTGATTCCTCTGGTTTTTTTCCACGATGTAAATGGATTCATGGTGGGACGCGATGCGGAGTGGAGCGGCATCATCAAGGCGGGCGCGAAGATGGTGAACGCGGTTTCGAATTCTGTGGTGCCGAAGATCGCCGTGATTGTGGGTGGATCGTTCGGCGCTGGGCACTACGCGATGTGCGGCAAGGCGTTTGATCCGCGCTTTGTGTTTGCCTGGCCGACGGCGCGCTACGCGGTGATGAGCGGTGATTCGGCTGCCGGAACGCTGGTTGAAATCAAAGTCAAACAACTGGAGCGCGGCGGTAAGAAGCTGACCGACGAAGAAAGAAAAGAGCTGTACGAGTCGGTGAAGCGCACCTATGACGAGCAGACCGATCCGCGCTACGGCGCGGCCCGGCTGTGGATCGACAAGATCATCGATCCGATTGAGACCCGGGATGCAATCACGGAAGCGCTGGAGGCGGCGGCGCTGAATCCGGATGTGGCGGAGTTCAAGGTGGGCGTGCTGCAGACATAGATCAACTTCTTTTCGCCACGGATCGACGCGGATGAACGCGGATCAGAAAACAAACGAAGGCGATTCTTGATCCGTGAAAATCCGTCTTAACCCGTACCTGAGATTCCATGAGCAATGCCGTCAAACTGATCGAGTGTCCACGCGATGCCTGGCAAGGGCTGAAGGGGATAATTCCTGCCGAACTTAAAGTGGATTATCTGAAGGCCTTGATCAGCGTAGGGTTTAAGCACATTGACGCGGTATCGTTTGTGTCGCCGAAGGCCGTTCCGCAGATGGCAGATTCGGAAGACGTACTGAAAGAACTCGATCCGCCGGATGACGTGGAGATCATCGGCATTGTTGTCAACGAGAGAGGCGCGCAGCGGGCGATTGAGGCGAAGGCGGTATCGACGCTGGGATTTCCCTATTCGATTTCGGAAACGTTTCTGCGCAAGAATCAGAATCAGTCTCCCGAGCAGGCACTCGAGGAACTGGAGAAGATTCAGAATAAAGCTGACGACGCGCGGCTCGATGTTGTGGTCTACATCTCGATGGCATTCGGGAATCCGTATGGCGACTTGTGGAATCCTGACGAAGTGATCGAAGCTATCTCGCTGATGGAAGTCGACAACTTGCGGATGATCTCGCTGGCCGATACTGTTGGCATGGCAACTCCGCAACAGATCAGCGAGGTAGTCGGTGCCGTGATGGTGAAGTACGACTACCTCGAGATTGGCGTGCATCTGCACAGCCGTCCCGAGCAGGCGGTGGAGAAGATTCTGGCGGCGTACGATGCGGGTTGCCGGCGGTTTGATTCCGTCTTGGGGGGACTGGGCGGGTGTCCTTTCGCGCAGGACGCTTTGGTTGGTAACATCCCGACGGAGAAGGTAATCGAGGCACTCACCCAGCGGGGCGCCGATTTGCCGCCATTGAAGCCGCTGGATTCGCTGCTGAAAGCGACGGCGGGGATCGATGCAAAGTTTTCCAGTTCGCAGGTGGCAGATTGATTGGCCACGGATTTGCACGGATTATCCCAGATAAAGAATGGAATTTGAGTTTCTGATTTTGTGATCCGTCAGATCCGCGGCAGGTTTTTTGGATATGAACTACAGGACCGTACAACTCGAGTACGACGGCAGGGTCGCGACGATCACGCTGAACCGTCCGGAGAGGCGCAACGCCATCAGCTTCGATCTGATTGACGACCTGCTGCGGGCGCTCGACGACGTGGCAAAGTCAGAGGCGATCATTCTGATCGTGACCGGGGCGGGTAAGGCATTCTGCTCCGGGATGGACCTGGATAATTTGAAGTCCCTGCTTGGGCGTTCGGCGGAACAGAACTTGCAGGACTCGCAGACCATGGTTCAGCTCTTTCGGTCGCTCTATGAGTTTCCTAAAGTGACAATTGCCGCCGTGAACGGGGCAGCCATCGCCGGGGGAACCGGACTGGCGTTGCTGTGTGACTTCACGCTGGCGGTCCCGGAGGCGAAGTTCGGGTACACCGAAGTGCGCATCGGATTTGTTCCCGCGATTGTTTCGACCTTTCTGTTACGGCAAGTCGGTGAAAAACAGGCGCGCGATCTTCTGTTGACCGGCAGGCTTTTCGACGCGGAGGAAGCGACGCGCATGGGGCTGATCAACGAAATTGTTCCGGCGGAGAATCTGCTGGCGCGCGCGCGCGAGTTGGCCGCTCTCCTGATGGAGAACAGCCCGTCGTCGTTGCGGGCGACCAAGCAGTTGCTCACCGATCATGCCCGCGCGGAGATCGAGACTCAGATTGAAGCGGCCGTGCGCGAGAACGCCGCGATCCGCACGACTGCAGACTTTCGCGAAGGGATTTCGTCGTTCCTGGAGAAGCGCAAGCCGGTGTGGACGGGGAAATGAAGCCCAAGGGCCGCCATACGTTCCACGAAACCCGGCTGCGCGTGCGCTACGCCGAAACCGACCAGATGGGCGTGGTCTACCACTCGAATCACTTGATCTGGTTTGAGGTGGGCCGCGTGGAACTGATGCGGGAGCTGGGGTTTTCCTACCGCGACCTGGAGCGCGAGGACGGACGGTTCATTGCCGTCGCCGAAGCCACATGCCGCTATCGTGCTCCGGTTTATTATGACGAAGAAGTTGTGGTGCGGACGCGGCTGAAGGCGGTGCGTGAGAAAGTCGTCGTCTTCAGTTACGAACTGGCACGGGCCGAGAACGGAACGCTGTTGGCGGAGGGCGAGACCAAGCACATCGTCACCGATTTAAACATGAACGTTGCGGCCCTGCCGGAGAAGTATTTAACGGCGTTCCGCGCGGCGATGGGAAAATAATCCCGCGTCTTTTGTCTAGTCGCGGAAGCAAGACTGCACCATCTCACGGGGAAACTTCTTGAACGCACTCCACATCAACGGAAACGATCTCACGCTGGAAGCAGTAGGAGAAGTTGCGAGTATTGAGGCCCGGCGCGCGGCACTGCTCTCACCCGATGCGCGAGAGGCGGTCAACCGGGCGCGCGCCGTCGTCGATGAAATTGTGGCCAGCAACACGGTTGCCTACGCCATCACCACCGGCGTGGGTAAGTTAAGCGACGTGCGCATTGCCGGCGATCAGATTCGCGAACTGCAAGTCAACCTGGTGCGCTCGCATGCGGTGGGTATCGGCGAACCGCTAGCGGTCGCGGAAACTCGCGCCATGATGCTGCTGCGAGCGAACTCGCTGGCCAAGGGCCATTCCGGAGTGCGAGCTGTGGTGATTGACACGCTCTGCGAAATGCTCAATCGCGGGGTCACGCCGGTGGTGCCGTCGCAAGGCAGTGTGGGTGCGAGCGGCGATCTTGCGCCCCTAGCGCACCTAGCGCTGGCGCTGATCGGAGAAGGCGAGTGCGTCGATGAAAGGAACGTGCGCGTTCCCAGCGCGGAGTGCCTGAAGCGGGCGCAGATCAAACCGCTGGTGCTGGAGGCCAAGGAGACTATCTCGCTGATCAATGGCACGCAGGCCATGCTAGCGGTGGGAACGTTGGCTCTGCTAGCGGCCGAAACGCTGGTCGACACCGCCGACGTGCTGGGCGGGCTTTGCTGTGACGCGCTCAAAGGCACCGACGCCGCGTTTGATGAGCGCATCCACCGGGCGCGGCCGCACGCCGGACAGATAAAGACCGCGGCCAATCTGCGCCACATGCTGGAAGGCAGCCAGATCCGCGAGTCGCACCGCGCCTGCGGACGCGTGCAGGACGCCTACTCGCTGCGCTGCATCCCGCAGGTTCACGGCGCAGTGCGCGACACTCTGGCACATTGTCGCGCCGTATTTGAGACGGAAGCGAATTCCGCGGTCGACAATCCTCTGGTTTTCCTCACCGATCCAAAGAATGCGGAAGGCGACGTCATCTCGGGCGGAAATTTTCACGGCGAGCCGCTGGCGTTTGCCTTGGACTTTCTAGCCATTGCGTTGAGTGCGCTGGCGGGCATCAGCGAACGGCGGATCGAGCGCCTGGTGAATCCGGCGCTGAGCGAGGGATTGCCGCCGTTTCTGGCTCCGGGCGCCGGGTTGAACTCGGGCTTCATGATGCCGCAAGTCACGGCGGCGGCGCTGGTCAGCGAGAACAAGGTGCTGGCTCATCCTGCTTCCGTCGACTCGATCACGACATCAGGAAACAAGGAGGATTACGTCTCCATGGGCATGACCGCGGCGACCAAGCTGAAACGCGTTGTCGACAACACGCGAAACGTGCTGGCCATTGAGGCCATGGCCGTCGCGCAGGCGCTGGATTTTCTCGCTCCGCTGAAGACTTCGAAACGCGGACAGGCTGCGCACTCCGCCATCCGTTCGGTGTGTCCCACCATGGAGAAAGACCGCGTGATGTACGGAGATTTTGCACGAATAGCAGCATTGATTGCGGGCGGAAAGGTGGCGGCGGTTCTGCGGTAGATTCTGCGATCGAACTGGCTCTGGGGATAATGAAAACGCTCACGGAATATCTGAAGTTTCACACCAAGACGCATCGCGCCTACGTGCACATCACGCCGCAGATTGAACAGATCGTCGGCAAGAGTGGAGTGCGCGAAGGCATGGTGCTGATTTCGGCGATGCACATCACTGCGGGCGTCTACGTCAACGATAATGAAAGTGGATTGATCGAGGACATCGACCAGTGGCTGGAACATCTGGCGCCATTTCGCAAGGACTACAGGCATCACGAGACCGGCGAGGACAATGCCGACTCTCATCTGAAGGCATTGCTGATTCATCATGAAGTCATCGTGCCGATTACCGCGGGCAAACTTGATCTAGGCACTTGGCAGCGGATTTTCTATGCGGAGTTCGACGGGCGGCGAGACAAGCGGGTCATTGTGAAAGTTATGGGAGAGTGACGAAATGTCGGAAGAGCTGAACGAATTGCAGGAACACGCAGAGCATGCGAAACATGATCCTACGCTGGTGCCGGTCACGGTGACCATGGCGATACTGGCGGTGCTGGTGGCTGTGGTAACGCTGCTCGGCCATCGTGCGCACACCGAAGAGGTCGTGCTTCAAGCCAAGTCGTCTGACCAGTGGGCCTACTACCAGGCTAAGAACATCCGCCGGCATACGGATGAACTTTTCGTCGACCTGACCGCGGTGGAAGCGACCACCGACGCAGTCGCGCTCGCCAAACTACGCGACAAATATTCAAGCGAAGTGGCGCGCTACAAGGATGAGCAAAAAGGAATCGAGGACACGGCCCACGACATGGAGGCGGAAGTTGCTCACGAGAGAAATCGTGCGGATCGATTTGATCTGGCCGAAGTCTTCCTCGAAGTGGGATTGGTAATCACGTCGATCACGCTGCTTTCCGGACGAAGACTCTTCTGGTGGCTGGGCATTGGGCTGGGCGTGGCTGGAATCGTGATCGCCGCAACAGGATTCCTCGTGCACTGAGCGCGCGTCGGCGCCGCAGTTCTCGCTAAGCAGGCTAGGCTTCCCTGCACTTTGCAGGGGCAGAAGCGGCCACCGTCTCTTCATTCTGTCTGGGCTTGACCACCAGGAACGGACCGATCGCCAGCACATCCATGCGGGTACGCTGAAAGCAGTCAATGGCTTCCTCGGGAGTGCAGACAATCGGCTCGTTCTCGTTGAAGCTGGTGTTCAGGATGACGGGGATCCCGGTCTTGCGATGGAAGGCGGAGATGAGATCGTAGTACAACGGATTTTCCTCGCGAGTCACACTCTGCAGACGGCCGGTATCGTCCACGTGGTTCACCGCGCATAATTCCTTGCGCTTCTCCGGCCGGATTTTGTACACGTGCAGCATGAAGGGCGAAGGATGATCGTGCTCGAAGTATTCGTGCTGGTGGTCGACCATGATGGACGGCGCGAACGGACGAAACCATTCGCGGTGCTTGATGCGGGCGTTGAGAACATCTTTCATGTTGGGCAGGCCGGGATGAGCGACGATCGAGCGATTGCCGAGTGCGCGCGGGCCCCACTCCATGCGCCCCTGAAACCAGCCAATCACATTGCCGGCCGCGATCTCACCGGCAACTTCGTCGAGTAGTGCATCGCGTTCCATCTTGCGGTATTGCAGGCCTGCACTGTGCAGCGCGGTTTGAATGCGCGAATCGGAAAACTCCGGGCCCAGGTAAGAATGTTTCAATTCGTGGCGGCGAGGCTGTTGCAGCACGGAATGATACGTGTGCAGTGCAGCTCCGATGGCCAGGCCTTCGTCGCCTGCGGCGGGCTGAATGTAAGTCCGGCGGAACGGAGTATGGTCGAACACTTTGCCGTTGGCTACGCTGTTGAGCGCGCATCCACCGGCCATGGCGAGGTCTTCCAGCGGGACTCGGCCATGAAGCTGATTCAGCAGATGGAAGAAGATTTCTTCGAAGCGCTGCTGCAGGGCGAAGGCCAGGTCCATGTCGCGCTGGGTAATTTCGGCGTGCGGGCGGCGGCGGCTCACCAAACAGTTTCTCCATCCGGTCGGAAAAATGGCGCGCCAGCTTCACTGTGCCGTCGGATAGTACCTGCATTCCCTGATTGCTACCGAGCGGCTTGAAATAGCGCAAGTCAAGCTGGAAGCCGCCATTTTTCAGGGCCACGATCTTGTTGATCTCATCGCGATAAGTATCTTTCCCGTAGGGAGCCAGGCCCATGACCTTGCCTTCATCGCCATACTGGCTGTAGCCGATGAACTCGCAGATCATGGTATAGACGCTGCCCAGCGAGTGCGGAGGAAACACCCGGTCAAGAATTTCAATCTCGTTGCCTTGGCAGCGAGCCATCATGGTGGAAACAAAATCGCCGGAACCGTCATAGCTGAAGCCAGCGGCTTTTTCCCAGGGCGAGCAGTAGTAGGCGCTGGCGATGTGGGCGATGTGATGCTCGAGATGGTGCTCCTGAAAACGAAGTTGCGTGGGATCGATGTCAAGAGCCTTCGCCAATAGCGAGCGGACATCGCGCATGCCTTCTTTGCGCTGGCGCAGGCGAATGAAATTGAGAATCTTGGCCGGGTTGGCGAGAGCGTATTGAACCTTCTTCGCCAGATTGGCGTCGCTATCCTGACCGACGGCTACGTGCTCGACATCAGAAATCTTGGCGCCCACTGCGTCGAGGCATGCTTTGACCGCCAGCGCGGGAAATCCGCCGAAGTGTTTATGGCGGTTCAGACGCTCCTCGGCAATGGCGAACTTCACTTCGCCATCGAGCACGATCGCTGCAGAAGCATCGGCGTGAAACATATTGAGGCCCAAGAATCAGCATGAACTAACGTTCGTCTCCTGTGACGTTGCGGTGTCGATCGGGTCATTCGTTCGGACTGGCGCTTCAGACCGGAGTTCTCTTTGAGTTGCACTGGATAAAAGCAGCGGTGTCCACGGCAAGCCGTTTTCCGGTGGCCGCCGATTCATCCACGCGCAAGGTCGCCAGAGTCGAGCAGATCAATTCCTCGAACCGGATCGGCGCCTGCTTCCTGACGCTGTACCGATTGCACAAAGGCAGCCCACTCGCCGCGATGTCCTTTGTCCTGACGCCAGCGCGCGTGGATGGTTTCTTTACGGCCGTTGCGAACGAGTTCGAGGCGGCGAAAATCTTCGAGCACGGCGGTGCTGCCTCCGCCGAATACTTCGATCCGCTCTTTCGAAAACGCCCGGTCGCCGTTGGCGAGATAGCTGATGGTGCCTTCGGAACCGTTTTCAAAGCGGAGCGATACCAGCACATTGTCACCACTGTAACGGCCTGAATTGCCGAGAGCTCTGGCTTCGACCTCCACGATTGGCGATCCCGCGAAAAACATCAGCAGGTCCACGAAGTGGCAGACCTCGCCGAGAATGCGTCCACCGCCTTGCTCGCGATCGTTCACCCAATGGTCAGGCGGTAGATATCCGGCATTAATCCGATAATGCAGAGCCAGCGGCTCGGAGATCGGCGCGAGGAAAGACTTCATCCGCGCGGCCATGGGCGCGAAGCGGCGATTGAATCCGACCATCAACGAGGGCCGCTCGGACGATGGGAATTCGCGAAATAGGCGAGGGCGATCCGAGTGCAATTCCTCTTCGGACAGGCACAAGCGGTTTCTCGCAGAACACATGCTTGCCGGCTGCAAGCGCGGCCAAAACCTGTTTCGCATGCAAATGATGGCGAGTGGCGATGACGACGGTATTGACGGCGGCATCCTGAATGAGCTGGGCTTCGTCGGTGGTGCAATAACGAAAACCGAATTTGCGCTCGACATGCTGCGCGTGCGAGCCAGTGCCGCGCAGACTGCGACCAGCGTGCTGTTCGGCGAAGCCTTCATCGCGGGGACCAGCGTGCCCGCCGCAAACACTCCGGCACCCAGCAAGCCGACCGAAAAGCCAGCAGCGGATGCGGGTCTCGCCGGCGAAGTGAGCGGAAAGCTCGAGGCAACGAGCGGCTCGAGCGATAGCAGATGTGATCTTCCCTGGAAGAATATTGAATCACCACTCCCAGAAATGGCTCACGCGATTTGCCGGTGATCAAATCGTAGGCACTCTGTGCGCGCGTCGATGGGAAAGCGGTGTGTGATCAGCGCGCCGACATCGATTTCTTTCTCGGCAAGGAACTGTACGAACGCCTCCATGTTGCGGGTTTCAGTCCAGCGCACGTAGCCAATGGGATAGTCGCGTCCCTTCTGCTCGTAAGCCACATCGTAACGACCGGGACCGTAGGAGCGCGAGACGCGGAAGTCGAGTTCCTTCTCGTAGTACGCTTTGCGCTCGATGTCCATGCCAACCGTTCCGACGGCGACCACGATGGCGCGATCGCGTGCGACGGCGCCGGCCAGATTGACCGGATCGCTGCTGGAGGTTTCGGCGGTGATCAGAACGGCAGTCTACGCCCGGCACCTCGCGAAGTCTCGAAACACAGATCCCGGAAGCCGAAGCGGAACTCGGTCGGCGTCATCCGCGCCCATGCGTCGGGCAAGATCGGCGCGCGACCGGATCAATATCCATGCCAAGCACGCGGCAGCCTGCGGCCTTCAGCAGTTGCACGGTGAGTTGACCGAGCAGACCCAGGCCAATCACCGCGACCAGTGTCGCCAAGCTTGGCTTCGGATTGCGTATGCCATGCAGAGCCACCGCGCCCAGCGTAGCGAACGCGGCTTCATCGAGAGGAACTTCGTCTCCGACTCGTTGCACGCGCTGGAATGCGCGCCACCAGCAAACGGGGAACGCATGCGATCTCGGCATGAACGGCAAATCCAGCGCCGGCGCAGGCTACGCGGTCGCCCGGCTGCAGATCGGTGACGCCCTCGCCTACCGCGATCACCGTTCCGGCGCTGCTGTAGCCAGGGCTTTGGGGCTGGTCGAGACGGCTGCGCACGGCCTGCGATGGCCGAGACGATTCCATCACGCTGCACTTTGCCGATGACTTCTCGCACCAGATCGGGCCGGGACTGCGCTTTCTGCAGCAGGCTCTTTCGTGCGAACTCGGCGCGACGCGCGCTCGGTGCCTGCGGAAACCACCGAGGCCGCAATGCGCACCAGCACGCAGCCGGGAAGAAGTTGCGGGGTCGGGACCTCTTCCACCGTGATCTCGCCCGTACGCGCGTGTTGGAGAACCTGTTTCATGCCGTAGCCACTTGCCCGACGGGAGCCATCTCTGACTCGAATTTCCGCGCCCCGCCGTCGAGGAATGTTTGCATCCACAATTCCAGCGTCAGGAATTGCCAAAGCTGCATCGACCAGTCCTGGCGGCCGCTGCGATGCTCGTCAATGTAGCGCTGCACCGCTGCGGGCTGGAACAGGCCGCGTGCGCGCAATTGCGCCGGCGAGAGCAAGTCGTCCACCATTTCCTTGAGATCGTGCGCCAACCAGTAGTCTACCGGAGCAGCGAAGCCGGCTTTGGGCTGATGTAACACTTCGCGCGGCAAAATGTCGCGCATCGCCTTGCGGAAAATGTATTTCGTTGTGGGCCGCAGGAAACCCTTCAGCTTCATCCCGGGTGGAATATTCCACGCGACGAATTCGGCCAGCTCGCGGTCGAGGAATGGAACCCGCACTTCGACCGACGATGCCATGCTCATCTTGTCGTTGTAGGTGAGGTTAAGACTGGCCATGAAAATCTTGGTGTCAAGATAAAGCATCTGGTGAAGGAAGCCGGCGTCGCCGACGCGGTCGAACGCGGCACGGTGCTGGCTGGAGGGATCGGTTGCGGAAACTTCCGCCATCATCGCGGAACTGTAGAGCCCTGACTTCTGCGAGTTATCCAGATACGTGCAGTTCGTGATGAAGCGATCGACAGGATCGAGCGAGGCGCTGCGCCCCATTTTCTTCGCCAGGCGCAAACGTCCCTTCAGCGAAGTGCCGCGCAGGCTGGGCAGTGCGGCCAGCCCGCCCTCGGCTAAGCGGCGCGCAACGGATGGGACGCGCCCGTAGGCCTGCGCCCAGTAGTGCGCCGTATGTTTGCGGTATCCGGCAAACAGTTCGTCGCCGCCAACGCCGGAGAGCAGTACTGTCGCCTGCTTGCGAGCCTCGCGACAGACCAGATAGGCGGTGATGATCGCGGGATCGGCGGTCGGTTCGTCCATATGCCAGACCAGACGCGGCAAAAGATCGGTCACATCGGGTTCGACAACGATGCGATGGTTCTCGCATCCGAGGTGGCGCGCCAGGCGAGTGGCGACCTCAGGATCATCGAGCGTGGTTTCGCCGACCCGATACTTGCGCGGGAAGGTAATGGTGTAGGTGCGAATCGGCTGCTTGGTGGCCCGCGCCGTCGTTGCCTGGGCCATCATAGCGACGATCCCGGAAGAATCGAGGCCAGCGCTGAGGAAAGCTCCGATGGGAACGTCGCTCACCATCTGCGCTTCGACGGAATGGCGAAAGCGCTCGCGAACTTCTTCGGCCAGATCGTCTTCCGAACGCGAGTAAGTCTGATTCGCCGCAGGAAAAGTCAGATCCCAGTATTGCGTGAGCTTCAGTTCACCGTTGCGCAAAATCGCGTAGTGCCCAGCAGGCAGCTTCAGAATGCGCCGGAACATCGTGTTGGGGTCGGGCACCCAGAGGAATGTCAGATACTGGTGCAGCGACGCGGGGTCGAGCTCCGCTTCGATTTCCGGAATCTGCAACAGCGCTTTAATTTCAGAGGCAAACGCGAAACGCTGGCCATCGTGAAAATAGTAGAACGGCTTGACGCCGAAGTGATCGCGAGCCACGAACAGCAGCGGCGTAGCAGAGCGCAGATCGCAGATGGCGAAGGCGAACATGCCGTTCAGACGCTTGACGCAGTCGGGGCCTTCTTCCTCATATAGATGGATGATCACCTCGGTGTCGGTGTGCGAGGCGAAGCGGTGGCCCTTGCTTTCGAGTTCGCGGCGAAGTTCGGCGAAGTTATAAATCTCGCCGTTGTAGGTGATCCAGACGGTGCGGTTTTCGTTGCACATCGGCATGCGGCCGACGGGCGAGAGGTCGAGAATGGCGAGGCGCCGGCTGCCCATGCCGATGTAGGAGCCGTCAGGAAACTTGCGATCCCAGAGGCCGGAGTCGTCGGGGCCGCGGTGCGCCTGGACCTGCGTCATCCGCGCCAGCGTTTCCCGATCTCCGCAATTCACCACGCCGCTGATGCCGCACATTTTCCGTTTAGTCCCTTGGCGAATTTGATTCGCGTGTTTTCAGCTCGTAGATCTTGGCTTTGGTGTGAAACATCTGAACGGCCTGAAATCCGCAGTAGATCAGGCCGGGAACACCGTCGAGAAATCCGCCTCGCAGAAAGTACCGGTAGAAAAAAAGCAGAACCGGCGAGCCGGGCACGGCGTAGAGTTTTTTCTTGAGCCAGCGGCGGCGCTGGGCCTGCGTGCCAAAGAACGCCGGCGGCAACTCAGAACTGTTCTGCTCACCCTGCAGCAGCACACGGGACTCCCAGTTCGAATATTCGTCGTGCTTTCGGATATAGCGGGAAAGCGATTCCACATTGTGGTGAATCAGCGGATGATTGAGGCGCGAGGTGCGGCCGTCAACCACGACGTGCTCGTGAACTTCCATGTCGGCCATGGATGCATCCTGATCGCGGAGACGGCATTCGTAGCGGCCTTTTCCGCGGCGAAACAGGGCAAGCTTCCAGAAGCTGGCATCGCCGCGGCTGAGAACCCGGCCGAGAAAATACATGCGAAGAGAAATGTAATAGCCGCTAAATTCCGGATTCGCGAGGCAGCGGCGAATCTCCTCCTCCAGTTCGGGCGTCACGGCTTCGTCGGCATCGACCAGCAAAATCCAGTCGAAGGCAAGAGGCAGGGTCTCCATGGCCCACTGACGCTTCTTGGGCCATCCCCCTTGATAATGAAACTGCACGACCTTGGCTCCGAAGGAGCGCGCGATTTCGGGCGTGGCGTCAGTGCTCGCCGAATCGATGACGTAGACTTCACCTGCACCGCGGAGCGCAGCGAGACAGCGCGGCAGATTTTTTTCCTCGTTGCGAGCAGCCACAATCACGCTAACCGGCAACTTTCCGGTCGCCGTCACCGGCTGTGGCTTGACGATTTCTTCGACTTTTTGCATGAGTTACAAAATCACGGGTTACAAATCACGAGTTACAAATGCAGTTCACACCAGCGTTGCAGAACATATATCGACCACGGACGAGACCACGAGACCGTTCCGCGCAGAAACTCCTGCCAAATCTGCCGAACTTGTTTCCCGTCCAACCAGCCGCCGAGTGGACCATTGCTGACGCGCTTCGCATCCAGTACCGGCTCGATCTCGGATCGAAGCTCCTGCCGCATCCAGTGCTCAAAGGGCAGCGTGAAGCCGCGCTTGGGACGGTGCACGATTTCGTCGGGCAGCGATCCGGCCAAAGCGCCAACCAGAAGTTTCTTCGGGGTTCCGTTCAGCTTCCACCGGCCCGGAAGAGCCAAAACCGTCTTGGCTAACTGGTGATCGATCAGAGGAACGCGGACCTCCAGGCCCTGGGACATGCTCATAAAATCGGCGTCGCGCAACAGTGTATTCAGCATATAACAGCGCGACTCGAGATAGGAAACCCGATTGACCGGATCGAGTGGGAGCGCACGCTGAAGGCGATCGCGTTGCGAAGCCGCGGCCGCGTCAGCGGTGGAAAGATCTGCGCTGCGGAGAAGCAAATCGCGCTGGCTGGCCGTGAACAGCATGCGGCTCAAGAAATAAGGATGCAGCAGCCGGCCATTCTCACGGGCGAGGGCAGCCAGCTTGCGATTCTGATCGCTGGCCGGAGCCAGCGCGGAAAACGCCGACGCTAACGGACCGCGAACCACTCCCGGAACCTGTTTCCAGAACCGGGCAAAGCGCTCCATGCGCGGAACGGTGCGGAAGGTGGAGTAGCCGGCAAAAACTTCGTCCCCGCCAAGGCCCGACAAGGCAACCTTCACGCCCGCGCGCCGGGTCTCCCGAGAAACGAAGTAGGTGTTGACGCCGTCCATGGTGGGCAGGTCCATTGCGCCCAAGGCGTCAGGGATGGCGGCCAGAACATCGTCCTCGGAAACATTGATCTCGTGATGATCGGTATGAAATTTAGCGGCAATGGCGCGCGAGTGTTGCACTTCAGAAAAATCGGCTTCCCGAAAAACGATGGAGAACGTGCTGGCGGTTACGCTACTGCGGCGGAGGATGCTGACCAGCGCGCTGGAGTCAATGCCTCCGGAAAGAAAGACTCCCACGGGCACATCGCTCACCAACTGCAACTGGACGGCTTCCTCCAGAGTCGGCTGCAAGCGCTGGGCCGCATTTTCTTCGGTTTCGAGGGAGAAGGATTCTGAAGCTGGCTTCGGCGCTGGATTGTCCACTAGATCCCAATATGACGACTGGCGCAGAATTCCAGCTTCCCAGCTCAGAGTGTGGCCGGGGGGAAGCGCGTGCACTCCTTCCACCAGAGTCAGCGGGTCGTAGGCCGAGCCGAAAGTCAGATAGTTGATGAGCCCGGCAGGGTCAATGCGAGACGGCACCAGGCCGGTCCCAAGGATCGTGCGGACCTCGGAAGCAAAAATAAAATACGAACCAGCTTGCGCGTAGTAGAGCGGCTTGATGCCCATGGGGTCGCGAGCGATGAAGAGACGGTGGCGACGAGCATCCCAGAGCGCAAAGGCGAACATGCCACGGAATTTCGTTAGGCACTCCTCACCCCAATGAGCGTAGGCCTTGAGCAGAACCTCAGTGTCGGAGTGGCTGGTGAAAGTCGCGCCGGCTTGTTCGAGTTCGTGGCGAACGTCACGGAAGTTATAGATCTCGCCGTTGTAGACGATCCAGTTGCCGGTTTCGGCATCGTGCATGGGCTGGTGGGCGAGTGCCGAGAGATCGAGAATCGCCAGACGCCGGTTGCCCAAGCCGATTTCAACCGGCTCGGGAACGGAATCGCACAGCAGGATCGTGCCCGAATCATCGGGCCCGCGGTGCGCCAGCGACTGCGTACCGCGTTCGAGCACGCCGTCCGGGATGCACGCGTTTCGTGCAACAATGCCGAAGATTCCGCACATTCGTGGTAGGTTGACTCTCCCGAAGAGGATGTTCAATAATACCGCTCTCGCTAGGCCCATTATCCAACAAGACGCGAACCGGCCCGCCTCGTCTGCCGGGGGAGATCATCGGGCGAGATTTTTCGAGAGAATGCTGGCTTTGTGTTTCCCGAGACGAAGACAAGAAGCGGAATGCGCTTGAAGAACCTTAAACAATCTTTAGGTAAAGTCGGAATGTTTGGCAGGGGAGCCTGGCGATACTGGCGTCTTGGCGAGCCGGAACCAGAGAGCAACTGGTTTGTACAGAAGCTTTATGCCTACACCGACGGCAGGTCGAACGACATCCTCTTCCGGATTCTTGAATCGAGGCGAAGAGAAACGGACTTGCGAGCCGACTGGGATGGGGCGAACATCTTGACTGATGCCGGCACTTCTGACCCGGGTGTCGAGGACATTGTTCGGACCCTCCAAGAAGACGGTGTGGTTGTGCTGCCGCGGCGACTCAAAGGGGAAGCAGTTCAGAATCTAAGCGAACTGGCCCAGTCATGCTCACTCGATACGATCACCTATGGCGTTTTGGCGAAGGATGAAAACTCTGGGAACTACTCGACCATGCCGATCGCAGAGACCGGTACAAGCAACGGGATCGACCCGTCCCAGCCCCGCCATTCCACGTATACGGTCCCTCGATCGCTATTGTTAGAGAACCATTACCTTCAATGCCTGTTGTGCGATCCCTATCTTCTGGCGGTCGCGGCGCACTACCTTGGGGTATTTCCGGTGGTTACGAAACCTGATATGTGGTGGGATACCGACTTCGTGCCGCAAGGGCTTCGGCCACGACCGTTTCACACGGATTCAGGGTGTTTGCGGTGGTTAAAGGTCGGGGTGAATCTGACAGACACCACGTTGGAATCCCCGCATTTCGTCTATGTCAAAGGTTCACACAATCCAAATAGAAGTACCAGACCCTTGACCAGACGATTGACGAATCGAATGAATCTAAGTGACAAAGAAGTCCAAGAGGTATGTCCAGAGAAGATTGTTCACGTGACGGCGCCAGCAGGATCGATCACGTTGGCCGACACCCGAGGCATTCACAAGGGAGAGATTTCCCAGCGCGGGCACAGATTGATTCTGTATTTTGGCCTCGAGGGAAGTGCTTTCAATAATATCGACAAGCCCATTCCGCTAAATAAGGTCGGAAGCGAACTCGGTAAGGCGATGAGTGCAAGGCCCTTCAGCTATCAATTCTTTCGAGCCCCGCAGTAGCTTCTCGATTATTGCACCTTGTCGACTGCAATCCGCACGGAGTAACTGCCCATGCCAGTCGCGCACGCCGAATACGTAGTCGAATAGGTAATCGTTGCATTCCCGGCCGACCACAGCGAAATACTGCCGCCGCCAAAATTAGAGGTGCCACCCAGCGACAGACTATTCCCCTGGGAAACACCCGCTCCGGCAAGCGGCAAACGGAGGGTTCGGGCGCTGGTCTCGTCCTTCCACCCGATCGTCAAGGCAGCCGCCGCGTTTCCTGGGGACGGACAGGTGGTGGTCGAGTCCAGGTAATAGCTGACTCTGTACTGGCCAGGTCCACAAGCGGAGGGAGTGCACAGATTTGTCGGGGCGATGGCAGCTTTTTGTCCGGTCAGAGAAACTGTCCACTTCGCGCCACCTCCGCCGGGAGCTGCTGCAACGCCGCTCGAGTCTCCGGCACAGCCGACACACTTTCCCGTGACCGTGAGATTGCCGTTGATGGTCACCGGAACATTAAATGTTTTAGCCGCGGCCGTCAGCTTCTCTTGCGGATTGCCATCGGGAAACTTTCCGATGTATTCGCGAACCTCATTCTGAGCGCGGCTGTAGAGCGTATCGATATTGCCCTCGTAGCCAAGATCGAGATCACTGGCGTCCGCGGCCGGACGGTGATTGGCAGCGGCCCAGGTCTTCCCCCAATTGCTGTCGCCCAAGGTAATCAGCGGAGTGAAACCAACCGCCTGGCCGTGGTGCCCAAAGTTCAGCCTGCCTTTATGGCCATTCTCGAGAGTCTGCCCGCCGTTCGCGGCTTTGAGAATGGTTGCGCCGGGGATGACGCCGGCTGAGTTGGTGTGCAGCGCCTCCAGATTCGCGGCTGCTGGAGGAGTTGCTGCGGTTCCGATCAACACATCGGCCACCCCGGTGACTGCTCCCGGAGGCAGGGTGCTGACGATGGCTCCAGCACCCAGCACATCGGACTGGAGGGGCGGCGACATATCAGAAAGGGACTCTGTCGAGCGGTCCTCGTCCGGACTGATCACAACTGCGCCCGGCCAGAAGTCCAGCCGCGGCATATAGATGTTCCTGGTAAGATCTTCTCCGGCCATGGTGTAAGAGGACAGAGGGCCTCCCTGATCGGTGAACTGACAGGTCAGGGTCGCGCATGAACTCTGCTGCACCGTGGTGACCAGGTAGTTGCCCGCGCCCTCCGGATAGGGGCGCACGCTATGCTGATCCCAGTCCATTTTGAGGATCTTGTAGCTCGATGCGCCCGCAATCTTGGGGAACATCCCCGTAACGCTGCCGGAACCGCTGGTAAGCGCATACCCGGCGGGCAGCGGAATGCCTTCGCCAAACTTGGCGTGGACCGGAACCACCCAGTAGAGCCAGTCGTGCGAGCCCGACGCCGCACCCCAGTTGGGAAACACGCCGCCGCCACCGTTCGCAGCCAGACCGCTGAGTTTCACATGAACGCCCTCG
>CAWDBW010000014.1:0-48384 GCA_963800405.1 uncultured Acidobacteriota bacterium
TGAATGGAATGCAACCGGACTAATGGGCTGTCGCAGCTTCGCCTGATGGCTTTTTCGAATCGCCATAAATTTTGATCCAGTGAGTCCGCACCATTGCCCTGGTCTGTTTGCCGTTGGAGTTGGAGATGATCAGGTTGGAGGCTTGTACGGGCATGTGGCAGTCCACGCATCCTGACAGGATTTTCTCTTTCAATTTGCCGTATTCTCCACAACGTTCCGGTGCATGGCATGCGAGGCAGCGCGCAGAAAATGCAGCGGCATCCCGCTGTCTCTGATGAACGTCGTGACAAGTGGAGCAGACAAGGTTCGGCGACGATTGATAACACCGGCTCATCTGCAAAAGCGCAACCTGATTGCCATGAACGTCCGCGACCGCGCCCGGGTTGGACTGGTCGCGATTGTAGTATTTATCCAAGGGCTCGCCCGGAAGATAGGAGAATGCGGCGGCCTGCGGAAACCGGCGGCCGCCATGACACTGCGCGCAAACATCGATTTGCCTTTCGCGGCTCAGCTTTGCCAAAGGGATGATATTGGCTCCGGGAGTTTTCTTTGTCATCGAATCCACATGCTCGCGGGCTGGCCCGTGGCAGCGTTCGCAAGAAATCCCCAACACCAGCGTGTCCGGATGGTACTGATTGGAGGATGCCAGCGGACTCGCCGGTTTCGCATACGTCACATGGCACTCCAAACACCGCGGAACCACCGGCCGTTCAAATTTGGCTTCGCCATCCCGGTATCCTGGGCTGTTGACCCACGTAGCCAGATCTGTCCAGTACGAGATGGGAAGCTGAAACAGCAGATCGCCCTTCCAGTAGAGATACGTCTGACCTACTCTGCCGGAGCCGACGACAATGTCAATTCGCTCCGTGTGCTTGGTGAGGCCTGCGGGAAGCGTTGAAACCGCAGTCTCGTAAAATCCTTCCGGTTTAGATTCCATGCGGAACTGCAAATTGGGATTCGATGTTTTCAGGATATTTTCGTGTTCGGCAAAAGAACCGAGAATGGATTCCGCAGTCGGCGTTCGCGAGGTCAGCTTATGTGCTGTTTTGTAATACTTGTCGACTATTTCGGCGTGACACGGGCGACAGGCTTCGTCCCCTGCGTGGCCCCGCGGCGCCTGCGGTTCGGGGGCGGCGTGAACGCTCAAAGCTCCGGCGAGCAGGAAACTCCCAATAAGCGTTCTTTCGCCAAGCCTGGAAAGCATTGAGAGCGCAACCTCCGAGTCTCCGCATTCTATCCGCGATTCGCTCAGCCACAAACCGCGAAAGCGGTCAATCGCCTAACCGCATAGAGACGGGGGCGGGGCTGGCGCTACTTGGCCGGCGCTTTTGCGGGCGGAAACTGCATGGTGCGAACGATGCCTTCGCCTTCTTTCACATAGACAACCTGGTTGGGCTTGAGGTCTTTGAGTTTGTCCACTTGCCCACTGGGCCAGCGGATTTCCAGCAAGTCGACTTTCTCGGCTTTGCCGAGGCCAAAGTGAACGCGCAGATCGCTTTGTGAAAAAAATCCACCACCGCTGCGGACTTCGTCAATCTGCTGGTGAGGTTGGCCTCGCCCGGGAGGTGGGTTATGCACTTCAGGCGAGCGCCGATGCCGCTGCGATTTGATTTCACGCCGATGATGCGAACCTTGATCCAGTTGTTGCCGCTCTGCGAATCGCAGCGCAAAAGCTGGGGATAGTCGTTGACGGGATTGACGACCACGTCGAGATCGCCATCGTTGTCGAAGTCGCCGAAGGCGCAGCCGCGCGCGGCAATCGGATCGGAGATGCCGGGTCCGGCTTGCAGCGATACATCTTCGAACCGACCGTTGCGTAGGTTGCGATAGAGAAGTTTGCGCTGGGCGTATCCAGCCTCGGTTTTCAATTGTTCGACCTCGGGATAGACGTGGCCGTTGCAGATGAGGATATCGGGCCAACCGTCGTTGTCGAAATCGAAAAAACCGCAGCCCCAGCCGAGATACTGGGTGTGGGCGCCGAGTCCGGCGGTGAAGGTGGCGTCCTCGAAATTGGCGCCGCCGAGATTGTGATAGAGCGAAGGCGTGTCGCCCGCGAAGTTTGTCTTCAGCAGATCGAGATTGCCATCGAGATCGTAGTCGCCGGCGGAGATTCCCATGCCAGCCTCGGGCTTGCCGTCGGCGCTCAGGGCGCAGTTGGCTTCGAGCGCGATGTCGACGAACTTGCCATTTCTCTTGTTCTGGTAAAGTGTGCTGGCGGTGGAATCATTGGCGACATAAATATCGGGCCAGCCATCGTTGTCGAGATCGGCGGTGAGGACGCCGAGACCATAAGTGCCATCGGCGCTGAGAATGCCAGAGCTCTCGGAAACGTCGGTGAAGGTTCCGTCACCGTTGTTGTGATAGAGCAGGTTTTTGCCGCCATTCAGTCCCGGCGGGCCGCACGCCACCATCACGCCTTTGTAGAGACATGGACCCGACTCGGGCACGGGAGCGGTCGCCAAGTCCATGTCGATGTAGTTGGCCACGAACAGATCGAGCCGCCCGTCGCAATCATAGTCAACAAATGCACAGCCCGTGTTCCAGCGTTTACCGCTGCCCGCGACTCCGGCCTTGGCGCTGACGTCAGTGAAGGTGCCGTCGCCGTTGTTGTGATAGAGCACGTTCTTGCCGAAGTAGGTCACGAACAGATCGTCGTTGCCGTCGTTGTCGTAATCGCCGACGCAAACGGCCTGTCCCCACCCGGAGTGCGCGACGCCGGCTTTGAGGGTCACGTCGGTGAATGTGCCATCGCGATTATTTTTGAACAGGCGGGAGATGGGCTCTTGTCCGGCGGGAAATCCTTCGAGGCGCGTGCCGTTGACCAGAAAAATATCGAGCCATCCGTCGTTGTCGTAGTCGTAGAAAGCGACTCCGCAGCCGGTGGTTTCGAGCAAGTATTTGTTTTTGTGTTCGCCGCCGAAGATGGTCTTGGTGTTGAGGCCTGATTCGCGTCCGATGTTGAGAAAACTTACTCCAAGCGGTGTGCCCGGCTGCAGCGGTTCAAGCGGCAGTTGTGCGGGAGGTGCGGATTGCGACCACATCGGACGCGCCAGTCCCAGTACACTTTCAAGCGAGAAAATTGCAGCGGATCGGCTGAGTGACTTCAGAATTTCACGGCGTGAACGATACAAGGAGTGTCACCTGGCCCTACAGCCCGTGCTAGAATTCGCCCCTGCATCCTTATATTCGGTGCGGGAAGAGTTTGCAACCAACCGCGAACAAGTCTCAACGAGAACAATCAAGGCTGCGCGGGTTACTGTCACGGACACAGCTTCGGGCGGCAGGTTCGCGCCACGAACCATCATGAACTCGGTTTCTGATATTGTGGTCAAGCAATATTCAAACCCGAGGACCCGGGTCAGTCTGGATTTGGTCAATCTAGGTTGGTCAAAGTAGGTTAGGTCCGGCGGATTACGGAATAAGCGATTATTGACGGCCCAGTGCCGTACTTTTGCGGGAGTGAAGCATGGGATATGCAGGGTTCGAGTTAGATGGTCAAGTTGCCGTAGTGATCGGAGGAACTTCGGGTATCGGACACGCTATAGCCTGTGGGTTGGCCGAAGCTGGCGCCGATGTGATTCCCAGTTCGCGCCGCGCTGAGCAGGTGGAAAACGCCGCACGGCAGATTGAAGCGCTCGGCCGCCGCAGCCTGCGAGTCACTTCGGACGTGACGGATCGGGCCTCGCTTGAGGGCTTGCTGAACGCCTCCGTGAAGGCCTTCGGCAAGGTGGACATTATGGTCAACGCTGCCGGCCGTACCAAACGCATTCCGATCCTGGCAATGGATGAAAAGGACTGGAACGAGATTCTTGAAACGAACCTGACAGGGGCTCTGCGCGCCGGTCAGATTTTTGGCCGCCACATGGTGGAACGCCGCTATGGGCGCATCATTCACATTGCATCCCTGGGATCTTTCGTTGCTCTCTATGAAGTGGCGGCCTATGGCGCCAGCAAGTCGGGGCTCGCGTCTTTGACTCGAACCATGGCGGTCGAATGGGCAAGTTCCGGGGTGTGCGTGAACGCGATCATGCCCGGAGTTTTCCGGACGGCGCTCAATACGCAACTGCTGGACGGAACTCCGCGCGGGCAGGAGTTCCTGATGCGAACTCCGATGAAGCGTTTCGGCAAAGTCGAAGAGTTGGTAGGTGCGGCAGTTTTTCTGGCATCGAAAGCCGCGAGTTTTGTGACGGGAACAATTCTTGCGGTGGATGGAGGATTTCTCGCCAGCGGAGTCAACCAGTAAATCGGAGCAACAGGAGCGTGGTGGGAGAATCAGTGTGAAGCCGCGCCGACGTAATTGCCGTAACCGACAATTACCGTCGAACTTACCAGCACCAGGAGGGTGAACGCCACCAGCAGCCGGGTTCTGCCTCCGGCGCCTTTCCACTCTTTCAGCGCGATACCCCACAGCGTGCTGAAGATGATGATGCTGGCCATGTGCAGCGTCCAACTGGAGAACTTGTACCTTCCCATCTGGGTTTCACCCATGCTGTAGAAGAAAAACTGCATATACCAGGTCGTGCCCGCCAGCGCCGAGAACAGGTAGTTGGCCAGCATCGGAGCTCTGACGGCCGTGTCTTGCGCAACGGCCGCAGCGACTGCCATCTCTTCCGCGGGAGCATCGGTAACGGTTTCAAGAATGTGCTCTTCCCCGCGCGCAGGAACTTTGCCGCGAATGTCGGAATGGAAGTACTGGTAGCCCGTCCGGTTGCGAAGGTTGAGGATTATGCACCAGATGAAGTTGGTGGTAAAGCCTCCGGCGAGAACTACCACGAGTACGGGAAGTCCCTGCCACAACACCGGAGTGCCATGTTGAATAGTGATGGCTTTGATGGGATCACCCGCAGCCAGTCCGTAGGCGAAGCAGGCGCTCATCACGCCTGAAAAAGTAGCGACCAGCAATCCTTTCTTCAGGTCGAATTCCTTGATCGAGACGCGCTTCTGCTCGGTCGACATTTCGCGTTCTTTGGATATTCCGGCTGCGCCTGCGAACCCGATACCGAGAAGACACACCGCGACTCCACCCAGAATGATCAGGCCCGAGTGTGTACCGAGGACTTCGGAGGCGAACACTCCTCGGAAAATCGGAGGCATCAACGTGCCGAATGCGGCGGTGTAGCCCAACGCGACGGCCATGCCGAGCGACATCCCCAGATAGCGCATGGTGAGGCCGAAAGTCAGGCCGCCCAGTCCCCACAGGACTCCAAAAACATACGCCCAGAAAAGGCTGCTGGCCGGGGCCTGGTGGAGCACGGGTAGCAGGTCACGCGTCATCGCCAGAGCAAGGATCCAGGGGGCGATCAGCCAGCTGAAGAACCCGCCCACCAGCCAATAAGTCTCCCATGCCCAGTTCTTCACTCCGCGATAAGGCACGTAGAAACTGGCGGAAGCGAGACCGCCGAGCCAGTGAAGGAACACTCCGAGTGCTGGGTTCATGGAATCCTCGTAGGGAAATTTACAGGTGGAAAACTTCTTCCAGAGGCCGCATGGCGCGATCGGGCAACGCGCCGTCGGGCTGAACAAAGAAGTCGCCCATCGCGCGTTGCCAGCGCTCATTGACTTCACGCTCGGCCATTCCCGCGCGTGCGCGTTCAAAATTGTCCGTTTCCAGGTATCCGACCAGAAGGCCGTCGCCGCGCAGGAACAGCGAATAATTGCCCCATCCGGTTTCGCGCAAGGCAGCCTTCATCTCGGGCCATACGGTGCGATGGCGCTCTTTGTATTCCTCGAGTTTCTCGGGCTTAACCTGCAACACAAAGCAGACACGCTGCATAGCTGCTCCTGAACGCTCCCTTAACGGAGGAAGCCTGGGAAACACCACCGTCTACAGGAATGATGTGACCCGTTGTCTTTGCATTCTGCACTTTGATCGCCCGCCAGCCAAGCGATTGCGGCAGCACAATCCTGGGGGAGAATGGGTCGTTTGGTCAAGGAGCGGGTTTGAAGCGGGGCCATTGCGCCTTCACTGCACAACCAACACGGAATAACTGTCGACCGAGGGTAGCGTCACTTGCAATGTCGAGCCCTTCCATTTCACTTTCTGGAATACCGCAACTTTTGTGTCGGGGGAAAAAAGAGATGGCTTCCGTCCCACCAGCGTTTGGAATTCTTTCCCGACGACAAGCTTCAGATTCAATTCGCCGACGGGAGTTTGACCGTAGTTGAGCACGTGGACGACGAGTGATTTTCCATCGCGCACCGAAGTGACGTTGGCAAGGACATGCGTTCCTGCATTTTCCAGTTCGACATGGGTTGCATCCGGAGCAAGAGAATTGATTTCAGCCAGGACCTGCGCTTCCGCCGATTTGTCCTTCATCGGACCTTTTTCGGGGGGAGGCAGGATCTCTGCATTCAAGCCAGTTGCAGCTGGGGTCTCGGCAGCTGACGACTCGGCGAAGATAGAAACCTTGCCACCGCCAGTCTGATAGTCGCGAATCATCTCTTTCTGCTCCGCAGCCAGAGACGCATACGCAGGAACGATGACGCCCCGATAAGCGGCTAGATCTTTCTTCGTAATGCGGCTCGCGAACCTGAAATCGCCCAGCACGCTGTTCTTGGCCAGAAAGTCCAAACGCGCTGCACCGCTTGGCCAATCGAAGTCAGGGTTAAGATCAGGAAGGAAAATTGCCAAGGGCACAATATTCACCGCATCGGCGTAGAGTTCGGCGTGGTCTTCGAGGAATCCGTTGTATTGACTGATCGCGGACCAGGATTCCAGAGCTTTGGGATTTTGCGTAACCAGCGCCGTGTCGAACGGACCTTCCATGTCCCACGTATAGGAAGTGCCGAACGCTGCCGCTTCGGCAATCGCGAGTTTTTCTGATCGTGCTCCCAGGTAGGACGTGCTGCGATCGCCCTTTTGGAAATGGGAATATTCCGAAACGATTGGCTTGACGCCACGATTCAATCCTTTGACGAGACGATCCCGGCGGATGTTAGAAACTTCCCAATGATTGTCCCATGCTCCCGGCTCGGCCCAGCCTTCGGTGAAAATGAAATCCATTTGCCGATTCAGTACGTTGAAAGGAGGATAAAGTCCAAGGTTCGTGAAAAATGGAATGTCTGATTTTTTTTCGCGGCGGGCATAGTTCAAAAGCTGATCAAAGAAGTGAGCGACGCTGGCTGGCTCGCTGGGGTGAGAATCAAGAAAAGGATTGTCGAAAAATATTGCATCCAGACCATCGTCGATGATTGCCCCCACTCGACGCTTTTGATATTCGACCCAGCCGGGGCTATCAATATCAGCCACAAAACGCATCGCGTCGTGCCCGTCTGAATATTTGTAGGGAATACCGTCGCTTCCTATCATGATCCATCGCACGGATTGAGGGTCGTCTTTGAACAGGCTTTCCCAGAAGATGGAGATGGCGCACACATAGGCAGCTGCCTTAATTCCATGCGCATGCAGTTTCTTGACGAGCTCCCTCACTACGGCGCGTTGGGCCTCCTCGTCGTGCCAGGAAAATCCCACACTGTGGGTGACCCACACGAAATTGACTTTTGCCTGAACCAGTAAATCGATCATGCGATCGGCGTGCTCTCCATACAAATTCGCCAGTATGTCGCGATCCTGCGGAGTGAATTGCGCTGCCCATTCTGATCGCAATGTTTTCTGGACTTCGATGGGGCCGCCATCAAACCGCGCAAAGCGAACGGTTCCAGATTTCAACCAAGCTGGCAGCGGAGGCTGTTTGGATTCAACTGTGACTGCAGTGGCGGCTGTTTGTGCTGGCGCGGCGATGCTCAGCGCCATCGCAACACTTAAGATGATTAGCGCTGCATGTGATTTCACTGCGAGCCGTACAATACCGGCCGCAGCGCACGGAGAACCAGCCAACCGTCCTGTTTGCATCTTTTGTCCTTTATTCCGAATGAACATCGTTCAGAAATAGTCTGCCGGCGATTCAATTCAACCGGCATGCAGTATATCTCGTTTGGCACTTGCGATTAAGGCCGGAATAATCGGTTAGCGGGCGCGCAGAAATGCGATCTGTTGGAGCCAGTCTCCGAAATTGAATTGACACTCGTGGAGCAGTCTGTTATTGAATCGTCCGTAAGATACTGCGAGTTGGGACGACGCATCGATCCAGTTGAGGCGAGAACCATCTTGTGCACAAAGGAGAAATCGGTGCCCGGTTCGAAACTCCAATTTCCCAAACGAATCTACGCGGTTAGCGTCCTGCTGTGCCTGCTGTCCTCGCTGGGGTGGTCGCAAGGCGAAGGAGCGCACCTGGGCGAGGTCCTCAAGGACGAGATTGTGTCTCCTGCGGTGGCGGATTTCCAGGTACGCCAGCACATTGTTCAAGCCACTGCGCCGCCACCGAAACTGCCGGCCACTCCTGCGGAATGGACTGCTTCGGCGGACCGGTTGCGGCGTCACCTGGTGGATGACGTCGTGTTCCATGGCTGGCCGAAGCAATGGGTTGACTCGCCGCCCAAGTTCGAAGAAAAGGGCGTGATTGAGACGGGCCATGGATATCGCATCCGAAAATTGCGATTTGAAATTCTCCCGGGATTTTATTCTTCGGCTCTCCTGTATGAGCCGGATCACCTGGACGGAACCGTGCCCGCAATTCTTAACATGTCAGGGCACGATGGACCGCTGGGTTACTCCTACGAGTTCAAACAGAAACGGTGCATCAGTTACGCCAAGCACGGAATTCTGGCACTCAACCTGGAGTGGTTCGGGTTTGGCGAACTCAGCAAAGAGGGCAACGATCACGCCTTCGCGGCTCATCTTGATCTGGCCGGCGCGAATGGAGTGGGCGTGTTTTACCTGGAGATGCGGCGGGGACTCGATTATCTCTACCTTCATCCCCACGTGGATCGAAAACGAATTGGAGTTACCGGACTTTCTGGAGGAGGCTGGCAGACGATTGTTCTGAGTTCGCTGGATGAGCGCGTCAAGGCCTCAAATCCAGTCGCGGGATTCGCGGCGACGAGCGCGAAGGTGGAGGCGAAGGACTTCGGGGATATGGGCGACATCGAGCAGTCGGCGACCGATTTCCTGCGAGGTTCCGACTATCCCGACCTTGTGGCGTTAATGGCTCCGCGGCCAATCTTGCTGACTTACAACGGGGAAGATGACTGTTGTTTCCGGGCGAGTTTGGCCAAGCCGCGAATCTTTGATGCGATCCAACCGTTCTTCGCTCTTTACGGCAAGGCCGACAATCTTAGCTGGCATGAGAATCGGGATCCGGGAGATCACAATTATCAGCTGGATAACCGGCTAGCCGATTACAGTTTCTTCACGAAACAGTTTGGACTGCCACCTATTACCGATGAAGCAGGCGTTCCGGCGGAACTGCGCAGTTATGAAGAGTTGGTCACCGCATTGCCTGAAGACAATCTGACCATACTGGGGCTGGCCCGCCGGCTGAGCCGCGAGATTACGCGTAGTCCGATTCCAACGGCAGCTTCGGAGAGGGCGGCCTGGGCAACCTCGGAACGCGCCAAACTGAGAGAGATCGTTCGCTATCAACCCGTGGACCTGCAGGACACCTGGCCTACGGGGATGACCAAGAGCCGTGGCGTGCAATCCATTTCTTATTTATTTCAGCTCAACAACGGTTTGAGCGCGAACGGAATCTGGCTACGATCGATTCTGCAAAGCTCAGACACCGCGCCGGTGACGATTGTGCTACATGACGACGGCAGAAGCGCCGCAGCCGATGCGGTGCTGCAACGTTTCAGCCGCGGCGAGCAGGTTCTGGCGCTTGACTTGATGTTTACCGGGTCGGCGTGGAAGGGCAAGGATACATTTGAGTTGGCACAAATGCTGGGCGGCGTGGGAGAACGTCCTTTGGGGCTGCAAGCGGCGCAACTCATTCGTATCGCACGCTGGGCGGAGCAGAAATCCGGGACGGCGAAGGTCCGACTGGAAGTGAGTGGCATCCGGGATCAGTCAGCGGCGCTGGTCGCAGCGGCGCTTGAGCCTGATCTGTTTTCAGAAATTATCGTGCGTGACGGGATGCGCAGTTTCAATTACCTGCTGGAGAAGCCGGTCACCTACGCTCAGGCTCCGGAGCTTTTTTGCCTGGACCTTTATAAGGAATTCGATATCGACCGGCTGGAAGCTTTGGCCGCACCCGTAACCGTGCAGTCCCGCCAATCACGGGAGCTGCCGGGAAGCAAACCATAATTTGGCACGAAGTTATCCACATGCAGTCCAAATAGAGCTAGGGCAGCGTCACGACGGCTACGGAATATCCCCCTAACGTTACGGTGTCGTTGCTCAGTTTCGCGGTCGCCGGCGGCTGAAAACTCGTAGTTTGATCTACGAAACTGATCTGCCCGGTGGCCGCGCCCGCAACCGACACCTCGAACTTCCGGTCCCTCTTGTTGACCAGCAGAACTCGGCGTTTGCTATCGTGCGTCGAAAACGCGAGAGCATAGACGTAAGGATTGTCCTCCGTGATCTCCACGATCTTGTCGCCGGGGGCAAAGTTATCATGCAGAAGTTTTAGAACCCAAAATCGGGCGTTCGGCTTCCCATCCTTCCAGCTAACCATCGAAACACTTGGAAATTGCGTGGGAAAGCCCACCAGTTGCGACTCACCTGCGACGTCGATACCCATCTTCGCCATCTCCCCGAAGAGATAGGCATACAGCGCGCCGGCGAGGTTCCAGTATGAGTTTTCAATGGGCTTGGAAACGTGTCCGGCATCGTTTTGCCCGCCGTCGTCGGCGGAAATCACGCCAAGTTCGTCAATCGTAGTTTTCGTTTCAGGCGACAAGCGCTTGCGGATCGCCTCAATGTAGCGCACCGTCTTCAGGAATCCGTCCGCCTGATCGAAGTAGGTGAATTGCTCCACCGACGGAGTCTCGTCTGCGGCGGGGTTTGCGTAAAAGTGATACGAGATGAAATCCAGAGGCACTCCCGGTTTGTGGTTCTTGTGATCGAGAAAATATTCGAAAAAGTGGGGCTCGGTTTCCAGGGCCAGAGCCAGCCCGACGAACTTCATGTCGGGCTGTACCTTCTTCATGGCAGTGACGACTTCGTCATACAGCCGGGTGTAGGTTTCCGCGTCGAAGTGATGCTCGAAATCAACTTCATTCAGTACTTCCCAATGAGAAATGGCGTAGTGATAACCAGACTCGTGACGCTTGCCAAACTCATCGTTGAACCCGCCCTGGGTGTACCAGGCCAGCAGCCGCGCATAGTAATCGGCAACCTCCTTCATCGTGGGATCGCGCAGCGCCGTGCCTTTTTCGTAGTCCCACGTTACCTGGTCGGGGTCCGCGGGATAGCTCCAAGGTTGGTCGGAGACAAACATCCACTGAGGGATCGTGCTGAAATTCAGAATGGCCGGGTGCCCTTGCGTGGCATTCAGAAAGTCGATGGTCATAGGATCAATCACGGTGAAATCCCAGGAAGTCTTGCCGTCCTTGGGGGGCTCCAGTTCCGCGACGCCGAGCTTCGGATAAGGCAGCCACGGGACGTAACGGACATAGTCGGCCCCGAGGTCGTGCAGCGATTGAAATGCGTTGTCATGCACGGGCGTCCCACGCCGCAACGGGGGATTGACGACCACCTGCAGGGTCGGAGTCGTCTGCGAAGCCCGGACGATCTTGTCCCAGCTGGCCGCAATCCGTATGACCTGGTCTTGCGCCGCTGAGGGCCACGAAAGCATCAGCACCACGAGTAAGGTCGCTGGCATACTCGCCGGCAATTTGCACTTCATCGATTCCTCCCGAAACTCGATTTCGATTCCACTCGTGCGCCAGTAATCCGCGCTCTTTGGGCGACTCGAATCTTCGCACCACGAAACTGCGCCGTCAAACCGGGCCCATTCCTTTGCGGCGAGAAACCGTGGAGAACCGATAACCTGGCGCACTGGGAACTTGCGGCTGCAACCCGCACCGACTATGCTGGCCAACGATTCTCGAAACTGGGTCTATGCTAAGGAAGATTTAGGTTTTGCATGCTGCTCATGAACACTTCAGGCAATCTACTCAGAGTCGGCCTCTTCGGAATTGGATTAGATACGTACTGGCCGCAGTTCCCCGGTCTTCGCGATCGGCTGGCTGGTTATACGGAGCAAGTCGCCACCAGGCTGGCCAGCTTCAATGTCGAAGTCGTCAATCTGGGCTTAATCGACACTCCCGAGAAATCCCTGTCCGCCGGGCATGCGCTGCGCCAGGCAGACGTCGACCTCATCTTCCTCTACGTGACGACCTACGCATTGTCCTCAACCGTGCTACCCGCCGTACGCCGGGCGAGGGTTCCGGTCATTATTCTCAACCTTGCGCCCGGGCCTGCCATCGACTACAACGCCTTCAACCGCATGGGTGATCGCGCGAAAATGACAGGAGAGTGGCTCGCGTATTGCCAGCCATGCTCAGTTCCGGAAATCGCCAACGTGTTCAATCGATGCCGCATTCCGTTTTTCCAGGTGAGCGGGATGCTGGATCACGATCCCGTTGCCTGGGGCGAGATTGCGGAGTGGATCGAAGCTGCCCGTGTGGTGCGAGTCATGGAGCATAACCGGCTCGGCGTCATGGGCAACTACTACGGAGGCATGCTGGATATTTATTCCGATCTCACTCAGCAGTGTGCTTATTTCGGAGGCCACGTCGAAGTCCTCGAAGTGGAGGAATTGGCGGCCTTGCGCAGAGAGGTGAACGAATCTGATCTCCAACTCAGAGTTGCGGAATTCAAATCTGTTCTCGAGGTTCAACCCGATTGTTCTGCGGCGGAACTGGAGCGCGCAGCGCGTACCTCGGTGGCACTCGACCGTCTGGTCGAGATCCACGCACTCGGTTCGCTGGCTTACTACCACAAGGGCGTGGGAAGCCCGGAGAATGAGGAAGTGATCAGTTCCATCATCCTCGGAACCAGCCTGTTGACGGCCCGGGGAATTCCGGTGGCCGGCGAATACGAGATTAAGAACGCGCAGGCCATGAAAATTATGGATGCATTCGGCGCGGGCGGCTCTTTCACCGAATATTATGCAGTCGACTACAGCGACGATGTTGTGCTCATGGGGCACGACGGTCCGGGTCATATCGCGATTGCCGAAGGAAAGGTCAAAGTGCGCCCTCTGGATGTCTATCACGGCAAAGTGGGTTGTGGACTCTCTGTGGAGATGTCGGTCAAGCACGGTCCGGTGACCTTCCTTGCGGTGGTCCAGACTGTGGATGGGAAAATTCAGTTGCTGATCGCGGAGGGCGAATCCGTGGCCGGTCCGATTCTCGAAATCGGCAACACGAATAGCCGTTACCGATTTCCCACGGGCGCCCGCAGTTTTATGAACCAATGGAACGTTCATGGGCCGGCGCATCACTGTGCGGTTGGAGTCGGGCACGTCGCCAGCAAGTTGAAAAAGCTCGGGGCCTTGCTGGGCATGGAGTGCATACAAGTCTGTTAGAGGCCGTTCCATCAGGGGTACGTCGAGAACTCTCCGACCGGCATCAGAAACGGCCTCATCGGCCAGCGGCGGGTTCGGGCACTTGGCGAAATGGCGAGAGGTGGCGTATTATTCGTGACGGATCGCCAGCGAGGCCAATCTGCTAAGCGGTTATAATCACTAGCAACTTCGGCCACGGCAGTCCTGCTGGATGTACGGGAGCATTAATTTCCTTTTGAGGTTCATCTATGAATGACGTCGCGTCGCGCTTTCATTTTGCCTGTGCGCCTGATAGCTGGGGCGTACTGGACTATCCTGGGCCATCCTGGAATCAATCGTACGAGAAGATGCTGGACGAAATGGTGGACGCTGGATACACCGGAACAGAACTGGGGCCGTACGGATTTTTTCCTACTGATCCCGCAGTGCTCAAGCCGCAGTTGGAGCGCCGGAAATTGAAGCTTCTGGGGTCGTTCGTTCCCGTGGTGCTCAGCGATCCTGCTTCGGCGGGAATTGCGGTCGCACAAATCCGCAAAGTTGGCGACTTGCTGGCGACGCTAAAGGCTCCGTTCCTGGTTCTGGCCGACGCGCAGTCGGATGAGCGGAATCGATTGTCGGGGCGAGTGCCGCGGGATGGGAGCGCTGGCCTCAACGCGGCGCAATGGAAGAACGTGGTGCACGTGGTGGAGGAAGCGGCCAAAGTCTCTGCGGAGTTTGGGCTTGATCTAGTGTTTCATCCTCACATTGCCACCTACGTCGAGACGCCGGAAGAGTGCGAACGCTTCTTCGATGCAACCGCGCATACTGGCATCGGACTGTGTCTGGATACGGGACACTGCGAGTATGGCGGTGGTGACACCCTCACCGAGGCAGCAAAGTTCGCCAGCGTGCTGAGGTTTCTGCACATTAAGGATGTTGACCGGAAGGTCCTAGAAGAAGCGCGCCGCAGAAAATTGACCTTCGAGGAAGCCATCGAAGAAAAAGTGTTTACGATCATCGGGCAGGGCTCGGTGGATTTTCCAGGGCTTTACCGGTTCATGGAGAAGAATAACTACTCCGGTTGGTCAGTGATTGAGCAAGATGTGAAATTCGGCGCGACCGTAATTCCGCCAGCCGAAAGTGTGGCCGCGAGTCTGCGCTATCTCCGCGGAGTCATAGCCGACATGGCGGGCGTGGCCACACGCTAACGGCAGTGAACTGGAGCCAACCCGGCGGTGGCTCAAGGAAAAAGTCGATTCAACGGGGTCACCGAAAAAGGATCATCACCATGGCAAAACTTGGAATGGGCGTTGTGGGAGTGGGCGAAATGGGGAAGCGCCACGCGGAGAATCTTCGCCGCCTGGTTCCCGAGGCGCGCCTGGTTGCCATCGCGGATGTTGCGCAGGAGCGAGTGCGGCAGACGGCGGGGGAATTGGAAATCGAAAAATACTTTTCCAACATCGAGGAGATGCTGGCGTGTAAGGAGATCGATGCGGTCCTGATCGCGGTTCCTGACAAATTTCACGCGCGAGTGATTGAAGCCGCCGCTGCTGCCGGCAAGGACATCCTATGCGAGAAGCCTCTTGCGACCAATCGTGCTGATGCGCAAAACGCCCTGAAGGCAGTGGCCAAGGCCGGTGTCCGCCTGCAGGTCGGGTTCATGCGCCGCTACGATCCTGCCTACGCGGCCGCGATGAAACGCATCGAGGCGGGTGAGATCGGCGACCCCGTAATCTTTAAATCGCTGGGACGCGACCGGGATGTCCCTCCGCTCGCCGCCTATCAATCCAACATTAATGGAATGTTGTTCTACGCCAATACGATTCACGACTTCGACCTGGCCCGCTGGCTTATGCGAGACGAAGTCACTGAAGTACAAGCTTACACAACCGTTGCGATTCGGCCCGAACTGGCGCAATACGGAGACATAGTCGCGGGCGTCGTGAATCTTAAATTCGCTCACGGAGCGATCGGCAACATCGACTCTTACGCGCAAGCCCTTTACGCCTATGACGTGCGCACCGAAATTGTGGGGTCGAAAGGTTCAATTTTTGTCGGCAGCATCGATAAGACACCGGTGACTTTCCTGAGCGCAGCAGGTGGGACTAGCGTTCTCGCGGATCATTTCTTAAGCCGTTTTGCGGATGCTTACTTGGCTGAGGTGCGGGATTTCGTTCACAACATGCTGCACGACCATCCTCCACGCGTCACGGGAGAGGACGGGATGCGGGCACTGGAAATTGCGATTGCGGCGGAAGAGTCCCACGTGCAGGGCCGGCCGCGCGCGGTCGCGTGAGGATTGTGAATCGTTTCGCGCGGCCGAGAGCTGCCTAATGTCCTTGATCGACCTTGCGCCTGCATTAGTGGCGCGTGCGCTCGAATCGGTGGCCGAGATCAATTTGGGAGGAACTCATGAATCGCACCAGCGCTGTAGCCTACAAGAGTCCCCTGCATGAGATGACTCAGTCGACACCGACTTGCCTTTGGAACGATTCAGCCGCGATCTCGGAACTTACTTATTCCATCGAGCACGGGGCGGTGGGAGCGACTTGCAATCCCGTCATCGCGTTGGGAGTGCTGAAGAAGGATCCCAGGTTGAAAGAAAGAATTCGGGCCGTGATGCAGGAACGGCCGGCGGCGACCGAGGGTGAAATCGCGTGGCGGTTAGTGCAGGACATCTCGGTTCAGGGCGCGGCTTTGTTGAAACCGATCTTCGACCGGGAAGCCGGGAAAAACGGAAGGCTTTCGATCCAGACCGATCCGCGTTTTTTCCGTGATCCCAAGGCAATTGTGGAGCAGGCGCAGCGTTTTAGCGAACTCGCTCCCAATATGATTGTGAAGATTCCGGCCACGCGGGCGGGGATTCCGGCGATGGAGGAAGCGACGTATCGCGGTATCAGCATCAATGCAACCGTGTGCTTCACTTTGCCGCAGTGTGTTGCCGTGGCGGAGGCGGTGGAGCGCGGATTGACGCGGCGGGAACGAGAGGGCAAAGATATCGCCAGCATGGGCCCCGTTTGTACGATTATGGTAGGGCGGCTCGATGATTGGTTGAAGGTGCTGATCGAGAAAGAAAACATCGCCATCGATCCGGGGTGTACGGAATGGGCGGGAGTCGCGGTTTTCAAAAAGACTTATCAACTATTCCGCGACCGCGGGTATCGCATTCGTCTGCTGTCGGCAGCTTTCCGCAATCACATGCACTGGAGTGAATTTATCGGAGGGGACGTAGTCATCTCGCCTCCTTATTCCTGGCAGGTCCGGTTTAATGCCAGTGACGTGGCGGTACGGGATCGAATCGGGGTCGCGGTCGATGCCAAGATTGTCGCAGGACTTTCCAGTAAATTCGCGGATTTTCGTCGAGCCATGGGTGAGGAAGTTCTGCCGATCGAGGAGTTTGATGCGTTCGGGCCAACGCGCCGCACACTTCGCCAATTCATCGCTGCTTGTCATGAGTTGGAGACGCTGGTGCGAGACGTTGTCGTGCCGAATCCGGATCTCGCATGAATCGGTATTAGATTGGATTCCGGCTGGCCGCCGAACCCCGCGGACCTGGAAAGTTAACAGCCGACCTGCAAACTTGTGCAAGTCTTGATTCATGTCTACGGCTAGGTCAAAGGATCGATCGAAGGCGACCAAGGCAGCGAGCATCTATGATGTCGCGCGCGAGTCGAAGGTGTCGGTCTTTACGGTTTCGGCCGTCATCAACAATAAGAGCCACGTAGGGAAGAAACTGCGCGAGCGGGTTGAAGAAGCCATCCAAAGGCTGAATTACCGGCCGAACCTAGTCGCGCGCAGCCTGGCCAAGCAGCGCACCCACACCATCGGAATGATCGTATCCGACATCGCGAACCCGTTTTTCCCCATGGTGGTGCGAGGTGCGGAAGATGCAGCTCAGCGACAAGGGTACAACCTGTTGCTGTGCAACAGCGACGATACCCTGGGGAAAGAAGAAACTGCGATCGAGTTATTGCTGTCTAAGCGAGTGGATGGAATTCTGCTGACCAAAGCTGCTGGCGAGATCAGCCCGTCGCTGCGGCAGATGATCAAGCAGGTGAATATTCCTTTTGTGCTGGTGATGCGGACTTATCCTACACTGACCAAGGATGCCGTTGTATCGGATGATTATCAAGGGGCCTATGACGCAGTGTCCCATCTGGCTCGCGCCGGCTGTCGCCGCATCGGCTTGATCAGCGGTCCACTCAAAATCAGTAATGCGATTGCGCGTATGCAGGGATTTCGGGACGCATTGAAGTCGCAAGGATTGCCACTGGAGAAGAACCTGATGATTGAAGGTGATTACCGGATCGAGTCAGGATTTCGTGCTGGACACGCGTTACTTTCGCATCGGCCGGATGGAGTCTACGTTGCGAATCACCTGATGACGATTGGCCTGTTACAGGCAGCGGAAGAGATGGGAATGAAGTGTCCCGACGATTTCAGGTTAGTAAGTTTCGACGATTATCCCTGGCTGGGAGTGTTTCATCCGAAGTTGACTACGGTAGAACTTCCGAAACACCAGTTAGGCAGCGAAGCCGTGGAGTTATTAATTCGACGGATCGGCGGAAGCACCGAGAAAGCCGTCGTGCGAAAGTTGCAGCCGGAGTTGCGGATTCGCGAATCGTGCGGGTTTGCGCTGCATGTGGCGAGGGGCGGCTCTAGCATCGTGAAGTGAGTTCAACCGCCGGATGTTTCTTCGGGCGTTCTCTTACCGGCTCTTCTCCTAGAAGAGCCGCTCTTTCTTGACGGCCTCCTCATACTTAGCGCGAGCCGCCCGCACCGACTCGACTTCCGAGACCTCGGCGATGGGTACATCCCACCACGATTCGTATCCCGGGACCCGTTGATCGTACGCGGTCTCAATCACGACGACGGATGTCTTTTGAGATTTACTGGCGGCGAGCAGAGCCTGTTTGAATTCGTCGCGGGTAGTGGTTCGAACCGCCTCCGCCCCAAGACTCTTCGCGTTCATGACGTAATCTACGGGGATCAGGTCCCCTTCGAGCTTGCCGTTCGTGCGATAACGGTATTCGGTTCCCATCCCTCGATTTCCGCACGCACGACTTAGGCCGCCGATGCTGGAAAATCCGTGGTTGTCCAACACCACGATTGTAAGTTTGTAGTTCTCCTGCAGAGAAGTGACGATTTCCTGGGCCATCATCAGATAGGAGCCGTCGCCGACCATCACGTAGACCTCGCGGTCGGGAGCGGCCATTTTTATTCCGAGGCCCCCGCTGATCTCGTATCCCATGCAGGAGTAGCCGTACTCCATGTGATAGCCCTTAGGATCGCGAGTGCGCCACATTTTATGCAGATCGCCGGGAAGGCTGCCCGCGGCGCAAACCAACACGTCGCGCGGTTCGGAAATTTCGTTGACCACTCCAATGACTTCTCCCTGGCTGATGGGATGAGTCCGGCTGAGATTGTGGAGCCTGTCGACCTCCTTTTCCCAGGCATCACGAAACTCTACGATACGAGTTGCATAAGAGGTGCTAACGGTTGTGCCCTGCAAGGCGGAAGCTAATTCTTTGAGCGTGACCTGGGCATCGCCTACAAGCGGCAAAGCGGACTGCTTACCGGCGTCGAACTCTCCAATATTAATGTTGATAAATCGCACCGCCGGGTTTTGGAATGCAGTTTGGGATGCGGTGGTGAAGTCGGAGTAGCGGGTTCCGACGCCAATGATCAGGTCGGATTCACGAGCCAGAATATTCGCGCCCGGTGTTCCGGTGACGCCGATGGCGCCGAGCGCCTGGACGTGATTGAAGGGCAGCGAGCCTTTCCCCGCTTGCGTTTCCCCGACCGGGATGCCGGTTTGTCCAGCGAATGCGGAGAGTGCTTCGGTCGCTGCGGAATAGATTGCGCCGCCGCCGGCAATTATCAAAGGTTGCTTCGCCGAGCGTATCCATTCGACAGCTTTCTGCAGAAGTTGGGAGTCGCAGCGCGGCCGCGGGACTTGCCACACTCTTTTTTCGAAGAAGCTTGTGGGATAGTCGAACGCCTCTGCCTGCACATCCTGGGGCAGAGAAAGAACCACGGCGCCAGTCTCGGCCGGAGAAGTTAACACACGCATGGCAGCGGGCAGTGCGGTCAGCATCTGCTCCGGACGCTCGATGCGATCCCAATAACGCGCCACCGGCTTGAAGCAATCGTTGACGGAGATGTCCTGGGTTGCGGAGGATTCCAGTTGCTGCAGAACCGGGGCAACGTTGCGGCGAGCAAAAATGTCACCGGGTAAGAGAAGTACAGGCAGTCGATTGATGGTCGCAACCGCGGCGCCCGTAATCATGTTGGTTGCGCCGGGACCAATCGAGGTGGTGCAGGCAAGAGTGCGCAGGCGATTGGCCATCTTGGCGAAGGCAGTGGCCGTATGCACCATGGCCTGCTCGTTGCGGAAAAGATAGTAGGGCAGTCCCGGGTCCTGCTCGAGCGCTTGTCCGATGCCGGCAACATTGCCGTGGCCGAAGATTCCTAGACATCCTTCAAAGAGCCGGTGCTGCTCGCCATCGCGCTCGGTGAACTGATTCTTGAGAAACCCGATGATAGCCTGAGCCGTGGTGAGGCGAGTTTTCATGGAGCCATGCTCCTTGCCGTGATCATTTTCGAAAGCGTGCGCCGCGAAGACGACGATTATGCACGATTCGAGGATGGCGGAAAGCTGGACGAGTCTCCCACGTTAGGCGTCTAGCCTTTTACCAGTGGTAAGCGGGGATCCATATTCTTCCAGGTATCACGAATCCAGACGTGCTGCGAATCCTCCGTAACCGCCAGGGCCCGGGCCGATCCCGCCAGAAAATTCAGATAGTAGACATCGTATCCCGGCCCGGCCACGACCGGGTGAAATCCACTGCGCACCAGCACTGCGTCTCCGTCACGAGGTTGCACGGTGCGCCCGGCTGGGTTCTCGGCGGAATAAAGATGTTGGAGCGCGAATCCTTCAGGCTGGCGAATGCGATAGTAATAAATCTCGTCGAGGTCCACCTCGGCAGGTGGACGGTGCACATCGTGTTTATGTGGTGGATAACTCGACCAGTTACCACCTGGAGTGTAGACCTCGATGACCATGAGCTTATCCGCGGGGAAAGAAGGTGGGATGATGTCGACGATCTGTCGCGACGCGTTTCCTCCTCCCCGCAAACTGCTGACCGCGTCTTCGGGCGAAATCAAGCGAGGTTCAAGCCTGGCATCCGAGGGAACGCGGCACTCCGCGATTTCGCAGCAGGTCTGCGCCAGGAATGTGACTCGGTGGCCGGCCGGGAGATATAGCGTATAGGGCAGCCCGCCGAAAACGTCGTTTCGACGGCCGATCGGCTTTGGCCCGCATCCCCAATCGGCGCTGCACGTCCCGCCGAGTAACACGAAGGCTGCCTCTTCATGCTCGGTAGAAGCGGAATAGGAAGCGCCCGGCTGCAAGCGCCGGACAAAGAAACTCATCCACTCCCATCTCGCCTCGGCGCGCGGGAGGGTCAGCAGTTCGCCGGAGCTGCCATCAGGCAAGCGTTGTGAGTGAACCAGATTTTCGCTTTGGTTCATAAGATTTTATTGATTCGCCACGAAACGAGCAAAAAGCGGCCTTTCTTGACTAATCTAACCGCTTTGACACTATGGCAAATGCAAGGTACCTTGTCAATCGTGATCCATAACTGACAAAAATAGTCGGGTGGTTTGCGCAGGACTCGGCATGTGTTACGAATGTTCTCGGAGTTTCCCATGGACAAGAACGAGTCGATCGCGACGGTGAGCCGCATTCAGCTCAAATTACCTGACGCGGCAGCGGTCGGCGGGGCGATCGGAAAATACCGCTGGGTCATCTGCGCGCTCCTGTTCTTTGGAATCAGCAAGAACTACATGGACCGGCAGGTGCTGGGCGTGCTGAAGACCACCTTGCAGCACGATCTGGGATGGAATGAGATCGACTACAGCAATCTGGTGTTCGCATTCCAGGCGGCCTATGCGCTGGGCATGGTGTTCGTCGGGCGTTTCATCGATAAGGTGGGGACTCGCATGGGCTACGCGGCCTCGATCGTTTTCTGGAGTGTCGCGGCCATGGCCCACGCCGCTTGCACGTCGATCCTGAGTTTCACGCTGGCGCGGGCCGCCCTGGGACTCGGCGAATCGGCTGCGTTTCCGGCCAGCATTAAAACCGTGACCGAATGGTTTCCCCAAAAAGAGCGCGCGCTCGCCACCGGAATCTTCAATGCGGGCAGCAACGTTGGGGCGATTCTGACACCTTTGATCATTCCGTGGCTCACGATCCACTTAGGCTGGAGATGGGCGTTTCTACTCTCGGGAGCCACCGGCTTTGTCTGGTTCCTGCTCTGGATCACCGTGTACAGAGCGCCGGAGGAGCATCCGCGTTGTTCGCCGCGGGAGTTGGCACATATTCGAAGCGACGGCGAACTGTCCTCTGCGAAGGTCCGCTGGGCGACGCTCCTGGGCTTCCGGCAGACCTGGGCATTTCTGATCGCCAAGTTTCTCACCGATCCCGTCTGGTGGTTTTACTTGTTCTGGCTGCCTGGATTCCTTCAGAAAGAACATGGCTTAAACCTGGTGCAGTTAGGCTTGCCTCTGGTTGCAATTTACGTGATTTCTGATGCTGGCAGCGTCGCCGGCGGGTGGCTTTCGTCACGGCTGATCCGGGGTGGTTTTTCTGTGAATGCCGGAAGGAAAATAGCGATGCTGGTTTGCGCGGTCTGTGTGATGCCGATCGTGTCCGTGTACAGTGGCCGAGGACTCTGGCCGACGGTCCTGCTGATTGGTCTGGCGGCAGCGGCCCACCAGGGGTTCTCCGCCAATTTGTTTACCACCGCTTCCGATATGTTTCCGCGGGAGGCAGTCGCTTCCGTGGTCGGGCTCGGCGGGATGGCCGGAGGAATTGGGGGAATGCTGATTGCCAAGGTCGTCGGATATGTCCTGCAGGCCACCGGCAGCTATCTGATTCCGTTCCTCATTTCCGGCTCCGCGTATGCTATCGCGGTGCTGGCCATGCAGGTGCTGGCGCCGCGATTGGATAGGATTGAGAACCTCCAGAAATAGTCGAGACAAGCAAACCTTAAGGAGCATCAGGGATGAGTCAGAGCGAAAAGACAAGGCGAGGGTTTCTCCAGGCGGCCGGAGTCGCGGCGGCAGGGTTGTCAGGCGCATCGAGAGCCGGAGCCAGTCCGGCAGACAGCGCCGCACCGACCCAGTCGCAGTTGGTTTTCGATGTGCGCCAATTTGGCGCGAAGGGTAATGGAACATCATTGGACAGCCCGGCAATTAATCGCGCCATTGAGTCGGCGGCCAGTGCGGGAGGGGGTACGGTTGTTTTTCCGGCGGGAACCTATCTCTGCTATTCCATTCGGCTGAAGAGCAAAGTCGCGCTCGCACTCGGCATGGGCTGCACGATATTGGCGGCAGACCCGCCCTCGCAGAACAATAACCATGCAGAAGGCTATGACCTGGCCGAATCCAACCAGCCCTGGGAGGCCTATCAGGACTTTGGCCATAACCACTGGCACAACAGTCTGATTTGGGGCGAGAACCTGGAAGATCTCGCGATTGAAGGGCCGGGATTAATTTGGGGAAAAGGCTTAAGCCGTGGAGAGGGTGCTGGTCCAGTCGCGGAGGTTGCGGGCGTGGCCAACAAAGCCATTGCCCTGAAGAACTGCCGCAATGTCCTGCTGCGAGATTTTTCCATTCTGCACGGTGGACATTTCGGAATTCTGGCGACCGGCGTCGACAACCTCACCATCGACAACCTGAAGATTGACACCCAGCGCGATGGCATCGACGTGGATTGTTGCCGCAACGTGCGCATTTCCAACTGCACGATCAACTCGCCCTGGGACGATGCGATTTGTCTGAAGAGTTCGTTCGCGCTGGGGTATGCGCGCGACACCGAGATGGTCACCATCAGTGACTGCATGGTGAGTGGGAGTTACCTCGAAGGAGCCGTGCTGGACGCTTCGTTCAAGCGATTCTCGTCCACGGCCGACGTCGACCGCAATGGACGAATCAAGTTTGGAACGGAATCGAATGGCGGGTTCAAGAACATCACCATCTCGAACTGCGTGTTCAACGGTATGCTTCGGAGTCGCGATTCTCAGTGTGGATGGGGCACAGATCGAGGATGTCACGATTTCAAACATCACGATGCGGGCAACCGTGGCCTCGCCGATTTTTCTCCGCCTGGGATCTCGTATGCGAGGGCCGACTGGTGTGCCGGTCGGAAGCATTCGGCGGGTGAATATTTCGAACATCGTTTCTTCCAGCGGATCTTCACAGATCTGTTCAATGAGTGCCAGGAGTTCCCGGTCATCCCATCGAAGACGTGAAAATCAGCAACATCCTGATCCAGCATCCCGGTGGGGGAACTCGCAAGGATGCTGCCCTCGAACTTCCCGAAAAAGAGAAGGAGTATCCGAACCGACGATGTTTGGCACCACTCCCGCGCACGCCTTTTTCATCCGGCACGCCAAGCGAGTCGAGATCAGTGATTTCAAGATTCTTACTCAGGACAAAGAAGAGCGCCCCTGCTTCATCGTCGAAGACGCCGACGGCGTGGAATTCTCCAACATCAAGTTTCCTGAAGGACAACAGTCGCCGCGGTTTGTATTGGCCGACGTCAAGAACTTCAGCGTGCAGCGCAGCCGCTCCGTGCCCGATACCGAGATCAAGGAAACAAAACGCCAGGAAATCTAGCTCTCTTCCTCATTGTTCTGAGCAAAGGCCGGCAGGTGGTTCGCCAATTCTCCGGCAGATTATTTCTGTGCCTTGTGGCCTGCTTGATATACGGGCCGACAAGTTTCGCGTTTCATCAGAGTAGTTGACAGCAAGACCTCTGGAACATGTGCGGCTTTTGACTTAATCTTTTCGATCGCCATCTTGGCCAACTGGCGCCCGACCTCAGGCGCGTCGATGCGTACGCTGGTCAACGATTGCAGTCTTCCCATGCCATGCTGATCGTCGAAACCGATCAAGCTCACGTCGCGGGGCACGTCCAGCCCCGCTTTCAGAAGTCCCTCCCAGACGCCGTGAGCAATATCGTCGTTGCCCGCCAGCACCGCGGTTATGGGGAGCTTGCGTTCCAACGCCATCTGGATACTTTTTTCGCCGTTGAAAAATGTATTGTCCGACAGGCCCAGCGTCTGTGCCGCGGGCTTGATGCCAGCCTCTTTCATGGCCTTGCAGTAGCCTTCGTAGCGGCTGCGGTACCAGGGGAGTGAGGTATCACCGATAAAAAAAATGTCTTTGTGTCCCAGGGCGAGGAGGTAGCGCGTCGCTTCGACTGCACCGGCAAAATCGTCGAAACGCACGCGGTCATGAGGAGGGCCAGGTTCGCTGCTGACCAGATTATTGGCCAGCAACACATAGGGCAGTTCCCGTCTGTCGAGGTTCTTCGTAAAATTTTCGAAGTTGGCCCCAGCCAGAATCACACAGTCGGCAATCCCGTGGCTCTGCAGAACGCTGGGCAACTGCAAGTCATCCGCGGCCACGGTCGGCGAATAGCGGAAGCGGGTATAGAGCACGAAAAATCCCGCCTCCTCGCAGTATTCTTCCACGCCCTGCAGAACCCGGGAATGGAACGGGTGGAGAAAATCGCGGTTGCTTAGGATGAACGACACCACCGGAGAGGAGTTCCGGGCAAAGCTTTGCGCCCGCGCATTGGGCCGGTAATTCAATTCCTTCAGCGCACGCTGCACGCGCGCCCGCAGCTTTGGATTTACATCGGGCTGGTTGTTTAGAACCCGGGACACCGTTCCTACCGCCACCCCGGCAGAGTTGGCGACATCGCGAATGGTTACTGCCATGCACCACCCGTCTTCCTGCAAGGCTCAGCGCTCATGAAGCACTTCATGAATTTGCATACTAAGAGAACTGATCTTCTCCGTCAACCGGGCGTACCGTGCTACAATTTCGGGAATTATCCGCGAAGCCCGCACACTGCGCCAGCTTTGCCGTGAACTGGTTCATGAAGTCCGTTAGTCGGGCTGGCCTGGCGTATCTTGGTTCGGCGTATCTTGGTTCGGCGTATCTTGTCGGGCGTATGACCGCCCGGGAAAAGTATCGAGCAGGGGGCAGTGCTGAATAGCGAGAATCCTGGTTTTTCTTGGCCGCGGAGCAGGCGTCCAGTCTCTCCCCGGTGGTGTCTTTTGTGCTCTGGTTTATTCATTCTGTTCGCGGCCGGCGCCGGGCTTGGGTTAACCCAGGAATCTGCTCCCCCGCCGAAATCTCCCGTCGACCAAGCAGAAACACTGCTGAACCAAGGCAAACCTCGCGAGGCCCTGTCGCTGTTGACACAGATCGCGGAGAAAGATCCCAAAGCACCAGGGCTTGAACAAGAGTTGGGAAAGGCCTATTTCCAGTTGCGGCAATATTCCCAGGCCAGTCAGTACTTGCAGACGGCTCTGCAGCACAATGCGGACGACCTGGAGTCTACCCAACTGCTGGCGCTCAGTTTCTATTCTGCGGGCAACTACCGCGAAGCTTTACCGCTCCTGGAAAAGCTGGGGCCGCGCCTTCCCAAGAATATACCCGACGCTCCGTTTGTGCTCAGTATCTGTTATGTCATGACGGAGCAGTGGGATAGCGCCCGCAAAGTTTTGGCGCAAATGTTTTACGTGCCTCCCGACAGCGCGATGGCTTACCTGGCGCTAGGCAAGTTGATGGTGCGCCAGCAGAAGGTGCAAGCCGCCGTTCCTCAGATCGAAACCGCGCTGCGACTGGATCCCCGCCTTGCCATGGCGCATTTTCTGCTCGGAGAAATCGAGCTCTACCAGTCCAACCCCCAGGGCGCGATCGCCGAATTTCAAAAAGAGTTAGCCGTCAATCCCACGGTGTGGCTGGTGTATTGGAGGTTGGGGGCCGCCTACATGCGGCTGGCAAAGTACGATGACGCGGAACCGGTTCTGAAAAAAGCCATCTGGTTGAATGAGGCATCTCCGGCGCCTTTATCCTCCTGGGGGAGATCGCGCTCAAGAAAAATGATCCGGCCTTGGCGTCAGGATTCCTGGACGCGCGCTGGCGCTTGATCCGCAAAACTACGATGCGCATTACGCGTTGGCCACGGCCTACAAGGCTCTGGGGCCGAGACCGAGGCGAACAGCACTTTGAAATATCCAAGACGCTGCGCGACCAGAAACCGAGAACGAGAATGACAACGACAACGGCCGACTGCTGCGAGCACCTTAGGGCCAACTAGCGACGAGCGGCTACCTTATGATCCCATCTTTATGATTCCATCCAGGCGAAATCATCTGAAGACGCTACTCGCGGCCGCGAGTGGCGCGTCGTTGGCGGGCTTGCGGCTGCTGACAACCTTGGCGCTGACGACGTCGGCCCTATCTGCCGGTGTTCCGCCCCCGGATCATGAGCGCCGCATCCAGTGGTGGCGCGAGGCCAAGTTCGGGATGTTCATTCATTGGGGTCTTTACAGCATTCTGGGCCGCGAAGCCTGGGCCATGGGAGACGAAGATATCCCGCTCGAGGAATACGAGAAACTGGGGCGGCAATTTCAGCCGCCACGTGACGTGGCGCGCAGTTGGGCGCGGCTGGCCCGCGAGTCTGGCATGCGCTACATGGTGATGACCACCAAGCATCACGAAGGGTTTTGCCTGTTCAACTCCAAGCTGACTTCCTATTGTGCCCCGCAACTGGGCCCCGGCCGCGATCTGGTGCAGGAATATGTGGAAGCGGCGCGCGCGGAAAATATGCGCGTCGGTTTTTATTACTCGCTCATGGATTGGCACCATCCCGATTGGCGACTGGCCAAAACCGATCCCGCCGCCAGGAAGCGCTTCGTCGACTACACCCACGGCCAGCTGCGCGAGCTCATGACGAACTACGGCAAGATCGACATCTTGTGGTACGACATGCCGGTTCCTCTCGATGCCGAGGGCTGGCGGTCCGCGGAAATGAACGACATGGTTCTGCAGCTTCAACCCGACATCCTGGTGAACAATCGCAACCTGTTGCCGGGCGATTTTTCCACCCCGGAGCAATCCACCACGGCCGCCAAGAACGACTGGGAATCCTGCATGACGATCAACGATAGCTGGGCTTACCTGGTCGGCGACAACAACTGGAAGTCCGCCCAGCAGCTCATCCAGAACCTGGTGGAGTGCGCGCGCGATGGCGGCAACTATCTGCTCGATATTGGACCGCGCGCGGATGGTTCGGTTCCCGAGCCCGCCGTCTCACGCCTGCAGGCGATGGGCGGATGGCTGCGCAGAAATGGCGACGCCGTCTATGGCACTCAGATATGCCGTTTCCCGCACGGCAACATCGGCGTGTACACGCGCCGGGGAAACACTCTTTACACGATCATTTATTTCTGGCCGGGAAATACCATGACGGTTGGGGGCGTCCGCTGCAAAGTCTTATCGGCGCGTTTCTTGGCCAGCGGCCACCCCGTCCAGTTCGAACAGCGAGGCCGCCAGTTGATTTTCCGAGGGCTGCCGGAAAAGGCGCCCGATGAGCCAGTCACGGTTATTGCGGCAGAGTGCGATGCCGAGCCCGTGCAAGATGCACTTTCCTCCAAGGCGGATCCTGGGAATTAGCGGGGCCTCTGCTGAACTTACTCAGCCGCGTCCGGGCTGAGCTTGGGCCGCGGAGCAAGCCTGCGAGCCACCAGGTAAAGCAGCACACACCCGCCGATGACGGCCATGACTATCAGAGTCACGACCAGCGCATGGTGAGACATCGAGATGGCGGTCATGTAGAGCAGGATGAGCAGAATCACGACAATCCAGGCCAGCGCCGCAGCGCACAACGGGCGAGACACTGGCTTACGAGGCTGCCCCGCGGCGTCAAGCGGCGCCGGTTTATTCCCCCACAGACACGCTGCCATCACCAAACCGTAGGTCACATACATCGCGAAGGTACAGATCGCGATGATTACTACTTCCACCTGCGCCCAGAACGTAAAAATCGCGGTAATCGGAACGACGACCCAGAGCGCATTGACCGGTACTTTGTGCTCGCTCACCTTGGAAAGAAAGCGAGAGGCCGGTATCTTCCCGTCGCGCGCCATGGCCCAGATCAGTCGCGTAATAGTTGTCAGATTGGCCAGAACGCAGGCAAAAATGGCAACGGATACCATCAGCAGTGCGCCCCCCACGACATACTTGGGGAAATAGCTCCCGATGATGTAGAGCAACGGAGTCGCGTCATGACTGGCCACCTCCACCGATGGAACAGCCAGGGTAAAACCGATGAGGACGAGCAATCCGAACACAACCGCAAGCACTTCCGACAGGACAATCGCCGTAGGAATTCGCTTTTCCGGAAGGTGGGTCTCCTCCGCGACATTGGCGGCGGCTTCAAATCCGCCTAACGTCCAAACGCTCATCAGCGACGCAGTCAGAAAGGCGATCAGGTAGGCGCTAACGCTCGCCTGGTGAGGATAGGTAAACAAGAATGAGATCGGGTGAATCCTTCGAATCAAGGCCACGCCCAGCAGCAGAAAGCCGATCAGCACGGTGCCCAGGATTTCGGCAATGACCGAAACGTCGTTGACCATACTGGCCAGCCAGATGCCGTAATGGTTGAGCAACGCCGCGACGACCAGGGTTGCGACGGTAGCGATCACCACGTTGCGGTTGGAATTCGACAGCCCGAAGAAAGGCACTAAGTAGCTGGCGAGCGCGTAGGCCACGCCCGCGATTCCCGTGATGTACTGCACGATCATGGCCCACGCCGCCCATAAGGCCATGCGGTCGCCCGCCAGGGAGCGGGCCCATTGATAGGCATAGCCGGAGAGCGGAATCTGCCGGGCCAGTTGACCGAAAACCATGGCGACGAGAAACTGCCCGGCGCCCACAATCAGCCAGCTCCAGATAAAAATCGGTCCCCCGGCGCGCAGCCCGTCGCCGTAGTCGGCAAACAAGCCCGAGGTCATGCAGATAACCGAGAAGCTGAGGGCGAAGCTGGAAAAGTATCCCAGAGACCGGCTCAGTTGCTGATGGTAGCCAAACCGTTCGAGTGTCTGTTCGTCGCGGCTGTCGTTTAGGGTCGGCATTGTAGTTCGGCGTTCGGCTTGGCGGGTCAATATCTAATCGCTTAGAATGTGCGGATGCTATACCGATCGATGGTTGGCGTCAAGGGTATCGTTGCACTGCTTCTGCTGTTTCTCAACAGCCTGTGCCTCGGGCAAGCATCTAAAGTCCCCGATTCTCCCCTGTATCTCGATCCTGCGCAGCCCGTGGACACGCGGGTGAACGATCTGCTGTCGAGGATGACGCTGGAGGAAAAGGCTTCGCAGCTGGTCAACCAGTCGCGGGCGATTCCGCGCTTGCAGGTCCCCGAGTACGACTGGAGAAGCGAAGCCCTGCACGGCATCGCCGGCGCCGGGTTGGCCACGGTTTTTCCCGAGCCGATCGGGATTGCGGCAACCTTCGATCCTGCGTTGACCCGCCAAATGGCCGCTGCCATCGGCACGGAGGGCAGGGCTAAGCATAACAAGGCGGTGCGCGCCGGCCGCCGCGACATTCTGGAGGGGCTCGATTTCTGGGCGCCCAATATCAATATTTTCCGTGACCCGCGTTGGGGACGAGGACAGGAAACCTATGGCGAAGATCCATTCCTGGCGGCGAGGATGGCGGTCGCGTTCGTCAGCGGCATGCAGGGCGATGACCCGAATTATCTGCGGGTGATTTCTACTCCGAAGCACTTCGCCGTTCACAGCGGTCCGGAACCCTCCCGGCACATCCGCAACGTTGAAGTCTCCAACCACGATATGGAAGACACGTATCTGCCGGCATTCCGGGCGGCTGTTGTCGACGGCAAAGCGGGCAGCATTATGTGTGCCTACAACCGCGTGAACGGCGAACCGGCGTGCGCCAACAGCTTTTTGCTGGAACATAGCCTGCGCGGCGCGTGGAAATTCGACGGCTATGTGGTCGGCGACTGCGACTCCGTCGACGAGATTTTCAGCGAGCATCACTTCACGAAAACGATTGCCGAAACCGCCGCGCTCTCCTTACAGCGAGGCGCGGACAATGAGTGCATCGATTCCTACTCGAAGGCCCCGGACAACTCCGACTATCAGAAATATCTGGATGCGGTATCGCAAGGACTGCTGACCGAAGCTCAAATCGACGTTTCGGTCAGGCGCTTATTGCGGGCGCGCTTTCGGCTGGGCATGTTCGATCCGCCGGAAATGGTGAAATACGCCCAGGTGTCCGATGCGGAGATTGCAAGCCCGGCGCACCGCGAACTTGCGCTGAAGGTCGCGCAGGAATCGATGGTTTTGCTCAAGAACAACGGTGTATTGCCGCTTCGCCCGAACCTCAAGCGCATTGCGGTGATCGGACCGCTGGCCGAATCCGCGCGTGTTCTGGCAGGGAACTACAGCGGAACTCCGTCCAGCACTACGACGATGTTGGAAGGCATCAAGAAGCAGTTCGGCTCGGCGCAAGTTACTTACGCGGAGGGCACAAATTTTCTGCGGCAGGATTCGCTGATCCCGCCGTCGGCCTATTCCACCGCGGATGGGCAACCGGGAATCATGGGCGAGTACTTTCCCAACAAAGAATTCAAGGGTCCGCCGCTGGTGGCGCGAAGAGATGCGTATATCAATCTGGAGTCGCTGCCCCACGATCAGGATTCTTTGACCCAGCCGCCGGGACTTACGGATTTCTCGGTGCGCTGGACGGGATTCGTGACTCCGACGCAATCGGCCAAGTATCGCTTGTTTGCCACCGGTGCCACCAACCGTCTTTGGCTGGATGGAAAGCTGGTGATTGATGATCTGGCTGCCCAAGGCGCGGCGCCGGAACCCGTGGTCGAACTGCAGAAAGGGCACAAGTATGCGCTGCGCCTCGAGTCCGTCGTGCAGGATGATGGCGGTGCCGAGTTGTCGTGGCTTTCTTTAATTCCCGATCCGCTGGACCAGGCGCTGCAACAGGCTGCGCAGGCCGACGTGATCGTTGCCGTGGTGGGCATTACCTCCCAATTGGAAGGCGAGGAACTGCGGGTGAAGGTGCCCGGATTTAGCGGAGGGGACCGAACCAGTCTCGATCTGCCGCAGGACGAAGAGCATCTTTTGCAGGCACTCAAGAAAACCGGCAAACCGCTGGTGGTCGTACTCATGAACGGCAGCGCGTTGTCGGTAAACTGGGCGAACGCGAACGCGGATGCGATTTTAGAGAGTTGGTACGCCGGCGAGGAAGGCGGCACTGCGATCGCGCAGACATTGTCGGGGGCGAACAATCCCGCGGGCCGGCTCCCGGTGACGTTTTATAAGGGAGTGGAACAGCTTCCGAGCTTCGACGACTACTCCATGAGCAATCGCACCTACCGATACTTTCAAGGGCAGCCGCTTTATCCTTTCGGTTATGGTCTTAGCTATTCCAGTTTTCAATACAGCAATTTGAAGCTTTCAACCGCGGACCTGCATGAAGGCGAATCTCTGGGTGTCGATGTCGACGTTTCCAACACCAGCAATCGAGAGGGAGACGAGGTGGTCCAGGTTTATATAACCTATCCGAAACTGAGCGGCGCCCCTGCCCGCGCACTGGTAGGATTTACCCGGGTCCACGTTGCCCAAGGTGAGATGCGCCACGTGCAAATTAGTCTGAGCCCGCGTGACTTGAGCATGGTGAACGAAGCGGGCGGTCGACTCGACGCGCCGGGTGACTATCGAGTGAGTGTGGGAGGCGGCCAGCCTGGGACCGGCACGCTGACTGTGGATGCACCCTTCGTGATTCGGCAAGAGCATGTCTTGCCGGAATGACTTTCCCGGGCTATCTTTCAACGAATAACTTTCAAACCTGAGCACGCCCACACGATTCATCCGGAGGAAGCAAGCCAAAATGCGCAGCACACGGGGTCAAGTACTTCTGATAGTCCTGGCACTGACGACGGCCGCGCACGCGGTTCCCGTGCATCTTCGGTGTGAGTCGGTGAACAATCCCCTGGGGATTGACGTAGCGAATCCGCATCTGTCGTGGCAAAGCGACAGCACCGAGCGTAACTGGATGCAGACTGCGTATCAGATTGTGGTTTCCACCAGTCCCTCACCAGCGTTCGATTCTCCCGGCGATGCTTCCGCGAAAGTCTGGGACAGCGGCAAGGTGATGTCGGCAGAATCGGCGGGAATCGCCTATGGCGGCCCGAAACTCCAACCTCGCACGCGATATTACTGGTCAGTTCGCGCGTGGGATGCGAACGGGCGATCCTCTGATGCCAACGAGAGTGCGTGGTGGGAAACCGGTCTGCTGAATCAGGAATGGAAAGCCAAATGGATTGCGTGGAAGAATCCGGAACAGGACGCAGAACTGGATGGCGTTCGATGGATCTGGGTGGCTGGTCAGGATGCGCTGAAGATGGCTCCGAAATCCGTGGCCGAGTTCCGCTTCAATCTGGATCTCACGCAAAAGCCCCGCGAGGCCGCGTTGTTCCTGCTGGCGCGGGGCACTTTTGTCGCCAAGGTGAACGGCCACGAAGTCGGGACCAAGAGTGATTGGAACGAATTCGACCGTGACGATATCGAGCAGCAGCTGGTCGTGGGTAAGAATCTCATCGAGATCAGCGTTACCGCTCTAACACCTGACAATCCTGGCCCGCAACCGGAGCCCGAGACGGCGGCGCTCGCCGGCTTGTTGAAGATCAGAGACAACGACGGCAAGATCACTCGCATCCCGATTAACGAAGCCTGGTCGGCACGCCTCGCGAACACGTCCACCTGGCAGCCAGCCTCTGTAGCCAGCAATCTGAGCGACCCAAAATTTGGAGATTTTCTCCCCGGCTCATTGCCCCAGCCCGCGGCGCTTCTGCGCAAACGCTTCGATGTTTCTAAACCCGTGAAGGCGGCCCGGCTCTACGCCACAGCTCTCGGCAGCTATCGCATGTTCATCAACAATGAACGAGTCGGTCAGGACGTTCTGACCCCAGACTTCACCGACTACTCGAAGCGTGTCCTCTATCAAACGTACGACGTCACCAGCCTGGTTGCAGCGGGAGGCAATGCCATCGGGGCGATCCTGGGGAATGGCTGGTTTGGCAGCGGGATGACGTGGAATGGGAGACCGTTCCTCTTCCTGCCCCCGCCGACGCGCCTGCTCGCTCAACTCGAAATCGAATACGTAGATGGAACTCGCGACGTGGTGGTCACGGACGAATCTTGGGTTAGCGCTCCTTCACCGATCCGCCGGTCCGAGATTTATGCGGGCGAATTTTACGATGCCCGCCTCGAGCAGGACGATTGGGCCAAGTCGAGTTTCGATGATTCCGCCTGGACTCCCGCTCGCGCAGTTGCTGCGCCTTCCATCGCTGTCGTGGGTCAGGTCGCTTCGCCCGTCCACGTCACGGAGACGATCACGCCGATCGCAGTCAAGCCGCTGGCGAACGGCACCTATGTTTTCGACATGGGACAGAACATGGTGGGTTGGGTCAAGCTGAAAGCCAGTGGCCCGGCGGGAACTCAGATCCGCCTGCGCTTCGCGGAAATTCTCAGCCCCGATGGCTCGATCTACCGCGACAATCTGCGCAACGCAGACGCGACCGATGTCTTCATCCTTGCCGGCCGAGGAGAAGAAACCTACACGCCTCTTTTCACCTTCCACGGATTTCGCTACGTCGAGGTAACGGGTTACCCCGGGATTCCCACCACCGCCGCCCTTACCGGAGAAGTCATTAACAGCCTGGACGGCGGCCCCACCGGGACTCTGGTCACGTCCAGCGATCTGGTCAATCGCATGTGGAAGATCGGTATATGGGGGCAGCGCGGGAATTTCCTAAGCATCCCTACCGATTGTCCGCAGCGCGACGAGCGTCTGGGCTGGATGGGAGACGCCGGCGTTTTCTGGCGAACCGGAACTTTCAACTTCGATGTTCAGGCCTTCTCTCACAAATTTCTGAACGACATTACCGACGCCCAAACCAAAGAAGGCGCTTTCACCAACGTTTCACCCGACTTGCTGCGGCCGGACGGCAGCGAGGGCGCTCCGGGCTGGGGCGATGCCGGCGTGATTCTTCCCTGGACGGTCTGGCTGCAATATGGCGACAAACAAGCCATCACCGACAACTGGAAGGCCATGGAACGCTGGATGGATTTCATCGCCAAAGCAAATCCAAATTTTCTGCGGATGAAGGGCGTGGGGCCGAATTATGCCGATTGGCTCGCGCCCGACGAGCGAACTCCCAAAGATCTGTTGGCCACATCCTATTGGGCGTTGATCGCCCGCATGATGGTTGACATGGCTCGCGCCACCGACAACCAGGCAGCGGTTGAGCGCTACACCGCGCTGATCGAGAACATCCGCAAGGCTTACCGAAAGAAGTACATTAAGCGCAGCGGAGAAGTTTTGGGTGGGACCCAGACCGCCTACGTAGTTACGCTTTACACCAAACTGGCTCCTCCGGCGCGCGAAGCGGCAATGGTGAAAAAACTGGTTGCCGACATCGAGTCACGAAACTGGCATCTCTCCACCGGTTTTCTGGGCACGCCATTCCTTCTGTTCACTCTGGCTGATCACGGCCGCGCCGATGTGGCCTATCGCCTGCTGCTCAACGACACCTATCCGTCCTGGGGCTACATGCTCTCGAAAGGCGCGACGACCTGGTGGGAGCGCTGGAACGGAGACACCGGTGATCCTGGCATGAACTCCTACAATCACTACGCCTTCGGGTCCGTCATGGCTTGGGTGTACCGATCCGTCGCTGGCATCGATACCAACGCGGACGGAGCCGGGTATCGGGAAATCGTGGTTCATCCCGTACTCGACCCGCGCGTGACGCACGCCCGCGGAGAATACGATTCCGTCTACGGGCGAATCGTCAGCGATTGGGATGCGAAGCCGGGCGAGTCGTTTTCGCTCAACCTGACAATTCCGGCAAATACACGCGCCAAGGTTTATTTGCCAGCGATCCCCAACGCCAAGGTCACCGAGGATAATCATGCAGTCGATGCCCGTCCGGAAGCAGGATCGCTGATCGTCGAACTGGGCTCCGGTACGTATCACCTGGAGGTAAGATAGGCGCAATGTTTCTTGGCGATCAAGCGGCCTCGCGGTCGCCTGGGCGGATGAGTCGAGCCTCCGAATTGTTCACCATCTGCGTGTTTTGTGGAATGCTCGGTGCGGGTGCCTCCGGGCAAACGAAGACTGCGCTCGATTCATGGGAGTCCGACTATCAACACGGGATGGCCGCTCTACAGCGCGGCGATTTGAGCGCCGCGCGCGCGGAATTCGATAAGGCAGTGCAAGCCAATCCGAAGAGTCCCGAGGCGCAAAGCATGCTGGCGCAGGTGTTGCTGCGCCAGGGACAAGCCGAGGAAGCGATTGCCCATTTCCGCCAGGTCATCGCGCTTCGTCCTCAACTGGCAATGGCCCATATCCAGCTGGGGCAAGCCTACGAAGCGCAAGGTAACCTCGAATCGGCGATGGAAGAGTTTCGCCGTTCCATAAAGCTAGCTCCTAACGACGCAGAGCCCCATCGCGAGCTCGGGTGGGCGCTGTCTCTGCAAAAGAAAACAGCCGACGCCGTTGCTGAACTCAGCGCGGCGGTGCGCCTGGCGCCCAGCCAGCCGGCATTGCGCGACGAATTAGGTTCTCTACTGGCGCAGCGGTTGCAATACAACGATGCCGGCCAGGAATTCCGCGAAGCCATTCGTCTCAACCCGCAATATGAGCCGGCTTATTTGCACCTCGGCGTTACTCTGCTCGCCAGCGGCGATATCAACCACGCGCTGCCGGAACTCGATCATGCGGTGCAGCTCGATTCCCGCGACGCACGAGCCTGGTTTTATCGCGGCAGCGCTCAGGAATCTCTCAGCAACCGCGAAGAAGCTCTGCGGTCTTTTCAGCGGGCGGAGGAAATCGCCCCGTCGATGCCGGATTTGCAGCGCCGCATCGGCATTCTCTGCCAGAGACTCGGAGACGTAGACCGGGCGGAAGCCGCGTTCAACAAGGCTTTGCAGCAAACTCCGGATGATCCGGAAATCCACAACAATCTTGCCTTGACCCTTCTTCAGCGGGGCGATGCGGATTCCGCTATCAAAGAGTTTCAGCGTGCCATCCAGCTTCGCCCCAGCGATGCTTCGTTCCAGGGAAATCTGGGCACGGCCTATCTGCAGAAAGCAGATTTCGATGCTGCCATAACTCAGTTCCGGGCCGCGTTGAAGCTTGCCCCTGACACCGCGAGTCTGCACTACGACCTCGCCCTGGCCTTGAAGCTGAAGGACGATCTGCCGGCCGCGATTGCGGAATGGAAAGAATCGTTTCGACTCGATCCCGGCCTCGCCGACGCACACTACAGCCTGGGAGTCACGCTCTGGCAGTCCGGCGATTTCCCAGGCGCCGCGGAACAATTGCAGGCAGTGATTGCGATTCAGCCTGATTACGCGGAGGCGTATTACACTCTGGGCACCGTCTACAAGCAGATGAAGAAGTATCAGGAATCCGCCGATGCCCTGCGCAAAGCGATCGAACTCGAACCCGACCTCGCCGGAGCCCACACGACTTTAGCTTCGGTGCTGCGTCAATTGGGCGACAACGACGGCGCCGAAAGAGAAGCCAAGGCCGGCAGCCAGATCAGCCAGGAGAAGACCAGCCTGCAGGCAGCGACTTTCGCCACGAATTCCGGCAAGCGGCTGCTGGCGAATGGCGATCTGGATGGCGCCATCTCGCAATTCCGCGCGGCCATTCACTCCGTGCCCACCTACGCCATGGCGCATTATCAATTGGCCGTGGCCCTCGCACGGAAGGGTCAGAAGGACGAGTCTGGCAGTGAATTTCAAAAAGCGTCAGAGCTGGATTCTCACCTGGTGGCGCCACACTAGACTATGAAGCCGCAGTCTATGAATTCGCAGTCTATGAATCCGCATTCATGGGAGATGCTGTTGCCTGGTCGCACGTCTTCTTGGATCTCTATTGTCGTTGTCGTACTCACGCTGGGGTTCACACAGCGACTGCTGGGGCAGGGCATGAGCCAGGGCCCGCCGCCTCCGGCTACCGCGAAAACCATCAAATGCAAAGGGCGGCCCGTTCCACAACTCGAAGACATCACCGAGCAGGCGGGGATCCGCTTCGAGCACAACTTTTCCCCGGAAGCGCGTTCCATCCTCGAATCCATGGCTGGGGGCGTGTTGCTGCTGGATTATGACCGCGACGGATGGTTGGATATTTACTTTACCAATGCGCCGACCGTCGAGGAAGCGTCGCAAGGCAAGAAAGCACGCGGTGCGCTCTACCACAACAATCATGACGGGACGTTTACCGACGTGACCGAGAAAGCCGGCATCGGCACGCCGTGTTATGCCATGGGAGGAGCGGTCGGGGATTACAACAACGACGGCTGGCCCGACATTTACGTGACCTGTTACGGCGGCAACGTGCTCTATCGAAACAATGGCGATGGCACCTTCACCGATGTGACCAAGCAGGCGGGCGTGGCGGATGGGCGCTGGTCGACGGGCGCGGCCTTTGGCGATTACGACGGCGACGGATTCCTCGACCTGATGGTCACCAACTATGTAGATCTCGACCTGCATCATCTGCCCACGTTTGGCAGCGCCATGACTTGCCGCTTCATGGGAATCAACGTGCAATGCGGCCCGCGCGGCCTGAAGGGCTCGGGTGATTCGTTGTTTCACAATAACGGCGACGGAACCTTCAGCGATGTTTCCAAGCAAGCGGGCGTGGATGATCCCAACGGTTATTACGGGCTTGGGGTTATCTGGACGGACTTCAACAACACTGGCCGGCCGGATATCTACGTGGCCAATGATTCCACCGCGGGATATTTGTACCGCAACGAAGGCAACGGGAAGTTCACCGAGATCGGCATGGAGTCCGGAACGGCTCTGGGCGAAGACGGCCACGAACAGGCTGGCATGGGAGTCTCGACCGGCGATTACCTGCACACGGGGCGGCCGTCGCTGGTGGTGACGAACTTCGCGCTGGATAACACCCCGCTGTACCGCAATGGCGGCAATTGGAATTTTGAGGAAGTCTCCTACGCCGCCGGAGTCGGGTTGCCTTCCTTGCCTTGGGTAAAGTGGGGCATCGCTTTTGTGGACCTGGACAACGATGGGTGGTTGGACCTGGTGACGGTGAATGGTCACGTTTATCCCCAGGCCGATCAGTTGCCCTCCGCTGCGAAATATCGTGAGCCGAAGTTGGTGCAACTCAATCAAGGGGACGGCACGTTTTGTGACGCCAGCGACCAAACGGGTCCGGCAGTCCTGGCCCCCCGCGTGTCCCGTGGACTCGCGGTTGGCGACTTGTTTAACGACGGGAACATGGACCTGGTGGTGGAAGACCTGGTCGGCAAACCGATGGTGCTGCGGAACCACGGAATTCCGGGACGTCATTGGGTGGGCTTTGAACTTGCGGGCCAGAAGAGCAACCGGATGGCGATCGGGGCGCGACTCAAGTTAGTGGCTGGTGGAATGACTCAGACTGAAGAGATTCACAGCGGAGGAAGTTACCTGTCGCAGAGCGACATGCGCGTGCATTTCGGACTGGGGAAGGCGGCAACTATCGACAGTCTCGAGATTCACTGGCCCTCGGGGAAAGTGGAAACATTCAAAGCCCTTAGCGCCGATAAGTTTTACAGCGTGCTCGAAGGGCAGGGAATCGTGCCAGTCGAAGCCATACGGCCGAAAGGATTGCCCGCCGCGGCCGCACAACAGAAGCGTTGACGACGAGTTTAGACCTGATGCTGGCATGATCTCGCGTGCTGGGTCTCGCTTCCGATTTTCTGAGAAAAAATGATCAAAGGAAAAAGCCTGGGCGTAACCCGACGAAGTCTACTTCGGCAATCGTTGCTGTGCGGAAGCGCGTGGATGTGGGGTTTCAACCATCCCCGATTACCCGGATATCTGCTTCTTGGCGGCGCTGACGCGCGCGGCAGCACTTCAATGCTGGGGTTGGTGCCCTTTTCCGGGGAAGGCCGCCCACCCATGGGCGAACCCATCGGGAGCGAACTGGATGGACGCTTGTTCACCGACCTCTCCACCTTGACGCCAGAAAATCCCGTGACTTCCTCGGGAAACTTTTTTGTTCGAACGCGCGCCTCCAAGCTGTTGAATGCATCGGACCCGTGGACCATTCACGTGTCTGGCCTCATCAAGAAACCGATCGCCATTTCGGCGGAGGGGTTGGCTAAGAAGGCTCGTCCCATGGGCATCCATCTCATGGAGTGCTCGGGAAATACGCGGAGTGCGCATTTCGGCATGATGAGCGTCGCGGCGTGGGACGGCGTGCCTTTGCAAGAGATTCTCGAAACGGCGAAGCCGCAGACGCAGGGCGTCCGCGTACTCGTGTCGGGCTTCGATCGCTACCAGGAAGAGTCGATGACCTCCGAAGAAGGCGCCGCCTGGATATTCACACCGGACCAACTGTTTTCGTCCCAAGCATTTCTCGCCACCAAGATGAATGGCCAGCTCCTCCGTCCTGATCACGGAGCCCCCGTGCGTTTGGTGGTTCCGGGATGGTACGGCTGTGTTTGTGTCAAATGGGTCAACCAGATTGATTTTGTTTCGGATGATGTCCCGGCCACTTCTCAAATGCAGGAGTACGCCGGCCGCACCATGCAAACGGGCGTTCCTTCGCTGGCGCGAGACTACAGGCCTGCAAGTGTTGATATTGCGGCCCTGCCCACGCGCATCGAGAAATGGCGTGTCGGCGGGAAGATCCAATACCACGTCATGGGGATTCAATGGGGTAGCTTAGCGCCGAGCCGAGCAATCGAAATAAGATTCGATCCAGAGGAAAAATTTGTACCGGTGGAAAATGTTGCATCTTCGAGCCATAACTGGTGCTTCTGGAGCCACCAGTGGAGTCCTGCAAGAAGCGGAAAGTTCACCATCAGTTTGCGCCTGAATGCGCCGAACATTGATGCGCCGAACATCGATTCGCCGAACATCGATGCTCCAAACAAAGATGCGGCAAGTAGCGCTGCCAGAAAGCTCAATTCCGGCTACTACAATCGCTCCGTGGAAATTGCCGAGATCTGAAGTAGTCCCTCTACGCTGGCGCAAGCCGGGGACGTTCGCTTCGGCAGCCATTCCGAGCAACAGGGCAGGGCCGCCCGTGAATTATTCATGAACTAATTCATGATCGTATGTCGTTATTGTGTACCCTCAATCCCGCCTGAAATGACGCGCCTGTGCGCGTTTTATTCCACGAACTAAGCGCCTAGCATTGGATTATTTGCAATTTCTGACCAAAAAATTGCTTGACAACGCTAGTATAAAAACTGTAGTAAGGTGAATCGCTTCATGGAATGATGTGCGGTTCCGAACATTCCCAGAATCGTATCCCGAAGCTTCCTCTGCTTCCTGGAGGGCGCTGTCTGTGGCTTTCGGGTCTTTTCCGGTTCTGTTGCTAAGAGCTCGGATCCGGAGTTTTGGGGCCAGTGAATGACGACCAGTTAAGTTGCCGGGGTGTTCGATCCGAATGGATCTGGGGTTTTTGTCGAGGTGGGGAGACTCAACGTGGGAAAATCCAACGGAGGTACGGGGCAATGCCTAGCCTTTCGCGCGTAAGCTGCCAAGATATTTCACGAGAGATCCGGCAACGCTTTTTAGCGGTCACGCGAAGCGTTCGCTGGAGCACAGTTATGGCGGTGGCCTGCCTGAGCTTCGTGCTTTCAACCATGAGCGTTCCCGCGGCCAAAGCCCAAGCGGTGTATGGCAGCATTGCCGGGACGGTAGTTGACGCGTCAGGCAGCACGGTGGCCAACGCCAAAGTGACGGTTACCGATACGGAGCGACAAGTCGTCTTCACCACGCAAACCGACAGTTCCGGGCGCTACGACGAAAGGCATCTGATCGCGGGACACTACCAGGTGAAGATCGAGGCGCAGGGGTTCAAGGCTGTCATTTCTCAAGTCGATGTCTCGGTCGACGCCGTTGCAACCTTTGACGCCAAGCTCCAGCCGGGCGCCGTCACCGAGACCGTGACCGTCGTAGACGAGGTCCCTCTGCTGAAAACGGAACGCACCGATGTGTCCACGGTTCTGAGTTCCGAACAAGTCAATGAATTGCCCACCTTTGGCCGGAACTTTTCGCAACTGCTGCTGGTGACTCCGGGAACGGTGCAGTTCTGCTGGGGAGACACTTCCACGGAAAATCCGCAAAGCGGTTTGGCCGTCAACGTAAACGGTCAGATGTTTGTCGGAGTGAATACCATCCTGGATGGCACCGACAATCGCGATTTTCTCTACGGAAACATGCTGATCGTGCCCAACCTGGATTCGATTGCCGAGACCAAAGTGACCACTTCCAGCTATGACGCCGAGTTCGGGCAGGTCAGCGCAGCCTTGGTCACGGTTTCTACCAAGTCGGGGACGGACAAGTGGCATGGCAGCGGCTTCTTTTATCGCCGCTCAGACGCGACCTTCGCGCGCGATCCCTTTGCCCAAGCCGTCGCGGACCCCGTCACTGGCAGATTTATTCCGCCCACGCTTTGGGGCCAGGCTGGCGGGTCGATTGGCGGCGCGATCATCAAGAATAAGCTGTTTATTTTCGGCGACTACCAGGGAACTCGCGCCCATGACGGAGGATCCGCGCAGGCCGTGGTTCCGACCCAAGCCGAACGCAATGGTGACTTTAGCGCCTGGGCCTCCAACAACCCCATATTTAACCCGTTCTGTACAAACGGGACGCCCGGATGCAACAACGGCACTCAGGACAACTTGGCGGCGCGCCCTCAGTTTTCATATAACGGTCGACTCAACGTCATCGATCCGAGCTTGATCTCCCCCGTCGCTACGGCGCTCCTCAACTACATTCCGCTTCCGCTTCCCGCACTGGAGAACGCTCCCGGCTACCAGCCGGGCAACCCGAATTATGAAGGTGGCGGGGATGAAATCTACCATGCGGATGCTCTCGACGTGAGGGTGGACTTCTTCTCCAGCGACAAGCTGCGGTTATTTGACCGCTATACTTTTACGCAGTTTCACAAGTCAGCTCCGGGGTTGTTTGGCGCAGCGGCCGGGGGCCCACAGCTCAACCCCATCGGTTACACCGGAGTGGGCGACACGCGGCCGCAAAGTAACTCGTTCGGCGTCTCCTACGCGATTTCGCCAAACCTGCTGATGGATGTCCGCTTCGGCTGGTACAAGCAGCGCATCAACGTGAATCCTCTGGCGACCGGAGATTTTGCCACTCAAGCCGGGGCCCCCGGGCTGAACATTCCGAGCGACCCAACTACCAACAGCATGCCCCACTTCTCCATCAATGAGGGCTCGGGCAATTTAGACTTCGGGAACGGCCTTTACGATAACTGCAACTGCCCGCTGGTGGAACGGATGCAGCAATTCCAGGAAATCGGAAACTTGACCTGGACCGTGGGCAAACATACCTTCAAGTTCGGCCCAGATTTCCACTACAACCAGAATTTGCGCCTGCCCAGCGACGAGCACCGCTCCGGTGAGGTTTACAGCTTCAATAGCCTTACTGTAGGCCAGGAGGGGACCAGCCAAATAGGCGGCCTGGGCATGGCCGGCTTCCTGCTTGGGGAGGTGTCACAGTTCCAACGCTACATATCCCACGTGGACGACGCCGGCGAACGGCAGTGGCGATATTTCTTCTACGGACAAGACACCTGGCGGGTTACTCCCAAGCTGACTTTGACCTATGGCCTGCGGTGGGAGCTCTATCGTCCTCAGTCTGTGACCGGAAAAGACCGGGGCGGGTGGTTTAATCTGGCAAATGGCGAAATCGATGTTGCCGGGGAAAATGGTGTCCCGCTGAGTGGACCCGTGGTCACTAACCTCAAGAATTTTGCTCCCCGCGCTGGAGTCGCCTACCAGATCGATCCCAAGACCGTGGTCCGCATGGGGTATGGCAGGTCTTTTGATGTGGGGATGTTCGGCACCATCTTCGGCCATACGGTGACCCAGAATCTTCCGGTGCTGGGAACACAGCAGATCAATCCCTTGCCGAACGGATGGGACCCGGCCTTCCAGTTGGCGACGGGGCCACCGCTGCTAGATCCGGCCACTGTGTTGAACAATCAGCCCATCGGGCCCGATGGCAATCACATATACCCCGACGGATTCCGCGCCTGGGTCCTGCCCTTCCATACCCACATGCCAACTGTGGACTCCTGGAACGCCACCGTTCAGCGCCAGATTACACCCACCTTTTCCCTGCAGGCTGCCTATGTGGGAAACAAGGGATCGCACATCTTTGTAGGTGAAAATAACTGGATTAACTTGAACACCCCGACGGAAGTCGGCTTCTGCCCCGGCGGAGGCAACGTTGCGCCATGTGTGGATCAACTCCATCGCCTGCCTTACTACAATTCGCCGAACAACTTTGGCTTGACGACCGGATTACAGTGCATGTGCAACCCGGGCGATAACCACTACAACTCGCTTCAGGTTCAGGCAGACAAACGCATGTCGCACGGTCTGAACGTGCTGGCGAATTACACCTTCTCTCACGCCAAGAACCATGATTCTCCTGATTTCCTCTATGCCCCGTCGCTCGAGTACGGACGTCCCGCGTGGCAGCGCAACCAGAACCTTACTGTCTCCACTATTTACGAGCTGCCGTTCGGGAAGGGAAAGGCGCTGGGGGGCAACGCGCCGGCCGCAGTGAACTACGTAATCGGTGGATGGCAGTTGATCAACGTCACTACCATCATGAGCGGTTCAGGCGTCAACCCGGGCTATAGCCTGTGCGGTAGCGACAATGATGCCGGGGTCTGTTTCCCCAACGTAGTCGGCAGCTGGCATGTGTCGCATCCAAATAAGAGTGAATGGTTCGCCCCGACTGCAGTCGTCGGCGGGACCCCGACGCTCTTGGCTACCAACGGACAAACCAGTGGACCGTGGCAGCGTCCGGCGGCACCAGTCCCTGGCCTTCCCAGTTTTGGCAATGCGCAACGCGACTCGATCATCGGGCCGAAGTGGTTTGACAGCGATCTTTCCGTGGTCAAGAACGTTCTCATCGGGGAGGAGTTCAGGGTTGAGTTCCGCGCAGAGGCGTTCAACGTATTTAATCACCCGAACCTGGGTAATCCCAATTCCTGTGTCGACTGCTTCGGAGCCGGGACGATTACCAGCCTGGCGAACAACGCGATCATGCGAAGGATGCAGCTTGGCTTGCGTTTCGACTTCTAGCGGGAGTAACCGGGCTTCGGCACGGGATCAGTTGAAGAAAGTTGCTGCGACTTTTGTTTGACGGTACACTCACTGCGCGGAGGAAGCATCCACTTCCTCCGCGCGTTATGATTTTCGCCCGGTTGCTCTGTCTGCTGCCTCTTTCGATCGCTATCAGTTTTGCTCAGAATCCTCCCGCGCCATTGCCGGATCCCCGGATGGCGAGTGCCGATGAGCTTCTGCGCGCGGGCAAGTCTCAAGATGCGCTGGCTCTTTTGAACGAAATCGCCGCGGCCGCGCCGGCCACACCGCATATTGAAGCCAAACTCGGCAAAGCCTATTTCCAGTCCAACCAGTTTCAGAAAGCCGTTCCTCATCTCAAGCTCGCTTTGCAGCAGAACGATTCCGATGCGGAGTCGACCCAGCTGCTGGCCCTCAGCTACTTTGCGGTGGCGGAGTACGCGGCAGCGATCCCGCTATTTGAAAAGCTGGGGCCCCAGCTCCCGAAGAACAGCACCGACGGCGCGTATCTGCTGGCCAGTTGCTACGTCATGACGCAGCGCTGGGACGACGCTCGCAAGACTTTTGCGAACGTCTTCTCGGTGCCGCCCGACAGCGCCGTCGCTTATTTAATGTTTGCAAAGTTTCTTGTCCGGCAGCGCCTGGAAAACCGCGCCGTACCGGAAATCCAGACTGCTCTGCAGCGCGACCCTCGGCTGGCCATGGCCCACTTCCTTCTGGGCGAGATCGATCTCTACAAAGGAGACGCCGCGGCCGCTGTCGAGGAACTCAATCAAGAGGTGGCGATTAACCCATCCGTCTGGCTGGTTTACTGGCGATTGGGAGACGCCTACGTGCGCCTTGAGAAGTACGAGGACGCCGAGAAGGTCCTGAAAGAGGCCATCTGGCTGAACGAAACCTCCTCTGGCGCCTACATCCTGCTGGGCCAAGTCGCCCTGAAGCGCGGCGATCCGGGGATGGCTGCCGGAGTCCTCGAGCGCGCCGTCAAACTGGATCCGCAAAACGACTACGTCCACTATTTCCTCGGCAAGGCCTACCAGGGCCTGGGCCGCACTGCGGACGCGAATCGGCACTTCGCCATCGCCAAACAGCTGCGCAACAACAAGCGTGCGGACGAAAGAGCCACCTTCCAACAAGGTCCTTGAGAAAATGTGGCTCCAGGAGCCGGATCCACAATGTTGCTGGGCGATTGGACCCAAATGGACCCGCGCTGCTAAAATCGAATACCGCAAGTCGTTGATCTGTAATCGAATACCGCAAGTCATTGATCTGTAAGGGTTGGGCGCTTAACTCAGCGGTAGAGTGCCATCTTCACACTCTATCGAAACACGTAGAATCAAGGGGCTAGCGATCATATAGGGAACCCAGAAGCACAGAAAGAGCCGTCAGAAACTGCTTCCGTTCCCACATCCGTTCCCAGATTTTGCACCACTTTTCGGCACTCATTGTTACCGGGAAGCGGTGGCAATCTCACACTAGCAGGCGGGTATCTGGCTTAATCGAGTGCTGTCTTAAGCAGTATCGGTCACTTCCGGGCTGTCAAAGATCATGTCTTTTGTGGTGCAGCGGCCCCGACGTCGCGCAAGATCTACTCGCTGGAATAGACGACTGACTGTCGTTCAGTCGGCAAAATGATGAAGATCGGCAAGCCGCTGTGAACCATCGTCGTGGAGCCGCTTGAACTTCCGGTGGAACAGCCGGCTATCGAACCCGAGCCCCACCCGGTGCCGTCTCCAGAGTCGGAGCCCGAGCAGGTGCCAGACCCGCAATCAGCATCCCCGACTACATTTCGCCGATTGGGGATAACCAGAACATGCGCTGGGAGACAAGCCCGAGCGCATGTGTCGAGACAAAAGCAAATGCCTGAGTCCACTCATTGCACCTTCACGTAGTTAGTCTTGGCTGCCTGCTTTTCGTCGTCTTCATCGGCGTTTGGATCGCCGACCGCAGGTTTGAAGTCAACCATTCCCGCGAAAACTGAGTGCCAGTCGCCGGAGTAGGAAACACTATTTCTGGGCTTTCGGGAGGTGTGTGGTGTGGCCGAGAGCGATTCTCCATCCGCTCGGGGTCTTGACCAGTACCTCGCTCTCTACGTAAGTGTGACTGCAACTCACGTTGGTTGCTTGCGACAAGCAGTACTCTTTAGCGGTCGGAGATTGCAGCAGCAACTTCTGCCCTTCCGAAGTGTCCGCAGTGAAAGTGCCGTCGGTGGTCTCGGTCATCCGCACGGGATTGTCAGACATTCCGTTGCTTCTCCATGACGCGCTCCAAGCAATCCGCCCGAGGTAGCCGGGGCCGTGCGGGCCATTGGTTCTACGAAGGGGAGGGGTAGTCCCGCGCTGGTCGAGTGAACCGATCTATGAAGGCCAGCATTCGAGCGAGTGGTGCAAACTGGGTCAAGGTTGGGACGCCAAACTTATCAACCACTTGCAATCCCCTCCAGCATTTTGTAGGTCCGTTACGGTCCGATAAGCCTCGGCCAAGGTGAAATTGATTCTTGCATTTCCCATGCGGCAGGATGCGGTTTGCTCCGAAGGTTACCATACCCCAAGCCGACTCACTGATGGCGGTGCGCTCGCACGACAAACCGCTGCGGAGCTGGGCCAATAAAATAGAACGGGTAGCAGGTCACGAGCGTGAGCATGCTGTCGGTTGTCGAAGGCTCTAGAACAGTGGTCTCATCCGGCCCCACGACTTTGACCCAATCCACCTCGTAGTGAAACAGACCGATGGTTGTCTGCAGCTGAATTTCGTCCTTCTGGCGAATGTCTTTTAGTCCGCGGAAGAAGGTGTCGCGGTGCCCAGCAATTCCGATGTTTCCGGACTCTCCGGGCAGGGAAGTCCCTGGAATGTGTCCAGCACCCAGCCGCAGAGTTCGCGCGTCTGCCCCTTGCAGAACCGCGACAGACATTCCCAGCCTGTCAATGTCGATGCGGCCCACAACATCACCGTTCTTGAACACTGGCCTGGGCCGGATATCGATATGCTCGGCCTCCGCCGGGATCTGGCTTTCCAGATACCGTTTCGCAGAGGCTTGGTAGAGTCTGGCTTGCCACAACGTGAAGGCGACGTAACCGAGCGCGAGGGCGCCCGTCATAAAAAGGACACGCTGAATCCATCTAAGAAATCTCGCCTTCCGCGTGGAGAGTAATTCCTGGTTCGCAGTGCTCATGGCTGGGCGACCTTCTCTGCCGGCAACGCCTGATTCTCTGATGGTGCGAAGTAGCCGGTTCGAGTGCGAATCGACAAACGTCCGCGACCCGGCGAGCTGGCCTTCACTTGTATGACCCGATGCGTTCCGTCCCGCTTTCTGTTAGTGGGAACGTAGGCAATCGTGTACTGATTCCGAATGTCGCGAGCGATCCGTTCACAGATGGGCGTAACTTCCTGTAGCGATTCCGGCAGGAAAGCTTGGCCGCCGGTTTCCTTGGCCAGTCGCTTGAGTACGCCGGGGTTTTGATCGGGATCCTGGTCATCGAAGATACCGACCGTATAGATAATTGCGCCGGGCTGGCCCGACAGGGCCATGATTTCGGCCAGCTTATGCTTGCTGGCGTTGTCGCCGCCATCGCTGACCACGATCAGCACTTTCTTGTCCCGATCCCCTGTCTTCAAGTGATCGAGCGCGACGGCAATGGCGTCGTAGAGCGCAGTCTCACCGTCGGCCGCGACTCTGGACAGAGCAAGCTGCAGCTGAGCCATTTGGTCAGTGAACGGAATATTGCCGGGAAGACCGAGAGAAACCGTTTCGTTAAAATTCACCACGAACATCTGGTCTTGCGGATTGCTGGAGCGGGCAAACGCCATGGCAGCGGCGATGACGTCGTGGCGCTTCGGTCGCATGCTTCCACTGTTATCGACCACCAGGCCCACCGTCACTGGGACATCTTCGTGGCTGAAATACTTGATCGGCTGACGCACTCCATCCTCGTAAACCTGGAAATCATTCTGCGTGAGTCCGGAGACGAGAATGTCTTGGCGGTCTTGTGCGGTGGCG
>CAWDBW010000015.1:0-104783 GCA_963800405.1 uncultured Acidobacteriota bacterium
GAGGACAAATACAACACCAAATTGCCCGAGTTGCATGAAGTACTGCGCGAGCTGCGCAAAGTTGCCGACGAAAATAACGGTGTGCTGATCGGAGAAACCTGGACCGCCGACATTGCGGAACTGAACCGGTACTACGGTGAGGGCAACAACGAACTGCAGTTGCCCATGGATTTTCTTTTCACCACGGTGAACAAGCTATCGCCCGCCGACTTCCGCAAGCAGATTGCCGCCGTGGATTCCGCCTCCGGCTGGCCCACGTTCGTGATCAGTAATCACGACATGGTTCGCTCCTACGACCGTTACGGCGATGGCCAGCATAACGATCAAATTGCGAAGCTGATGGCCGGGCTGTATCTGACTCTGCGCGGCACGCCTATCATGTACTACGGCGAAGAGATTGGGATGAATACAACGCCACCCACGCGCAAAGAGGATGTGAAAGATCCGATCGGCCGCATTGGCTGGCCCCAGGAAAAGGGACGCGACGGCGAGCGCACACCCATGCAGTGGGACGAGAGCGCGAATGCAGGTTTCTCAAAGACTACACCGTGGCTTCCAGTGCCTGCGACGGCTAAGACGCACAACGTTGCCGATGAGTTGAAAGATCCAGACTCGGTGCTCAACTTTTACAAGAAGGTTCTCAAGCTGCGGCATACGAATCGGGCGCTTTTGGACGGGGCGTACGTTCCGCAGAACGAGAACGACCAGAATGTGCTCTCCTACTTGCGAGCCTTTAAAGATCAGACGGTGCTGGTGGCCTTAAACATGTCAGGTGCTGAACAGAAGGTGAGCTTTGAGCTGAGCAAGCGCGGCTTCACCTCGGCGAAGAGTCTGGTCGCGACCGGAAAGTCTTCCGCCAAGGGAGACGTAGTGACGCTGGAGCCCTATGGCGTATTCATTGGGCAGCTTGTGAAGTGAGCGGCCGCGCTACTCTCCGCTGAGAATTCTCCAGGCCTCGCGCCCGGTCAGCACAACGTTGTTGATGCCCTTGACTGCGTTCACATACTGAGTTCGCTCGAACGCTGCCGGATCTTTGCAGCGCAGTTGGCTGAAAGTCCCTCGGAGATCGGCAACCGACTTTTGGCCGTGTTTTTCCATCCAGTGACGCAGGCCGGATTCGAGCTTGCCGAGGTGGCTGGTTCCATTGCGCAACAGCGCGGAGCACACCATGGTGACGTCGGCGCCAGCCAAGAGCAGTTTCACCACATCCTCGGGAGTGTGGACGCCGCTGGAGCCGGCCAGGTTCGCCTTGATGCGGCCGTAGAGTATGCCAATCCACGTAAGCGGAAGGCGCAGCGCTTCCGAAGTGCTGAGCAGGACGTTGGGCTGGATCTCCATGTCGTCGAGATTCATGTCAGGCTGGTAGAAGCGATTGAACAGGACCAGGCCGTCCAGGCCGGCAGCGTCGAAGCGCCTGGCCATGTTCGCCATGCTGGTGAAGAAGGGGGTCAGCTTGGCGGCGACGGGAATTCTCACCGCTGCTTTCGCCGTCTTCACAATCTCAACATATTCATCTTCGAGCACGGAGCCTGCGATGTCGGCCTGGCTCGGCACCTGATAGAGATTGAGTTCGAGGGCGTTTGCCCCGGCCTGCTCGATCTCCATGGCGTACTCTGCCCAGCCCCGGAGAGTGGTAGCGTTGAGGCTGGCGATCAGAGGAGTGCGGACGGCTTCCTTAGCGTGGCGAAGCAGGCTCAGGTAACGATCGAGCGACGGGCGGGCGGGCACGGGCTGCGGCCCTTGCAGCGTCTCTTCGAACACAGAATGAAAAACGATCGCGGACACTCCAGCATCTTCCAGCCGCCGCACGCCATCAATGTCCTGGGTCAAAGGCGATGCGGAGGAGACTAGTGGCGTGCGGAGCTTCAGTCCGAGGTAGGTAGTGGAGAGATCGAGCATGTTGTCCTCGCGGCGATTCTGGCCGGCCGAAAGCCGCTTCCGGCCCCTTATCCAGCGATTGGGCCGGTCAGGGGATGATACTCGCAGCAGGGGAGGCTCGTCCAACGGCGGCCGCAGCCGCTGCGATCCGGTATAGAATACGCAGCGGTGAGAGGATGCACGAACTGTCGATTGCGATGGGCATCGTGGACGCCGCGCTGGAAGAGGCTCAGCGCCGCGGCGTGCAGGTCAGCGCAGTGCATCTCAGGCTGGGCGCGCTCTCGGGCGTGGTGAAGGATGCGCTGCTCTTTTCGTATGAAGTCGCGTGCCAGGATACGCCGCTCGAGGGATCGCAGTTGATCGTGGAAGATGTTCCCGTCGTCGTGTTTTGCCCGCAGTGCCGGGAAACTCGGGTGCTGGAGTCGGTGCAGTTATTTCAGTGTCCGGAGTGCGGTACGCCGACGATGGATGTGCGTCAAGGCAAGGAACTCGAGGTGTTTGCGCTCGAGGTCCCGGACGAAGTGCAGGAAGCGGAGGTAAAGGAATGAGTGAGCCGCGTCTGATTGAAGTCCGCAGGAATGTGTTGAAGCAGAACGATGTGATCGCGCGCGCGCTGCGCGAACAATTCCGCGCGGCGGGAGTGTTTGTCGTGAGTCTGGTTTCGAGTCCGGGCTCGGGGAAGACGACTTTTCTGGAAAAAACGCTCACGCAGCTGCAGCCTCGCTATCGCGTGGCGGCGCTGGTGGGGGATCTGGCGACTGAAAATGACGCAGTGCGGCTGGCGCGAAGCAAGGCGCCGGTGAAGCAGATTACGACTGGAACTCTGTGTCATCTGGAGGCGGCGATGGTGCAGAATGCGCTGCAGGGGTGGGACCTGCATCAACTGGATTTTCTTTTTATCGAAAATGTGGGGAACCTGGTGTGTCCGTCTTCGTATGATCTCGGGGAGAATCTTCGGCTAGTGCTGATGTCGGTGACCGAGGGCGAAGATAAGCCGCTGAAGTATCCGACGATTTTTAACAGCGCGGATGTGGCGGTGGTGACGAAGAACGAACTGGCGGAGGTGGTTGAGTTTGACTGGAATGCGGCGCGGACGAGCATTCAGTCGGTGCGTCCGGGGATGCAGATTTTTCGGCTCTCGGCGAAAACCGGCGAGGGGATGGACGAGTACCTGGAGTTTCTTTCGAAGCAACTGGCTGAGCAGAGAGCCGTGGCGCGAGTTTAATCGATGCTGCAAGCAGAGACGTAGGAAGCTACGTCTCTACGACAGAAGCGGTCGAAATTCGTTGACAGATCGCTCCGACCAAAATCTAGAAGCCGTACTTCGCGACGACTTTCTTTTCTTTTTTTCCAACCACTGCAATGGCGGCGTGTTCCGCGGGCAGAGAAAATGCCAGTGGCGCGCCGGTGGCCTGGTCGCGAAGGCTGATGGCGGTGTCATTCGCCGAGTCGGAGACGAAGACGTAGAGCACGGAGTCCGCCAGCACGGTGGGAAATACCAGCACACCGGGAGGCAGCGGAGACTGCGCAGTGAACATCGGAGAAATGTTCAGCCGAGTGGCGATGTACGAGTACAGGTCGGAAGTGGCTTGCGCGTTTTCGGCGAGTTCCACGGGATAGGCCGTCCAGAAGATCAGTCCCTTGCCGTGAGGAGTTTCTTTGAAACTCGATCCGTCGTCAAAGCGCAGGGAATCCAGCCAGTTCTGTTGCTGCTGACCAAAAGCGAGCGAGAGTGAGCGATCTCGCAGGCGGACCGTGGCATTGTGATAGGTGAGCGGTTCGACGCGGGCGGCAAGTCCAAGGTGGGCGGCTCGATGAACAATCTGCCAGTGCTCGTCGCGATCGACTGGGCCGGTAACCAGCAGGTTGCCGCCAGCTTCAACATACTTCAAGAGCGTCTGCCATGCGGCTTCGCTCAGCGCTTGCGGAGAGGGCAGGATAGCGAGCTTCGGCTGCCCTAACTTCTCGATCTGATTTTCTGCGATCACGTACGCGGGCAAGTGGGCGTCGTAGGTGAGGGCACGCACGCCGCGTTGCTGCGCCACCAACTGAAAATCCGCGAGCACCGAGTATTGAGCGGCCTGCGAAGTGACGATTGCAATCGAGGGCAGCTGCGGATCGCGGAGATGCTCGTGCAAAGACGGTACAAATTGCGCGAAGGCCCGCAGCTGCGTGGCTTCGGGCTTCTCAGTGTAATCGGTGCGGACGGCGCCGATCGGAGTTTCGTTGCTCTCCGTCATGTAGGAATTCGTGTTCCATAGCCATTCGATGGCACCGGAACCCTGAATGAAAGACGTCGCAATTTTTCGTTCAAGAAGAGCCGCCTCGCTCTCCAGCGTGCGGCGCGCGATTTCGTCGAGGTTCAACTGGCGCTGCAGTCCGGTCTCCTGAACCAGCATGGTCTGCCCGGGCTGCTTAGCCGCGAGCGAATCCCACAGGATATGGTCGTCGAGCCACCAGGAATGATTGGTGGTGAAGTCGACGGACTGGCCCCAGAAAGCCGGAGACAGGCGGTCCTGAATGCCGCCTTCGTCCTGGCCGACGGTAACGAGTTGTTGCGACCCGGTGGCGCGGATCGTATCGCGCATGGTGCGCGCCCAGTCAGCGAATGATTCCTGCGCGAACAGAAAATAATCATGTAGGCGTAGCGAGTTGGTCCCGGTATACATGCCGCGTGGAGTGAACTCGCCTTCGGTGGGAAGAGCGATAGTTCCCGCGACGGAGTCGGGAGAAACATTCCACAGCGCGGCGAGCTGGGCGCGATCGGGATATCGCTCGCTCAGCCAGCGATTCCAGTCTGCGAGTTCGATTGCATCGCCGTTGGGGCGGGTCTTCCAAAGCTGCTGCGAGAAGCTGGGCTCGTTGATCAGATCCCATGCCAGGAAAGGCACGTCATGGAAGCGCGCGAGGACGGATGAAATCAGAGTCTGCTGGCGGCGGACGGCTGCGGGATCGAGAAATGCGTTCGCGCCTCCGAGAACGTCGGGCAGGAAAGCGAAAAAATTAAACTGCACCGGCAGGCCATACTTACGCGCAGTCATCAGATAGGCTTCGAGCGTGCGCAGCGTCCGCTCGTAGGGCTGGCCGTTTTCGTCGCAGAATTTGTCCCAGCCCGTCCACCAGCCGGTGCGGATCATGTTCAATCCGGCGTCGTGAATCTGGGCGAGATCCTGGTTCCACACGTACACGTTGGGGTGATCGAAAAACAGGCGCTGCACTTCGCTCGACATGTAGGTGGTGCCGACGACCGCGAGGGGATGGCCATCGAGTTCGAAGTAGTCATGATTCACGCTGAGATGAGGTCCCGAGCGGAGGAACGATTCGTCGCGGATCCAGAAGGCGGAATGGTAGATGGCGCGAACGCGGTCGCCTTCCACTAACTGCGCTTCGATGATGTAGAGGCCCTTGCCTGCGGGAGCGGGCAGTGCGACGGGTTCGTTCGGTGGGGCCGAGACGCTGGTGCGATTCGAAGGCTGCGCTTCAGGGTACGTCGCAATTTTCACCGAAACCGGCGCCTTGGGCGCCTCGGCCGCGTGCCACTGCAGTTGCAGCTCTATAGGCTCGCCCGGCAGGTAGAGTGGCAAAGCGGGGCGAACGGTGAATTCATCCGCGCCTCGCAATGCGCGTTCCGCGAGGGGTCGCACGAGTGCAGCATGGTCGAAGAATTCGTTCGAGAGTTCGGCGTTCACAAAAATCCAGCGTCCGCCGTCGAATCCGTTCCGGTAGTGATCGACCTGGATGGCCGGCGCGGAAAGTTTGCGGCCATTCTGTATGCCCCAGGCGAGAGAGTCGAGGCGGGCGTCGATGGCACCGGCCGCGCCGCCGCGGTGGTAAAGATCGACTGCGCTGAGCCGAATCACCGGGCTAAAGGCGCGCTTCCAGTCGAATGCGGGAAGTTGCAAAGGCAGCTCGGGATTGGGCTGGAACTGCAGTTCGCCGGAGCCGGGAGTTTCCTGGTACTGGTCGATCATGAGCAGGCGGATGAAGCGTACGCTGTAGTCGCGAAGATGCCAGCCACTGGAATCGCGATAAGCGGCGCGAGTGAACGGCCGGCCGCCGAGCACCAGAAGATTGCCGCCGCGGTCCAGAAACTGCTTGATCGCAGGCCAGGCTTCTTCGGGAAAAGATGAGCCGTAGGGAAGAACCAGGAGTCGGGTCGCGGCGAGGGCAGCTCGAAGGTGGTCGGCATCGGCCAGTTGAGTCCCGGGCAAGATCGCGGCCAAGGGCGCGGAGGGAGCAGCCGAGTCAGCCGCTGGAAACCCGGGTTCGCTGAATACAACCGCTGCGGACATGCCGGACTGGGCCAGGAGTGTAGCGTGGCTGACCAGGAAAAACAAGGAGGCGACTGCCAGGAGTGCAGGTTTTCGCATGAGTATGGCCTGATGAAGAGTTCGACAGGTGGAAACGATTGCAGTCTCGGGCAAGGGCCGCCTAATGTCAAGAGCCGCTAAGCTAGACGTGAAGCTAAAGAAACGATTTTCTAGAGGACTAATTCGATGCCAGGCTAATAAAAATGCGTAAAATCGCGGTCGGGCGATGCTATGATGACCCGTTCATTAATTTGCGGAATCTGGAATCACGCAATCTGATTTTACCCAGTCTGATTTACCCAGTCTGGATTCGTGCAATCCGGTTCGCACACTCTTCGAAGGGCGGATACAGCACTCATGGCGATCGCGGCCCCCAACACTTCTACTACGACTAGCGCGCCGGGCACCGAGCAAAGCTATCTTGCTCCGCTGGCCACGGTGACCACGCTTTTCTTCATGTGGGGATTTCTTACCTGCCTGAATGACATTCTGGTACCGCACCTGAAATCGATTTTTGACCTGAGCTATTTCAAGGTCATGCTGATTCAGTTTGCGTTCTTCGGGGCGTATTTTATTTTCTCGATTCCTTCGGCAAAGATCATTGACTGGATCGGCTACCAAAAATCGATGGTCGTGGGTCTGCTCACCATGGGGCTGGGAGCGTTCCTGTTTGTGCCGGCGGCGAGTGTTCCTTCGTTTCCACTATTCCTGGGTGCTTTGATCGTGCTGGCCGCGGGGATCACGTGCCTGCAGGTGGCGGCCAATCCTTACGTCACGGTGCTGGGAAAGCCTGAGACGGCTTCGAGCCGGCTCAATTTGACGCAGGCGTTCAATTCCCTGGGAACCTTTCTGGCGCCGTTTTTCGGCGGCCTGTTGATTCTGAGCGCGGCCCCGAAGACCATGGACGAAATTCGGGCGATGGCGCCCGATGTTCTGCAGGCCTACCGCTTGCATGAAGCAGCCACGGTCAAGACGCCGTACGTTGGCCTGGGTATTGCGCTGGTCGTGCTGGCGGCCGCGATTGGCACTTTCAGGTTGCCGAAGATCGAACACGCACAGCACAAAGTCGGCGAGAAGGTGAACGACTCCATCTGGAACCACCCCAGCTTGATTTTCGGGGCGATCGGTATTTTCGTCTACGTGGGCGGCGAGGTGTCCATCGGGAGCTTCCTGGTGAACTACTTCACTCAGCCTGAGATTGGCGGTCTGACGGAAAAGGTCGCCGCGAGCTTTGTCGCTTTCTACTGGGGCGGCGCGATGGTCGGCCGCTTCATCGGCTCCGCACTCCTGCAAAAAATGAGCACGCGTGGCTTGCTGGGCATTTGCGCGGTATGCGCGGCGGCGCTGGTTGCGATCTCGATGCTGGCCACGGGGCACGTTGCGATGTACAGCATCATTTTGGTGGGCTTCTTCAATTCCATTATGTTCCCCAGCATCTTCACACTGGGCGTGGCTGAACTGGGCCCGCTCACGGGCGATGGTTCGGGAATCATGATCATGGCGATTGTTGGCGGAGCCATCATTCCGGTGGTGCAAGGTGCGATTGCCGACCGGATCGGCATTCATCACGCCTTCTTCCTGCCGGTTCTTTGTTATCTGTACATTCTGTTCTTTGCCTTGAGCGGATCGAAGCCGAACAGCCAACGGTACGCTAAGGCGTAACTGCGCAGCGTAAAGCGCTAAGATGGTCCGAGGACGTTTGCGAACGGACTGAATAATCGATAGAAGATCATGGGGCAGAGTGAGAAGCCGGGCCAAAAGCCAGCCGTAGTTACTCTCAAGGCCGTTGCCCAGCATATTGGACTGACTCCCGGCACGGTATCCGCGGTCCTCAACGATTCGCCATCGGCCCGTTCGATTCCGCAAGAGACCAAGAACCGAATTCATGCGGCCGCCAAAGAACTCAACTACCGGCCGAATTTTTTCGCGCGCACGCTGCGCAACAAGCGGACCTACACCATCGGCGTGATCGCGGAAGAGATTGGCGACTCCTACAGCTCCGCGATCATCAGCGGCATCGAGCAATACCTGAGGAAGCGCGATTACTTCTTTCTGACGGTGGTGCACCGGCACGATCCTGAATTGCTGAACCGGTACTCGCAATTGCTGTCGGAGCGTGGAGTCGAAGGCATCATCACCGTGGATACGACCGTTCACGAAGAGCCAGTGCTGCCGACAGTTGCCGTTGCCGGCCACAAGAAACTGAAGGGCGTTACCAACATCATCCTCGATCACGGGAAGGCGGCGGTTCTGGCGCTCAACCATTTGAAAGATCTATCCCACCAGTGCGTCGCTTTCATGAAAGGGAACCCGGTAAGTTCGGATGCGAAGGATCGCTGGGACGCGATCTGTCGAGTCGCAGCCGAGATCGGAATGAAGATCGATCCGGAACTGACCGTGCAGATCGATACCGATGACCCGACGCCGATGTTGGGTTATCCGTTCACCAAGCAACTGCTGGCGCGCAAGCGGCCGTTTACGGCGCTGTTTGCCTACAACGACATCTCGGCGATAGGGGCGATTCGCGCTTTACAGGAGCAGGGGCTGCGTGTGCCTGAAGATGTTTCCGTGCTGGGGTTCGATGATATTCCCGGAGCGGCATTTCACACTCCGAGCCTGACCACGGTCCAACAACCGTTGAACCGAATGGGAGAGGTGGCGGCGCAAGTCCTGCTGGAACGGATTCAGGAAAAAAAGGAATATCCCGCTGAGATCGCGATTGAGCCGGCGCTGGTGGTGCGGGAATCGACGGCGAAGGCCAGCGGATCCCGCTAGCGCTGCGCTTCCGCTATAGTAGCCGCAGAGCCTGCCGCTCCATTCATGCCCTCTTCCGACACACCCAACTCAGCAACTTCCGCTCGAGCACTTACGTTGGCTGCGTACGCCTCGTTTGTGCCGATCGGGATCGCGACCGTGCTGCTGGGTCCGATGCTGCCGGCGTTGGCGGCGCGGTGGTGGCTGAACGATTCCCAGAAAGGGGCCCTGTTTGCCGTGCAGTATGCGGCTTCGACGGCGGCGGTAGCTCTGTCGGGCGTGTTGGCTTCGCGCTGGGGATTTCGATTCGCTATCAAGACTGGACTTCTGCTGATAAGCGCGGGTGTAGGGCTGTTGCTGATTGGCCCGAAACCGCTGGGGATGGTTTGCATCGCGGCGTATGGAGCAGGGCTGGGGGTGGCCGTTCCGGCGGCGAATCTGATGGTGGCGACGGCGAATCCCAACCGGCGCGGCGCGACCCTGAATGTGCTCAACTTCTGCTGGAGCGCGGGTGCGGTAGCGTGCCCATTCCTGGTGGCGGCGGCTGTGAAAAGCGACCGGGTTCCGTTCTTCCTGGCAATCGAGGCGGGGTCTGTACTCCTGATGGCGATTGCAATCGCGGCCATGCCCTCATCCACGGTCGAGCCGGCGGTGGCCAAGGATGCCTCCCGGAAAACGGCTTCGGAGATTCCGTGGGGGAGCTGCACTTTCGTGATTCTGGCTGTGCTCTTCTTTCTTTATGTTGGCGTCGAGAATGGATTCGGGGGCTGGCTGGCTTCGTATTCGAAAAGCCTGGGCAATCTGACGCCGACGATGGCGGTAGTGACTCCGTCATTTTTTTATGCCGCGATGACGCTGGGGAGATGGCTGGCGCCGTTGCTGTTGCGCCTGACGGACGAAATTCGGCTGGTGCAGATCGGACTGATGGTGGCGTGTGCGGGGATGGCCGGCCTGGTCTTGTCGCACGGCCTGCGGGGCGTAGTGGCGAGTGCGTGCCTGGCGGGACTGGGGCTCTCGTATGTGTATCCCATTACGATCTCGCTGTTGTCCCGGGAATTTCCATCGGCTCCGGCGCGGGTTGGTTCGATCATGTTCACGCTGTCGAACATTGGAGGAGGCCTGCTTCCGTGGATGGTTGGTGTTTCGTCGAGTCATTTCGGCGGCCTTAAGACGGGACTGGCCGTGCCGCTGATCGGATGCGCGGCCATGTTTGCTCTCTACCTGCGAGATTGGGATGCGACGAGTGCAGACCAGAATGCGGATTTGCCGACAGTCTAGAGAAGATCTGATTAAGGCCCGGACAAAAAGCGTAAACCACAGAGGACACAGAGGCGCACAGAGGAACCCGGAGGCTAAATCTTCCTCTAGGCGCGCACCAACCTGGCGGCCAGCCGCGAAAGCCGGACCAGTCGGTACAGCGGGAACAGCGGTGCGGGAAGGCGGACCGCCTGCCATTCCCCCGGTCCAGGCGTGAGTATCAGACGCTGCAGGAATCGCAGGCGATCGGCGGGACGTTCTCGCAGGCCCAGCATCAGCCGGAAATAAGCGAAAGACTCGACGTTGAATGCGGCTTCACTCGCGATATGAGATTGGATCTCATTCACTAGTGCGAGCGTCGCTGGATCTTCGCCGAGTTTGGCTTGCGCTTCGGGCGCAATCGCTGCGCCCAGCAGGCGGTTGGCCAGCAGCGTACTGACGCGCACGATGCGCACAATTCCTAATTCCCTCGCTTGCGATTCGATCCAGCTCCAGTTCAAAGTTGGAAGGCTCATGATCCGCGCAATGTCGCACAGCCACACCAGGCGTCCCCACACATGTTTAGCGGCGTGCGCTGACAGGATGAGAAGCAAGTCCTCGGGCGAAGGCGTTCTCATGGCGTGGCCGGCGACGGTGACCGTCGCGGCCCGCAGAAACAAGCCGTCCATATCGAAATCGATAGCGTAAAAGCGAGGCTGAATCGCCCACTGCACTTCCAGCAGGTTGGGTCCGGCGGCGCCGTCGAACGCGCACTCGTATCCCGATTGCAGGTAGGCACGTTCCTCCGCCGGAGAAAGATTCAGGTGAGGCGTGTAGCCGAGTTCGCGAACCGCGTCGCGAATACGGGGCAAGTCTTGCGGGTGAATCAGCAGATCGATGTCCCCGGACTGGCGCAACGCGATGTCGCCGTAAGCCACTTCCGCCAGCGCCAGGCCTTTGTAGGGCATGACCTCAATGCCAACGGCAGACAAACGATCCACGATTTGAATTAACTCGCGCGACAGAAATAAAGCTTTGTGCAGATTCGTCTGATAGCTCTGCCGCAGCGCCGACATTTCTGCAGCCGGAACCATTTCGCCAAGCTCGACCAGGGCCTGGTGGAGAAGCGGTCGAGTACCGTGTCTTTCGGCAAGGTCAAAAAGAAGTTTCCAGCGAATGGGTTTGCGCGACAGCTGACGCAGATGCTCCGTTTTTTCCTGGCGGGGAATCTGGGAACAGGCGGCTAGTAAGAAAGACCACTCGGCTTCGAGTGTGGCGCTGCCGGCCAAGAATTTAGTCCCGGACATGTTTTTCGGCTGGAGCGTTTTCCGACAGGGCGGGGGACGCGAGTCCGAATCACGCACTAACGCTCGCCAAACTGGGGAGCGTTCGAATCTGCACCAGATTATGCCGCGCCTGTGCCGCAGCTTCTTTCTTGGCCAGCATGTTGGCCGAAGGAATGCCGGTTCTGGCGAAAGATTTCTCGCAATCCTGCGACGACGGCCCGCGCATGTTCCCTTCCAGAAAAGCCAGGCCTGGACAGCGCGTACAACTGCCAACGTGGGTGCAAGACGGGCAAGTCGTGAGATCCTTGAGACGAATGGCGCGAACATCTTTCATCTGTTCGGAATGCCGCCAGATGTCGACAAAGCGCTGCTGCCGCACATTTCCGGTGGGTAGCGGAAACTGGACGCAGGGGAAAACTTCGCCATAGGGCGAAACGTAGCAAGCGGTGTGGCCGGCGCTGCAGGGCGTGGCTTCGAGTTCGCTCTCGCCGGCCGGCGCGGGGATCGCGCAAAATTCGTCCGCATCTCCCACCAGAGCGGTGTCGCGGAAAACCTGCCGCAGCGTGCTTTGGTCAACGCCCAAGTCCAGGGTGGAGCGGTTGCCGTCCATCATCGGCGTAACCGTCGGATCGAGAGTGCATTCGACGCCCAGTTCCGCGGCCAGAGCGCGCACCCCCGGGTAGTCCTGCATGTTCTGGGTCATGAGAACGTTGGCGATGATGACTTTCAATCCCTGCGACTTGAGAAAGCGGATGGCGTCAACCGAGCGCTTGAGCGACCCCGGAATCAGAGTGATGCCATCATGCACTTCCGGCCGGTGCGAATAGATGCTGATCTGGATCGATTCAACGCCGAGATCGCGGAGCCGGGCGGCCTCGCGTTCGCGGATCAAGACGGCGTTCGTCTTGAGCTTCACACAAAACATCAGACGGCGGGCGTGCTCGAGAAGTTCGAAGAAGTCCTTGCGCAGGAAAATTTCGCCGCCGCTGAGCGTCAAAATAAAAACGCCCGCCTCGGCCATCTCATCGAGCAGGTGCTTGATTTCCGCGGTCGTCATCTCACCGTGATCATCGTGATCGAGATAGCAATGAACGCAGCGCTCGTTGCAGCGGTAGGTCAGGTCGAGCTGGACGCTGAACGGAATGTTCAGCCGCTGCGCCTTCTCGGTCATCTCTTGCAGCAGCGCGCTCATTGGGACTCTCCAGTTCGATACTCTCCGGCCACGGCATTCTGCGGCAGAATTGGCTCTTCGGAGATTTGCAGTATCTCATGGCTGGCCAGCTCCCGCGCCAGATTTTCAGCGTCGTGCAAGGCCTCGGCGGGCTCAACCTCGAACTCCGAGCAGATGCGGCGTTCGACGATCTCGTCTAGCGGAGTGGTGCCGTCGGCGGATTGCCACAGGATCGTGGCCGTCTTGTTCAGGGTGAAGAGCGTGGAATCACGGCCGGACATAATCATCATTTCGCCGTCGAGGCTGCGCGCCGCCACCTTCGGATTGCGTGCCATATAAAGCCTGCTCATCCGATCAACTCCCAGACCCGGGCATCGGGCACGAACGTGAGGCGCGAAACCGGAACCCGGCTGACGAACTCGAACGCGGAATGAAAAGTCGCTTGCACCAGTTCCTCATCCTCGGCGAAAAACAGAAGATTAGCAAGCAGAGATCGCGCCGCCTCTGCGGGCGGGATGGGGTCGATGCGATTCTCGGCGCCCTTAGCGAGCAGGTAGAGGGCGGCGATGGGCGCGGAGACATTTTCGCCTAGCTTAGCCAGTTCGCCGGTAAACGGAGTACCGAAGGCAATGTAGCTGGCATCCTGCTTACGAACGTAAGAAATTTCGTCGGTCAGAAGAGTGGCGTCGGGAGGAGCCAGCCGGGAGATGGTCGTTTTGCCGGCCTCGGAAACACCGGCGAACAAGAACGCCTTGCCGTTGCGGATGGCGCTGGCCGAGTGCAGCAGGAAGCCTCCCTGGCGCGCCAGCACCAGCGTGTGTACGATGCGCAGCACGGCATCAATCGAATATGGATTGGCGCTCTGGCGAATCCAGCCGGTACGCGACGCGGGTTCCCACTCGGCGCGAAAATCTCCGCGCTCCAGCGTCCAACGGCCCTTCTGTTGGGTTACGCGCACGGGGGCATCTGGATCGGCGAAGCGGGGAGTAGTGAGGTGCACGTCGAAGGCAATCTCTGCGTGCTCGGAGGACGTCACAAACCCGGCATAGCGGTCCTGCAGCATAGCGAGAAAGTCCGGGTCGGTGGTATGCACGCGCACGGGCATGCCCCCGATTTCAATCACCAGGCTGAGACGTTCGACTTCGGTGGTTAACTCGGGCAAGGGAGGGCTCGATCCTAATAATCTTTAAATCGGCGCGGTTTGGACCCGTGATGCCTGAACCCGCGACGTTGGAACAGGCGAAGGACTGTATGACTTCTGCAGCATGCCGCGTATCGCCACAACGAAACGGGCAGCAAAGGACGAGCGCCGAAGCACAGCCGCGACGGCGCGCTCGGAAACGCGCAGGCGCCGGCTCGGCTCGATCCATCTCTCATTCCGCAGAATGAAGGAAACTTTGCCCAGCAGGTCGCTTGCAGCAAGCGGGCAATCGGGGCGGGATACTGCGTCGCCCTGAGTCTGAACCATTGACCCTGAAGCGTCGTGGCCAAAAGCCACTACCCGATGAGCGACGAACCGGCGACCGCTGCCGAACATAACGATGTCACCCTCGCAGAGCTGGTCGCTGCTCACCTGTTCGATTACAAGCGTGTCGCCGGGCCAGACGGTGGGCAGCATGCTCCATCCCGTGACGCGCAGATGCAAACTGCCGGAGGAGTGCAACACTTCTCCCGCCAGCTCACATCGGAGAGCATGAGTATCTCCCAAGGCTTGAGCCGAAAGCTTCATGACACCTTTGAGCTGCTCGCGCACGACATGGAGGTGTTGCCAACCTTCCCACACGAGAGGGCGGTCGTCACGAATACCTTCTCGTAGCGAAAGGAGGGCTTTTCGTAGGGCTGCCGGGTGACCGGAGTGCGCGGATGATCGTGGGACAAATCGTTCATGGTCATAAGAGGAAACCTTGTCTTCCAGTCTCTAATTTAATCCCGATTGCGATGCTTGTACCGCGCAACCGCCCGTGCCGGTGGAAGTGACACAGGTCTGGTTGCTGAGCGTCGAAAAATACACCTGGGACGCGCCCGCCAGAGTCCCCGTCCCCACGTTATTGTCGATAATAATCCCGCTGGTGCCGCCCGTAGCCGCAACGCTGAAAGTGCTAAGAGCTCCCACCATTCGCCAGCTGACGCTGCCGTCCCCAGTCGTGCCGGCTAGGACCAAACTCCAGGTGGGGTGCCCCAGAGCCGCAGTTCTCGACGTGCCTGCGGTGTGCACCCATTCCACGTTGCCGTTGCTGTCAAGAATCTCCTGGCCGACGGTATAGGGGTGGCTCGGCAGCCAAGTGGGGTGCGAAGCCAGATGGGGGCCCTGGTTGGTCCAGCGTAACGTACCGGCGTCGGTCGTGCTCCCATCGATGGCGGCATTCCAGGTGGGGTGCCCCAGCACGGCGGTTCTCGACGTTCCCGCGGCTCGGCAAACTTGAACATTGAGGTTGGAATCCAGCACGATCTGGCCGATGCTGTAGGCGTGTGAGGGTAGCCAGGGCTGAACGTTGAAGTTCATGACGCATCCGCCGCCCGCGCAGTTATTACCCGACCCGCTGCTTTGGGCGCTGGCGAAGATCCATTCGGCAATGCCCCCGGTGGCGTTCGGATTGGAAATGTCGGTGACCGGAGAGCATCCGGTGGTGGCGCCCGCCAGCATGGGTCCGGTGATTACGGTTCCCATGATGCCGGCCGCGATCGGAATCTGATACAGCGTTGGCGCCCCTGCGGTGTTTCCGCAAACGTAGAAGTTACCGGTCGCGTTGCCCGATGCTTCATACGTGCTGTCGAAAGCACCTCATACATCGCGCTGGGACTGCCGGGAAAAGCCACGCTGGTTCCGGCAATCGCTTCGGTGCCAGTCGTCCCGCCGCCGAAGGTCGGAACGAACTCGAAGACCGCCGAGCATGGGGCGGTGCCTGCGGCACACGTGGTACTGCCGTCGCTGGAAGAAAACACGTAGATCTTATCCGCGGTTGAATCAATTACTGGCCCCGCGACCAGGCCGGTGCCATGATCTACCTGGCCGGATGCGGTCACCGCTCCCGGTCGGACTGACCCGGTAGAAAATTCCGCCGTAGTCGCCCACGAAAACGTTGCCCGAAGTGCTGTCGTAGACCGGGCTGGAGAGGGCGTTGGGCCGGTTGGTTCACTTGAACGGGAAACCCGCCAGTGGTGACTTCTCCGGGGGTCCCGATAAACACGCCGCTGATCTTATAAAGCCAGCCCGTAGCTCCGCCCACCCAGATGACGTCGTCGGTGTAATCGGGGAAGACAGACGAGGTTCTGTCGTCGGCAATGTTCCCCACAAGGTCCTTCAGAAAGATGGTCGTCATACAGGGCGCGGTGCAACTGCGGTACGCGCTGTTGGCGACCGCGGTCGGAGTTGCCGGAGCGCCGACGGTCCCGGTCGCAGGCGCCCATTTGAGCAGAACGAGGTTCGCTTGCACACCTGTATTGGTCTGCACGAACGCCACCTGCTTGCCGTCGGTGGAGATGGCGGGTGAAGTCAGCACCTGGCCGCCGGTGTTGAAAGCCCAGTAGACCTGCGGACTGGTTCCGGAGCATCCGGAATAGAGATTGTCAAAGCCCACAACGCTAGCCTGGGTTGCCGAACCCACCAGGCCGGTATTGAACACGACATAATCAGTGGCAGCTCTGCCGTGGTGATGCTGGTGAAACATACTTCGCGGGATAGTTGCCGGCGCCGACGGTGGCGCCGCTGCCCAGATCCTCAGACCAGGCTCCCGTAGAGCTCGCTTTTGTGCTAAGACGACCCACCGCAGCGTCTCCGACAGCCGCATCGCCGGGCATTACCGAAACCGTTGGCAACGCGCGCGCCGCGTGGTTCCGGTACCACTGCTGCCAGTAGCGCGGATCGCTGGTGACCTGCCGGACTTGCTCGAAGGTTGACGGCTGGGAAAAGATGACATGCCGATGAGACCAGTCGATCGGCATCCCCTCGCGGGCCGGTTCCGACGCCTGGCCGGTCAACACCCAGCCCAATACCGCTAATCCAGACAGGGCCACACCCAATCGGAGAAATCGTGCGGTAGTACCATTCATTGTCCTGACTCCATGGGTCGCGCGAGATGCAAAGAGATGCGGGGAGCTAACAAAGTTTGCGTCGTTAATCCGTCCCTGGTTCACCCGGTCTAGTTTACCCGGTTTTGTAAAGCCGCGGTCGGGAAGACTTAGTGCTTCGCTCTGGCGATGGACTTCCCACACTTGCAAGCTCGAAACGCCAACGGAAAGTGGACGTGTGCCTTCCGTTGGTTGGCTGGAATGCCGCTGATTTTACTCTTTGTTCGAGGCGCAACGCAAACGAGTTTTCCTCAAGAAAAACTTTACAGCCGACCGCAGCCACGCTTCCAGACGCGCGCGCCAGAGCGGGTTTCGGCTGGAGGATTTGGAGTGCGTTTCCGATTTCATCCGTAACCCTTACAATAGGGGAACCTCGGGCCGACCACGACGCCGTCCAGCAGGGAACCATAAATTTGAGGGCCAAGAACTGCCCGGAGGCTGGTAACCCGATTGGAAGGATACGAAAAGGTAGCAGAGGACATGGAACCAGTAGGACATGCCGGCAAAGTCAGGAATGTGCTGACCCTGGAAGAGATTGCGAACCTGGCCGCCGAGGGCGGCCAGCCGGCGGAAACGCTGATGAACGTAGTCGCGCTCATCGCCAAGAGGTTCCGGACCGATGTGTGCTCGGCGTATTTGCTGGAGCCGGATCGCGCCAATCTGGTGCTGGCGGCGACCGTCGGACTGCGCAAGGAATGTGTTGGCAGTCTGCGGATGGCGGTGCATGAAGGGCTGACTGGCCTGGTGGCCGAACTGGTGCGGCCAGTTTCGGTCGAACAGGTGAAGACCCATCCCCGCTTCAAATATTTCCGCGACGCGGGCGAGGATGCCTACCAGTCGTTCCTGGGTGTTCCTTTGATCGATCGTGGAGTGTTGCAAGGGGTTTTGGTCGTCCAAACGATCGAAGCGCGCGTTTTCAGCGAGGATGAAATTCGCATGCTGACCGAAGCGGCCACACAGGTCGCTCCGGTCGTGAGCGAAGCGCGCACCCTCGATCGCTTCATTGCCCCGCTGCAGGAGCGGCTGTGGGCGCTGGCGCGCAATTTGTGGTGGAGCTGGGACCACAATTCCTCCAGCCTTTTTCTCGATCTGGATCCGGCGCGATGGAACGAACTGAATCACAATCCGGTGGCGCTGCTGGACGAATTGCCTCTCGCCAAACTGGAAACCCGCGCCGCCGAGCTCATGCTGCACAGCCGGGTGAACTACGCGTACCGCCGCATGCTCGAATATCTGGAAGCCGATCGCACCTGGGGCGCGAAGAATGCCGGAGTCCTGCGGCCGCATCCGGTGGCGTATTTTTCCGCCGAGTTTGGAGTGCACGAATCCCTGCCAGTTTATTCCGGCGGCTTGGGAGTACTGGCCGGAGATCACATCAAGAGCGCCTCCGATCTCGATATTCCCCTGATCGGCATTGGATTGTTTTATGGTCAGGGCTATTTCCGGCAGAGGCTCGACCTGGGCGGATGGCAACGGGAAGAGTATCTCAAGACCGATGTCAATCAGATGGCGATGGAAGTGGCGATCGGCAAGGATCGCCGGCCGGTCGTGGTGGAAATCGAAACGCGCAGCGGCCGGATCCGCGCGAAAGTCTGGCGCTTGAAAGTAGGACGTCGCGATCTGTTCCTGCTCGACTCCGATGTGGAAGGGAACGCTCCCGAAGACCGCGAACTTACTTCGCGGTTGTACGGCGGCGATCTCCGCATCCGCATTCGCCAGGAGTTGCTGCTGGGTGTCGGCGGATTGCGCGCCCTCAAAGCGTTGGGAGTTTCTCCGGGCGTGCTTCACCTGAATGAAGGCCACAGCGCGTTTGCCGTGTTGGAAGCGATTCGCATGCGCATGGAGGAGGAAGGCATGGCGTTTGATGCAGCCGTGCCACGCGTCTCTCGCGAAGTCGTGTTCACGACTCACACTCCGGTGCCTGCCGGGCACGACCGCTTCGATGCAGGACTGATCGAAGAGCACATTGGACCGCTGCGCGAAGCGCTCGGGCTCTCCCGGGAAAGTTTGATGGGACTCGGTCGCGAGAACACCAACAATGGCGATGAATCATTTTGCATGACGGTGCTGGCGCTGCGGCTCTCGCGCCGCGCCAATGCAGTTTCGGCGCTGCATGCGGAAGTGTCGCGCGCCATGTGGACCGGGCTGTTCCGCGACAAGGTCGAAGACGACGTTCCCATTGGACACATCACCAACGGCGTGCACGTTCCCTCGTGGCTGGCGCCGCAGATGTTCCGCCTTTACGATCGCCACCTGGGCACAGACTGGCACCAGCGCAGCAGCGAAGCAAAAATCTGGCTGGGTATTGAAAATGTGGACGATGGCGAGCTTTGGGAAACGCACCTCAACCTGAAATCGCAGCTGATTGAGTTTGTGCGCCGGCGCGCCGTGGAGCAGGCGCAACACCGAGGAGAATCGCGGGAAGTGTTGCAACGCCTGGAGCGCGTGCTCAGCCCCGATGCTCTCACCATCGGATTTGCCCGGCGTTTTGCCACCTACAAGCGGGCCAACTTGATCCTGACGGATATCGAGCGGCTGGCCTCCATGGTGAACGACCCGAACCGCCCGGTGCAGTTCGTGTTTGCCGGCAAGGCCCATCCCCTCGACGAGCCCGGCAAGCGAGTCTTGCAACAGATTGCCGAGTTGATGCGCGACCCTAAGTTCCGCGACAAGTTTGTGTTCGTCGAAGACTATGACATCAACGTGGGGCGCCATTTCGTGCAGGGCGTCGATGTCTGGCTCAACAATCCGCGCCGCCCGCTGGAAGCGTCCGGAACCAGCGGCCAGAAAGTGGTGCTAAACGGCGGCCTGAATCTTTCCGTGCTCGATGGCTGGTGGGCTGAGGCCTTCGACGGCATGAACGGCTTTGCCATTGGAACCGGCCGAACCCACTCCAACATGAGCGTTCACGACACGCGCGATGGCGAAGACCTGATGCGCACCCTGAGCGAGGAAGTGATTCCGCTGTATTACACGCGCGATCGCGACGGCCTTCCCCGCGGCTGGATCAAGCGCATGAAGCGCACCATCCGCACCCTGGGCTGGCGATTCAATGCCGACCGCATGGTGATGGATTACACCCAGAAGTGTTACGTGCCGGCGGCGGGCGGAACGTCCAGCGAGATGAGAGCCGGTTCGTTAGAATCCTGAATCTGGAGCGGGCTTACTTCCCTGGAAACCAGGGAAGGAACACGCTGGTTCTTCGGGCGTACTCCGCGAATCCGGGATTCTCGGCCATGTTTTTCTCCAGCATGGGAATGCCCGAAACCTTCAGGATCAGGAGAGTGATGGTAAGCGGTCCGACGATTCCCAACCAGCCGCCGGGAACGCCGAGCGAGATCAGCCAAATTCCCCACCACTGCACTACCTCGCCAAAATAGTTGGGGTGCCGGGTGTACTGCCACAGTCCGGTTTGCAGCAGCTTGCCCCGGTTCAGCGGATCTTTCACGAACCGGGCCAGTTGTGCATCCCCGACCGACTCGAAAAGAAAACCAGCCAGCCAAAGGCAAACGCCGATGACATTGACAGCCCCGAACGGCTCACTCGAGTTTCGATTGAGGATCAGCACTGGCAACGCGATGAGGAACAGGAACGCGCCCTGCAAGAGGTATACCTGCGCATAAGAACGCACGTAGAACCACCGGCCCCACTCGCGTCTCCAGGCCAGGTAGCGGAAGTCTTCCGCTTTGCCGCGATGGCGCGACTGAATGTGCCATGCGAGACGCAATCCCCATACGCTGACCAGAATGCCGGCCAGTATGCCTCGCGTCCCCGAGTCGCCGGAGAGAAAAAAACGGGATAGAAAAAAAGAAGTCCACGCCAGAAGCGCGAAACCTAATCCCCACGCCACGTCGGCCACATCATTCCTTCGCTTGATCAGCGAGATCACGAACCATAGGCTCATGTACGCCCACAGAAGGAGGGCCAACGTCGAGTAGTAACTCATAGGCCGATTTTTTCGGCGATGAGGTAGGTTGCGGTTGACACCGAAGCGGCTAATACCATGCCCCAGGTCAAATCTACAACGGTCAGTGCCAGCGGCCAATCCTTGAGTGTGGAGAGGTTGGTGAGGTCGTAGGTTGCATAAGTAATCAGACCGAAAAACGCGCCGAGCAGCAGCGCGCGCACCCATGAACCTTTATCGAGAGCAGGGATCACGACGAACACCACCAGGCCCGCGATAAACAGGAGGTAAAAAAGTATAGCCGCGAGCCAATTGACATTGGTCTTCATCAGGAATCCGATTTGTTTGGTGTAGAAATTCCTGGCGACAACTCCGAGCCAGATCATGTCCAACCCAAAGAAAATCGGCAGCGCAATAAAATATAGTTTTAGAAACATAGCGTCACGCAGCCGAAGCCGCTGAATCAGAGTTAAATTGATCGTAGGCTGCGACCTGGTCTTTGCGTCCCGTGTCCGTCTTAGCCACCGCAACCCGCCGGCAGGAGGCGCTGCAGTACATAACCTTGTCCCAGTCAGCGGCCAGCCGTCTTCGCCAGACGATGTTCCCGCCGCATACCATACACCTTTTTTCTTCGGCTCCCCTATGCCTCTGTTGTGAGCTAGCAGAATGCGAATCCATGGCGGCAAGCTCCTCAAAACGGTTCATATACAAAACCTCCAGCATTCATCGCGGCGTCTGCGGTTCATGCGACTGCCGTTTGCCTTTCGCTTCCTCATCCAGACGTCGGACTTCCAGCACCGTGAAGCCCAAGCCCCCTGAAAGCAGCAGGAAGGTGAACATTCCGACGACGAAGATCACGGTGTCAGACATCGCGCTTCGCTCGCGCCGCCTGGCGGAAGTAATTTCCCGCCGAAAGGATGGATGGAACCCATAGTCCTACGAACACACCCGCTTCCTTGCTGGCATTCATCCCGACGCCGAACCAAAGCGAAACCGAAAAAAGAAAAGATAAAAAAGCCGCCGCCAGAATCAGCCAATCCGCCTTAGTGAACACTTTGTTTGCCTCCAAGATTGCGTGAGTTTGTCCCGCGTGTATGAGATGAAACGACCGGCGAGCCGGATTCACTTAGATCAAACATGTTTGATTGTAGAGACAATCATTGCAATGCGGCCCTCCAGAACTAACTTTCTTGGGACCACTTTTACTCTCAAGACCGCCCGGCGCCCAGGCTTTGATCTCTATGAACATCAACTTTCCCCAGACTTAGGTCGGCCTCAGTTTGTCTTGATACACTTTTCAACCGCTGGAGTTATATACCCCCCCCGAGTTTTCTTTGGCCACGGCCAAAGCCGAGCGGCGAACGAGCGGAGGGAATTCTTAAGGAGGACACGTTGACCCGAGAATCCGTATGGGATTACCCGCGCCCACCCCGGGTCGAACCGGCGACGAAACGAATCCGCGTGGAGTTTGCCGGAGAAGTAGTCGCAGACACACGGCGCGCGTTCCGAGTACTCGAAACCAGCCACCCGCCTGTCTATTACATACAGCGGGCTGACATTCGTGAGGACTTGCTTCTCCCCAGCGCACGGCAAACATTCTGTGAGTTCAAGGGCGTAGCCTCCTACTGGACGTTGCGCGTGCGCGACACGCTTTCAGCCGAAGCCGCATGGAGCTACGAGCTGCCTTCGCCAGGATACGAAGCGATTCGCGGTCACCTGGCCTTCTATCCTTCCAGGGTTGACGCATGCTTCGTCGACCATGAGCGTGCTGAGCCTCAGCGTGGTCAGTTCTACGGTGGCTGGGTGACCTCTGAAATCGTCGGCCCCTTCAGGGGTTAGACGAGGCGGCGATTTGGCGCGTCACCCGGGATAGAAGCAAATTCAGGAGCAGAATCGCGAGCGGCCCGATCAACAGCCACGCCGACATGGCGTGCACTTCGGCCAGCCACAAAGTAGCGATGGCATTGAGCAGGTTGGCGTGGGCCATCGTCAAAATCTGCGCCACAGATATCTGCAGAGGCGGAGCGCGAAATATCATCTCGCCCAGGCGGATGAAAGGTACGAGGAAGAACAGCTGCAAGGGATAGATCAGCCAGTTGACAAGTTGGATGGCGGGCAGGTTCAGACGGAAAATCAACGCGGCGGCGGCACACAAGATGGTGGTTGAGCCCAGCACCGGGAAAACGCCCAGCACAATGCCAAACGCCAGGCTCAAGGCAATCTTCTCCGGCGTAATTCCCTGCGAGAGAAGAGCGATGATCGGTGCAATGATCCGGCGATGGAAGAATCCGCGATGCATGATCCTTGGCTTACAAAATCTAGGTTGTCGAAATCTGGGTTGGCAAAATCAAGGCTGGCAAAACGCGACCGCTAAAATCTTCCTCCCAGGGCGGCCAGCTGATGTTCCAGGGAAGAGAAGTCATGCAGCACCAACCAGCGCGAGCCCGCGGTTGCCTGCTCCAGGCCCAGGGCTGGCGGGCCACCCAGCCAAAGAGCTGTGGCTCGCGGAAGTTTGCGGGCGATGTGACTGAGTTCCTCCAAAGTCTCCGCACCGGGCACTGTGGATAGGCTGAGCAAGACCACGTCGGCCTGACTCTTTCGGGCAGCCATGATGATGTCCGCAGCCGGCAGATCCGTCCCCAGATAAATTATTCCCAGCCCCGCGACGGCGGTCAGCATGGCCGCCGCCAGGTTCGGGAAAGCGTGACGCTCGTTGGGCGGAGTGGCCAACAACACCCGCGCTGGCGGATTTGACGGCGAATAGGTTCGCACCAGCGAAGCCAGCAGCGCGCTCAGCAGGTTGGTCAGCATGTGCTCCTGCGCAATGCTGGCCTTGCCATCGTGCCAGAGCTGTCCGATGGTGCGCATCAAAGGCAGCGCAGCCTGATGAACAAACTCTCTGGGCCTCGCCATGGTGGCCGCCAGACGGCTTATTTCGCGGTCCGTCGCCGCGTAATCGAAACGTTCCAGAGCCTGCAGAATCGGTCTCAGGACTTCCTGCGAAGCCGTCTCATGGGATGGTCCCCGGGCCGACAACGAAGAGCTCTTCGCCAGCAGTTCGCGAAGTTGTCGATCGTTGGACCCGGCGATCTGTCCGATGGAATGTCCCTGCTCCACTGCCTGCCGCAAGAGCAGAAGCCTCTTGATTTGTTCTTCGGAGTAGACCCGCCCGCGCGCCGACCGCTTTGGAACCACGGCCTGATAACGCCGTTCCCAGGCTCGCAAGGTGTCCAGCGGAATTCCGGTGAGCTTGGCCGCGGCGCTGATGGGATAAGAGGTTGGCATGGCAACAGAATCGTAACATCCCTCCTTTTCTGTGTCCATCATTTGTCATGGACATATACTTGACAAACACAATTCCAGACTGTACAAAAGAAGGTAGGGAAGCAATCCAGCGCCCCGCCTGGCAGCGTACTTAACTCAGAGAGGTTCTCGACCCCAAGCCAGGCGTAGAGGCAAAAGCCAAGAAAACTTCGTGATCAAGTCATTTTCATCGTCATTGCAAAACTACAGTTTCGGTACGGTGATTCCTTTCGTGCTGCTGCACCTGGGCTGTGTGGCCGTATTCTTTGTGCCCTTCCGCTGGTCGTGGGTGTGGCTGATGCTGGCCATGTATGCGGTGCGGATGTTTGCCATCACCGCCGGATACCACCGCTATTTCAGTCACCGGGCCTACAAAATGGCCCGCGGCTGGCAGTTTCTGATGGCGTTTCTGGCCGAAACCTCCGGGCAGAAGGGCGTGCTGTGGTGGGCCGCCCATCATCGCGTTCATCATCGGCACGCCGACCGCGATCATGACGTCCATTCTCCGTTGCGGCGTGGCTTCTGGTGGGCTCACGTGGGCTGGGTGTTGTCGAACGAATATGACGAGTACGATCCGGCCCTGATCAACGATTTCGGCAAGTATCCGGAATTGCGTTGGCTGGATAAGCACTACCTGGTTCCGCCGGTTGCCTTAGCGGCCGTACTTCTGCTGAGCGCGGGGCCGGCTGGTTTTGTTTGGGGATTCGTGGTCTCGACCGTCCTGCTGTTTCACGGGACTTTCACCATCAATTCGGTGGCGCATCTTTGGGGTTCGCGGCGCTTCGACACTCCCGACGACAGCCGCAACAACTTTGTGCTGGCCATCATTACCTTGGGCGAAGGCTGGCACAACAATCACCACAAATTTATGTACGCCTGCCGGCAGGGCATTCGCTGGTGGGAAGTGGACATTACTTACTACGCACTAAAGACGTTGAACTGGCTGGGCGTGGCCAAGGACCTGCGGGGGATTCGGTTGCCCTTGTCGGAAAGTGAGGCAGGATGAGCCGAATCGCAGTTATCGGATCGGGGATCTCGGGAATGGCGGTGGCTTACCTGCTGAGCCAGAGACATGAAGTCTGGATGTTCGAGAAAGAAAATCGCATCGGTGGCCACACTCACACCCACACCATTGACACCAGTTGCGGACCGCTTCCCATCGATACCGGGTTCATTGTGCACAACGATCGCACTTATCCGAACCTGGTCCGGCTGTTCCGCCAACTCGGGGTTGCCCGGCAGAGGAGTGACATGTCGTTTGGCGTCTCTTGCCGCGAGACTGGATTTGAATACAGCAGTCGCGGACTGGGCGGATTTTTCGCCCACCGGAGCAACTGGTATCGGCTGGGACACTACCGCTTTCTGGCGGAGATCATGCGCTTCAACCGCGAAGCCCGTAAGCTGCTGCAGGATCCTGCGAACGCCGATCTGACGCTGGGCGACTACCTGCGTGCTCACCACTTTCAAGGCGAGTTTTCGCGCTACTACCTGCATCCGATGGCGGCGGCCGTGTGGTCCACTTCGCCAGAAGAAATCGAAGACTTTCCCGCCTTCACCCTGATTCGCTTTCTCGAGAATCACGGGTTACTGGGATTGACGACCCAGCCGCAATGGTACGTGCTGCAGGGCGGCAGCAGTTCTTACATTGCTCCGCTGACCGCGCCTTATCGCGAGAGGATTCGGGTGGGGGCAAGAATCACTGGAGTGACGCGAACCGCCGCGGGAGCGCAGATCGCGTTTGAAGATCGCGCACTGGAATCTTTCGACGAGGTCGTGTTCGCTTGCCATGCTCCGCAAACCATGCAGTTGCTGAGCGATGCCACGCCGCGCGAGCGGCAGGTCCTCGAGGGTTTCCGCACCAGCCGCAACCAGACGGTGCTGCACACCGACTCCAGTTTGCTGCCGCGGAGACTTGGAGCGCGGGCCTCGTGGAACTACCATCTCGGCACCCAGCGCCGGGCCGCGACCCTGACTTATCACATGAATCGTCTGCAGAGTCTGCCCACGGCGGAAGACTACTGCGTGACCTTGAACCATACGCAATCTGTAGACCAGCGGCGCATCCTGCGCGAGATGACGTATTTTCATCCGCTCTACACTCTCGACGCGGTGCGGGCCCAGGCGCGCTGGTCCGAGATCAGCGGGCACAACCATTCACACTTCTGCGGCGCATACTGGTTCTACGGCTTCCACGAAGACGGCTTGAATTCGGCAATCCGCGTCGCGGAGAGGCTCGGAGTTGCGTGGGGCGTTGCAGCTGTTGTCTGGGATGCCGCTCGCGAAGAAGACTTGAAATCCCCCGCCCAGGAAGTAACCGCCTGATGCTCTCTGGAATCTATACCGGCACGTTGCGTCATCGCAGGTTCAGTCCTGCCCGGCACGAGTTCACTTACCCGCTGTTCATGGTCTTGCTCGACATTGATCGCTTGCCGGAGCTCATGCAGATATCTCCCCTGGCAGGTTACAACCGGCACAACTGGGTTTCCTACCAGGAGCGCGATCATTTCGGAGATCCGGCGCGGTCGCTGCGCGAACGAGTTGCAAGAGACGCCGCTCAAAAAAACGTCGTGATTCCGGAAGGACGCATCTTCCTGCTCACCCATCTCCGTTATCTCGGCTACAACTTCAATCCGGTTTCTTTCTTCTACTGTTACGACCGGGAAGACAAGTTGCAAATGATCATGGCCGAGGTGAACAATACGTTTGGAGAGACTGAGAACTACTGGCTCACGCCCAGCGTCGAGCGTCCGGCCGGCGGCAACAAGCGGTACCGGTTTTCGAAAACGTTTCATGTGTCGCCCTTCCTGAAGCTGGGCCACGAATATGATTGGACGTTCACGCCACCGGGCGAGCGCTTGATCACGCAGAGCGTGAGTTACGAGCAGGGGCAGCCGATTTTCGACTCCTCGTTGAAACTCGAGCGCCGGGAGTGGTCGCGGCCAGAGTTACACCGGGCGCTGATTCAGTTTCCCTGGATGACCGCCAAAGTGATCACCGCCATCCATTGGCAAGCGATTCGGTTGCTGTGGAAGCGGATTCCGGTGGTCAGGCATCCCGGCGCAGGACATTTCGGTAGGGCTACAGTTCAGCACTTGGGGGCGTCATGGCGAGCGCAATAACGGCGAATTTAGCCAAGAAAATATTCCTGAAAACTTTGGCGGGGCTCCGCGTGGGCTATCTGGAGATTGTTTGCCCCGAGGGAACTTATAGCTTCGGCCAGTTACAGCACCCGCTGCACGCGGTCGTGGCTGTAAACAACGAGCGCTTTTTTCTGCGCGCGCTGCTGGCGGGGGACGTCGGCATCGGCGAGGCCTACATGGACGGCGACTGGTCGACTCCCGATCTGGTCGCGGTGGTTCGTTTGGCGGTGCGGAACCTGGATCAACTGGACGGCAGCAACCGTTTCTACACCGCATTCCGCCGAATCGCCGACGTCCTCGAGCATCGCCGCCACCGCAATACCCAGACCGGCAGCCGGCGCAACATCGCCTATCACTATGACCTGGGCAACGATTTCTATCGCCTCTTCCTGGATCGCAGCCTGGCCTACTCTTGCGCGTACTACGGCAGTGCGGAGGACACTCTGGAGCAGGCGCAGATCAGCAAGTTCGACCGCATCTGCCGGAAACTGCAGTTGGGATCGCAAGACCACGTACTCGAGATTGGAACCGGCTGGGGCGGCTTTGCGGCCTACGCGGCCGAGACCTATGGATGTCGCGTTACCACCACGACGATCAGCCGGCAGCAGCACGCTTATGCACGCGAACTTTTTTCCACCAGCAGCGCGGGCGACCGCATTGAGTTGTTGTTCGAGGATTATCGCAACTTGAGCGGCCAGTACGACAAGATTGTCAGCATTGAAATGTTTGAAGCCGTGGGCTACGACCACTACGACGATTACTTCGGAGCCTGCGATCGCCTGCTGAAGCCCGACGGCAGCATGCTGCTGCAGACCATCACCATTCAGGAATCGAAGTTCGAGCAATACCGGAAGCAGAGCGACTGGATCAAGAAGTACATCTTCCCCGGAGCGGAACTGGCTTCGGTCGTCGCCATTCAGCAATCGCTGGCCCGAACAACTCGCATGCAGCTTTTTCACCTGCAGGATATCGGGAGGCACTACGCGCTGACTCTTCACGAATGGCGGCGCCGGTTTCTGCAACATCTTGCCGAAGTACGCCAGATGGGATTCGAAGATCGCTTTGTGCGCATGTGGGACTACTACCTCGCTTACTGCGAAGGAGCATTCCACGAAGGCTACATCAGCGACGTGCAGCTGGTGCTCAGCAAAGTGGCGAGCAAACTTCATTCCATCCGCGAACCCGAAATGGATTCTGCATGGCAGCAGAGATCGTAAGAACGCACCGCCAGAATTAAAAAGCGGGTTACTTCCTCTTTAGAATCCCGCCCAGCACGCTGAGCGTGCCATCGATAGGGCCGGTCTTCAGGTTCGTGATGTCCAGACCCAGAATCTTCGCGACCAGCGGATACACGTTCACGTTCTCGAACGGTTCCAGCGTGATCCCCGGCCGAATGTCCGGACCGGCCGCGAAGAAAATTGCTTTCATCTCCGGCATGCGCGTGGCGTCGTAGCCGTGCATCCCCACCGGAGGATGTTCCTGGCCGTGTGGGTCTGCGATCGCATTAATAAAGTAAGGGCCGGTGGGAACGACCACCGGATCGCCCTCCCGCGGATTACTGTCGAAGTGAAGATACGCAGGCACCTGCGCGCGGCGATACACCGTGAACTTGTCGCTCTTGCCGCGCAGCGCTTCATACGCCTTCTGCGCATCGTCGTCCGACTTGGGATACACGATCGGGCCGATGATCTGTGCGAACCACGAAGCGTTCAAACCATATTCGTCGAGGTGAATGGGCGCGCCTTTCACCTCAACCATCCCATGGTCGGCCAGCACGATCAAATCCACGGGCAGTTTCGATTCCTTGATGCCATCGACCAGTTTCCCGATCTCCCCGTCGAGTTCGTGGACGGCTTCGGCCACCTCCGGACTTTCGGGGCCATAGCGGTGTCCCGCGGAGTCGGTGTCGGAAAAATACAGCGTGATCAGGTGCGGCCGCTGCTCCGGTGGAAGATGGAGCCAGGCGAGCACTTGTTCGACGCGCTTCGGGTTGGGAAACCTCGCATCGAACTTCAGATAGTAAGTGGGCCGAACTCCCTGTATGTCGGCCTCGGAACCTACCCAGAAGAACGAAGCCGAGCGCATGCCCTGCTGCTCGGCCAGCACCCACAGCGGAGTTCCGCCGTACCAGGTGCCGTCGCCCACGGACTTGTCATCGTGATGACTATAAGTCTCTTTGCGGGCAGGATCATAAAAGCTGTTAGCCACAATGCCGTGATGCTCGGGGTAGAGGCCGGTGACGATCGTGTAGTGGTTGGGAAAAGTGATCGAGGGATACACGGGAAGCATTCCCTCCGGCGCACTCGCGCCCTGAGCCGCCAGTGCGAGCAAATGTTCAGCGTGATACTTCTTCGCGTAGTCGTAACGGAAGCCATCCAGCGAAACCAGGATGACATAAGGCTTTGCCATCTGCTGCGGCGCGTTCGGCCCGTGATCGACGCTGATGACCGGAGCGATGGCCTGCCCGCACGACGACGCCACCAGCCAAGCGGCGGCCGCCGTGGAGCAGAGGATGCGCTTGAATATCCGGCTTGCGATGCGTTGCAGCGAAGGTTTCAGCAAAGCGTGCATGAAGAGTCTCTAAAATGTTCCGGAGGTTTCAATCATTTGAGGACGTGCTGGTCTCCGCGCGAGAGCGCTGGACTCTCGACTCGACTCTCGACTCGCAAGTTTTGTGACAGCTCCAGCGACCGGTCGCTCTCCGCATGGGCTTGAGCCTCTGATCGCCGGTGTCAAGCGGGGAATACGTCCGCGAATCCGAATTACTTCGCCGGAGTAATCGTGATATTCCGAAAAGCCACGTGGCCGGCCTCACTGCCCTGCAGATAGATGGGGCCGGGCAATCCTTCGTGACTGTCCAGAGCCCCGCCGGTGATGCCGGGAATTTCCTGATTGTCGATGATTGTCTGACCATTTTGCACGACGGTGACCATTCGTCCGACGAGCGTGATGTCGTAGGTCTGCCATTCTCCCGGCCGGCGCGGCTGTTCGGGCGACGCTGCCAGGAAGCCGTAGACGCCTCCGGTGCGCATGGTCGGCCCTTCGGGCTCGGGATCGTCTTCAATCTGCAGTTCGTACCGGCCGCGCAGGTAGACGCCGCTATTCGATGCTTTGGGGCAGTTGAATTCGACGTGTAACTTGAAATCTTCGAACTTAGCATTGCTGATCAGTTCAGGACCGCGCCCCGGACTTACCAGCGTTCCGTTTTCGACTCTCCAGGTCGGCGTTGCTTTCGGATCGCTCGCCGTCCACCCGCTCAGGTCTTTGCCGTTGAACAACGATATCGGCTTGCCCCACTTTGGAGCGCTCGCTCGCTTCAGGGATGGCGCTCTCTCGCCCGTCCACGTCCACGCAGTGCCGTCAGGTCCGGTGGTGGTTCCTACGAGCATTTTTCCAGAGAGCTTGCCCACAAAGACCATGTCATCTTTCCGGTCTTCCTCTTCCTTGGGAGAAACGAACGTGATCTGGCCATTCGCGAACTCGGATTTCGGGAGTGGACGCGCATGTCCCCAGCGGCTCACCAGGCGTGCTTTGAGCTGGCCGTTTTCCTGCGTGATCTCCAACCATGAGGGAGCTTCGCGTTCTGGAGTCTTGAGGGTCAAGTCCCATCGTCCAAGAAGAGGCTGAACCGACGCCGTTGTGTCGGTAGAGTTTTTCGGCGCGGCATAGGCCTGCATCGAAAGCAGCAGGAGCAGGAGCAAGAGCAAGGTTGTCAGCGCGAATACTCTCTGCAGTAGAACCACATGATTATGATTTCCGTTCACTGTATTTTCCATGAGTCCTCCTTCGAACAGGCGATTGTAATTCATCGATTGCAATGCCGCGCGGCTTCAATCTTTGACTTCAATCCTTGAAAGCCGCCACCTTTCCTCTCAGCACGGTGATGGACGCTTTCGGCAGAGTGAAAGCAGTCTGCGGATCTGCCGCGAGAGTGGTCGCGACCGGCGGGTGATCCGGATCCGCATGACTGTCGGTGCCGTCGTTGATCCAGACATACTGCTCGCTTCCGAAGGTCACCAGCGTGACCGGGCCGGAAAACGAAACACTTTGTTTGCTTTTGGAATTGTCAAATCGCACGCGCACCGTATGCGGATTATTCTCGTCGCGATTGACCAGCATGATCGACCAGTTTCCGTCCGGCCGATACACGGCGTAGGACGTCACCAGCACATTGCCGGCCGCGTCCTTAATATCGGTAGAAGATGGAAACATGTGATGCACGCCGGAGCGGTGCTGCACCCACTCCAGGTTGATCATGTGCGCGGCGAAGTAGGGCGACGTGTATCCGTTGATGTCGTAGTCTTCGTTCGAAACAAAATTTGACCATGAGGCCCAGCCCAGACAAGTCTTCTGCACGCCCTGCGGCTGAATGGGCGAGTGGTAGAACGCCGCGCCTCCTCCCTCGAAGAAAGAACCAACGTTGTCGGCCAGCCAAAGCGCGGCAAAGATGGTGGTCATCGGCCCGGTGAGCGCGGCCGACAGATGGTTCTCGGTCACCATTAGCGGAATGTCTTTCGGGACGCCGTCCTCTCTCCACACCTGCAGAATGTGCTTCATCAACTGCGGTTCGGTATAGAGAGTGTTCCATGTGATGTCGCAAGGGTCGAACGGATAGTGCTCGAACGACACGAAGGCCAGGTCGGAAATCTGGCCGTGAGTCTTCAAATAGTCGACGAAGCGGCCCATCCAGGAGACTCGGCCCTGTGCGTCGGGCCAGAGGCGAATGTCCTCATTCACGCCTTCGAAGACCGGGCCGCCCAGCTTGAGTTGCGGATCGACCTTGTGGATGGCCGCTGCCCATTGAATATATAAAGCTCCGTAGTCTTCCGGCATGGCGTGCTTGCCGTCCGGCTCTTCGCCCAGTCTCTACGTAGCCGATGCGGTAGCCGCGTTTTTCGATGTAGGCGATCTGGGCGGCCGCGTCGTCGGGCGTGCCGTAAAGCAGCGTCACCGGAATCATCGCTGGAAGATTATTGGTCAGTCCGCTTGTGAAGAAGAGATCGAAGCCACTGTGTTGGTAGGCGCCGGTGGCATTAACGTCGGCGGCCGAGTGCCAGGGATCAATCGAAGAAGAGTTGTAGGTGTTGGCTCGGCGCTGAGCATTTTTCTGAAGCTCGACAAAACGACATGCTGGAGTCGACACTGCCCACGCGGATGTCCTGAATGGCATATCCCACGCAGTTGCGGACGTCGTCGGCCCCATGCAGGTCGCAGGTGTTCGACGATTCCGTCATCAAGATGCGTACATACTGAGTCGTCACTGGCGTGTCGGCAAGCTTCAGATACGCCGTGCCGCCTTGCGCGTTTCTGATCGCACCTTGGAAAACATCTTCCACTCACCCTGGGGGCCTTCATCCCAATCAAGCGCGCGTTTTCCTACCCAATACTCCACTTGATAGGTGGTGGCATACGGGCTCGCCCAGGCAATGCGGACGGCGTTCATGGTTTCTCGGCCTTCAGATCGACGACCACCCATTGCGGATGCAGCGCGTCGCTTTCCCCGTGAACTTGCTGGTGAGATACGGATTACTCTTCCAGTAGCTGAGATTCGGGCCTTGCAGCGGGCGATCGTCGCTGGTGGAGAATCCGCGGTGGGGCAACGCATAAGAAAGGATGTAGCGCACCGGCTCTTTGAGCTCGGTGCTGCCGGTAAAGTATCCGCTCTTGTGGGCGGGATCGCTCCACGTTCCATTTTCAGTCCAGTGCCACGCGGCCATGCGAAGCTCGGAATTGTTGCGATAGGTGATCGGTCCCCAGCCCGCGGAAAGCGACTCCTGAAGAATGTGCGGGGTAAAAACCTTGTCGATGCCGTCGCGCGATAAAACGTCGATGGAACTGCCCAGAGGCGCTGTCAGGATCGAAGGAGTTGATGGCGTGCCCGGGCGTCGCGTCGACGTGAACGGTCCCCACAGGTTCCGCGCCCGGCGACGACGATTGCCCCGTCAAAGTTGCGGCATAGGCAAAGAAGGAAAGAATGGCGAGTGCGGGAGCAAGGGTCCGCTGCACGAAGTACCCCTCCTAGAGTCGGCAAATTATACAAAAATTAGGGGAAGTGTCAGCCGCGAGCAGCGGCAGCCTTGCGGGCGACCAGGTTGTAGCCTTTGGCCTTGGCCTCGGCTTCGATCGCCGCCAGATGGGTGCGTCCCGCGGCCGCTTGGCCGGTTTTCATTTCGAGTTCGGCAAGATCCAGGCGCGCATTGAGTTCGACGCCCACAAAACCAAGCTCTCGCGACTTCGCGATAATGGCCGCCAGCTCCTGGCGGATTGCAGAGCCGGCAGCGGAGTGGGCAACGTTATTGTCGGCGGTCTCGATCTCGGCTGCACTAAGCGCGGTCTGCCAGCGACTTCCCGGATTCTGGCTCTTGCCGACAAGCGACCGTGCGTGCTGGATGGCTGCTTTCGCCTCTGCGGCTTTACCCTCCGCAAGCAGAGCGCGGGCGAGTACGCACCACGCCCCGGTTTCGTCGTCGCGCTCTTTCTGTGCCTGAAAAACCTCGATGGATTTCCGGACGGCAACTTCCTGTTCGGCGGGAGAACGCGCCTCTTCGAGCGACAGATCCGCGAGCCCTAGCTGGGTCTCGGCAATGGCCAGCGTGTCGCCTGCGGTAGTTCGGATCGCCAAGGCCTGCTCGTACATCTTGCGGGCGCCCGCAAAGTCGGCCTGATCGAGCTGCACACTTGCTAAACTCGACATCGCGTAAGCCGCGGCGTTGCGATTGCTCTTCTCCTGCCAGAGTGCGAGTGATCGTTCGAATCCCTGCCGGGCACCTGCCAAGTCTCCCTGCAATTGCAGAGCGTACGCGACGCCGTAGCCGGAGAGGGCCGCATTCTCGGTATTTGACGGATCCCCTAACTGCAACTGCTCCTGATACAAGTGAATGGCCGCGGGTAAATCTCCCTGCTCCATTCGATCCCGGGCAACATTCCCGGTAACCACTGCCAGGCGCGCATTGTCATCGAGGAGCCGAAAACTAGCTTGGGCCTGGCGGTACATTTTTTCGGCGGTAGCCAGATCGCCCTCTCGTTCGTAAATTCTGCCGAGATTGTTGAGCACGCTGGCCACGCCGCCTTCGGAGCCGATCTCTCGGAAGATGCTCTCCGCCTGCTGGTACAAATGGATAGCCCCAGGCAGATCTCCGCCGTCGGATAACACATCGGCTGAAGCTCGCAATGCACTGGCTTCGCCTTGCCGGTCCCCGGCAGCGGCGAAAATATCCTTGGATTCGCGGCAGAGAGCAATCGAATCCTGCGTTCGCCCAAGAAAGTTGAATAACAAAGCCTGATCTTGCAGAGCTCTTGCCAGGATCAGCCGGGCTCCCTGGGCCCGCGCCTTCTCGACCGCGCGAGTGAGCGGTGCTTCCTGATGCTTGAAATCGCCGAGCACTCGCCAGCCGCTGCTCTCCGCCAATTCGATGCGGGGATCTTCCGACGCGGGAGCAGGAAGTTTGCGCAGCGACGCGACCGTGGCCAGAGCGTTGTCACCCTTGTGTCCGCGAGCCTGCACCTCCGCCAGCCTTAAGCCGTAGTCGACATTGTCAGGAAAGAGTGTGAACAGCGCGCGATAGACGTCGATGGCCTTCGGATATTGATGATCGATATCGCGATAACGGCCTTCCACCACCAGCTTGTCTTCGCGAGAAAGATTGGTGGAGAGATCGTAGGCTTGCTGAGCCTCCTGCCGCGCCTTCTTGTCATAACCCAGCCGGGACCAGGCTTCAGCCAGAGCGGAGTGCGCCAGCGAATACTTCTGGTCGGCCGCGATGGCGCGCTGCAGAAGGTTGCGCGCGTCCAGGGCATCGAACACGCGCAGCCGGGCCAGCCCCTCCGCATAGAGCCGGGCGGCGTCACGATTGGAAGGCAAGGAGCCGCGGACGCTCACGGCCTCCACTGGAGAAACGGCTTCCACGCCAAGCTTTTCGCGGAGCTGGGAGCCCGCCTGAGTCACCATGTCGAACAGGTCGGCTTCGCCACCAACTACGGCGACGTCGGCAATCGTCTCCCCGGCAACCGTATCCTGCAAGTGCAGATCGAGGCGGATGCGCGTGCCCGACTTTTCGTCGAGAGCGGTGTAGGAACCGAGCACAATCAGGTCGCTGTCGAGATCCTTATGCAAACGCGCCAGAGTTTCTCGGGAGAGGCTGTCAGCGTCGGCCAGAGGAAGATCGAGTTTGGTGCGGGCGATGTCTTCGCCGGAAACCAGGCGCAGTTTTTCGCCGGCCTCTAGTTCGGTGCTCAACATTTCGGCCAGCGCCGTCGACAGCCAGCCTTCTTCGGGACGGCGCGACAGGTTGCGGAATCCTAGAACTGCGACGGAGCGGCGCGGCGGCAAGGCTACTGCCGCGGGAACGGCTGCCGGGTTCGCCGCAGGCTGGGCTCGATGAGATTGCATCCAAAGGTAATATGCTGCAACCGCGAGCGCGGGCACGACCAGGATCGCGACCACTATCATCTCCACTCGACGCCGGGGGGCTGGCAAGCTGAGTGGAGGTTTCTCTTCGGTGGTAACCACACTCGTCCGAATCGTCTGCTGCTGGATCAGCACGCTCTGGGGACTGCGGCCGGCGGCTACGGCCGGATCGGGGACAACTGACAGGCTGTCGGGAGCGATGACCTGCACCGGGGAAACGAACTGATATCCCCGCCCCGGCAAGGTGACGATGTAGTTGTTGTCGCCCGGCTTCTCCTCCAGCGCTTTGCGCAGTGCGGAGATGCTTTGCGCCAGACTGTTCTCGTCTACGTAGGTATCGGGCCAGACATTTTTGAGCAGTTCGTCGCGAGTCAGAACCCTTCCCGGGTTCTGGACAAAGTAGAGGAGCACATCGAAGGCCCGGCGGTTGAGGGTGACAGTCTCTTCTTCCCGCCGGAGGGTGCGTGCCAGGGCATCCAGTCGAAGCTCGCCGAATTGGTATATCCCACCCTGTTTCATCGAGTTAGCAGCATTTCAAGACTTGTCAGACCCTGTCAGAACTCGTCACTGGCCTTTTTTTGACGGTTGTCGCACCATTCGCGGCTAGTTAAAGGGGGGATGGTACGAAGCGACTTTACCAATGGTTGAGCCGGCGGGCAAGGGGTTTCGGTTCCGAGCAGTCCACGGGGAACCAGGCCAGCCGCACGGTTCGCACTGAGATTACGGTGGAGCGGCAAGGTACCACGGTGATCCTGGGGGATGTGGGGGCGGGGGGGTTCGAGACCTGCCCGCTGTGTGGCAGCAAGCTGGCTCCAGAACAAGCGGAACAGGCTCGGCTTCGCCTTCCCCAGGGCCCGATTTCGGCATGACAGGTTGTGTTCAGCGGTGAAGTTGCCCGCTCTTCTCCGAACCATAAGTAAGGTGAGCACCCAGAAACGCAAGATTCGAGATTCAACATTAGTGAAGTTCAGAATTAGTTGAGAGAAAAACATCTGGAGAACACGATGAAAAAACTGAAGACGCAGCTCGCGCTACTCCTGCTGTCGGCCCTGTGTTTGTTAACCGGCGCCTACGGGCAAGTTACTCTAGCCAACCACGTAAACGAGAAAGTCGCGAATGGCTCGGCGATCCTGATGAGCCCTTACGATCCTGCTCAGAAGCTGCGTCTGGTGCTGGCTCTGCAGCCACCACACATGGCGGAGGAGGAGGAATTCCTCGCGGAATTGGAAACCAAGGGCACGCCCAACTTCCACAAGTTCCTAACCCCAGAGGAATGGAACGCCCGTTTTGCGCCTGCCGCCGAAGATGAGCAGAAGGTGGTGGACTGGGCCACGAGCCAGGGCCTCACCGTGACCAACCGTTTCGCCAACCGGCTGCTGGTGGATGTGGAAGCTCCCGTCGCCATGATTGAGAAGGCCTTCGGCGTTGCCATTAATAACTACCAGGTGGGAAACGAGGTCGACTTTGCCAATGACCGCGACCCAGTCTTGCCCTCCGAGTTAGGTGGAATCCTTTATTCCGTGGCGGGCCTGAACAGCATCGATAGGCTCCACGGAGGCATGCCCGAAGCCAGAAAGGCCAAAGGTCCGGATTATGTGGATGGCCCGGTCTATGGCCAGGGCATCGCCTCACACGGTGACGGTGATCCCACCAAGGGTCCGGCCGCAGTTTACGCCGCTCGAGCCGCTGGTCTGTCTTCACCCCGGCCCAGCTTTACCAACGGCTATGCCGATCCGGGCGACATCTTTACTTCCGAAGCTTATAACTGGGACGGCCTGGAGCGGTTCAGCCACTGCTGCAATGTGCATAACGACTCCACCGGCTCGCCCGCTGTCTCCTCGATCGCCCTGGCCACCTACGCCGGTTTCAACGGTAGCGATGTGAACACGTTCTTCCAGACCTATGGCTTTGCCTGGAATTACACTCCCTATAACATCGACGGCACTGGCACTCCGCCTTCGGAGTGCGTGGTTGGAACGTCCGGGTGCCCCAGCGTTGCAGTCGACGATGAGGCTACGCTCGACACGGAATATTCGACGGCCGCATCCAACAGCTACGGCTCCTATCTCGATACTGCGCACGTGTACATCTACGAAGGCGCCAACAATCTTGTCAGCACCTTCCTGGACTTGTACAACTTCATACTGTCGGACAACCATGCGAAGGTCGTGTCTACCAGTTGGAGCGGAGCTGAGGTCACCTCAGGAACTCTATACACCGTATTTGAGGTGCCTGCTCACTCCATCTTCAACAGCATGACAGCCCAGGGCTGGACGCTGATCGGCGACGCCGACGATCAAGGAACAACTGGCGACTGCGCCACGGTTTCGGTTAACTTCCCGGCCTCCGATAACAACTTTGTAGCCGCCGGCGGCACGGCGCTGATGTTGTACTCCAACGGAGATTGGGACTATGAGAACGCCTGGACCGGCGGCACGAAAACCGGAAGCTGCGGCAAGAATGATGGCGGCGGTGGTGGGGGTGTGAGCAAACTCTGGTCCCAGCCCTCATGGCAGAGCCGGTACCCTGCTCTCGCCGCGCTCGGCACCATGCGCCTGGAACCCGACCTCGCACTCAACGCGGGCGGCATCGGGCAGAATTACTATTACAACGGGACGCTGAGCCCGGTGGGCGGCACCAGCATCGTCGCTCCTGAGCTGGCCGGTTTCTTTGCCCAGGAGAATACCTACCTGAACTACATTGGGCCCATTTGCGGCTCAGGCACCGATAATTGCACTCCGGTGGGCAATCCCAATCCGTTCATCTATTACGATGGCGGGTCGGGTGCGCCTCACGATCCTTTTTACGACATAACCAAGGGCTGCACGTCCAACGACATCACCGCTAAGAATCACCTCACGCCATGGTGCGCCGGCTCCGGCTTTGACCTGGCTACCGGCTGGGGCTCGGCCAATATGATGCAGCTGGCTTGGGGGATTAACTGGGAATTGATTCCCGCTTACGGCAACCCATCGGTCGCCTTCTCGGGCCCGCCCACCAGCACCTGGTCCAACAACAATCAGCAAGTTGATTGGACCGTCTCCGACTCCGGCAGCAGCGGCTTACCCGCACCGGGCGTGGCTGGGTTCACGCAGGGCTGGGACTCCATTCCTGCGGATCCCTATAGCGAACCTCACGGCGGCACCGGCAACTCGTTTTACAGCGGTCCGGAATACGCCTTTGGCTCCACCGGATGTCTCGCCTTTGTGCCCAATGGCTGCTCGGGCGGCGTCAGTCAGGGCTGCCACACCGTCGTAGTGGAAGCCTGGGACAATGAGGGCCGCACCATCACTTCAAGCTACGGGCCTCTCTGCTATGACACGGTTGCTCCGGTTGCCAAGGCTACTGTAACCGGCACACTCGTCGGTTCGGAATACGAGAACTTGGTCTCGGTCACCATCACTGCAACCGACTCCGGATATCCCTCTACAGGGAGCGGCGTCGCCAACATCTACTTCCAGGCCAATGGTGGAGCACTCACAACGTATTCCGTGCCTTTCCTGCTGGGAAAGAACGGCGTCAACACGGTTACTTACTACGCGGTGGACGTTGCTGGGAACGTAGAGAGCACCAAAACCCTCACCTTCGGAATCACCAACACAACCACCACCTCGATCGCGTCCTCGGCGAACCCGGTGGCCTCTGGGAAAACCGTGAAATTCACGGCTACGGTGTCGGCGACTGCGGGCACAGCAACCGGGAGTGTCACCTTTAAGGATGGCGCAACCGTGCTGGGCACGGCGTCATTGTCAGGCGGAGTGGCCAGCTTCTCCACTTCGAAACTCGCGAGCGGTACTCACTCAATCACCGCCTCGTTCCTCGGCTCGACTTACTTCGTGGCCAGCGCGTCGAGTGCGCTGACTGAGGTGGTGGAACCGGGCACGACCACCGTTGTAACTTCTTCTGCGAACCCGTCGGTGTACGGACAAACCGTCACCCTCACGGCTACAATCTCGCACGGCACAGCCATACCGACCGGCACCGTCGAGTTTAAGTCTGGGAGCACCGTCCTCGGTACCGCCACAGTCGGAAGCGCCGGCACGGCGACCTATACTTCCTCATCGTTCACCGTGGGGACGCACGCGATCACCGCAGTCTACAGCGGCGATTCGAACTACGCCGGCAGCACCTCGCCGGTGTTCGCACAAGTCGTCAGCAAGGCGGCTACTACCACCGCGTTAGCATCCTCGGCGAATCCATCCACTTCCGGCCAGTCGGTTACATTCACGGCCGCAGTGGCTGCCCTAGCCCCAGGGTCGGGAACGCCCACCGGTACGGTGAAGTTCTATGACGGAACAACCTTGCTGGGGTCACACGCACTCAGCAGTGGAGTTGCGACCTTCACTACGACGAAACTCCCTGTCGGAACTGACAGCATAACCGCCGTCTATGCGGGCAGTGCCGACTACGACACCAGCACCTCGAGCGCGCTATCGCAGGTAGTGGACAACGCGGATGCCACAACTGCGCTAGCGGACTCGGCGAATCCGTCCACGCAGGAGGGACGGTGACGTTCACAGCCACTGTAGACGGCCGTCCCGGGACGCGAACGCCCACCGGAACGGTCAGGTTTATAGATGGCACCACGACGTTGGGCACCGGGACGCTCAACAGCTGTAAGAGGGCGACGCTTGCTACCGCGTCGCTGGCGGAGGGGACACACTCGATCGCAGCACTGTACAGCAGCGATTCGAACTTCAACGGCGGCAGATCCACAGCGCTGCCGCAGAAGGTGAACCCCTAGGCAATCCGTCCCACGCTTCGGGGGAGGCGTGGGACGGATATCCCGGCTGCAATTTAACCCCGCCGCTTTAGCCCTGCAAGTGCTGTCTCCAACCCAATCACGACTTGACGTAACCAATATTTGAATCCGACGCATTATACATTTAACTCTATAGGAATACTTGTATTTCGAGCGTCCGGCTGCTACTCTGCCTTGTGCGGTATGCACAAATACTTTTACGGGAACGAGAACAGCATGGATCCGTTGGGACAGTGGGTCAGGCGGGTAGCATTTTTTGCGTTGCTCCTGGGAGCTTTCAGCGGCACATTTCAGCGGGTCGAGGCCCAGGTAGCGGGAGGTACGATCTCTGGCAGTGTAAAGGATCCATCGGGCGCGGCCGTTTCGGGCGCGCAAGTCTCCATCACAGATGCAGCCACGGGCATACTACGTGCAGCCACAACGGATTCCTCCGGGTTCTACAGCGTGCCCAACCTTCTACCCGGAAAGTATGGTGTCAAGGTTTTGAAAGACGGATTCGCGCCCTCGGTGGTGGAAGGCATAACCCTCTCCGTGGGAGCCCAGCAAAGCGTGAATCTGGCTCTGAAAGTCGGGGCGCTTACGGAGAAAGTGCAGGTGGACTCCGCCGCTCCTGTAGTTGAGCTCAGCACCTCCGCCATGGCCTCTGAGGTGGACGGCAACGAGATTCGCGAACTTCCTCTCAATGGCCGCGACTGGGCGCAGTTGGCGACTCTGGAGCCCGGAGTGGATGCCGTTCGCAATCAATCTCCGGTGGGCGGAGTCAGCACGGGCGATGTCGTTCGGGCGCTGAGGGGCTTTGGCGATCAACTCAGTATTTCCGGAGCCCGCCCGCAACAGAACAACTACCGGCTGGATGGAATCAGCATCAACGACTACACCAACGGAGCCCCGGGCGGAGTGCTGGGCAGCTTATCGGGGGTCGATGGCATACAGGAGTTTTCGGTCATCACCACGAATTATTCGGCGGAATACGGCAGAACCTCAGGCGGCGTAATCAATGCCATCAGCCGCTCCGGGACCAACCGATTTCACGGCAGCGCCTACGAGTTCATCCGCAACAGCGCGCTGGACGCGCGCAATTACTTTGACATCGGTCCGACGGGCGCCCCGGATAAGCCGCCGTTTCGCCGCAACCAGTTTGGTGGATCAGTGGGCGGGCCCCTCGTGAAGGACAGGACCTTCTGGTTCTTCAACTACGAGGGTTTGCGGCAATCCTTAACCCAGACTCAGTTGGACGAAGTTCCATCGGCCAGCGCCCGCAGCGCTGCCGATCCGAACATTTCTCCATATCTAGCGTTCTGGCCTTCGCCGAACGGCACGTCGAACGGGCCAACCGGGCAGTACTTTGTGGGCACTTTGCAGCAAGGAAACGAGAATTTCTTTACCGGGCGGATCGATCACAAGCTATCAGATCAGGACAGTCTTGCCGGGAATTTCGGATTCGACCGGACGCGGCTGGAAGAACCGGACCCGCTCAACAACCTGCACTTTCTCGACAGCAACTCCCGGCCTTTTTTTGCTCTCGAGGAAACTCACACCTTCAATTCCAGCCTGGTGAATGCCCTGCGCTTCGGGTTCAACCGAAATCGAGCGCTCAGCACAACCGCGGATCCCATCAATCCGCTAGCCTCCAACCTGACTTTAGGCGTGGTTCCCGGCAGTCCGGCCCCTGAAATTTCAGTAGGCGACGGCAGCATCACCAATTTCGACGGTGGCATCGGCGGTTTTCCGAACTTTGAATTTGGATGGAATTCCTTTCAGCTTTACGATGACGCTTTCCTGACTCACGGAGCACACTCGATTAAATTCGGGTTTGCCCTGGAGCGGATGCAGTCAAACAATTTTCTTCACTTCAGCGACAACGGTGGATACATTTTCGGTTCGCTATCGGATTTTCTCGCGAACACTCCCCAAGTCTTCTTTAGCACGGTTCCCGGTACCGCCACCGAGCGCGGTATTCGCGAGACGTTGTTCGGAGGCTATGTGCAGGACGACTGGCGCGCGCGATCCAACGTGACGGTGAATCTGGGGCTCCGCTATGAGGCGACCAACGTTCCCACGGAAGTGAATGGCAAGCTTGCCGTACTGCGCAATCCCACGGACTCCTTTGTCCACACCGGGAACCCTTACTTCAACAACCCGACGCTGCGGAATTTCGAGCCGCGGGTGGGCGTGGCCTGGGACCCGTTTCACAACGGAAAAACCGCGGTTCGCAGCGGCTTTGGTTTCTACGATGTGCTTCCGCTGCCCTACGAATTTGTGATTCTCTCTTCCGCCTCGGCTCCGTTTGCAGCCAATGTGGCGGCAGTAAATCCTGGGCCGTTGCCGGCCTCGGCGGGTGCGGTGCTGGGGACGTATTCTCCCGGAAGCCTGGCGAACCAGCGGGTAAGTTATATCCAGCCGAATCCGTCGCGCAGCTACGTCCTGCAATGGAATCTCAATCTGCAGCAGGAATTCACTCCCAGTGTAATTGGTACGGTTGCCTATGTCGGCTCCCGCGGCGTGCATCTGCCCTTTCGTACAGACGATTCCAATATCGTGATTCCAACATTGACCTCGGCGGGATATATCTGGCCGAGCCCGGTGGGCAGCGGCACGCTGCTCAATCCGAATGTGGGACAGGAAGACCGGCTGGTGACCCAGGGAGATTCCTACTACGATGCCTTACAGGCAGGCTTAAAAGTAACGGCCTATCACGGACTGCAACTGCAATCTTCATTCACCTGGGGTAAGACGATCGATGATGGCTCTTCGACGATTGCGGGCGATCAATTTTCCAACTCTCCGTCGAGCCTGCCGCTTTGGTTCGCCCCGAAAACCAGGCGAGGCCAGGCGGACTTCAACCTCGGGAAAAACCTCATGATCAGCGGCGACTGGCGAGTTCCCCATTCCGACTCACTGACCGGCACCGCCGGTTGGGCGTTGCGAGGATGGGAACTCGGCGGAATCTTCGAAGCCAGCACCGGCGCGCCGTTCACCGTGGTGACAGGCGGAGATCCGTTGGGGATGAACAGCACCGACCCATGGGATTACCCGAGCCGGGTAAATGCGCCGGGGTGCGGGAACCCGATCAACGTGGGCAACCCCAATGCCTACGTCAAGTCACAATGCTTTTCTTTCGCGACGGCACCGTCGCAGGCATACTACAGTCAGTATTGCGATCCGAGCCAACCGTATCCTACTTGCATCAACCTGCTGGGAAACTCGGGGCGAAATCCATTGAACGGTCCTGGACTGATCAACACGGATTTTTCTATTTTCAAGAACAACTCGTTACCACGGATTTCCGAAACTGCGAACATTCAGTTTCGCGCGGAGTTTTTCAACATATTGAACCGCGTGAACTTTGCACCGCCGTTGGATCACTTCGCCATTACCGATCCGGCTTTTGGCACCATCGACCGCACACAGACGTCCTCGCGGCAAATTCAGTTCGGCTTGAAAATTCTGTGGTAGAGGTCTAACAAACATCCAGAACTAAGAAAGAAGCGAATCGAAAAGATGAAAACTATACTAAGAAGGTCTTCGTTCCCTCTCTATCTGCTGCTGGCGATGCTGGCGTTCGCCAACACCAGCATTTTCGGACAGGCCACGAACGGCGCCGGAGTCGGCAAACCCGTGGTCTCGGTTTCTTACTACAAGCTGCCGCCGGGCCGCCAGGACGAGTGGCTCGCCCTTTATAAGAAATGGCACTATCCGATCATGCAGTATCAAAAAGAGCACGGCCAGGTCATCAGCGAAACGGTGTATACGCGGGCGGAGCATCACATCAGCCCGTCGTGGGACATCGCCATCCAGATCATCGCACCTCCTCCGGAGAAGCGGCCAAAGGCGGAGAAGACGCGGGGAGAGTTGATTCGCAGCCTTTTCCCCGATCTGGATGAATATGTGAAGGGAGAGCGGGCCCGCTGGGCACTCACTCTGGAACACTGGGACGAACAGTGGGTCGAAGTCGACATTGACAAGAACCCTTCGCTTTATTACCCAGCACCCTGATTTCATCCGTCGGTCGTTTCGGCAGAGCGTCACCATCCGAGGGTGACGCTCTGTTCCGTGCTGAAATCGCAGATGCCAGCCATTCGAGAATTAATTAAGGAAGTGCCTTGAACAAGTTCCTTCTGAACATTGCTCTTTTGTCTCTGTTTATATCGGCGCCAGCTCAAAGTCCGCCTCCGTTGACGCTTGTTAAAACCATCGAAATGCCCGAGGTTCCCATCGGGCCATACTCCGACCATCTCGCTGTCGATCTCAAGGGCAATCGTCTGTTCGCCACACCGCAGGCGCGCAAGAGTGTGCAGGTGTTCGATCTCACCAGCGGTAAACTTCTGCAAAATATCTCGGGATTTGAAAATCCCCACTCGGTGCTGTACCGCTCCGATCTCGACCGGATTTACGTAAGTGACGGAGGTGCGGGGCAACTCAAGATCTTTAGTGGCCGCGACTACCGCCTGATCCAATCGGTCAAGTTGCTGCCAGATGCGGACTCCATCGGATATGATCCCGCGACCAAGATTGTTTATGTGACGAACGGTGGAGAGGGTGCAAAGCTGGACTACTCGCTGCTAAGCGCCATTAACACGGAAGACGGCAGGCTGGTGGGCGAAGTGAAGGTTCCTGCCGGAAGTCTGGAAGCCATGGCATTGGAGGCTGCAAGCCCAAGAATTTATATCGATGTGACCGACAAGAATGAAGTCGCAGTCATCGACCGCCATAACCTCACTGTGCTCACAACCTGGCCCGTGACCAAAGGGAAGAAGAACATAGCGATCGCCTTGGACGAATCCCACCATCGCCTCTTCGTAGGCTGCCGTAACACCGAAAGCAGCGGCGTGATCGTAGTTTTCGATACTCTTACAGGTAAGGAACTGCAGGCGCTGCCCCTCGCTGGTTGGGTAGACTACCTCGCCTACGACCCCGCCAGCAGGCGCCTCTACGCCACTTGCGGCCAAGGGCCGGAAGGAAACGGATGGGCTTATGTCTACCAGCAAGCTGCCGCCGATTCCTATCATTTGCTGGGCAAAGTAGCCACGGCGCCGAAAGGAAAGACCGGACTCTTTGTTCCGGAACTAGAGCTACTTTTTGTCTCGATTCCGCACTTCGCAAACACTCCCGCGGAAGTCTTGGTTTTTCAGAATGGCAACCAGCAGCCAGCCGACTAGCCGAGGCACGACCCAGGTTGAGCTGTCTTGATCGCCGAAGAGAAACTATTGCTTCGGGGGGAATGCCGGCTGCACGCCGTAGTCCAAGTTCATTGCCGCTGGCGACAGTCGTTCAAGTTCGGATGCAACACAGATGGATCTTCGGGAAAAACAGAAACCGTGCGCTGCTTTCTTATTCCTGTGACATGGAAGGCGGGACTGCATTGGGTGAGGATCCCCACTCCGGATTGGGTTTCGGCCCTATCTCGAAAAACAGTTCCCCGCCATTGGCAATGTCGGCATGGCGGAACCACGGCTTCTCGAGCGGCTTCCCGTTGAGTCTGGCCGATTGGATGTACGCGTTTTCGTCAGAGTTATTCCGGGCGACGATGGTGAGGTCCTTGCCGTTCCCCATGTGCAGGATAGCCTTTTCGAATAGGGGACTTCCAATGATGTATTCGGGGCGCGCAGGATTCACCGGGTAAAAGCCCAACGCGCTGAACACATACCAGGAGCAGTTCTCGCCTTGATCATCCATTCCGGCCAGTCCAAAGCCGTCTTTGTCAGTGCCATACATGAGCTTCATAATCTTGCGTACGATTTGCTGGCACTTCCAGGGCGCACCCGCCCAATTGTAAAGATAAGGAACATGGTGATCGGGCTCGTTGCCATGACAGTATTGGCCGACAAGGCCGGTGACATCCCGGGCGATACCGGCGGGACGGTACGGGATCGTGAAAAATTGATCGAGCTTGTCGAGGAAGGCTTTGGGTCCGCTCATCAGGGAGATTAATCCCTGCACATCGTGGGGTACAAACCACGAGGTCTGCCAGGAATTGCTCTCCTTGTACATAAAGTTGTAATAGGGCTCCCTCGGGTCGAATGGCGTGATCCAGAATCCATCGCTGGTTCGGCCCCGCATGAAACCCGTGGAGCGATCCCAGACGTTTTTGTAGTTGAGAGCTCGCGCCAGGAACATCCGGGAATCGTCGTAGCGGCCAAGTTTCCTGGCATACATTGCCAGGCAGTGATCGTCATAGCAGTACTCCAGAGTCTTCGAGACGCCCGCGTTGCCATCTTCGTAAGGCGGACTGGGAGAAGCCACGACGTCATCGTGAATCCAACCTTTTTCCAGGTACTCCGCCAAATTTGCCCGTGGACCTTTTAGGTCGAGAGCGTTCTTACGCAGGTAGGCGTAAACAGCTTCGTAATCGAAAGAGAGACCGCGCTCCCAGTCGCCCAGAAACATGGCAACCGCATGATCGCCATGGAAAGAAGTTCCCATCCAGCCCGACTCTTGCGCCATCTCGAACTGGGAACGAAGGATGTCCGCTTTCCGCTGGGGATCGAGCAGAGTGAGCAGCACGACTTGATTTCGCCCGGTGTCCCAGTAGGGCACTTCGTCATAACGATCGCAGTCCGCCACATGGAGCTGCTTGTCCTTGCCGACAAACTGCTCTCCCTTTCTCGCAATCATCGTGGGGCTGGCAAAGGCATGATAAAAGGCGGAGTAGAAAGTTTCCCGTTGGCGTTGTGTGCCGCCCTGCACTTCAATCGAGCTGAGTTTATTGTTCCAAATTTCAACCGCTGCTTGTTTAGTCCTTTCAAAATCCCAATCCGGCATCTCCACTCGAATCCTGTTTCGAGCCTGGTCGAAGCTCGAACCCGCTGCCATGCGGACCAGGATTTTCTCGTCCTGCGCGGTGGAGTAGTTGAGATAACAACCGGCGAAACTGCCAGTTTGTGCCCGGGAACCGTAGCGGATTGTGTCCATACCCAGGAGAAACCAGCCATAACCCTCCACCCCGGGAGCAGGAGGGCGCCGGGAAAAAGTCCCGAACGATTGAAATGGTTTGGAGAACTCCGCAACAAAGAAAGTCTTGCCGCCATCGGCAATCCCTCGAATGGTTCGGTCGCCAACAATCTCGAGGCTGGAGTCTTGCGCCGGGCCAAGATCGAACAACACTGTAGCTCGATCGGTTGCAGGAAAGGAGAATCGATAGAAACCGGCGAGAGCGGTGGCCGTCAGATCCACGGTAATCCCGTGGTCTGCGAGATGCACATGATAATTCCCGGGCGTGGAGCGCTCGGACTTCTTGTCGTAATAAGAAGCATATCGGATGCGATCGGGAGGAGTTGTCCAATCTCCCACCAGCGGCATCAGAAGCGAGTCGGTCACCATCGTCGAGAAGCCCACCATGGTTCTGCGGGGGTAGACGTAGGAATACAAATTGCCGTGGGGATAGGCGAGGCTGATGTCTTTGTTGATGGGCCCAATATCAATTCCGTGAGGCAGAGCAGCGCCTGGCGAGACCATGCCGGTGTAGAGTTCCTCGCCCGGGGGCGGCGCATTTCCGATTAAGGTGCGGTCGTCCAACGAAGAGGTACCAAACAAAACGTTTACCTCATCGACTGGTCTCGGAATCAAGGGCGGGGTCCGAGACTGAGAGCCATCTCCGGCGAAGGAAGAGTCTGATGCTCTTGCGCGGAGGCCGATGCCGGGCAAAGTCAACCCGGCCACCGCCGCGCTGGCGGCGTCGCTCAGGAAACGGCGGCGTGATGTGCTGTGCCTTGCCATTGTTTGCGTTTCCGTGACGCTGCTGGATGCTTCATCTATCCGGCGTCGAGATCCAGACACTGCGTGCTTCTGACGCGGAGCGCTACTTGCCATCCGAGCTGGAAGGAGGCGGATCCCCTGACGGCCATGATCCCGGCGTTGCACTCATCTTTAATACCAGGCGCCCACCATCCATCATGTCCTCGTGGCGGAACCAGGCCCGATCCAGCGTTCGGCCATTCAATTCCCGCGCCGGCCACGTAGAGGTTGGCCGGAGAAAAATTCTCCGCCTCGATTACAAAGCTCTTCCCATTGGCGAAGTGCAGCGTTACTTGCGGTAGCAATGGGCTTCCGATCAGATAAACATCCTGTCCGGCATTGGGGAAAAAGCCCATCATGCCGAAGGCCAGCCAGGATGACATTGCGCCCGAATCGTCATTTCCGGGCAGGCCTTGCCGCCCAGTGTGGAAGTACTTTCCGATGATTTGGCGGAGGCGTTCGACAGTCTTGTCCTGGCGGCCTGCCCAGATGTAGAGATAGGGGCTGAGAAAACCGGGTTCGTTGCCGACATCGTACCGCCCGGGTCCATCAAAGAAGGCGTCCATGCGCTCCACGAAACGCTGCGGCCCTCCCGACTGCCGGATGACTCCCGCCACATCCTGGGGAACGAACGAGGAATAGGTCCACGAATTGCCCTCATAGAATGTGTCACCACCCCAGGTGCAGCTCTGCAAGGCAGTGAAGTTTTTCTTCCAGCTACCATCCCGGTGCCTGGGACGGATGAAGCCTTGAAATCCACCTTCCTTGAAATCTTCGTCCCAGAGTTTTTTCCAGTTCCCTGACCGGTTCATGTACTTTGTGGAATCGGCCTCTATCCCCAAACCTTTGGCCACCAGGGCGATCTCGAAGTCATCCGCGGCGTACTCCATCTGCTTCGACCCGGGACGATCGACGCCTTCGATGGTCACATAGCCCAGGCGCTTCCAGTCCTCAAGTCCGCCGCGGCCTTCCATGATCTGATCTGGAGGTGAGATCTCGGCGTCCTTCACCATGGCTTGATACGCGTCGTCCCAAGCGATGCCCGGCAGATGCTTCACGAACGCGTCGGCGAGCAGAAATTCTGCGTTACTTCCGCCCTGCGTGCGTCCCGTGGAGTTTCCGCTCCGGGCGTCAGGCAGCCAGCCTTCATGACGATAAATGTCAACGAGCGCACGCACGATGCCGGCTTCCCGGTCGGGCGCGATGAGCGTCAGTAATGGACCGGACGTGCGGAATGTGTCCCATATCGCATAGAAGTCATCGTAATAGGGCTCCCCGTTAGGCTCTCCGGATGGCCACGCAGAGTTTTCTCCGCTGCGATCGACCGGCATTAACATGGTGTGGTACAGAGCGGTATAGAACATCTGCTTCTGATCGACGGTTGCCCCCGTCAGTTCAATTTTAGAGAGGAAGTTTTCCCATGCGGCAACCGCCTCCGCACGCACCCGATCAAAGTCGAAATCCGGAATTTCGCTGGCGGCGTTTTGCTTTGCCTGCTCAATACTCTTGAAGGAGATCGCCACCTTGAGCATGACCCGCTGTCCCGCCTTGGTGGGGAAGGAGATCCACGCGCCCGATGATCCGGCATCATCACCCTTATCGTTCTTATCTCTGGAACTCATGACTCCGGGACTCATGCGCCCATTCCGCCATGTTCCCCAACTTTGCGCTGGCGTGTCGCTCACGGCGTAGAAATAAACGGTATACGGTTTGGCCTGCTTGTTCCAGCCACCAATAACGCTGGTGAATCCGCCTACTTCAGTCGCAGACAGGACGGATACTCTCGACGCGACCACAAACTGGCCTTCCCCAGCTTTGCTGATCCAGGTAAGACAATGGCCGGCATCAAAAAGGATGTTCGCATTCGCCGCCAAGGGATAGGTGAACCGATAGAGCGCGGTGCGGCGGGCGGCAGTGATCTCAGCCTGCACGCGATATCTCTGAAGTGCTACCTGATAAAAACCTAGAGCTGCCTGTTCGTTTTCTCTTTCCGAGCCGTAGCCGCTCGCGGTTGGCGCTCCTACGGTCGGCTGCACCAGAATGTTTCCGTACTTCGGGCCGCCCCCGGTTCCGCTGACATGAGTCTGGCTGAAGCCGTTGATCTTGCCCGCCGGCGCCCATCCAGCATTCGCCTGGTCGGGGCCAACGTCGGGTCCCGGCTTGATCATTCCAAAGGGCAACGATGGACCTGGAAAGGTATTCCCTCCTCCTTCCGCGCCCAGGAACGGGTCGACGTACGGCGCGACTTGGGCATGGAGCAAAAGCGAACAAGAACAGAGGATCAAAGCGGCTGCCCGGCAAACCCGTCCCCATCCTTGCCTGCAGCGACCCCTGGTAGGGAACTCCGCACAGCAAGCCTTCATCCATGAACTGCAGTGCGCGGTACTGGTTGGCATATTCCTGGTTTCCGTCCTGCATCACTCTACCGCAAGTTCACACGTTGCGGTCGCCCCGCGCGAGGTTGCTATCGGACTCACGTGGCCGTTGGCGTGGCAGATTCTTGAGGGGTTAAATAAAAAACCCTCTCCCCGATAATCGGGGAGAGGGCGGTTGGCACCCGGAACGAGTTTAGTCGTCGTCGTCTGCTTTGGTGGGAGCCGGGTTGTGGAACTCGCTGGCCGGGCGAACTGTCTTCTCGCCCGGATACGGCCGCGTGTACCCGGTGGACTCATACCAGTTGTAATGGTTGACGGTGTCCGGGTCTTCCGAGTCGGGCTTGGTCAGCTTGCCAGCGGAGATCTCCGCCTTCTTCTGGAGCCAACCCTTCCTCAGAGCCTTGACCGCAGCGCTATCCGTTGGTTATCGAGGTTCCCCGAAACGCCCTGGCTGAGCGGGATCTGTTCCGGCACGTGCGTCCACGGCAGGAAGTTATCCGCCGGCGGCGTGCCCTTGACGAAGTCCGTCCTCATCGGCGACGCAATGAGGTCGAACTGGTTCATCGGCGGCAGACCGAGGATTTGCTCGATGGTCCGCGTCATGTTGACCTGGGTGTAGAAGGTGTGGTCGGTGGGGCCGTTCTGCACCGCGTAGGGGCTAATGATATAGCCAGGGCTGCGGTGACCGTCGACGTGGTCGACGCCGTTCTGCGCGTCGTCTTCCTCGATGAAGATCGCCGAGGTAGACCACACGTGCTGTGGCTGATGTAGTCGATAATGCGCCCAACAGCCAGGTCGTTATCGGCTTGTTCGGCTTGCGGGGTCGGCGGGCCGGTGGTGTGGTCGTCCATGACCCACAGGATTTTCAGCGTCGGCACCGTACCGTTGGCAAGGTCGTTGTTGAAGTCTTGCACCCAGAGATCGTAGCGGAACTGGTCGGGCACGCCCAGGTCGAACTGCGGGAAGTCTGGGACGAGGTAGTTGGACACAGCCGGGAACGGACGACTGTGAGAATTCTGATAGAACAACGTCGTTCTGGTATGGAGCGTCCCTCCGGCCCAGCCTCGAAGCACTGCGAGTCGGCATAGAACTGCGACCAGGACGGCTCTACGGTTGACCCGTGGCTTGGTTAAGCAGCGAATACTCGCCCTCGACGGCTTCGCCGTAGAGCTTCACCGACAGGCCGGCTTTCTCCGCTTCCGAGAAGAAGTAGCCCGTGTTGAGGTAGGCAAGTGCATCGCCCATGTTCCCGCCGGGATAGCTGCGGACCCAGTCCGGTGCCTGGATGTCGTCGGCGTAGGGCGCCATGGCCTCGGTGATCCACTGGTGACCGTCGGCCGACTGGCGGCTTGGGTCGTAGAAATTATCGAGGAGTGGGAAGCGCTGCACCCACAAATGCGCGTTCGGCGTGACTGGGATGCCTCCGGCTGCCGAGCCGTCGCCGAACACTGCCAACGAGGCGTCGCCATTGCCGGCGGCCACGTCGCCCAGGATCTGATCATAGGTGCGGTTTTCACGGACGATCAGGAACACGTGCTTGATCAGCGACGGATCGCCGATGTGGGCCGGGAGTGCGACCGGCTTGGTGCTCGGCTTGCCACCGCTGGCAGACAGGATATTCTGCACCAGGTCCCAGTGGTTGTTGGTGAAAACCTGGCTGGTCATCGTCGCCAAGGTCGCGCTATTCGGTATGGGGACGATGCTGACGGTGCCATTGTCCTGGTGGGTGTTGTAAGCGCAGACGCCGTGGTCGCACTCGAACGATTCACGCGTGCCGATGCCCTTGTCATTGGCCACGAGGAGCTCGTTATTCTTCTCGTCCAGCACGACTGAGCTCGGCGCATAGGCCACCGGGATCATGCCCAAGACGGGATTCTGCGCGCCGGGGCTGAGGTCGACCACACCGATCGCGTTGGCATTGTAAAGCGCGACGTAGGCAATGCCTGCCTTGGCGTCGACGGCGATCGAGTTCGGCGCGGCGCCATATGCCGCTTGGCCTGCGCCGGGCACTCCGATCGGCAGCCCAAGATTGATCGTCCGCATCACCACGTTGCTGGCGGTGTTGATCACCGAGATGGTGTCGCTATAGGTATTGGCGACTAACAGGTTTCCTTCGTAGAACGCCATCCCGGTCGGGTGCAGACCGGTGAAGATCGTATCGGTGACCGTCAACGAGCCCAGATCAACCACAGAAACGGTACCGGTGATCGCGGCGCCCACGAACGGGTCGGCGACGATTTCAGTGCCAGCGGAGTTGACCTGGAAGTCCGCCTCTGTAGCGGCCCGGCCACCCTCGTTGCTGACATAGGCGGTGGTACCGGTGCTGTTGATCACGATGCTGTGGGGAGCGTTGCCGACGCGGATCTGCGTACCCTGCACCGGCGGGTTCGCGGTCAGGTCGATTTGGGCGAGCGTGTCGTTCTGGTTCAGCAGGGCATAGGCGCTCTTGCCATCATGAGAGAGCGCGACGCCGCCAGGATAAGAAGTGTATCCACTGTAGAACGATCCGCAGGGGTTGCCATAAGAAGCCGGAGGGCTGTTCGGAAAGCAGTCGATGAAGGAATTGTTCGGCGCCACGTAGACCTGGGCGTCGTCTGACAGCAATCCCTGTGCATTGACATTGGCGATGGTGACGTTGCTACTGTCCTGGCTGAACACCAGGTGCTTGCCGTCCGCCGAATAAGCTATGCCGCTATAGCTGCCGCTGGGATCCAGCCCTCCCAACGGGGTGTAGTTCTGCAGGACAACTCCGGTGTTGATGTCAAACACCTCAACGGCTCCATTGCCGTCGGTCGTCGACGTACCCAAGGTGAGCACGGCGGCGGTGTGAGTCTTTAGATTGGGGTTGAGCGCGATGGCCTTCGCGCGGACTCGGATGCCGAGGTTGACTTGGGTGCCCGCTGGAGTGATGATTTGGCCACTGCCGACGACCCACGAGCCGTTCGGCTGCGGGCCGGCGACGTATTTCGGGTACTCCACGGACTGAGCACCGGCGAGCAATGGGAAGGTCAGCCCCGCTGCCAGTACGCCGGCGAGGGGTCGCAAGTTTTTCTGAGACGTCTTTCGAGAGATTTTTCGAATCCTTGTTTGGGACATCTACCGTCCTCCTTCTGAAGATTTTTTCCATGCAACGTTGGCAAAAGGGACTTCGTAGCGGTTCTTAATCATTGTTCCCCAAGCTTGTTCGCCAAGCTCCAAGAGGGCTTCGCGGAGTCTCCACATTCCAGGGGCGAAGTGTAGCGTTGTGAAACAGACGCGGGCATGACGGCAAGATTACATTTTTGTAATCTTGCCGTAAAGGTGCGGCGGCCGAAGTGGGCTTCAGACCCAATGACGATCAGGCGATACCCGCCGTCCAGTTCCGACCCTTTATGGACTTTATCCAACCTCGACGAGCGCGCGCAGGGGACCCAGCCAGGGTTCGTAGCGTCGCCAGCGCGCGACCGAGGTGCGATAGATCGGCTGCCGGGCTTGCCACTTGCTGGGAGTATTCACCGCCCGCGGATTGTGTTCGGGGCGCAGGCACGCGTCGTGCCAGGGCAGGCCGCAGGCCGAGATAATCCGGCGGATGACTGGCTCGGGCGCGCAAGTCAGATCCTCGTAATCGACTTCGATGAAGCGCTCCGCCGGCAGGACTCTCCGCCAATGGTCGACGAGCCGCTGGTAGTCGCGGAAATACGCGACCAGTTCGGCGCCTCCGGTGGGAAAGGCCAAGCCCGGCTGGAAATGAGTTTGATGGATCGACAGCGCCGTGTCGATGGCAGCGCGGCGGCAATGGATGATGGTGGCGCGCGGGAAGGCCACATGAATCAGCCCGGCCCAGAGGAAGTTGAACGGCATCTTGTCGGTCACTCGCGCCGCCGTCGGCGCGATCATGCGCAGCAGGCTAAGATAGTCCGCAGCCGCTTTGGCCGTGAACTCCGGGTCCAGATTCTCCGTGGGAACGAACGGCTTCTCGTTCCCGTCGGTCCCGGTCGTATAAGAGCGGTGCCACACTGCCCCGCGCTGGTTCCAGAAATGCAACTCACTCCCTGCTCCGACCTCGGGATGCATGGAGACGATCTGCTCGACCAGAGTTGTGCCCGAGCGCGGCATGCCGAGGATCAGCACCGGCGTCGCAGCCGAGCTGCCGAGTTCGCGCGCGCGCGCGATCCATTCGCGGGTGCAGCGGGCAATCAGCCGGTCGATCTCGATGGCGAACGCGGCCGAGTCGAACGGCGCAGAACCCCGGCGCACATCGTCGGCGGCATCGAAATGCTGCATGGCCAAGCCGTAGTCGCCCAGATCCTCCGCCGCCTTGCCCATCGCCAGATGAACCCGCAGGCGCTGCCCCGCTTCCAGCCCCGGCGTGGCCAGGGCGGCTTGCATGGCTTGCAGCAGACCGTCGTCATGGCTCGTGATCGGGCGGCACCGGACCAGTTCGTAATAGCTTCCCGCCAGCAGCGGCGCGATCGCGATGGCGCGTTCGAAGCATGCGCGAGCCTCGTCGAAACGGCCGAACTCAGTCAGCAGATTGCCCAGCAGATCGTACGCCATGGCGTTCCTTGGATCCGCCACCAGCGTCTCTCGCAATACCTGTTCGGCTTCCTGATTGCGATCCTCGGTCAGCAGCGCGCGTGCCTTGCCCAGGCGGCCGAAGCTGTTCCTGTCTCCCGTCGCTGCCGCACGGCGGAAACAGCCGATCGCATCCTCCCGCTGGCCCAGCGTGTAGGCCAGAGCGCCAGCCCGGAACCACGCCTCGGTCAAGGATGGGAGCAGCTTAGTGGCTCGGCCGTACGCCGCGATTGCCGCGCGCATGTCGCCCTGCTTCTCCAGGGCGATTCCCAGGCGAAAATAGGCATCGGCGTAATGCGGGTCGCCGGCCACAGCCCGCTGCAAGGCCGCAATCGCCTCCGGCACACGACCGACCTCGAGGCAGGCGAGGCCGAGATCATGCTGGATGATGGGATTGGAGGGCTGCAGCCGCGCTGCCTCGCGCAACGGCGCGATCGCATCGGCGGGCCGCCCGGCCCTGAGCAACTGCGCGGCTAACGCAAGCAGAGGCGCCACCGGCTGCGGCGGGGCTGGGTTGGGAGATTGGGACATGATGCAAACCTAGCATGGCGCGAACCCGGCGTGAAAGCTATCGCGTGGCTTGCGGGGGCCAGAGCCGAACATGTTTCACGTTGCATGTTTTACTAGCGCAAGACCTCTCGCGCTAGATCTGGTCGCGATGCTGTTCCAGGACAATGCGCACTAATTGGCTACGGGTGCGGACCCCGGTCTTGGAGAAGAGTTGTTGCAGCGTGGCTTTGACCGAGCTTTCTGACGCGCCGATTCGCGCGGCAATCTCTTTATTGGCCAGCCCTTCAAACACGCAGGAGAGCACCTGCTGTTCTCGCTCGGTGAAGGGACGCTTGCGATTTTCCTGCGGGGTTCCGGCTTCAGTTGTGAGGGCGGTCTGCAGTTGCTCCTGGTCCAGCCACACTTTGCCGGCCATCACTTCACGAATGGCTTGCGCGAGCAAGGCAGCCGAGTCGTGCTTTCGAAACACTCCAGAAATTCCCCAGCGGATCATCTCCGCCGCCACTCGCGCCTCGACGCCGGCAGTCACGACCAGAACCTTTCCCTGGAACCGTTGTTCCTTCGCCCGCCGGAGAAATTCCCGGCCGTCGCTCTCGCCCAGATCGAAATCCAGCAGCACCACGTCGATGGCCTGGCGTTGCAGTATCTGCAGGGCCTCGGCGATGGTGCCGCAGTGCGCCGTTACTTCGAATCCCGGCTCCGCCGTGAGCAACCGGGTCGCACTCTCGCGAAACAAGGTGTGATCGTCCAGCAACAGCAGGTGGACGGTGGTGGCCGCAGCTTCAGTCACTGGCTGCCTCCTGGGCGACACCGAGAGGCAAGATCACGGCGAAGCAGCAGCCTTGCGATCTGGGCTCGAAGGAAAGTTCGCCGCCAAAGCTGCGCATGATGGCCCGCGAAACATAGAGCCCGAGTCCGCTCGATTCTGCGCCGCGCTGAAACGGCCGGAACAGGTTTTCCGGCGACGTGATTCCGCCTCCGGTATCTTCGAATCGAATGGCGACGGCCCCGTTCCCTTCCCGTGCCGCAATGCGCAGTTGTTTTACCTCGGTTGATTCCATGGCCCGGCGGCTGTTCTTGGCCAGATTCAAGAATACCTGAATGAGTCCGTAACGGTCAGCCCATACCAGCGGCAAGGATGCAGGAATATCCCACTGCACTTCGATATTCGATTCGTGATAGGCAGTTTCGATCAGGATTCGGAATTCGTCCAGGACCGACGTGAGCTCGACCACTTCCCCATTCTGCGCTGCCGCAGAACCCAATTCCAGCGCGGATACTCGCTCCAGACTCTGGATCAAGTTTCCCAGGGCCTTGAAGTCCTCGTTGGCTTCCAGCTCTTGCACGCGGGAGAGGTTCTTATGCACCACCAGCACGGCGCCGCACAGGTTGCGAATTTCATGGGCCACGGCGCTCATCAGGATTCTCGTGTTCTTCAGAAGATAGTCGAGGCTGAGATCCTCGCGATTCCGCAGGTCCTCTGAGAGATCGACGATGATGGCGGCGAGGCGCGGGCCGGAGATCGTGCTGTAGGTCGAAAACCAGACGCCCGCCAGAAACACTTCTCCATCGCTTCTTTTCCCTGTGCACTGCAGCGTGGTTCGAAATACTCGTGGCTGCTGGGTCTTGAGCACGGTTTGCAATGCTGGGAGATACGAATTGATTTCCTGGCCGGGCAAGGGCTCGCCTTGAGGGGCGAGCAGATGCTGAGCGGCTTCGTTGGCCAGTTGAACCTTGCCGGACGAATCGATGGTGACAATGGCCGCTGGGCTGCTTTCGATCAGCGAACGAAGTTGCTGCTCGGCGTCCTCGCGCAGCTTGATCTGGCCTTCGAGTTCTTCGACGTGCAGCATCGTGATGCGGCGATTGCGGGTCAATTCGGAAATAAACAGTCCGGTTCCGACAAATCCGGCGGAGCTGAACAACAAGCGGATCACGGCTTCGTTTTCCGGCAGATTGCTGAACGCCTCCTGCAGAACCGCGCATACCAATGCCACCCCCAGGATCTGAATTCGCGAAGAGGAACCCGCCAAGAATCATGATGGGAAACAGATAAAGGAATCCCAGGGAAGATATATGGCTTCATTCCCATCGACCACCGCAATGGCCGAGATCAAGAAAGCGGAAAGCACGATCAGCCAGACGCGATGCCCGGAGCGTAGATGGACAAAGGATCTTTCATGGGTCGTGCATCCATGGGCCGTGCAGTCGCGATGTTCAGTGCGATGTGCAATGCGCCCTGCATGCCCATTCTAATGTTGCGCCAAGGTGGCAACGCCGAGAAACTGTCTAGTCAGGAAATGGCCGAAAGATAGGCTGATAGCCTATCGAAAGATGCTAGACTCGCAAGAGATAGGGCGCTTTTTCGCTGACAGTGCGTTGCACCCACTTACTACCCGCAAGCCAGTGCCGCATCTTCAGGACCGAAAGGGCGTCCAGCCGAACCAGTCGACTCCGCCGTCGCACAGACACTATCCTCAACCGAATCCCTGGGCCGGAAGCCGTTGTGCCCGGTTCTGATCCGCGGGCGAGGGGTTCTAGTGCTGCACGATTGGACGACTACCTGGAGCAACGTACGCGGAGCAAGGAATGATTCGTCGAGTCGTTGATTTTGCACTCAACAACCGCCTGCTGGTGCTGGGGCTTGGCGCTCGTGCTGTTCGTGTGGGGCATCATTTCGTTCCACAACTTGCCCATCGAGGCCTACCCTGACGTCGCCGACAACTACGTCGAGATCATCACCCAGTGGCCCGGAATCTCGGCGGAACAGATCGAACAACAGGTCACCATTCCTCTGGAAACCGCCATGGGCGGCATCCCCGGCGTGGTGCACTTGCGCTCCTTTTCGCTTTTCGGACTCTCCGACCTGAAGCTGCGTCTTTGAGGACGGAACCGACAACGCCTGGAACCGGGGAGCGCGTCCTCGAGCGCCTCGCCCAGGTCACCCTCCCGCCCAACGTGAACCCGCAGATGGGCACGGACTGGAGCCCCGTCGGCCAGATTTATTTCTTCACCCTGCACAGCACCAATCCGCAGTATGACGCGATGGAACTTAAAATCCATTGAAGACTGGGTCGTCGAAAAAAATCTCAAGTCCGTCCCCGACATCGTCGACGTCGCCAGCTTCGGTGGACCCACGCGCGAATACCAGGTGCGCCTCGATCCCAGCAAACTGATCTCTTACGGCCTGAGTCTGGCCCAGATCGAACAGCAGCTCACCAACAACAATGCCAACGCCGGGGGCAGCTTCATCCAGGAAGGGCCTGCAACAGATCGACGTCCGCGAGGTTGGACTGGTCGATAAAGTTCACGATATCGAACAGACGGTCATCCTCACCAAGAACGGCACACCCATCCGCATTAAAGACATCGCCGTGGTTTCTCAAGGACCGAAAATCCGCCTGGGCCAGTTTGCCCGCGCGTCTATTCCCCTACGCCCCATGCGCCATGATGACGGCAAGATCATCGACAACGACGATGTAGTGTCGGGCATTGCGCTGTTGCGCAAGGGCGCGCCCGCCGATCCCGCCCTCAAGGCTCTCCACGAAAAAATCCAGGAGATGAACGATCACATCCTGCCCAAGGGTGTGAAGATTGTTCCCTTCATCGATCGCAGCGACCTGGTGCACTTCACCAGTCATACTGTGCTGCACAACCTGACCGAAGGAATGATCCTGGTCTCGATCATTCTGTTCATCTTCCTGGGCAACGTCCGCGGCGGCCTCATCGTGGCCGCGACCATTCCTTTCTCCTTGTTATTCGCATCGATCTGTCTCGACCTGAAAGGCGTCCCGGCAAACCTGCTTTCTCTCGGAGCCCTCGATTTCGGCATGGTGGTCGACGGCGCGGTCGTCATGATCGAGAACATCGTCCGCCACATGGGTTTCACCAACGGCACCCAAACTGCCACCGAGCGCATCAGCGAGGCGACTCACGAAGTTCAGCGTCCGGTGTTCTACGCCATCGCCATCATCATCACCGCCTACTTGCCCATCTTCACGCTACAGCGCGTGGAAGGCCGGCTGTTTCAGCCCATGGCCTGGACGGTCGCCTTCGCTCTGCTGGGCGCGCTGCTCTTCTCCATCCTGATTGCTCCCGTGTTAGCCAGTTTCGCCTTCGCCAAGGGCGCGAAGGAATGGCATAACCCCGTGATGCAATACCTGACCGAACGCTACCGGCACGCCGTGCGCTGGGCGATTCGCCATCGTGCGGTCACCATCGGCGTGTGCCTGGCCGGCGTGGCCTTAGCAAATTATCTGGTGTTCAGCGGTGCCATCGGCTCTGAATTTCTTCCTCACCTGGATGAAGGCGCGCTCTGGGTCCGCGGCACGCTCGCCCCCAGCACCGGCCCCGACGAAGGCATTCGCGTCGCCAACCAGGCCCGCATCGTGCTCTGTTCGTTTCCCGAAGTTCCGCAATGCACCAGCCAGGTGGGCCGTCCCGACGATGGCACCGATACCACGGGATTTTTTAATACCGAATTCTTCGTCGACCTCAAACCCAAAGATGAGTGGCGGCCCATTTTTCACCAGGATAAGGATGAGTTGATCGCCGCCATGCAGCGCGAGCTCGACAAGATTCCCGGCGCGCTCTGGGGATTCTCTCAGCCCATTGAAGACAACATGGAAGAGGCGGTCAGCGGCGTCAAAGGCGAACTGGCCACCAAAGTCTACGGCGAAAGGCTGAAAACTCTCGAGGACAAGGCTGACGAGATCACAGCTGTCATGCGCCAGATTCCTGGCATTGAAGACCTGGGAGTATTTCGCGTGCTCGGCCAGCCCAACCTGAACGTCACCGTTGACCGCGATGCCGCGGCCCGCTACCAGATCAACGTTGCCGACGTGCAGGATGCGATTCAAACCGCGGTTGGCGGCAACGCCGTCACCCAGGTTCTGCAGGAAGAAGCTCGCTACGACCTCGTCCTCCGCTATCTTCCGCAATATCGCGATACTAAGGAGGCAATCGAGAAAATTCGCCTGCTTTCTCCCACCGGCGAACGAGTGTCGCTCGCACAACTCTGCAAGATTCAGGTGGCCGACGGCGCCTCGGAAGTCTATCGCGAAGGCAATGAGCGTTACATCGCGATCAAATACAGCGTTCGCGGCCGCGACCTGGGCAGCACCGTCGAAGAAGCCATTAAGAAGGTCAATGAAAAAGTGCAGCTGCCCAACGGCTATCACCTCAAATGGGAGGGCGAATATGCCAGCCAGAAGCGCGCCAACGCCCGTCTTCTGATCGTGCTGCCCATCACCATCCTCATCATCTTCATCATCTTGTACACCATGTTCAAATCGTTCAAATGGACCATGCTGATCATGGCCAACATTGCCATCGCGCCCATCGGCGGCGTGTTGGCCCTTCTGCTCACCGGAACCAACTTCAGTGTCTCTTCGGGTGTCGGATTCCTGGCTCTGTTCGGGGTGTCGGTGCAAACCGGCGTCATCATGCTGGAATACATCAATCAGCTCCGGGTACGGCGCTTCACCATCGAAGAAGCGGCAGTCGAGGGGGCCGTGTTGCGCCTCCGCCCCATCATGATGACCATGCTGGTCGCGACTCTGGGCCTGCTGCCCGCGGCCATGTCGCACGCTATTGGTTCCGACTCTCAGCGTCCCTTTGCCATTGTCATTGTCGGCGGACTGATGGCCGCCCTCGTCATGAGCGTCTTCCTGCTGCCCACGCTTTATGTGTGGATCGCAGGCGACCACGACGTCCTGCCTCATGCAGAGCCAGGATTCTCCGAGGGCGAGCACGTCGATTAGCCGGTGATGTCATGAACTGGTTCGTGAGCGCGGCCGCAATCGCGCTGGGAGTGTTCGCTAAGAACGATGGCTACCTCAGTCCAGTCACCACGTAGGCGTTGGACAGGACTTGGACGTAGATATAGGCGTAGGCCGTTCCGTCTTTCGAAAAGATGGGGGCTGAGGTTTCCGTGATTCCTGCGCCGGCGCCCACTCCGAAGGTTTTCCACGGTTCCATTTTTCCGCTCGCCACATCGACCTTGGAGACCTTCGCAATCTGCTCGCTGCGGCTGGGGGCCACGTAGACTGATTTCCCATCCGGCGACCAGCCCGGGACATAGTAACGCGAATCGAGTCCCGGAATGGGGCGCAGGCCGCCACCACCCTCCAGGGGCCATATCCCGATGTTGCCATCCGGACCGCGCACGATTGTCTGAGTGCCGTCGGGCGCAAGATTCACGCCGCGCACTCCTTCCGCAGTAATGGGCTTGGCATCGCCGCTGCTCAGATCGATCAGATAGTTTCGCGCGCCGTGACCGGCTTCAATGCCGGAGGCTAACAACCGTTTTCCGTCCGGCAGAAAAGCAACGCCGCCGTAGCTTACGGCATCGTGCGTGAGTTGCCGGGATTCTCCCGCTCCCGTCGGCACCAGGCTGAGCGGCCCGCCCTTTGCGGGTTTCGTCACCACCCACTTGCCATCGGGAGAAATTGCCAGGGGCTGACCTTCGCCAATACGGGTGGGAGGCGAGCCATCGGTGTCACGCAAGAACACGGTGTAATTCGGACCACCACCGTTGCCTTCCTCTTCGAAGACAATCTTGTGGCCATCGCGGCTGATGGCGCGCACGATCGACCAGCCGAACCATCCCAGTTCGCGTTCCTGGATTCCTCCCGGCGCCGTACCGCGAATCCCGATCCTGTCCTGATGCGTGATCATCAGCGCCGTTCCATTGCGCACATCTTCCAGCCACATGCCCCCGGGCACGTTGGTGATCGACCGCACTTTTCCGGAAAGAGTGGCCGCGTGAGGATTCAGGGCGCTGCCGTTGTTGCTGCAGGTGAACCAAACCTCATCGCCCGCGGCCGACCAGAAGATGCCTTCGATCGACACCCAGCCCGAGGAGAGCTTCTTTTCCGGTGTCTTGCCATCGGCGCCGATGACGGCCACCGAGCCTTCGTCATCGCCTCCCGTGTTTTCATGGTCGGCGAAAGCGATCCACTTGCCGTCGGGAGAGATCTTGGGGCTGCTGATCCAGCCGATGCTGTCGAACAGGACCTTGCCCGCCGGATACTCCAAACGCCAGTGTTGATTTTCGGGAACATAGCGCACCACAGCCAGGCTTTCGCCGTTCGGGGCCCAGTCCGCGTCCTGCACGTTCTCCAGCACTTCGCGCGGAGTTCCTCCGCTCAGCGGCACGCGGGCCAGCGTACCGCTGCGGGCGTAGCCGGGGAAGTTCATGGTATTGAGGCGAATGGCCAGCTCCCCGCTTTTCGAGATGGCCAGCAGTTCGGCATCCTTGAGCCCCAGTTCGCGGGCTCCGGGATCATCCAGGCGCGACAGGTAAAGCTGGTTTTCGCCACCATCCCAGGAGGCGCTGTAGACCACGCTCCCGTCGGGGGCAAAGCGGGCATTTCCGATGGATCCGGTGCGAAACGTGATTTGTTTGTACTCGGCCAGCGGCGGGGTGCCGCTGCCGTGCCCCAGCCACCAGCCCAGAGAGAGCATCAGCGCAGCCAGTGCGAGGACGGCCGCGAGCGCCGGCAGAAGCTTGTGACGCGGCGGCGCGGCTGCAACGGAAGTCACTCGGGCCGACGCTCCTGATGTGCCGGAAAGATGTTCGAGATCAAAGGCAATATCGCTGGCCGAATGAAAGCGCGATTCCGGATTTTTCTCCAGGCAGTGCTGCACGATCCGCTCCAGCGCCGGGGAAACATTGCGCCCGGTTTCGCTTAAGTCTGGAGGATCTTCCTTCAGGATGGCGCTCATGGTATCGGCGGTGGTTTCTCCGTGAAACGCGCGCTTGCCAGAGAGCATTTCGTAGAGGATCGCACCAAAGCTGAAAATGTCGGAACGGGGATCGACGCCAACGCCACGCACTTGCTCGGGCGACATGTAGCCCGCCGTGCCCATCACCACTCCCGCTTCGGTAGCCTGCGTCAGCGTGGGCAGCGATGAGTGGTGAGCACCGGGTTCGGGCTGGGTGAGTTTGGCCAGGCCGAAATCCAGAATCTTGACCCGGCCATCCTTGGTGACGAAGAGGTTTTCCGGTTTCAGGTCGCGATGGATGATCCCTTTTTCGTGGGCCGCGGCCAGTCCATGCGCGATTTGCAGGGCGTAGTCCAGCGCCTTGCGCATCACGACCGGTCCGCTGCGAATCCGCTCGCGTAGGGTCTCGCCTTCGAGCAGTTCCGACACTACATACGGCGCGCCCTCGTGCGTGCCAATATCGAATACCGCCAGGATGTTGGGATGGTTCAGGGCCGCGGTGGCGAGGGCTTCCTGCTCAAAGCGGCGCAAACGATCGGAGTCAAGCGAGATCGCTTGCGGCAATACCTTGATCGCCACGTCGCGCTTGAGGCGAGAGTCGCGAGCCCGGTAAACCTCACCCATGCCGCCCGCGCCCAGAAGGGAAACAATTTCGTACGGCCCGAGTTTGGCGCCAGGAGTCAGGTGCATGCGGGGCAAGAGTATCATCCCCGGGGAAAAATCGCACGGGCGCTGTGGGGTTAGGAATGAGGCAGAGTGAAAATCACAAGCACGAAGGACACGAAGTGACACGAAGGGCTTGTATGTGAAGCACCTTCGTGATACTTCGTGTCCTTCGCGGTTTGCGGTTGGTTATTTCTTTTTTCCCATTTTGCGCGAGATTTCTTCGACGATCTTGGGGCGCAAATCGGCGAGAACGCTGTCGACGATGCCGGCAATGTCATCCGACTCAGGCTCACCCGCGTGGGCTGCCTCGGGAGCCTTCTCGGCGCCGGCGGCGACGGCCATGGCGGCCGCATCCTGCGGATCAGACGCCGCGGCTTCTTCCTTCTCGTTCGGCTCTGGTGCAGGCCCCGGAGCGCCCTTGGCGTCTCCCGTCTCGCGAATGCGCCGCCAACTAGCCCACGCCGCGGCCGTGGTCGCCGCTATTTCAGATTCTTTTTTTGCCATATCAAATATGCCTCCCGCAGCCAGTTTGCCGAGCGCCGCTGCCATGTCTGAAGAAATCACGTTGGAAGAAACTACTTCTGATTCCGAAGAAATCATGCTTGAAGAAACCGCGTGAGAAGAATCTTGCTTCGCGGAAACGGACTCCGCAGGAACTTCGTTGACCAAGGCCGGCGTGGTCTGGGTCGGCGTGGTCTGGGTCGGCGCGGTCTCGGGCATCGCGGCTGTCGTTTCTGCCGCTGCCGCTGGCGTTTCTTCCTTCGCAGTAACAGCGGCGACCGCCGGAGCCGGGACTTCGCTTTTCACTTCGTCGTTCTTCGGAGCTTCGATTTTTGCTGCTTCGATTTCCGGCTGGCTTGGTTCCGCGTGCACAAATAGCAGCGTATCCGGCTGGGCTGAGTCGACCTTGGGAACTTCCAGAGCAGCTGGGGCAGTGGCCGGGCTCTCGATGCTTTGCGTCACCGGACTTTGCACTGCAGCACTGTCTTCCGTGTGGGTCTCCGCGCCGGCCGCAGGCACATGGGGCGCGGACGTCACTTTGAAATCTTCTACTGGAGCCGGCTCGAGCGCCGGGGCTGCAGGCCTGATCTGCTCAGCATACGCTGCCGCTACCGCTTCCAGTTCTTTCACGGCCTCGCTGATGGCTTCCGCCGCAGCGTTTGACACCGCAACGCTGGTCCCACCGTCATTCGCGACCGCAGCATCGTCAACTGTTCTCGCCGTCTGCGCCGCGTCTGGTTCAGGATCTGGTTCAGGGCTGGCAACTGGGACAACCGGCTGTGACACCACCCCTTCCGCCGGCGTGGAAGCTTCCAGAACCGGGGCAGACGGAGCCGCTACTGGCTGGGTTTCCTGAAGCTGGGCTTCCTGAGGCTGGACCTCCTGAGGCTGGGGCTGGACCTCTGCGATCGGCGTGACTACCGGCGCAGGAACGGTCGCAGCGGCCGCTAAAGCCGCGCTGGCCTTCTCCATCTCAAGTTCGAGCGAAATCGCCGCTTCCTCGGGCGCCAGCGCCACGGCAACCGCAGTCCAACGCGAAGATACCGAAGCCAGGCCCGCTGCTGCCGCCGCTGCCACCGCCATGGTGACGGGCTCGTCTGCATTCGAGTCGGCGGCTTCGCGCAACCAGGATCCGTTACCAGAGCCTGCGCCAGCCGACGTAACTGGATCCGGCTCCAAGGCGGCAATTGCGGCCATCAGATCATCGTGGCTGGGAGAGGCGATGCTGCCCGCTTCGGGCGTCGCGTCGCTAGACTTCCCGGCGGTCGCGATCTTTTCTTCGGGCTTTTCTTCGAACTTTTCTTCGATCTTGGCTTCGGTCTTCGCTTCGATTTTCTCTTCGGACTTCTGCTCCGCAAAAGTCGCCACCGGCGCCGCGACTTCCTGCGGGACTTCGACGGCGGGCGGAGTTGCTTCCGTCGCTTCGACTTTCGGTTCCAGCTTGGCTTCGGCGACAACCGGTTCGACGAACTTGTTGTCCGCGATCTTCGTTTCGACGATCTTTGTTTCGACGGCCTTCGCTTCGACTACATTCGCTTCGGCGATTTTCTCTTCGCCAACCCTGGTTTCGGCGATCGTGCCCTTCACCCGGGCTGCCGCCGCCGCCAGTGCGGCGATCTCCTCTGGAGTCACATCCTTGGGCAAGCCCTCGGGCGCGAGCGCGCCCAGATCGACCCGGTTATCCTCCGCCACCTTGGCCTGGTGCCTGGCCGCATGCGGCGGGTCCGGCCTGCGCTCGACTACCGTGCGCAGGTCCTTGTTCATGGGGTTGTAAAACGATGAATCGTCGGTTTCTTCGGGCGGGGCCTCTGTCTTTGCTTTTTTCTTGGGGAACCCGATGCGGTCCTTCCATCCTGAATCTTCTTCCGCTGCGGCGTTCTTGTCGTAACGGGCCTCGTCGAGAGCGGCATTGGCGCGCGCAAATCGGCCGGGCTTTGAAGACTCCGGACGAGGCACAATCTTGTCTTCCAGTTTACTGAGGGCGCTCAGCAACTCGCTGGCTTCAAAGGGCTTGACGATGAAGCCGTCGGCGCGGGCGCGCTTGGCCTCTTCCGGCTTGAAGGGCTCCAGTTTGCCCACGGTCAGCAGCACTGGAACGCGCGCGGTCTCCTGTGCTTCCTTGAGGCGCTGGCACACCTCAAGCCCGCTGTAACCGGGCATATAAACGTCGAGCAAGATCAGGTCGGGTTTCTGCTCGGCGATTTTCTTGAGAGCGGCGGACCCGTTGTTGACGGTAATGACTTCGTATCCCGCGTCCGCGAGAATCTTCCGCCCCATATTCTGGGCGGTCACACTGTCATCGGCGAGCAGAATCTTCCGGGCCAAAGGTTTCCTCTTGAATGAGGGGAGATAGCCCGAAGGTAACCCGAGCCACACTCCAAGTCAATGACGCAGAAGGGAAGTAACTGGTTACCAGTGGTCAGCACCTAGTGCGTAAAAGCTTGACCGCGGGCCTCCGACCTCGGTTGGTCTGAAGTCTGAGGGCCAAGGTCCGAGGTTCGAAGCCTGAGGTCCACTTTTAGAACGGAATGAGTTTCTTCAGGCCCTTCTTCTTCTTTTTCTTGCTGCTGGAGATTTCCTGGTCGCTGGCGGGAGCGGAATTATCGGCGCTCGCCGTGGCCGAAGACGACGAACGTCCCTGCTGGATTTCGTTGACCTGCGTAGGCGGAGGCAGCGCCTGATCCGGCCCGCTGTCGGTCGGCTTCAGTTCGTTGGGATCGGGGGGCGCATTCGGCGTCAGTTCATTGGGGTCAGGCTTGGCGGTCGGCGCAGGAGCGCTTCCAAAGGGCGAACCCGCAGCGCTCGCTTCCGTCGGGGGCGCGGCGGGCTGGTTGGGATTCATGATTTCCACTCCCACCGCACCCTTCTCGGGCATCCCCATGGCTGCGACCGCCGCTTTATTCTCTCTACTGACGATATCCCTCGCGGCTATCGGTTCCGGATCAACCAGCGGAGGATCGCCCACTCGGGCGGCGTTGGCCACATCCGGCCCTCTCTTGATAAGCCCGATCAAGTGCTGGGCTGCCGTCTCGTCAGCCCGGCTGTCGATTTCCGCTTTATTCCTTGCGACGTCTCCCTTAGTCGGACGGGGAATCGGCTGGTGCAGGGCCTCCAGGCGTTTGGCGGCGTCATCGGAGCGATCCATGAGCGGATAGCGGGTGACAATTCTGGCGTACTCCTCCGCCGCTCTCTTTGTAAGATCCTGGAGATAGGGTTCCATTTTCGCTTTATCGGCCTCGCGGATGCATCCTCGCGGCAGGCCGTGGACGTCGCAGGTGGGAGTTTTCCGCACGCGATCAATCTGGCCTTCGTAGTTCTGCCCCAGCAGATACAGAGCTTCATCGGCGCGGCTGAAGAGCGGATACTTGTCGATCAGGGTTTGCAGTCGCGCTTCAGACGCAAGATAGGACTGGCGCAGATAGTAGAAGCGTCCGATTTCAAACTCGCGTTCGCCCAGCACTTCCTGCACTTCCAGCAGACGGAGCTTGGCTTCGGGCACCAGCTTGCTGTCGGGGTATTGCAAAATCATCTTGCGGTATTCGTCCTCGGCGCGCTTGGCGTGGGTGTAGTCGCGGTCGGCCTTTTCCATCTGTTGGTAATGGATGTTGGCGATCTTCAGCTGGGCTTCGGCGGCTTCCGCCATGTTGGGGAAGAAGATCTCGAAGTCGCTGTATTCCTGCTCGGCCTGCGCCAGGGCAGCCGTGCCGCCTTCCGCGTACCAGGAGTCGCCCACCGCCAGCTTGGCGCGGGCAATGTATTCCGACTCCGGGTAAGTGTTGATGAGGGTCTGCAGGGTCAGCCGGGCCACGTCGAAGCGGTTGTGCCGCATCGCGTCCATAGCCTTGTCGAACAGGATTTTATCCGGCTGTTTCGAACTGACTCCGGCCAGCGGGTTCACCGACTTCTTGTTGGTGCAAGCGGCGGTAAATACCAGCAGCATGCCCAGGACGGCCATCAACGGAATGCGACGTGACATAGGACCTCGATTTGGTCGTGTAGGGCCGGGTCTTTGACCCGGCCACCGAGCGCAGCTCGTTTCTTAATTTCGTGCGGCTAGACTTTCTGCAGCGCAGCTTCCGTCGCCGCCTTCAGCAGCGCCTGCGCATTCTTGCTTGGATCACCATTGCCGAACACGGCGTTGCCCGCCACCAGAATTTCTGCGCCGGCCTGCACTACATCGGCGACGGTGTCGAGCCCTACCCCGCCATCTACTTCGATGCGGTAATGCAGCCCGCGTTGGCTGCGAATTTCCGCTAACCGCCGCATTTTATGCAGCGTGGACGGAATGAACTTCTGCGCCCCGAACCCCGGATTCACCGACATTACGAGCACATAGTCCACAATGTCGAGTACTTCCGAGAGCGCCTCGACCGGCGTTGCCGGATTGATTACCACCCCCGCCAGGCAGTCGTAACTCTTGATCAGGTGCAGAGTGCGGTTCAAGTGGCGGCAGGCTTCCTGATGCACCGACATCCAGTCGATGCCCGCGTCGGCAAACGCGGGAATGAATTCGTCCGGATTCTCAATCATCAGGTGGCCATCGAGCGGCAACTCCGTCACCTTGCGCAGCGACTTCACCACTGGCGGGCCGATGGTAAGGTTGGGGACGAAATGGCCATCCATAATATCGACGTGGATGACACTTCCACCTCCCTCGCTAGCGGCGCGCACTTGCTCGCCCAGCCGCGCAAAATCAGCCGAAAGAATTGACGGTGCCAGTTCGATCAAACCTTGAACTCTCAGAACCTGATGTCTCAGAAACGCCGGGAAACAACGTGTGGAAATTCTAACACGCGGAAATGCGGTACCGGGTGCCGAGTTGCGAGTACCGAGACGAATGTGGCACGGATAGTCCCCGCCGGCTCACGGGTGCAACGAGGCGAGGTAGGCGGCGATGGCGGCCATGTCGGCGACGGTCAGTTTAGCGATGGCGGGCTTCATCTTCTGAACAGCCGTTCCGGAGCGCGCGCCGTGTTGAATGTCGTAAAGTTGGCGCACGATATAACTGGGTGACCGGCCGGCCAGCGGCGGGGCTTCGCCGAGGCCCTTCAGGTCGCGGCCATGGCAGGTGACGCAGCCCACGGTCCGGCTCGAGTCCCCGGCCACCAGCGTCTCGCCTTTCTTGATGCTGCCCACGGGCACGTAGGCGATGAATCCGGAATGGTCGTCTCGCAGTTCAGTGCGCTCTAGATTTTCTGGGGTCTCGATGATGCGCGCGCCAATCGGTTCGGCCCCGCCCGCGCCATTCTTAGCCAAATCGGACTTGGCCAAATCGTTCGTGGTCAAATCGGCCACCAGCATCCAGCCGGCCACGTGGGTCTTGGGAACGGTGTTAGTCTCCACGACCCGAATCCACGGCCTGGGATGCAGTGCGGAGAAATACTCCGCCGCAGCTTGAATCTCCTGATCGTTGGCTTTGGTTTCGTAGGCGATCATCGCGCTGGTGGGAGCGTGCCGGGGGTCGGAACTATGGCGCAGGCCGCTCTTGAAATTGGCCAACTGCTGCACGATGTAGACGGCGGGTAAGCCGGCGAGGCTGGCATTTTCCGGGCGTCCTTGTCCGTTCGGCAGGTGGCAGTAGCCGCAGGCAAAAACCTGGGGGGCGCGGCCGCGCGCCACGATTTCGGGCATCGCCGGATGATCCGCGGGATGCCAGTCTGGCGGCTTGAACATATCCCCAATTTGCTTATCGGTAAACGCCGCGGCGCTGCCGGGCACATGGCGCGGCACGTCGTCGGGTGGTTTCGCCGGGGTAGTGGCCGCTTCGGGCGGGTTGATGGCATAGGCCCAATATGGAGGCGGTTCGCGCAACGCAGTCGCGGCCACAGCTTGGTTCGGCGCGGTCGTAGTTTGTCCGGCTGCGGCCATCACGGCCACTATCCACGAGAAAATGATCCCCTGTCGAAGTTTCAAGGCTGGCCGTTCTTAGTTCGGATTGGAGTTCGGAGTAGCCGGTTTCGGAGCGACCGGAGCGTTGTTCTTGATTTCGGGCTTTCTGGAAGTGTCGTCGTCCATCCCCTTCAGCTCTTGCTGCATGCGATCTTTCCACTGGTCAAGGTACTTGCTCAAGATAGGCATGGCCGCCTGCGACCCCTCCTGCAGAACCACCGGGAGTTCTTGCAGCACTTTCTGGCCGACCGGCGAGGAGTAGAACGCATTCATGGCCTCAATGTCGGCTTTGGTGAAATGCTTCTGGTAGGCGGGAATCATGGCCTGCGTGACCTCGTCGATGGGCATGCCTTTGATCATATCGTCCATCGCTTTCTTGAAGTGGGCGTCGAAGTCCGGCGGAACGCTGCCTTTTTCTTTGAGCATCTGATCGCGAAACAACTGCTGCATGTTGCGGGATTGCACTTCCATGATTCGCTGGAACATGTCATGCGAGCGCATGGTGCGCATGTAAAGAATGATGTCGTCTTTGGATGCGCGTTCGTCCCCGGCCTGCGCCAGGACGGAAACACTACCGGAAAAACCAAAGGCGAGGCAGGCGAGGGCGATCAGCAAACGCTTCATTACGGTCCTCCGTCAGACATCAGTAGCGTATCGCAAGACCTGCCCGCAAGCCACCGGTTTCGGCACGTGGCCAGTTAGAGAATCTTTAACCACCAAGGGCACGAAGGTTCACGAAGGAGAACATGCAAGACGAAGGCTTCGTTATATTTCGTGTTCCTTGTGGCTGATGTCTCTTCTTTCCGCGCGTGTTACGCTCATCCGGCGTGTTTTCGTTCACCCAATTCGCGCCAGCGGTCTATAGCGTGGTCGCGGTATTTTTGTGGGGAGCGGCCGACTTTGCCGGCGGCTTAGGATCGCGTCGCGCCAACGCCTTCGTGCTCACAGCGTTCTCGCACGTATGTGCTTTCGCGCTGATGCTGGTGATTGCGCTCAGCCAGCGCGGTACATTTCCTGATCGCGCGAGTATGGTGTGGGCGCTGATCGCCGGCGCGGTTGGAGGATTCTCCCTCGCCCTTTTCTATAGCGCACTGGCCTCAGGGCAGATGGGACTGACGGCGCCCATCGCAGCCCTGCTGGGCGCGGCCATCCCCACTATGGTCGACATTGCGCAGGAAGGCGCGCCCAGCCGCTGGACAATCGCCGGCTTCGGGCTGGCTATTCTCGCTATCTGGCTGATCACGCGGCCGGAAACGGCCGGAGAAGAAACAGGAGAGCAACCATCGGGAGGCGCATCGCCCAACGCCGAACCACCCGGCATAGGATCGTCCGATGAAGAACCGTCCGGCCAGAAGGATTCTCGCCCCGCCGGAGTCGGCCTGGCCGCTCTGGCTGGCGTGGGATTTGCGGGCTTCTATCTTTGTATCCACCAGGCGAGCGGATCGCCCGCCTGGATCGCCACCATCTCGCGCATCGGGTCGTTCACGACCACCTCGATCGCGGTCTTGGCGACGCGCGCCCCGCTCACGCTCGACCGCCCGCGCGCCGCGCTGGGCGCGGCGGCCGGATTCCTCGACATCGCAGCCAGCGCTTTGTTTATCTTCGCCAGCCAGCATGGCCGGCTGGATGAAGCCGTCGTCATCACGTCCCTGTATCCGGCCATGACCGTGCTGCTGGCGCGGGTGTTCCTGAAAGAACATTTCAGCCGCTGGAAGTTCGTCGGACTACTGGCGGCGCTGGCCGCGGTGCCCATGATCGCGGCGGGATAGTAATATTCAATATTCCAGAATATGGAATGGCCGTTGAAAGATAGCCGATGCCGCTATTCGAAATCCGCAATCTGACCAAGGTGTTCTCGCATGGCGACTCGCCGTTGGGGGGGAAGCAGCGCGGAGAGGTGCGCGCGGTGGATGACGTTTCGCTCGACATTCACACCGGTGAGACGCTCGGCCTGGTGGGCGAATCGGGATCGGGGAAAAGCACGCTGGGGCGTCTGATTCTGCGGCTGATTGAGCCGACTTCAGGCACGGTGCGGTTTGAAGGCCGCGATCTGCTTTCGGCTGGCCGCGGCGAAATGCGCAGCCTGCGCCGCGATCTGCAGATTATTTTTCAGGATCCGTTTGCTTCGCTCGATCCCAGGTTTCGCGTGGAAGATATTATCGCGGAGCCGCTCGTGATTCATCGTCGGCTTATTCGTGGGAGCACGAGCGGGGACAGCCGGGCGAAGCTCGACGTTCGCGCCCGCGTGGGCGAACTGCTGCGTGCGGTGGGTCTGGACGAATCGGCGCGCACGCGCTACCCGCACGAGTTTTCCGGAGGACAGCGGCAACGCATCGGCATCGCCCGCGCCCTTGCGTTGCGGCCCAAGTTCATAGTGTGCGACGAGCCGGTCTCGGCGCTCGACGTCAGCGTAGGCGCGCAGATCGTGAACCTGCTGGCGCAGCTGCAGCGCGACTTCGGGCTGACCTATTTGTTCATTTCGCACTCCATGCCGGTGGTGCGCTATCTCGCGACGCGCATCGCGGTGATGTACCGGGGAAAAATCGTGGAAGTCGGCGACACTGCCCGGATCACGGAGCGCCCGCAACATCCCTACACGCGCAGTTTGCTAGATGCCACGCCGGAGCTGCTGGTTTAGCAAAGCCTGATGAGGTTAGAACCACCAGGACCACAGCCAATCCACGCAGGTGTGGGTGATGCTGGAGGCCGGCACGCGGCGGCGCTCCCGCCAGGCGCGGCCGTAGAAGATGCCCGCGATCGTAGCCAGTAAAACATAACGCCAGTTGAAGTGGGCGGATCGTTTATTGAAATGCGACAGGCCGAACAGTACGGACGCGATGATCAGCGCGGCCCGGCGGCCGACTCGGCGCTCCAGCAGATTTTGTACCCAGGCGCGAAAGAAAAGTTCCTCCGGGATGGCGACAAACATAAAAATGCCCGCCCAGGTGAGCGCGGCTCTGCCCACCGGGGGCAGGTTGCGATGGGGATGAAGAAAGCCGAGCGTGAGTCCCAGCACCAGAACGAAAGGAGCGAAAAACGCGAGCTCGCGCAAGCCGGTTTTCCAGTCGGACTTCCATTCGCTCCAGCGCAGGCGGAAATCGAATCCTGTGCCCGACAGGCGGCGGATGGCGAGAAAACCGTACAGGCCTGCATCCACCAGCAGCAGGTTGTCCAGTCCCCGTAGGCCCGCGGGCCAGGCAACGTCGAACCAGCGCAGATCGACAGCCAGGCCAGGGTGAGAAGAATCACGGCGTCACGCCAGTTGCCGCGCTGCTCCGGATCGGCCGCGGCCGCCCGCGCTAGCAGCCATGCGATCACCATCGGCAGCGCGGCATATAGCGCAAACCACGGCCAGCGAAACATGTGATGCGTAACGGCGATGACGGCATAAGGCAGGGCTAACACCGCCGGCAGCAGCAGGCGAACGGCGAACGGCCAGCGCGCGACCGCCCGCGCCATGCGCTCAGCGGCACATCCCAAAGCGATCGCCGGCACCAGTTCGGCCACCAGCACGGCGATCGCAACCGGCGTCGCATTCGTCATGCGCACTATCTTATCCGGGCGGCGGGGAAAGAAAAGGCATCAACCACTAAGGGCACGAAGAACCACGAGGGTGTTGATCGGCCCAGTTCTGGCCCGGTTCCCTCGCGGCGCTTCGTATCTTACGTGGAAAGAATTCGCACTTGGCTCGGCCAGATTGCTTGTCTAGGGGCTCGTCTGGGGCTAGAATTCCCTCGAATCTTTGCTAAGGAGACATTCATGGCCGCCGCTCCGGTCTTGCCCGCATCCACCAATCCCATTCCCGAACCCGCACTTTCCGAGGCGCGCGCATCGTCAATACCTTCATTGCACCGTCGAAGACGTTCTCTGACCTGCGCCGTAGTGCCAGTTGGTGGGCACCGTGGATTCTGATTTCGATTTTCTCGATCGCATTCATTTACACCGTGGGAAAGCAGATCGGCTTCGAGCAGGTCAGCAGGAATGCCGTCGCGCACAGTTCACGGGCCGATCAATTCGACAAACTCCCCGCCGATCAGCAGGCCAAGCAACTCGAGTTCTCCACCAAGATCCTGAAGTTCTTCACCTACTTCAGCCCGGTAATGATTCTGTTCTATTTCCTGATTGAGACCGCGGTCTTATGGGTCACTTTCAAAGTTGGGGTTGGAGGGGAGACGTCTTTCAAGGCGGCCTATGCGATTGTGATGTACGCCGCGCTTCCTGGCATCGTGGGAGCGATCCTGGGGATCATCGCGCTATTCGCCGGCGTCAACCCAGAGGGCTTCGACATCAACAATCCTGTGGGTACGAATCTTGCCTACTATCTCGACCCGGAGACGACGGGCAAGTTTGTGCGCGGCATGGCATCATCCCTGGACATTATCAACATCTGGACGATCGTGCTCATCGGCATCGGCTTTGCCTGCACCAGCAAGGTGAAACGCTCGACCGCCATCACCATCGTCGCGGTCTGGTACCTGGTCTACAAGCTGGCGACGTCGGGGCTGGCATCGCTGTAAACAATTAGGTTTATCCCCGCTGACGAATCGCAGGTCGTGGAAGTCAGCCAGCGATCGATTCCATGGCCTGCACCAACTCTGGCGGGAGCCTAAAGCCGAGACTGGCTAGATCTTCGTTCATGTGGTCGGCGCTGGACGTGCCGGTCAGCGGCAGGATTCCGACGGCGCGCGCGAAGCTGAAGATCAACTGCGCCGGAGTTGCATTCATTTGCCGCGCCCGTGCGATCAGCGGGGGATGCTGCAGCACTTCGGGATTTGCGGTGAGCAGAGAGAATCCCTGATAAGTGATTTTGTGTTCGCGGCAGAACGACCGCACCTGGCGGTCCCATCCCAGACGGGCGAAACAGCGGTTCTGGACGAAGGCCGGAAGTTCGGAGTGCGCGGCCTGCATTTGTTCCAGGTGTTGCAGCGAAACATTACTCACTCCTAACCGGCGCGTGCGGCCGGCGTCGCGCTCTTTCCGCATTGCCTCCCAGACTTCAGCGTCGGCGTCGGTCCAGTCATATCCCGAGGCAGGCCCGTGCAGCACGAAGCTGTCGACGTGGTCCGTGCCGAGATGGTCGAGCGAACTGGCTAACGACTGAGCGACCTGCGTGGCCAGGTCGGCGGATGGATCGTAGGGCAGGCGATGGTCCTGACCGCGCTGGTAGGTGAACTTGGTCTGCAGAAAAAGATCGGGACGGGTGACGATGCCGGCGCGGTAGGCGGCGGCCAGGCCCTCGCCGACTCCGGCTTCGTGGTAGTGGCGGCGCTGGTTGGCGGTGTCGATGCCGCGAAAACCCGTGCGCAGCGCGAGTTCAGTCAGGGCGGCGGTTCGGTCTTCCTTCCAGGCAGTGCCATAGAGAAAGTCGGGGACGGGTACGGCAGGCATTCGCCATTGTGGCATGAAAAAACCTTAACCATAGAGGACGCAGGGGCTCACAGAGAAAAATCTGAAGTTCCTCGGTTCCTAGGTGTGCTCCGCCCGAGAGCACGCGTGGGAGTCTCGCGCTCTTTTGACTTTTGGTCGGCAAGCTCTTGTAGTCCGCGATTACTAAGGGACACCTGGCAGCACCACCCAGTCGTATTGGAAGGGGACGTGCACCGCAGCAAGATGCGTCGAGCCGCACATTACTTGATTCTTATCGCGACTTGATTCCTATCGTGCAGCGATGGTTCGGCAGGTGAAGGAGATGGATCCCGCACGAAATACCCCTGCCGGTTGGAGAAGATTGGCGTCAAGTTAGGGCTGTGCAAGAAGCAGTTCCCATTAAAGCTTACCTCGGTGCGACCGATGAGGAAGCATGGGGTTGGCCCGTGAGAACCAGTGGAACGGAACAGGACGCGCCAAGACAAATCTTCACCGAGGATTCCAGATGGTCAATTTCCGCGCCGCGTAAATCGTCAGCGGAAGCGGGGGAAAAGACGAAGCCTGAGCCTCCCAAAGGACATTAGCTCATGAGCGATTCCGACGACATCGTTAAAGAGTTCTTAGTGGAGAGTTACGAGAACCTCGATCGCCTCGACCGCGACCTCATTGCGCTGGAGAAAGATCCCGGCAACCGGGAGATGCTGGCCAGCGTGTTTCGCACCATTCACACCATCAAGGGGACCTAGGTTTCTTGGCCTTCAACCAACTGGAGGCCGTGGCTCATCAGGGGAAAGTTTGCTCTCGCGCTTGCGCGATGGCCTACTCACTCTGAATGCCGAGATCACGACTGCGCTGCTGGCCATGGTGGATGCGGTCCGCCAGATGCTGGGCAGCATCGATGCCACCGGCAAAGAAGGCGAGCGCAACGATCAGGAACTGATCGCTGGCTTGACGCGGTTGCTGCAGGCGAAGGCGGAAACGAGCCCGGTCCCCGGCTCGGCACCGACCAAAGCGAAGCTGCAACGATGTGGTTCGAGCCGAGTACGCGAACATGGGCGACATCTTAATCAGCGGGGCGCGGCGCAGGTGAGCGAAATGCGTGAAGCAGCGGGGCAGCAAACGCCGGGAGACCTGCGGCACATCGGCGAGATTCTGGTCGATAAAGGGAGCGGTGAAACCCCAGGATGTCTGGAAGCGCTGAAGCTGCAGCAGCAGGCCCGCGGCGGACAAAGCGGCGGGGCCAGCGACAGCACCATTCGCGTCGACGTCGGCCATCTCGACCAAATGATGAACCAGATGGGCGAACTGGTCCTGCCCGCAACCAGATCGTGCAGTTTACCAATGCCAGCGAAGACACGGGACTGCTGGCCGCCAGCCAGCGGCTCAACCTGCTCACCACCGAACTGCAGGAAGGCGTCATGAAGACGCGCATGCAGCCCATCGGCAACATCTGGAGCAAGTTTCCGCGCACCGTACGGGACGTGGCTCTGGGTGCGGCAAGCAGGTCCGCATCGAGATGGAAGGCCAGGAAACCGAGCTCGACAAGACCATCATTGAGGCCATCAAGGATCCGCTCACCCACCTGGTGCGCAACTCCGTGGACCACGGTATCGAGAGTCCCGCAGCCCGAACCGCCGCCGGCAAGAACCCCGAGGGCCGGCTGTTCCTGCGGGCTTTTCACGAAGGCGGCCAGGTCAACATCGAAATCATCGACGACGGCGCCGGGCTGGACCGCGCGAAAATCCGCCACAGGGCCATTCAGAAGGGGATGATCAGCCGCCGACCAGGCGGCGCGCATGACCGAACGCGAGATGCACCAACCTCATCTTCCTGCCGGGCTTCTCCACGGCGGAAAAAGTCACCAATGTTTCCGGCCGGGGCGTGGGCATGGACGTGGTGAAGACCAACATCGAAAAAATCGGCGGCACCGTCGATCTCCAGTCGAAGCCGGGACAGGGATCGACGGTGCGCATGAAGATCCCGCTGACTCTGGCCATCATCCCCGCCTTGATCGTGACCACTGCCGGAGACCGCTACGCCATTCCGCAGGTCAGCCTGCTCGAACTGGTGCGTCTGGAAGGCGAACAGGCCCGCCAGGGTATTGAACTGGTCAACGGAGCGCCGGTGTACCGGCTGCGGGGACGGCTGCTTCCCCTGGTGTACTGAACCGCGAACTGAAAGTAAGGCCGCCGACGCGACGGAAGCGGAGGATAGCCGTGCCAACATCGTGGTGCTGCAGGCCGACGACCGCCAGTTTGGGCTGGTGGTGGACGAAATCAATGACACTGAGGAAATCGTGGTCAAGCCTCTCAGTAAACAGCTGAAAAGCATCCACACCTTTGCCGGGGCCACCATCATGGGCGACGGCCGGGTGGCTCTGATTCTCGACGTGCTGGGCCTGGCGCAACGCGCCAACGTGGTCAACGAAGTCCGCGACCGGGCGGTAACCGACCACGACGGGAAACCGGCGTCCGCGGCTAGCGACGGGAATCAGCGCAACGCCGTGCTGCTGTTCCAGGGCGGAGAACACGGGAGAATGGCTGTCGACCTCGCCCTGGTGGCGCGCCTGGAGGAATTTCCCCGCGACACCATCGAGACCGCGGGCGGCCATGAAGTGGTGCAATACCGCGGGCAGATCATGCCTCTGGTCCGGGTTTCCGAAGTGCTCGAGGGCGGGCGCCGCAAGACGGAGGAGGCTGGCCCGGAATCGCTGCACGTGGTGGTCTATGCCGACCAGGGGCGGAGCGTGGGCCTGGTGGTGGACCGCATTCTGGACATTGTGGAGGAGTCCTTTGTCATGCAACCGCATAGCGGCCGGAAAGGCGTAGTGGGCTCGGCCGTGATCCAGAAACGGGTCACCGACATTCTCGATGTGCCTGGTCTAATCGCGGCGGCCGAGGGCAGCCCGCTCGCGGCCGGGGCTTCGGCATAAGAAAGGTTGGCGTAAGAAATAGGAAAGAGAACACTCATGGCCAACATGCAGCAGTTTTGCACCTTTTTTCTCCAGGAACAATTTTTCGGCGTGCCCGTGCAACAGGTGCAGGAAGTGATCCTCTACCAGGAGATGACCCGGGTCCCGCTGACCCCAGCGGTCATTCGCGGACTGATCAATCTGCGGGGGCAGATCGTCATGGCGGTGGATTTGCGCCGGCGCTTTGCCATGGAGGAACGGCCGGAGTCGCAACTGCCCATGAATGTGGTGGTGCGCACCGATGACGGCGCGGTCAGCTTGCTGGTGGATGCGATTGGCGACGTGCTCGAAGTGGACGAAGAGAGTTTTGAAAGGCCCCCGGAGACGGTGCAGGGAACGGCTCGGGAACTGGTGCGCGGGGTCTACAAGCTGCGGGAGCGGCTGCTGCTGGTACTCGACACGGAACGGGCCGTTGCCGGCGAAGATTCAAATGTCCACTGCTGCCAACCGGCATGATTTCAATCGGGGTTCGGAGAAAACCAGAGGAGATTGGGCAATGAAAAGCACAAGTGGACGCGGTGCCGCCGCAGCGGCAAAGGCCCGCGTACGAGACCACCAGGACACTTTCATGCTGGCGGAGATGATGGAGCAGGCTCCCATCAACTTAATGCGCGCGGACATGAATCTTGTCATCCGCTACATCAATGCCGCGTCGAAGAAAACTCTAAAACGGATTGCCCACCTGCTGCCCTGCAAGGTGGACGAGGTGGTGGGCAGTTCCATCGATATTTTTCACAGGAATCCCGCCCACCAGCGGCAACTGCTGTCGGACGAGCGCAATCTGCCCCATCGCGCGCAGATTCAGCTGGAAGAGGAAACCCTCGATCTCCAGATGCAGGCCCTTCACGATGAGCAGGGAAACTATTGCGGCGCCATGGTGACCTGGGAAGTGGTCACGGAGAAGCTGCGCATCGAAGCCGAGAACCAGGAGTTCACCGCAGACAACGCCGCGCTGCGCAGAGCGATGACGTTCAGCGTTTACGCGCCGGACGGAACCGTGCTCGAAACCAACGAACATTTTGAGCGGCTCCTGGGCTATAACCCGGGAGAATTGATTGGCAAGAACAGCAGCATCTTTGCCGACGAAGCCACCCGGCAGACGGCCCAGTACCGGGAGACCTGGGCCGAGGTGACGCGCGGGGAAGCCCATCATGGAGAGGCCAAGCGTATTACTAAGGACGGGCGAGACGTCTGGCTGCAGTACTCTTACAACCCGGTGGTGGACGCCACCGGCAAGGTCAAGAAGGTCCTCAACTACTTCGTCGACATCACCCCCCAGAAACTGGCCCTGAACGCCATGCTGGCGGACGCGGAAACGCTGTCCAAGGCCGCGATCGAAGGCAAATTGTCGACCCGCGCCGATGCCAGCAGGCATCAGGGCGACTTCCGCAAAGTGGTCGAGGGCGTCAACGCCACTTTGGATGCGGTCATCGGGCCGTTGAACGTCGCCGCCAAGTACGTGGACGACATCTCCCGGGGAGTGATCCCGGCCAAGATCACCGACAGCTACAACGGCGACTTCAACACCATCAAGACCAACCTGAACACCTGCATTGACGCCGTGAACGCGCTGGTGGCCGATGCCGGGGTGCTCTCGAAGGCCGCAGTGGAGGGCAAGCTGGCCACCCGCGCCGATGCCGGCAAGCACCAGGGCGACTTCCGCAAGGTCGTCCAGGGGGTGAACGATTGTCTGGACGCGGTGATTAAGCCGATTCAGGAAGCCGGCGCTGTGCTGAAGAAGGTCGCTGGAGGCGACCTGACGGCGCGGGTGGCCGGCGACTACCAGGGGGATCATGCCGAAATCAAAAACCATATCAACAGCATGACCGAAGGACTGCAGTCCAGCATGCAGTCGATTGCGCAAAACGCGCAATCCCTGGCCAGCGCTTCCGAGGAACTATCGAACACCAGCCAGCAGATGAGCGCCAACGCGGAAGAAACCTCGACCCAGGCCAACGTGGTGTCGGCGGGGGCGGAGCAAGTTAACAAGAACCTGCAAACCGTGGCCACAGGCACAGAAGAGATGAGCACCAGCATCAAGGAGATCGCCAAGAATGCCCATGAATCGGCCAAGATCGCCACCGCCGCGGTCAAGGTGGCGGAGGAAACCAACCAGATCGTGAGCAAGCTGGGCGACTCCTCGACCGAGATCGGCCAGGTCATTAAGGTCATCACTTCGATTGCGCAACAAACCAATCTGCTGGCCTTGAATGCCACCATCGAAGCCGCCCGCGCCGGGGAGGCCGGCAAGGGGTTCGCGGTCGTCGCCAACGAGGTCAAGCAACTGGCCAAGCAGACCGCGAAGGCCACCGAGGACATCAGCCGCAAGATCGAGGCCATCCAGGGCGACACCAAGAACGCCGTCGGCGCCATTGGTCAGATCAGCGGGGTTATCCGGCAAGTCAACGACATTTCCAACACCATCGCCACGGCCGTCGAAGAGCAGAACGCCACCACCAACGAGATGGCGCGCAACGTCAGCGAGGCGGCTGCCGGGTCGGGCGAGATCACCAAGAACATCGGGGGCGTGGCCGAGGCGGCCAGGAGCACGACCCATGGGGCCGACGATTCGCTGAAGGCGGCACAATCGCTGGCAAAAATGTCGACGGAACTTCGCGAATTGGTGCAAAGGTTCAAGATTTAGCCGCGCCCCGTCAAGTTTTAGGCGGGATCGATGATCGCGATTAGATCATGATCACGATTCAATCATGATCACCGTTCCATCATGTCTCAACTGGCGGAGGCTGCGCTCACCCCGCGGCCTCCGCGGCTCGAAAGTACATCCATGCTGCCGGTCCGGGTTCTCATCGTCGACGATTCGGTGGTTCTCCGCAGGCTGTTGTGCGAGGCCCTCGCCGCCAGCCCGGAAATCAGCGTGGTGGGGACGGCTTCGAGCGGGGCCATCGCGCTAGCCAAGATTCCGCAACTCAATCCCGACTTGATCACGCTCGACATCGAGATGCCGGGGCTGAACGGGATCGAGACCCTGGTCGAGATTCGCAAGCTGTACCCGAAGCTGCCGGTCATTATGTTCAGCACCCTGACCGAACGGGGAGCTGCCGTCACGCTGGAAGCGTTGTCGCTGGGCGCGTCCGATTATGCGACCAAGCCGGCCAACAGCGAGAGCCTGGCCGACGCCATGGCACAGGTGCGGCAGGAACTGTTGGCCAAAATCATTGGCTTGGCGCGCCGCAGCAGTCCTGTGCGCGTGCCCGCGCCAGCCGTCTCTATCTCGCCGCTCCAGCGAAAACCGGGTAGCCAGCGAATCGACATTCTTGCTATTGGCACCTCCACCGGAGGCCCCAATGCGCTGGCGGAAGTCATTCCCCACCTTCCCGGGGATTTCCCTGTGCCCATCGTGGTGGTGCAGCACATGCCGCCGGTGTTCACCCGGCTCTTAGCCGAGCGCCTGAACTCCTGCTCGCCCCTGGCGGTGCACGAAGGTGAAGCCGGGAAGCTGCTGGAGCCAGGGCAGGTCTGGATTGCTCCCGGCAACTATCACATGACGGTCGCACGCCAGGGCACACGAATCATCCTGAAGCTGAATCAGGAGCCTGCGGAAAATTCCTGCCGTCCGGCAGTGGATGTGCTGTTTCGGTCGGTGGCCCAGACGTACGGCCCTAATGTGCTGGCGGTAGTCATGACCGGAATGGGCTCCGACGGCACCCGGGGAGCACGGCACGTCCGCGAGGCCGGCGGCGGGATCGTGGTCCAAGACGAAGCCTCGTCGGTGGTGTGGGGGATGCCGGGGGCCGTGGTCGAGGCGGGCGTGGCGGACAAGATCTGTCCTCTGCCGGAGATCAGCCAGGAGATTGTCCGTCGCGTCACCTCCAGCCGGCCGCGAGTTCTCAGTGTGCCTGCGATGCAGACGAGGTGATCGAAAGCGGGAACGACCCCATGGGGAACGAGATGACATTATGACCGCGGGTATCGTTAAGCCGGTGACGGAGTCCGAGGATCTGCACGATCCTGCGTACCTGAAGATCCGCGACGTCATTTACCAGATATCGGGCATCTACCAGCCGGAAGAAAAATTCTATTTGCTGGCTTCGCGTTGCGCCCGGCGTATGGAAGCAGTGAAAGCGAAGACCCCGGCGGATTACCTGGAGCACCTGACCGTCCGCGGAAACCGGGAAGCGGAGTTGCGGCTGCTGCTGAACGAAATCACCATTGGAGAGACTTACATGTTTCGCAGTGCACCCCAACTGGAGGCCCTGCGCAACGTGATTCTTCCCCAGATTCTAAAGGCCAAGAGCGCTATGGGTTTCAAACGTCTCCACCTCTGGAGCGCGGGTTGCTCGACCGGGGAAGAACCCTACACGCTGGCTATGTTCTTGCTGGAAGAAAGCAACAAAATGCTGGCGGGCTGGACCTTTGACATCCTGGCCACGGATTTGAATGACCGGTCTCTCACCGCGGCCAAGGCCGGGATCTACGGAGAATACGCTCTGCGCAGCACCAACGAGCTCCTAAGAAAAAAGTACTTCAGGCCCTACGATGACAAGCAACTGCAAGCCACCGACCAGCTTAAGTCGCAGATCCGGTTCGACCGCGTAAATCTCAACGATGACAGCAAGATGACATTCCTGAAAGGCATGGATCTGATCTTCTGCTGCAATGTGCTCATCTATTTTGATCTGAGCTCGAAGCGCAAGGTGATGCAGCACTTCTTTTCTAATCTGCTGACTGGCGGCTATCTGTTCATGGGCCACGCCGAATCTCTCTACCAGGTGGACGACAGATTTCACCTGGTTCATTTTCCGGGAGCCATTGGGTACTGGAAACCGGCCGTTGGGTACGCTGCCGGAGGCAAGCCATGAACCGCAAGAACATCGAAAAAGTCCGGCCCAGAATCGAAGCCCTCGAAAGCATGCCGGCGATCCAGGCCATCGTGCAGCCGCTGGTTTCCATGCTCCGGGAGCCGACGGATCAAGTGGACATGGAAAAACTCGTCGAACTGGTGTCTTACGACGGAACCATTGCGGCCCACTGCCTGCGTATGGCCAACTCGCCTCTGTTCGGGCGGCGGAACTCGGAAACCGTGCGCAGCGCGGTCATGGCTCTGGGTCTGAAACGAGTCGAGGCCATCCTGCTGAGCTGCAGCCTGAACAACCTGGTTCCGCCCGACAAATGGGTGCTGGACGCGGTCACCTTTTGGCGCCACTCCCTGGGCTGTGCGCTGGTGAGCCGGAAGATGGCCAAAGTTGATCGGGTATCCCGATCCGGAGAAAGCCTACCTGGCCGGCCTGCTGCACGACGTGGGAATCCTGGTGAACACGCTGGCGTGCCCGGAGGATTTCCGCAAATGCATCGAGGCCGCCCGCGAGGGCCACGTGGCGCTGGACCGAAGCGAGGAAGAACATCTTGGATTCACCCACTGTCAGAGCGGCAAGATGCTGGCCGAACACTGGCATTTCTCCGCAGATGTGATCGACGTCATCGAATTTCACCACGATGGGGCGTCGCCCGTGGGCGCGCCCCTGGTGGCGCTGGTCCATCTGAGTGACTTGTTGTGCCGGCTGCGCGACTTAGGATACGGATACTACGAAGCCATGGGTGTGGACTTAGCAGGGGACGCCGCCTGGGCAACCCTGGTGCAACACTATCCGGCGCTGGACAAGATCGACCTGGCGCGGCTCACCATGGACATCGATGGATCGATGGAAGAGATCGTTGCCCTGGTCGATGCGGTATTTAAGCCATAGGAGTTGGCGAGTTCGGTCTCCGCTCGATCAGCTGCCAGATCGTCAGGCGAGGTGAATGTCAGCTGTGGATCTGCAGGGAAATGAGGATAGGGAGGCCTTCAAACAGCAATCTGACCTCAACCGGAGGCGAGTCCGCCTGGGAGTACACGCTATAGTCCGAGCCCGTGATCACCGTAGGCACAGAAAGCATGCAGCCGTCTCCCATGCCATTGATCTTGTTCTTGAAATTGCCGGCGATCATGTTGCAGATTTCACCCAGCCCATCTGCCATCTCGTGGCCGACCTTGTCCGGTGCTACGCCCAGCATCTTGGAAGCCATGAGAGTGGCCGACCTCGCATCACACCGAAAGCTCAGCACGCCGCACATTCGCCCTGCCAGTCCCACCATGGCAGTAACATTCAGGCTGGGCGATTCCACCGGCTCCGGCTTGGCCAGTTGGCACGCCAGCATGAGTTCAAAGACTTCCCGCACGGCCACTTCCAGCAGCGGAGTCCAGTGCTCATGGCGAGAGCTGGCGGCTAGTAATTCGTTCACCGGCTTCATGACTTCCCTCCCGAAATGGGAACGACGTGCTCCTTGACCTGGTCGGCGGTAAAGGGTTTGCGTATGTAGCCGCGTGCGCCGCAGGACAGGGCCTGTACCACATGCGTCTCACTACCTTCGGTGGTAATCATGACCACGGGCACGCCTTTCGCGTTCTCGACCGTGGCGAGTTGCTTCACGAACTCCAAGCCGTCCATCACGGGCATGTTGATGTCACAAAGAACCAGATCCACCCGGTGTTCCCGGAGGACGCCCAGCGCCTCGGCTCCGTTCCCGGCCTCCAGTACCTGGCTCAACTCGATGCCCGCCTGGCGCAGCGAGCGCTCCACGATCTTGCGCATGACCGAGGAATCGTCCACGATGAGGGCCCGGATGCTGTTCATGGCTGCGGTGTCCATTCTGCGTCGAGCGAGGTGGGTTGCGGCTTCGTCGCGCCACGCTTTTTGGTAGATCGGCAGGAAGCGTCGAGACTTTAAGGGAAGGATAAGGGACGCAGGAATCCGTCGACTCGGCTTGAAGGGCGCTAGGGCAGAGATCACGCCGATATCCGCTTCGCCCAGATGACTCGATACCAGCGATGAGACGTTTCTTTTTAAGCTATTGATAAGAAATCATGTAAATGGCGGAAGCGAGTGGGGGTCGAACCCACCGGTGGCGGGGGTACCCGCCGCCCGCCGGTTTTGAAGACCGGGACGATCACCGGACCGCATGCGCTTCCGCGAGAGCCAACTCTCTTACTCGTATCTTAGCCCGTTCTACTTCGGCTGGGCTGTGATTCGCAGATAGGGCTTGAGGGTCTTGAAGCCCGGGATACTTCTGCTGGGCTTCTTCGTCGGAAACCGCGGCGGGATGATGACGTCGTCGCCCGGCTTCCAGTTCACCGGGTGGCGACTTTGTGCTTGGCCGTGAGCTGCATGGAGTCGATGACGCGCAGGATTTCGTCGAAGTTGCGGCCGGTGGTCATGGGATAGCTGAGCTGCAGCTTGATCTTCTTGTCGGGGCCGACGACGAAGACGGTGCGCACGGTGGCGTTGTCGGCGGCGGTGCGGCCTTCGGAGGTTTCGCCGGCGTCGGCGGGCAGCATGCCGTAGAGCTTGGCGATTTTGAGTCCGGGTCGCCGATCATGGGATAGTTCACTTTGTGCGCCCTGGGTCTCTTCGATGTCGGCGGCCCACTTGCTGTGGTTGGTGACGGGTCGACGCTCAGGCCGATGATCTTGGTGTTGCGCTTGGCGAATTCCGGCTGCAGCTCGCCATGTAGCCGAGTTCGGTGGTGCAGACGGGGGTAAAGTCCTTGGGATGGGAAAACAAGATGGCCCAGCCGTCGCCGATCCATTCGTGGAAGTGGATCGGTGCCTTGCGTGGTTTCAGCGGTGAAGTCAGGGGCGGTGTCGTTGATGCGGGGAACGCTGTGAAGTTTCGGTCGCGGTCGTCATAGGGATGTTTTCCTCCTCGTTGCTTCAAAGTCTATCATATTACTTGGGTTAGTCCCTATCCCAGCCAGGGGAATTGGGACTAAATACAAAACCCACCCGTTCTTGCCGGGTGGGCTAGGGAAAAGTAAGCCTAAAGTTCCCTACCCACACGCCGGTGCCAGTCGACAACAACCCACGGCACAGGCGGTGAATGGAAAATGCATGTTGCCAGCATAGAAGCGCCGACGGGCGGTGTCAAACGCCGCGGCCCGGCCTCGATTCTGCTCGCATATCTTTTCTGCATCGCCGGGGAGTCGCCCGCATCCTTCCTCTGGGATGGCATTCACAGTGTTCGAGGGACGTTCATGAGCGGGATGCGACGGCTGGCAATGGCGCAGTGGGACGTATTTTCTTCGAGGGCGCTGGAGGGAAATTCTCTGGCTGTATTTTTCGACGGGCGCGGGCTGAGCGACGCCGAGATGCAATCGATCGCCAAGGAAATGAATCTGTCGGAGACGACGTTTATTTTTCCCCGCGAGCCGGAGACCGAGCGCGAGCGCGGCGTGGGCGTGCGAATCTTCACCGTGCAGGAAGAGTTGCCTTTCGCCGGGCACCCCACGCTGGGGACGGCGTTTGCTTTGCGCGCAGACTCCGGAGCAAAGCAGATCGCACTCGAACTGAACGTGGGAAAAGTTCCGGTGCACTTTGAAGATGCGCCCGGCGATCCGGCGTTTGGAGAAATGACCCAGATCGATCCAGTGTTTGGAATGCAGCATGATCGCGAGGCGGTAGCGCGGGCTACGGGATTGCGCGTGGAAGATTTCGATTCCGCGCTGCCGATCGAAACCGTGTCGACCGGAATCGCCTACACCATAGCTCCGCTGAAATCTCTAACGCTGATTCAGACTTGCGGGTCGACTTGAATCGCGCGACCGAGTATCTGGAGAAGACGGGAGGAAAATTCCTGTATTTCGTGGCGCGTGAAACCGCCGATCCGGCAGCCCGTTTGCACGCCCGCATGCTGTTCTATAGCGGCGAGGATCCGGCCACGGGCTCGGCGGCGGGTTGTACGGCAGCCTGGATGGTGGCTCACGGAGTAGCGGAAGCGGAGGAATGCGTGCTGATCGAACAAGGGATTGAGACGAAGCGTCCGAGCCGGATCTTCGTGCGCGCGGCATTCGAGGTCAACCCCCAGAACGGCCACCGCGATAACCGGGTAGTTAACGTGCGCGTTGGCGGCAACGCTATCGAAGTAATGCGCGGCGAAGTTTTTCTCTAGCCCAGGTTGCGCAAAGCTGCGGAAAACACAGCGGCGCACTGGCGCGAAAGAAAATCAATGGCCAGAAAGTCCCATTGGCATCCACGCTACTTTACAGTGAGCTTGCTTCCCGTTAGCATTCATCTCGCTCTGACATTCTTCATATCGAGAAAAGCATCTGTCGCTTCTGCGTCCCGCTGTTGCGGTGACGCCCGACAGATTGCGGAAGGCTGATGAAACCTAAGCGCACGATTCTATGTGTAGACGACAACGAACAATCCCTCTCTCACCGCAAAATTATGCTGGAGACAAGGGGCTACCGCGTGGCCAGTTTCTCGCGCGGGGAAGAAGCGCTGGCGCGCTTCACGCAAGGCGGAGTCGACCTGGTGATCGCCGACATGGCGATGCCCGGACTGGACGGTCCGCAACTGATTGCCAAGATCAAGGAATTGTCGCCGCACACGCCCGCCATTCTGATTTCAAGCAAGGTCCGCATTTACGACCACGACTCGCAAGCCGACGTGTTCCTGACCAAGGGAATGTACGCGCCGGCCGATCTGCTGGAACGCGTGCGGCTGTTGCTGGTGCGCAAGCGCGGGCCCAAGCGCCTGCAGCAGCGGCCGGCGCAGGTTGCGCGCCAGATTGGCGCCGCCTGAGCCTAGCTTCTTGCTCCTGGCTCAGTCGGCAACGCCCTGAAAGGTCTGTCTCCCGGACAGTTTCATCAGTGGCACAGTGCAGGTTCGCCCTAGGCTAGCTTCGTGTAAGATTCTTACCAGGCATGGGCGGAGCATTCATCGAAGCAAAAGACCTGCGCAAGACGTATCACGTGGGCAAAATTGAGGTTGAGGCGCTGCGCGGAATTTCTTTCAGCGTGCAGAAGGGCGAGTTCGTCAGCGTGGTGGGCCCGTCGGGCAGCGGGAAGTCGACGCTCTTCTATTTATTAGGCGGGCTGACGCGGGCCGACGGCGGCAGCGTGGTGCTCGACGGCGACGACCTGGCCACGCTCTCTGACGCCGAACGTACCCGCATGCGCAAGCGCAAGATCGGCTTCGTATTCCAGAAATTCAACCTGCTGCCCACGCTGGATGCCCGCTCGAATATCGAGATCGCCCGCGAGATTTCTGGCAATGGCGGCGGCGATCCCGCGCACTTCAACCGCATCACCGATCTGCTCGGCCTGACCAAGCGCCTGGGGCATCGGCCGTCAGAACTTTCCGGGGGCGAGCAGCAGCGCGTCGCTCTGGCGCGCGCACTCATCAACAAGCCTGCAGTCGTGCTGGCGGACGAACCGACCGGCAATCTCGATTCCAAGAACTCCGACGTCGTGCTCAGCATGCTACGGAAGTCGAATCAGGAACTGGGCCAGACCGTGTTGATGATTACGCACAATCCAGAAGCCGCGAAGTACGGCGACCGCATCATCCACATGCGCGACGGCCAAATCGTCAGGCCGGAAGATGATCCGCAGTGGGCGCTGCACTAGCTCGTCTCGCGGCCTGACTAGAACACTTTCGCCGTTACGTCCCTTCTTGCTCACCAGATGCGCACTCGATCGCCCGGAGTGAGGTAGAGCTTGTCTCCGGGTTGCACGTCGAATGCCGCGTACCAGGCGTCGATATTGCGGACGGTAGATGCCCGGTACTCGTCGGGAGAGTGCTCGTCGGTCATGACTTGCTCGCGCAGGGCAGCTTCCCGTCGCTTGGCTCCCCAGTTTTGTGCGAAAGCGATGAAGAACTGCTGATCGCCGGAGAAGCCGTTGTCGATGGGCGCGGCCCGGCCCGCGAGGGAGGCGCGGTAGCCGTCGTAGGCGGCGGAGATGCCCGCCACGTCGGCGATGTTTTCCGCCAGGGTCTGTTTGCCGTTCAGGGCAAGGTCGGGAAAAGGCTTGTAGGCGTCATACTGCGCGGCGAGCCGGGCGGTGGCGGCGTTGAAGTGGGCCAGATCGGCGGCCTTCCACCAATCCCGGACTCGGCCTTTGGCATCGAACGCGCTGCCCTCAGTGTCAAACGTGTGGCTGATCTCGTGTCCGATGATGGACCCGATGGCGCCGTAGTTCACCGCCGCGGGAGCCTGCGGATCGAAGAACGGCGGTTGAAAAATTGCGGCAGGGAAGCTCAGCGCATTTTGCAGCGGGAGATTGACGGCATTCACGGTCTGCGGCTCCATGGTCCATTCTTTGCGGTCAATCGGAAGGCCGAGACGGCCCAAATCGCGCTGATAATCAAACAGGCTGCCCCGCCACAGGTTGCCAAAGATGTCATCCGCCTTGATTTCGTAGGTCGAGTAATTCCGCCAGCTCTCCGGGTACCCGATTCCGACATACAGAGTAGTGAGCTTGGCTTGGGCTTCGGCCTTCGTCGCTGGATCCATCCAGGGCAGGGCATCAATGCGGCGTCGGAAAGCGGCAATGATGTTTGCCACCATAGTTTGCACCTGGGCCTTGGCCTCGGCTGAAAAGTAACGCTGGGCGTAGACTTGCCCCACGGCGTCGCCCAGATAACCGTTGACCACGCCGATGCCACGCTGCCAGCGCGGACGTTGTTCGGGTGTGCCCGAGAGGGTCCTGCCGAAGAAGGCGAAGCTCTCCTCGGCGAACCCTTTGGGCAAGACGCCGGCATAAGCATCGATCAAGTGAAAGGCCAGCCAGTCTTTCCATGTATCGAGCGCAGTGGAGGCGACGAGAGCGGACTCTCCGGTGAAAGCAGCAGGTTGCCAGACGATGAAGCTGGCCTGGCTGCTGAGGCCGGCGCCGCGAAAGTATTCCGCCCAGTCGAGGCCAGGGGCCTTGGCGGCAAAGTCGGATTGCTTCCACGTGTTGTTTGCTTGATGAACATCTTGCTCATCGGCCAGGCTCAGATGCTTTTCGGCGATGGCGTGTTCCAGTTCGATGATGTGCTGGGCGCGGAGCTCCGGATTGGAGAATCCAGCAAGCTTGAACAGAGCGGAAACGTGGGCCTGATATTTGGCGCGGATGTCGCGCATGCTCTCGCTGTCGGAAAGGTAGTATTCCCTGTCGGGCATATCCAAACCGCCTTGCATCAGGTAGGCCGCATAGTGCTCGGAATCGTTAAAACCGGGTGCGACCCACAGTCCGAAAAGATTGGCGGTATGAAAGTTGGTGTCGTTCAGGGCATCGACATCCGCTCGCAGGCTCTCACCCAGCGCTCGGGCCAGTTCGTGCTTGTCGCGGATCGCGGCAATGGCGTCGAGGTGGGGGCGAAGCGGAGCCAGTCCCCGGGCTTCGATGGCGGCCTCATCCATGTAGGAGTGGTAGAGGTCGGCAATCTTGCGGGTATTGGAACCAGCCGGGGCGTTGGCCTGGGCTGCTTCTTCGATCAGGCCAGCGGTACGCTTGCGGCTCAAGTCTTCCAGGATTTCCCAGGTGTCGACGTAGCTGCGATCCGGCGGAATTTCGGTACGCTTGATCCAGTCGCCGTTGGCATAGCGCCAGAAATCATCGCCTGGCTTAACCGAGCGGTCCATGTTGGCGATGACAATGCCGTGGGTCTCTGGCGCGGGTGCTCCCTGCGCGGGCGCGCGAAGCGGGGCGAGAAGAACGAATCCAACGAATCCTAAGAGAACGGAGGCAGCCGCGTTTTGCCGCAGCCAATTAAATGTGAATCGCATGCGGAATTCTCCAAAAAATTTGCGGCTTGGGAGCCCGCCAACTGGATTGATCGGGAGCCGTCCAACCGCAAGAGCAAGAAGGAAGAGGGTAGCACGGCCATCCCAGCCCAGGTCGATGATATCCTTACTAGACTATCCTGCGATGAGGTCCTAAGGGTTTTCATGTCTAATCCAGAAATATCTAATTCAGAAACTTCAGAAACCCAGCCTGCCGTCGAGAGCACCGAGTCGTTCGGCGACATTCTTTCGCAGTACACCAAGAGCCATTCCCGCAAGACCGAAGGCAGCCGGCAGCTGCAGGCCACGGTGATTGCCGTCAATGCCGAGGCGGTCTTCTTCGATATTGGATACAAGTCGGAAGGCATGCTGCCGCTCGCCGCGCTGCAAGGCGAGACTCTGAAGCCCGGGGACAAGTGTCTGGTCACGGTGAAGGGACGCGACCTGGATGGCTATTACGAACTGTCGCTCTTTAAAGTAGAGCGGCCCATGGATTGGACGGCTCTGGAAAAAGCGTTCGCCGACAAGAGCTCCGTTCTGGGCACGGTAACCGGCGTAATCAAAGGTGGATTCAGCGTCGACTTAGGCGTCCGGGCGTTCATGCCGGCCTCGCGCAGCGGAGTTCGCGACGCCGCCGACATGGAGAAGCTGGTGGGGCAGGAAATTCGCTGCCGCATCATCAAGCTCGACGTTACGGATGAAGACGTGGTGGTCGACCGGCGCGCGGTCGCCGAGGAAGAAGAACGATCCGCCAAGGACAAATTCTATTCGCAGATTAAAGAAGGTGAGACCGTCAGCGGCACGGTTCGCAGTCTGACTGACTACGGAGCCTTCGTCGATCTGGGCGGAGTGGACGCCTTGCTGCATGTGAGCGACATCGCCTGGGGACGCGTGAACAAGCCGGCCGACGTGCTCACGGTGGGGCAGGCGGTCGAAGTGAAAGTGCTCAAGGTTGGCTCGGAAGGAGAAAAGAAGCGCATTTCAGTGGGCCTGAAGCAACTGCAGCCGCATCCGTGGGATGCGGTCGCCGCGAAATTCGCCGCGGGCGAGCGCGTACGTGGCACCGTCACACGGCTCATGGAATTCGGTGCGTTCGTCGAACTGGAGCCCGGCATCGAGGGCCTGATTCATATTTCCGAAATGTCGTGGTCGAAGGGCAAGATCCGCAAGGCCAGCGACGTGGTGAAAGCGGGCGAGACCGTCGAGGTTGTGATCCTGCAAGTGAGCGCCGGCGAGCGCCGCATTTCGCTGGGACTCAAGCAGGCGTTGGGCGATCCCTGGGTTGATGTGGCGCAGCGCTTCGCCGTCGGGTCGGCGGTTGAGGGGCCGGTGACGAACCTGACCAAGTTCGGCGCCTTCGTGCAGCTCTCCGAAGGCATCGAAGGCATGGTGCATGTCAGCGACATCAGCGCCGAGAAGCGAATCAGCCAGCCGCAAGATGTGCTGCGCGTCGGGCAGGTGGTCAAGGCGCAAGTGCTCGCCATCGATCTCGAGAAACGGCAGATCCGGCTGGGCATGAAGCAACTCGTTCCCACGGGCCTGGACGAGTACATCGCCGAACACAACGAAGGCGACGTGGTGACCGGCCGCTTGATGGACGAACGATCGATGAACGAACGCTCGATGGACGAATCCGGCCGTCAGGTGCGTGTGGAACTGGGCGAAGGCATTCATGCAACCTGCAAAATAGCGGCGACCGCGACCGCACCGGAGAAGCACGAGGCGCCGAAAGAAGCGAAGGCCGATCTGTCTTCGCTCACTTCCATGCTGCAGGCGCGGTGGAAGAGTGGCGCCGGGGCTCCAGCCAAGGCAGAGCCCGCGCGGGCCGGTCAAATTCGCAGTTTTCGCATCGCAAAACTCGATCGGGTTGCGAAGAAAATTGAAGTCGAATTCGCGTAGCCGGAACCGTAAGTAACGCGTCCTTATACCGCGAGCGGGCGCACCAAAGCGCAAATGCGGTATAATTTTTGAGTTGAGCGGGAGTAGCTCAGTGGTAGAGCGCGACCTTGCCAAGGTCGATGTCGCGGGTTCGACCCTCGTCTCCCGCTCCAAATTTCTTATAATTCCCAGCCTGCTCCCTGCCGATGGACTTTTTCCGGCCGGAACGCTAACGTAAGGGCAGGGGCGCGGTACCCAAGTGGTAAGGGAGAGGTCTGCAAAACCTTTATGCGTCGGTTCGATTCCGACCCGCGCCTCCAATCTTTTCCTGCAGCTGCTTGTCTGACTTGCGGTTAGGGGCGGTCTGGATTAGCCCTTGGCTCCCGCCCAAATTCGTTTCCAAAGTCGAAAATCAGCTTACCTGCGTGACCGTCACAGTCATCGGCGATCCGGCTAATCCGAATCTTTCAGTCCCGTTCGGATTGGTGCAATTCTTCGATGAGGTCAATGGTGGGTCACGCAAGCTCCTCGGCAGCGAGCAATTTCTGACGGTCGGAAACCGTGGCAACCCGATCTTCACCGAGCAGGTGAACCTTCCCCAGGGCGTGAACGTAATCACCGTTCGCTACCTAGGGGGTGGATTTTATTTCGCAGATGACTGGGCCCCAACCACCTCGAACCCTGTAACGATCACGGTGCACTAATCGGGATCGGGGCAGGACTGTTCCAGGTGGTCCTGGTATTTACGTTGCGCACTCGACGTTTGTCTTGCCCAGTTCCTGCGGACCTTGCAGCACTAACCTGCAAGGCCAGTTTTGTTGCCCCACCCACCGCGATGCTATGGCGTGACCTTGTACACTCCCTTGCTCGTAGCCGATCCGCCGGCGGTGGTGATGGTGATCTCTCCCGTCGTTGCGCCCGCCGGTACGGTGGCCGTCAAGAGCGTGTCACTATTAATTTGAAAGCTCGCCGATTGTGATCCAAACTGGACCATCGTGGCCTGAGTGAGGCTGACTCCCTTGATCTCAACGGATGTCCCCACCGGACCGCTGGCTGGGGTAAAACTCCTGACTTGGGGAGTAACGCGGAAGCTCTGACTGCTGGTGAGTTCTCCGCTGGGAGTGGTTACGACTACCGAGCCGGTACCAGCCCCCGCCGGGACTTTTGCCGTCAGGTAGGTGCTGGAAGATACGGTGAAGGTTGCAGCAGTTCCGTCGAACGAGACGCCGGTTGTCCCGGTAAATCCATCCCCCAGGATCTCCACATTACTTCCAACCTTGCCGGAAGTGGACACTAAACGTACGAATGGTTGCAGACCCATGTTCAAGCTGTAGAACACGCCACATGCTCCGCAATAAGTGGTGTCGGTGCCGCCGGCTTGAGTGTCTCCGTACAAGATTCCATTCGTGTGTTGGACCATGGTCGCCTGTGGACTCGAGCCCGTGGCGCCGTCGAAGGCATAAAGGATGTTGTAGGTGTAGGGCGGTTTGGGATTGATGCTGAAAAGAATTCCGGCTGCATCGGCTCCGCCGCCGGCCGTACTCCCGTATAAGTTGCCATCGGTGGCCTGCACCAGACCCGCCATAACGTTAATGCCATCATCCAGAGACGCGGGGAAATCATGGAGGACCGTAAGCGCGCCAGCTGGAGTAATCATGAAAATCACCCCGCAGCAATGCGGGCCGTAGGTACCCCCGCCAGTGGTCGTTCCATAGAAATTGCCATCGCTGCCTTGAAGGAGAGGACCAAGAGGCACTTCGCCATGCAGTTCATCAAAGTTGTAGAGCACGCTGAGCACGCCCGAAGGAGTCATCTTGAAAACCGTGCCGCATCCCCCCACACACTGGGTGCTGTTTCCCCCCAGTTGCGCGGTTCCGTAAAAATTGCCATCGGTGCCCTGCAGCAACGGGGCAAAGGGGTATTGGCCTTCGGCAAGCTCGAAGGTGTGAAGCGGCGTCAGGACGCCAGCAGAGGTGATTTTGTAGATCGTGCCGTTCGCCAGGTTAGCCTGGGTGGTGGTGCCGTAGTAGTTTCCATCCGCGCCTTCGATCGGCGGCGCGTAAGGGTACGCCCCATCGCCGGTGTTGGTGAAGTTGTGCAGTACCGTTATTTTCCCGTCCGGCGCGATTTTGAACACGGTTCCCAGGTTGGCCGTGCCGCCACTATTCGTGGTGCCATAGAAGTTCCCGTCCGTGCCCAGGGTCAGCCCGCCATAAGGTTCGATGTTGAGGTCGAAGGTGTAGGGGACGGTCAACAGTCCGCCGGGCGTGATCTTAAACATTGCACCCACCCCATCCGTGCCGCCCGGGGCCGCGCTATAGAGGTTGCCGTCGCGACCTTGCGTCACGATGCCGGAATATTGGGGGTTGGTTGGGTCGTCGCTATGAGTTCCAAAGTTGTACATCACGGAAAAGGTTTGGGCGTGCGCCACGGCACTGATGGCAACAATGGCCAGCACCAGCAGCGCTGGCCTAAAGCGATTACGAATTGATGAGCTAAGCATGCGAATCCTCCTGCCCGCGAATTCAAGGTTGCGCCCCAGAAAAAAAGCGTCTCTATTTGGGATAGCGGAAAGCGCGGCAAGAAACTGGCACGGGATGGGAAAAAAATCTTGGTGATTTTGCTCAGTGGACGGCGATGGGAGCCGTGTCATGCGGGAGTGCTTTGAGCGCCGCCCGGGCTTCATCCAATGAGTTCACGTAGTACCGATTCTGCGGACTACGCTTTGCTAACTGTTCCAGAATTTCCTGTGCCTGTTCAAGGTCTTTGCGTGCCAGCACGGGGCGATGCAAATCGGCTTCAACTCTCCCCAAATAGATTAAAGACTCTGCATTATCGATTGCATTGGAGAGTGGGTCGGGATCGCGGACCGCCAGGCCGTGATACATCGAGGCCGCGCGCTGCTCAAAGACCAGGGCTTCTCGTGGCGAGTGCATAAGATAAAGAGCCAGCCCCATCGTCATGTTCGAATTGGCAAGGTCTGCAAGGGCTTGCACGTTCTTCTTGTCGGACTTCACCATCTCTTCGTTAATCGCAATTGCCCTTTGGCAGTGGCTTCGCACTTCCGAAAAACTGCCGGCGTAGGCCAGCGACTCACACAAATTCCCGTTGTCGGATATGAGCAGCCGCTGATAGTCCGTATTATTCGGGTCCTGAGCGGCCAGTTGCTCGGAGATGGCCAGCCCCTTTCGATATTCGTCTGCAGCTTGGACGAATCTCCTGTCGAACTTCAGAGCCCAGGCGCTCCAGCCATGCGACCGCCACAGACTGCGCCGGGCTCGCAGGCTACCTGGATTCTGCGTCAGCAACCCCTGGCTAATGGCCAATGCCCGCTGCTCATAGTCATGGGCAGACTCGTAGTCTCCGAGCCAGACCTTCAAAGCCCCAATCCCGATCAGCGAGGCGGCGATGTTGTATCTCAACTCTTCTGAATCATGCTGTGCCTGTAATCGCTCTTCGATCTCCAGCCGCTGTTGTTGGAGATGCAGCGATTGATCGAGGGCCCCGAGCTGTTCGTACATCCTCGCAACCATCAACATGGTGCCGACCAGATCGAGCTGCAGGCTCAAGTCTGCCGGATGCGAAGCCGCCAGCTTTTGGCGAATGGTGAGTGCCTTCTCATAGAGCTCCTTAGCATCCTGAAATGCCCCGGCTCCGCCCGTATGGGGATGGCCTTCCTCACTTTGGATTCGCCCGATGCGCTCGTAAGCGGCGGCCAGGTCGCGCAGAGTGGCCGGGTCGTCGTGGGCCTCCGTCGCGATTTGTTCAAGGTACTCGAGGGCCCGGCGTACCACCAGTTCTCGTGCGCTCGTCGAACCGGGCAGGTTTTCAATGGAATCGTGAAACTCGAACAGCAAGGAATTGGTCAACTTGCGCAGGGATTCGAAGCGCTGTTCGGCGCGCGCCTCCTGCATGCGGGCGATGCGCGCCTCGCGCATGATGGCCACCGCTCCAGCCATAACAATCAGCACGAAAACCGCCGCCGCCGTCAGGGAAATCTTGTTGCGCCGGATGAACTTGCCACTGCGGTAACTGAACGTGTCGCTGCGGGCTGAGACCGGCAAGCCCAGCGTGTAAGATTGCAAGTCGTTGGCGAAATCCTGGGCCGATCCATAGCGCCGTTGCGACTCCTTGCGTAATGCTTTCAGCAGAATTTGATCCAGATCGCCGCAGAGCGTCCGCCGCAACTTGTCAGGGCTGGTGTTCCGGCAACTGCTCACCCATTCCGGCGTTACCGTAAGAACATTGCCATCACTGTCCAATGTCTGGCCGGGGTGCCCGGCCGCGGTGCTGGGCTTGTCCGGGTCTGCTTCACAGATGGCCCGCGCCATGTCATGCTGCGCTCGACTCGTTATCCGGTAGGGACTATGCCCGGTAAGCAACTCATAAAGGACGACTCCTAGCGAATATACGTCGCTGGCCGTGGTGATCGGCTCACCCTTGATCTGCTCGGGGCTGGCGTAGCCGATCGTGAATGCCCGCAGGCCCGTCACCGTGAGGTCGCTTTGAGCGGCGTCGGTATCGGTATCCAGTATCTTCGCGATCCCGAAGTCCATTAGTTTTGCCACGCCTTCGGCGGTAACCAGAATGTTGTCGGGCTTGATGTCGCGATGAATGATCAGGTGCTGATGGGCATACTGTACGGCCGAGCAGACCTGGAGGAAAAGCCTCACCCGCTCGATGGTTGAAAGGCGATGGTTGTCGCAGTACGCGACCAAGGGCTCGCCCTCGATCAGCTCCATGACGAAGTAAGGGACGCTGTCGCCGGTCGTGCCCCCGTCGTAGAGGCGCGCAATATTGGGATGGTCAAGGCTGGCCAGAATCTGCCGCTCGTTGCGGAATCGGTTCACGAAAAAAGCCGAGTACGGCCGGCGCGTATCAGCTTCAGCGCGACATGTCTGTCATACTCATCGTCGGCACGAACTGCGCGGTAAACATCCCCCATCCCGCCCGCACCCAGTTTCTCGACGATCTGGTATTGCGCGATCCGCGCGCCGATCAGCTTGTCGGCCGCTCCTCTGTCCGGAAATGGGAAGATTCTCGGCCACCAGCGCAGCCACCACCTCCAATGCCGGCTGGTCGATGATTCTCGCCGGACCGCTGCCCGTAAGCGATCAGCGACTCAACTTCGCGGCGAAGCGCATCATCGTCGGCGCACGAGCGCTCGAGAAAAGCCGCTCTCTGATCTTCCTTCTGTTCCAGAGCGGGTGATAGAGCTGTTCGAGGCGGCTCCAGCGCTCAGGTTGCATGGCGTTGCCCTTCGTCTATTTCGCGCAATAGCCAGGCCCGCGCCATACTCCAGTCCCGCATCACCGTATCGGCTGAGACCTTCAACACTTCGGCAGTCTCTTTCACGGTCGAGACCTCCAAAGAAACGCAGTTCCACCACCCCGCACTTTCTGGGATCTTCCTCAGCCAGCTTGGTCAAAGCCTGTTCCAGGTCCATCAACTGGGCAGGCACGTCGGGGGAAAGAATGAGTCCTTCGTCCAGCGTCACTCTGCGATCGTTTCCGCCGCGTTTCAGGGAGCTGTGAGTACGGGCAAAGTCGATCAGGATGCGCCGCATCAGCCGGGCGCAAACCGCAAAAAAGTGAGCCCGATCCTGCCATTGCACGCTCTCGAACTCTACCAGCCGCAAGTACACCTCATGGATGAGCGCCGTAGCCTGCAGAGTGTGACCTTCATTTTCGCGGGACATGTGGCGTCGCGCCAGACTGTGGAGTTCCTGATAGACGAGAGGGGTAAGTTGTTCCAGCGCGGATTGGTCCCCGTCTCCCCAGGCTCGAAGTAGTCGGGTAACGCTAGGTGGAGGAGTTCGATCAGCAACCATGGGACCCCGGCAGCGGCGGGGAAGGCCGGCGCGGCCACGCCAGCCTACCACAGCTATAGGCCGCGTCCAATGGCCTTTCCGTAGAGGCTTTTGCTTCAAGGGCTCAAGGTTTCTTGCGAATCTGTCCCCGTTTCCCTGCCCTGCTTTCCGCTATCCCAAGTAGAGGTAGTTTTGCGCTGAGTCAGACAGACGCAGCCAGGGAGAGTCATGAGACCAGAATCCGCTTCGTCTGATCGCTCAGATCACTGGGTTTAAGGTTTCCAATCCAGGCAGTGCGCTGAGAAAGAGGTGGGACGCAGCACATCAAACTGGACGTGAGCCGGTGTTTCTGACTGCGTGAACACGAGTTCCAGCCTGGTCTCACTGCCGGGCGCGGCGTCGGGCAGGTCCACTTCCTGTCGTTCGACCGGAATATTGCCTTGCCCGAAGAACAAACCTCGCAGCTTGTAGCCTCGCAGCGTATACATGGGAAGCGTGTTCCGTACTCTGATCCGCACCTGGAATCTGTTCAGCTGGCGTTCCACCGTGAGCAATTCGATCGCGCTGGACTCACGGCGAAGAAGCTGGTAAGACGATTTCTGCGCGCCGTAAATATCCACCACGCCGTGGACGCGCTGCTGCAACGGACCGACGCCGCGGTCGCCCACATGGGTGCGGTAGTCGTTGTAACAGAAAAAAATCGCGCCGCCGACGAAATCCTTGGATCGTATAGCGGCGTCATGGAGCGCAGAATCTCCATTCTTGGCTCGTCGCCTTCGGGCCGGTCGGGCGTGCAGGCGCAGTATCCATATTCGGAAACCACCACCGGCTTGCCGGGGAATGCAGCGTGAATACCCTCCAGATAACGCGCCGCGTCCGCCGCGGTTCCAGGGGCCCAGGTTCCGTAGTATTCATTGGCCTCGACGAAATCCATCAGTCCCGCGATGTCGCGCTGCGAGTACTGTCCAACGAGTTCGAGGCGTAGGAGCAGAGACGCCCCGGGTCGAGCCGCTTGGCTCCCTCCAACAATCGTTTGGCAAACTGATACGCCGGCGGATTCTGCCCGTCAATTTCATTGCATAATCCCCAGGCCACGACCGAGGGATGATTAAAGTCGCGGGCGATCATCTCGCGCAGTTGCTCCAGCGCATTTTCCATGATGTCGGCGTCCGGCTGCGCAGTCATGCCAGCGAATGTGTCCGGTCCCCAGGCGGGAACTTCAGTCTGCATCAAGATGCCATGGCGGTCGCAATAATCCAGAACCCGCTTGTCCTGCGGCCAATGCACTCGGGTGAAGACGCAGTTCAGATGCTTCATGTCGGCATGGTCATGAGCGATCCAATCGGCGGGTTCGGCCATGCCCAACTCTGGATTGCTTCCGGCCATGCGTTTCACGCCCATCAGCCGAACGCGTTCGCCGTTCAGGTGAAAAGCGCCATCACGAATGTCAACCTGCGCACACCAAAAGTTGTCGTCAAGCAGTGCTCGCTGTATTCATTTGCGATGGAGAATTCGAGGCGGTACATATGCGGATGATCGAGTGCGCAAGCTTGGCCTTGGGCAACGTGGCCTGGAGGGTAAACATCGCGGTTGCACCCGCCTCAACGGACACGCCACCTGGCGAGCCCGTCAAAACGGTTAGCGATTCCTCTTCTTCCGCGATGCGAAAGAAAGCTTTGCCAGTCCAGGATTTCGCACTTGAGTTGCGGATGTGGGCAGTGATCGTCAGTTTGCCGTCGCCGCTCGCGGCGCGCGGCGACGGCAAACTGACGGATGATCACTGCCCACATCCGCAACTCAAGTGCGAAATCCTGGACTGGCAAAGCTTTCTTTCGCATCGCGGAAGAAGAGGAATCGCTAACCGTTTTGACGGGCTCGCCAGGTGGCGTGTCCGTTGAGGCGGGTGCAACCGCGATGTTTACCCTCCAGGCCACGTTGCCCAAGGCCAAGCTTTGGCACTTCGATCATCCGCATCTGTACCGCCTCGAATTCTCCATCGCAAATGAATACAGCGAGCACTGCTTGACGACAACTTTTGGTGTGCGCAGGTTGGACATTCGTGATGGCGCTTTTCACCTGAACGGCGAACGCGTTCGGCTGATGGGCGTGGAACGCATGGCCGGAAGCAATCCAGAGTTGGGCATGGCCGAACCCGCCGATTGGATCGCTCATGACCATGCCGACATGAAGCATCTGAACTGCGTCTTCACCCGAGTGCATTGGCCGCACGACAAGCGGGTTCTGGATTATTGCGACCGCCATGGCATCTTGATGCAGACTGAAGTTCCCGCCTGGGGACCGGACACATTCGCTGGCATGACTGCGCAGCCGGACGCCGACATCATGGAAAATGCGCTGGAGCAACTGCGCGAGATGATCGCCCGCGACTTTAATCATCCCTCGGTCGTGGCCTGGGGATTATGCAATGAAATTGACGGGCAGAATCCGCCGGCGTATCAGTTTGCCAAACGATTGTTGGAGGAAGCCAAGCGGCTCGACCCGGGGCGTCTCTGCTCCTACGCCTCGAACTCGTTGGACAGTACTCCGCAGCGCGACGTCGCGGGACTGATGGATTTCGTCGAGGCCAATGAATACTACGGAACCTGGGCCCCTGGAACCGCGGCGGACGCGGCGCGTTATCTGGAGGGTATTCACGCTGCATTCCCCGGCAAGCCGGTGGTGGTTTCCGAATATGGATACTGCGCCTGCACGCCCGACCGGCCCGAAGGCGACGAGCCAAGAATGGAGATTCTGCGCTCCCATGACGCCGCTATACGATCCAAGGATTTCGTCGGCGGCGCGATTTTTTTCTGTTACAACGACTACCGCACCCATGTGGGCGACCGCGGCGTCGGTCCGTTGCAGCAGCGCGTCCACGGCGTGGTGGATATTTACGGCGCGCAGAAATCGTCTTACCAGCTTCTTCGCCGTGAGTCCAGCGCGATCGAATTGCTCACGGTGGAACGCCAGCTGAACAGATTCCAGGTGCGGATCAGAGTACGGAACACGCTTCCCATGTATACGCTGCGAGGCTACAAGCTGCGAGGTTTGTTCTTCGGGCAAGGCAATATTCCGGTCGAACGACAGGAAGTGGACCTGCCCGACGCCGCGCCCGGCAGTGAGACCAGGCTGGAACTCGTGTTCACGCAGTCAGAAACACCGGCTCACGTCCAGTTTGATGTGCTGCGTCCCACCTCTTTCTCAGCGCACTGCCTGGATTGGAAACCTTAAACCCAGTGATCTGAGCGATCAGACGAAGCGGATTCTGGTCTCATGACTCTCCCTGGCTGCGTATCTCTGACTCAGCGCAAAACTACCTCTACTTGGGATAGCGGAAAGCAGGGCAGGGAAACGGGGACAGATTCGCAAGAAACCTTGAGCCCTTGAAGCAAAAGCCTCTACGGAAAGGCCATTGGACGCGGGCTACAGCTGTGGTAGGCTGGCGTGGCCGCGCCGGCCTTCCCCGCCGCTGCCGGGTCCCATGGTCGCTGATCGAACTCCGCCGCCTAACGTCACCCAACTGCTGCGAGCCTGGGGAGACGGGGACCAATCCGCGCTGGAACAACTTACCCCTCTCGTCTATCAGGAACTCCACAGTCTGGCGCGACGCCACATGTCCCGCGAAAATGAAGGTCAAACCCTGCAAGCGACGGCGCTCATCCATGAGGTGTACTTGCGGCTGGTAGAGTTCGAGAGCGTGCAATGGCAGGATCGGGCCACTTTTTTGCGGTTTGCGCCCGGCTGATGCGGCGCATCCTCATCGACTTTGCCCGTCTCACAGCTCTCTGAAACGCGGCGGAAACAATGGCAGCACTAAACAAGGACTCATTCTTTCCCCCGACGTGCCTGCCCAGTTGATGGACCTGGAACAGGCTTTGACCGAGCTCACTGAGGAAGATCCCAGAAAGTGCGGGGTGGTGGAACTGCGTTTCTTTGGAGGTCTCACCGCACTGGCAGAGCCTGCCGAAGTGTTGAAGGTCTCAGCCGATACGGTGATGCGGGACTGGAGTATGGCGCGGGCCTGGCTATTGCGCGAAATAGACGAAGGGCAACGCCATGCAACCTGAGCGCTGGAGCCGCGAAAGTCACGCCGCTCTGGAACAGAAGGAAGATCGGAGAGCGGCTTTCTCGAGCGCTCGTGCGCCGACGATGATGCGCTTCGCCGCGAAGTTGAGTCGCTGATCGCTTACGGGCAGCGGTCCGGCGGAATCATCGACAAGCCGGCATTGGAGGTGGTGCTGCGCTGGTGGCCGAGAATCTTCCCACTCCGGACAGAGGAGCGGCCGACAAGCTGATCGGCACGCGGATCGCGCAATACCAGATCGTCGAGAAACTGGGTGCGGGCGGGATGGGGGATGTTTACCGCGCAGTTCGTGCCGACAATGAGTATGACAGACATGTCGCGCTGCGGCGGATACGCGCCGGCTGGTACTCGGCTTTTTTCGTGGACCCGATTCCGCAACGAGCAGCAGATTCTGGCCAGCCTTGACCATCCCAATATTGCGCGCCTCTACGAGGGGCACGACCGGCGACAGCGTCCCTTACTTCGTCATGGAGCTGATCGAGGGCGAGCCCTTGGTCGCGTACTGCGACAACCATCGCCTTTCAACCATCGAGCGGGTGAGGCTTTTCCTCCAGGTCTGCTCGGCCGTACAGTATGCCCATCAGCACCTGATCATTCATCGCGACATCAAGCCCGACAACATGCTGGTTACCGCCGAAGGCGTGGCAGAACTAATGGACTTCGGGATCGCGAAATACTGGATACCGATACCGACGCCGGTCGAAGCAACCTCACGGTGTCGGGCCTGCGGGCATTCACGATAGGCTACGCCAGCCCCGAGCAGATCAAGGGTGAGCCGATCACCACGGCCAGCGACGTATATTCAGCTAGGAGTCGTCCTTATGAGTTGCTTACCGGGCCCAGTGCCTACCGGATAACGAGTCGAGCGCAGCATGACATGGCGCGGGCCCTGTGAAGCAGACCCGGACAAACCCAGCGCCGCGGCCGGGCACCCCGGCCAGACATTGGACAGTGATGGCAATGTTATTACGGTAACGCCGGAATGGGTGAGCAGTTGCCGGAACACCAGCCCTGACAAGTTGCAGCGGACGCTCTGCGGCGATCTGGATCAAATTCTGCTGAAAGCATTACGCAAGGAGTCGACGGCGATAGCGATCGGCCCAGGATTTCGCCGACGACTGCAATCTTACACGCTGGGCTTGCCGGTCTCAGCCCGCAGCGACACGTTCAGTTACCGCGTGGCAAGTTCATCCGGCGCAACAAGATTTCCCTGACGGCGGCGGCGGTTTTCGTGTCATTGTTATGGCTGGAGCGGTGGCCATCATGCGCGAGGCGCGCATCGCCCGCATGCAGGAGGCGCGCGCCGAACAGCGCTTCGAATCCCTGCGCAAGTTGACCAATTCCTTGCTGTTCAGAGTTTCACGATTCCATTGAAAACCTGCCCGGTTCAACGAGCGCACGAGACTGGTGGTACGCCGGGCCCTCGAGTACCTTGAACAAATCGCGAAACGGAGGCCCACGACGACCCGGCCACTCTGCGCGACCTGGCCGGCGCTTTACGATGCATCAGACAATCCAAAGTGAGGAAGGCCATCCCCATACGGGCGGAGCAAAAAAAAGCCAGTTTGCTAAGGAGCTCTATGAGAAGGCACTCACCATTCGCCAAAAGCTGGCCGAAGCGCATCCGGCAGACTTGAGCCTGCAGTTCGATCTGGTCGGCACCATGTAATCATAAAGAGGATGTACGAACAGCTCGCAGGGGGCCTCGATCAATCGCTGCATCTCCAACAACAGCGGCTGGAGATGAAGGGCGATTACAGGCACAGCATGATTCAGAAGAGTTGAGATACAACATCGCCGCCTCGGGCTGGAGAGGTGCGTTGAAGGTCCAGCTCCGGAGACTACGAGTCTGCCCATGACTATGAGCAGCGGGCATTGGCCATTAGCCAGGGTCGGGAGACGCACAATAAAGGTGGCCGGAGCCCGGCGCAGTCTGTGGCGGTCGCATGGCTG
>CAWDBW010000016.1:0-36614 GCA_963800405.1 uncultured Acidobacteriota bacterium
CCCGCTGTCCGCGGGCTGCGAGGACTGTTCGCTTCACGCTGATGGTGGCGGGAATCGCGACCGACCAAAACAGCAAGAATGCCGGAAGCGCGCGCGAAGTGAATCCCGATTATAACAACCGCGCGCATTTCTCTCAACGTTCGGCGTTCTAAGTAGTGGCTCAGTTTGAACAAACTGAGCCACTACCCGGTTCTATTCATAAAGAAAAAACAAGTCACAAACAAAAGCCACGGATTTCCTGGATCTTCCCGGATAAATATCTTAAGAAATATCCCCAACCAATCTGTATACGTCCGGGGCTGAGCTTTTATCCGGCGTAACTCTTTACGAACTCCACCAGGCTGCGCAGAGCGATGCCGGACGGACCTTTCGCGATCCATGGTTTTTGATCTTCCATCCAGGCGGTGCCGGCGATGTCGAGATGAATCCAGGGCGTGTCTCGGCGAAATTCTTTTCAGGAACATGGCCGCATTAATGGCGCCGCCCCAACGTCCGCCGGAGTTGACGATGTCGGCGATGCTCTGACTTGATGTTCTCTTTGTATTCGTCGTCGAGGGGCAATCGCCACATTTTTTCGCCGGCCTTCGCGTTGGCCGCGTGGAAGCGGTTGTAAATATCGTCGTCGTTGGCGAAAACTCCGGCGTTGGCATAACCGAGCGCTACCACGACCGCGCCGGTCAGCGTGGCGGCGTCGACCAGGTGCGTGCAGCCCAGCTGGCGCGCGTAATAGAGGCCGTCGGCCAGGACGAGCCGGCCTTCGGCGTCCGTGTTAATGATCTCAATCGACTTGCCCGACATCGCGATCTGCACGTCGCCGGGCTTCTGCGCTTTTCCTGACGGCATATTCTCGGTCGCGCACACAATGCCGATGACCTTGACTTTCGGCTTCAGCAAGGCGATGGCGCGCATGGCGCCGATCATGGTGGCGCCGCCGGCCATGTCGTATTTCATCTTCTCCATGCCGTCGGCGGGCTTGATCGAGATGCCGCCGGTGTCGAAGGTAATTCCCTTGCCAACGAGGCCCAGCGACTGGCTTCCTCGGGCGCGCCGGCCGGTTCGTAGCGCATGACGATCAGCGCGGGCGGCTCGTCGGAGCCCTGGGCCACGCCCAAGAACGCGCCCATCTTCAATTCTTTGATCTTGTCGGCGCCATAGACTTCGCACTTCAGGCCCACTTCCGCGGACATCTTCTTGGCGCGCTCGCCCAGGATGGTGGGCGTCATGCGATTGGAGGGTTCGTTCACCAGGTCGCGAGTGAAATTCTGCGATTCGCCGATGATTTGCGCTTCGTTGGCTCACCTTCTCGAGCGCAGACTTAATCGCCGCTGGCGACGATATTCAGCGAGTCAATTTTCTGGTCTTTGCGGTCGCTGCGGTAGTAGTCGGGATCGAAGTTCCCGACGTGCGCGCCTTCCACGATCGCACGAACAGCTTCTTCCGCGGGAATACCCGGCGGTGCGACGAAGGCAAAGCTGCGGATGCCGCGCGACTTGAGGGCGCGGACGGCGGTTCCGGCAAGGCGGCGCAGGTCATAGCTGGAAAATGATTTCGCGCTGCCCCCCGAAACCAGCAGCAGGCGCTTCGCCATCAGGGTGACGGGGCGGTGCATCAGGTTGGTCTCAAACGGCTTGCCGGCAACTTCGCCACTGTCCAGCAGATCGGCGGCGACCGACTGCACGGCAGGGTCGGTAGTGGCGACTTTGAGCTCTGGCTTCTTATTTTTTTCTTTTTCGCTCGAAGCTCTTTCGGTCGAAGCAATGGTCGCGTGGTCCAGAACTACGGCGACGAGCGATTCGGTTTCGACTGAGGCGGGCGTAGAGAGAGAGATGATCGTCTTCATAGTTGTTGTGCGGTTACACAGATGATGATTCCAGTATCGTCGGCGGGGCCGCGATTAGGCAAGGGCTACGCGTGCCAGCAGGAGCCCCGCAGGATAACTGGCCGGATCGGGCCTGCATCAGCTTCTATCCCGGCACTCTTACTTCTTTGCATGCGAAACGTTGTACACAGATGAGGCCACTAGATATTTGCCCTGATCGATGTTGATGGGATCGAGGTCGAAGACGAAGTCCCCTTGCCCGGGAAAGAGGCGGATTCGAAAGTAATAGACCTTCCCGGCCTCTGCCGTGAAGTTGGCCATGGCAAACGACCGCGCTCGACTTCCAGCTGGGACTGCCAGTTCGCGCAGAGGTGGTGCTCACCCGGCGTAGCGGTAAAGAAAAGATAGGAACTGCCCTGGGCGGCTCCGATCCAGGAACCGTCCAAGCCAACCTTAACCAGGGCCGCAGTGACATCCCCAACAATCGAACGGCCTCCATAACAGTCGATGCATTGGCCGAGGTCTTCGACTACGAAGACCAGAGCCTTGTCAGGGTCGGGCGCGGGAGTGGGGTGCTGCTTTGCATCGGCTTTGACCGCGAAAGACACGACGCATGCCGCCCGTGCTGTCGCGACGGCGTTCTGATCCTGTGCAAGGGCTGATACGGAGAAAAGAATAACGGCAACGGCAGACCTCATGGCGCTCCTCCTCTGTCGAGCACGCTGCGATCTCGAACCAATACCTTTCCTAAATCGTAGTGAGGAAACGCCTCGCGAATTCAAGCTTATGGTCAAGATTTGTAAAAGTACTCATTCATTTCAAGTCCGTTCGCGGCGGGTAGCGGCAGCTGCGCGCCTGATATGATTCAGAATCGCAGCCTACACGGATGAGGTTCTCCATGCAGATTCGATTGAGGTTTGTAGTTTTCGTTGCCACGGCCGCTTTGGTGGTTGCTGCAATCATGAATCGCAACCCACCGACGGCCGCGGCCGCCCCGCAGGTGGCGGCTCCGGCGGCGAAGGTACCACTTCTCGCAAAGAACGCGAGAAATGGGGCACCCGCACCGGCAGCAGTTTCCATTCCTGACACGACGCTGGCGATCAACTCCGACAAGCCTATGTCGGAACGGGTGGTGCACTATGAGATTGACGCCAAGTACGACGCGGCAACGCATACCGTCAACGCCACCGAAATCCTCACCTACCACAATCTGACCGGACAGGCGCTCGACCACTTCCCTTTCCATCTTTATCAGAATGCGTTTCAGCCCAAGGCAACGTTTGTGCGTGACTCCAAACTCATGGGCAGCCGCGACACGGGCTATCAGGCGTGGGAAGACAAATTTTACGGTTCGGCGGACATCAAGAGTATTGAGCTAGTTGGCCAGGGTGATCTGACTGAGCATTTGCAGTACATCGCGCCCGACGACGGAAACAAGGATGACAAGACCGTGGTCGACCTCCACGTGCCCAGGGCTATTGCGCCGGGCGCGTACGTACAATTCAAGATTGCCTTCAAAACAAAGTTTCCCGAGACCCAGGCGCGTTCGGGATGGAAGCGCGATTTCGTGCTGGGCGGACAGTGGTTTCCGAAGGTGGGCGTATGGTGGCACGGAGCCTGGAACTGCCACCAGTATCACAACACCACCGAATTCTTCGCCGACTTCGGCGTCTATGACGTGAAACTAACGTTACCGCAGAATGAAGTCGTCGGCGCCAGCGGAGTCCTGGTCGAGCAAAAGAGCAATCCTGACAACACCCAGACCGTGACTTATCACGGCGACGATATTCACGACTTTGCCTGGACCGCCAGCCCGCGCTACAAAGTCCGCGAGAGCGTCTATCAATCGCAGATGGGACCGATCAACCTGCGCTTCCTGATGCAACCTGCGCACTGGAGCCAGGCCGAGCGCCACGAGAAGATCACGCGCGAGACTCTCGATCACTTCGAAAAGTGGTACGGCCCCTACCCTTATAAGACGCTGACCGTGGTCGATCCCGAACCGGACTCCGCGGCCGGAGGGATGGAATATCCAACGTTCATCACCGGCGATTCCAGCTGGTTCATGCCCGAGGGCATGTACGTTCCCGAGTTGGTCGTGGAGCACGAGTTCGGACACCAGTACTGGTACGGGATGGTCGCGACCAATGAGTTCGAAGACGCATGGATGGATGAAGGCATCAACAGCTATACCGAAGTGAAGGTGCTGGATTCGATTCTGGGCAAGAGCACTTCCATCATGAACATCGCGGGCGTCACCATGGGCGAACGGGAGGAGCAACGCCTCAGCTATATCGGCGTGGCCGACCGCGACGCCATCGCCGAGAACGCCTATGACTACTACAATTCGGGCTCCTACGGCGGCATCACTTACGGCAAGACCGCCAGCGTGCTGCTCACTCTGGAAGGCATTGTCGGCGAAGATACGATGGCCAAGGCGATGCATGTGTACTTCATGAAGTACCGCTTTACGCATCCCACAAAAGAGGACTTTCTGAAGACGATTGAGGAAGTTTCCGGCAAGGATCTGCGCTGGTATTTCAACCAGGCCATCTACGGCACCCAGGTTCTGGATTATCAAGTATCCAGCGTCGAGTCGTTTCCGGTGAACTGGTACGAAGAAGAAAAGAAGAAAGACACCAAGAAAACCGCGAAAGACGATACGGTCTACCAGTCCTACGTGGCGCTGCAGCGCAAGGAAGACTTCGTGATGCCGGTCGAGGTGGAGATCGTTTTCCGCGACAACGGCGATCGTCTGGAAAAGGTCCGCGAACACTGGGATGGAAAGAACCGCTGGATCCGATTCAGTTACGTGAAAAAGGCGAAGGTCATCTCGGCGGAAATCGATCCCGACCACACGGTGCAGATCGACCGCAACGACTTCAACAACAGCTACGTCGTCGAGGCCAACGGCAAGCCTACGAACAAGCTGTCGACCTACTGGCTGTTCGCGACGCAGTGGGTCAGCCAGGCGCTGGCCTGGTGGGCCGTGTAAACCTGCTGCCATGGACCGTATAAAGATACGGCTGAAGAGCTGGCGGATTGCAATAGGCTTTGAAAGGGCGCGGCTTGAAACCGCGCCGTCACGGATTTCAAGAAACAATAGCGGCTTCAGCCGCAGGCCGGATCGAGGATAGAAAACGAATGAGCGATAAGAGAAGTTTGCTGGGTAGCGGCCTTGGAATGGTGGGGCGCAACAAGCGCTATATTTTCTGGTTCTGGTTGCTGAACCTGACGCTGGCCGAGTTTGGCACGGCGGCGTTTCGCAAGAGCGCCCACGCCATCCTCGACCACAGCATGGCCGCCGACCGCCTGCTGCACGGCTTCGACCTTTCGGTGATGATCAATTTAATCGCGCGGCCGGAGTTTGGGCAGATGTCAGCCATGACGACCCCGGCGATGTATTTTTCATTTCTGTTCCTTCTGGCGACCGCGCTGTTCCTCCCCGGAGTCTTCGCAGGATACGCTTCCACCTACCGGCTGCCGCGCGAAGATTTCTTCCGTGCCTGCGGGCGGAACCTGTGGCGCTTTATCCGCCTCATGATCTTGGCTGGAATCGTGATGGGAATTTTCGCGGGCGTCCTGTTCGCCATCAACGGCGCGCTCGTCAAGAAAGCCGGGGAGAGCACGAACGAAATTCTGCCGTTCGAGATACAGATGATTGGCCTGACCGTGATTTTTCTGGTGATGACCACCCTGCGCATCTGGTTCGACCTGGCTGAGGCCGACGTTGTTTTGAGCGACCAGCGGGCCGTGCGCAAATCGATTGCAGCGGCGTTCCGGCATACCTTCCGCAGCCTGATCCGTTTGCTGGTGAGTTACATTGTGACTACGATAGTGGCGGCGATTGTGCTGCTGGGCGGGATCTGGATCTGGATGAAGTTGGTCGCGCCCGAGAAGTGGTTTGCGGCGTTCCTGCTCAGCCAAATCATCCTGCTCCTGCTGCTGGTCCCGCGCTTCTGGCAGCGAGGCGTCGCGGTCTCGTACTGGAAGCAGAACATGATGGCGCCGGTGGTGACGCTCCCGCCGCTGGTCCCGGAGCCTGTGCGGGGCGCTATTCCAGTCTCTGATGTTCCTGTCTCTGGTGTTCCTGTCTCTGGGGCCGCGCCGCCGGCGCCTGCTCCGGAAGGAGCGTAGGTCCCGCGGCTAGTGGACCGGCAGGGCCGGTGGTTGTCATTTTCCGGTTCCGGACTTTTGCTGGCCGAAATCCAGTCCGAAATGCGGCTCTTCACGCGTGCCCGACACGCTGAACGGCACTTCGGTTCCGGCTCCGTTCTTGCTGAAAAATCGGTCGGCGGGTTTGAGCAGAACCGATTTCCATCCCGTCGTCATCTGCGAGAGCTTCGCATCCAGCCGGAGCTTTCCGTGAAAATCGAAGGTATTTCCATCCAGGCTGTAGCGGCCGGCGACGTCGGCATGCGTGCCCGGCACGGCAAATTGCAGAACCGGAAATTTGAGCACGCCCTCGTCCAGCGAAAACGAGCCGTTCAGGTCTGAGGGCACACCGACCTCGGCATGTTCGTCCGCCTGCCGGGGCTCTCCCCGGCTGCGCAGACTGAGCGAGTCGATACGGTCCTGAATCTTCCGATTGGAAAACAGCCCAGCCGAGATTCTGAACGTGCCGTCAAGTTTCAACCGGTTGGCGATATCGGCCGGCCCGGGAGCAAGACTCATTTTCATTTTCAACACAACCGGTCCGCTCATAACCGGAGGTTCGGTCTTGACTCCCAGCCACAGCAGGTCTTCGATGCGGCCGCGATTCAGAATCACATCCAGCTCAATGTCGCGACCCGGCGGATCGCTCACGCGAATCACTTTGCCTTTCGCGGTGAGGGAGGTATGTAGAAAGCGGGCCTCGACCGGATCGAGGTAGGTATCACCGTCCGTGCCGTCGACGATGGCGTGAAAGTCGGTGTGCAACGACACCGGATGGCCGCTGCTGGCCACACGGAAATCGGGCGTATCGGTCACGCCGGAAACTTCGATTCGTCCCAGCATGCCGCTGTAGTTACCCGTCGATGAGAGCATGCCGCTGATTCCGTTCAGAGTCCCGAGATCGGCGTGAGTAAAGGAATAGTCGCCAGAAACCGGCGTTTCGCGCGGGGAGTCTTCACGAAATGGACCGAACGTCCCTGCCGACTTGATATCGCCTTTCGGCTTGGGGTTGACCAGGGTAGCTGCGAACCGCAGCGGCTGGTTCGGACCAATTTCTTTCATGTCGACATGGCTGATCTGGAAGACGAGGGGCGCCTTGCCCGGCTTGGAAGTGTTAATGATGAGTTCGGTATCGTCGCAGACAATCTTGTCCACGGCGATGCTGGTCTTCATCATCTTCCTGCCTGAACTGTCTCCCATCTCGCTCAAACGGGCCTGATCTTCTTTCGGCGGAACGTTCAGCACCATGCCTTTTACGTAGACGGTATCCACATGCATGGGCGAACGAAGCAAGCTGAACACTCCGGTTTTGAAGCGAAATTCCTGCAGACTGATCAGCGGTTGTACGCCTGGTTCGCTGCGATTGGGATTCGTTGGGCCGAAAATTTTCAGTCCCCTGCCGGAGACATTCAATCCGTCGGTGACCGACACGTCCAGTTCCGCCAGTTCGACTTTGGTCTTGAAGCGCGCGGTAAGAGTTTCAACAACCCGGTCGCGCAGGATAGCTTGAGCGTGTGAGAGAAAGTAGTGAGCTTCGAGGAGTATGGCAATCCCCAGGGCTGCCAGGAATGCAGCGACCCAGGGCCAGGCACGCCAGCGGCGAGCATTGCGCGCTCGCGAGGCAGAGCGGTTGGATTGATCCGAAGCAGCAGTCACCATCTCACCCTTAGACTGAGATCAATAAAATCGCATCGGCGAACTCATCCTCGATGAACTCACGATCGAGGCAGCCTCACAGTAAAACGACGGTGATGCCAAGATTGCGCCGGCCTAAATCAGGGTCGCTTCTCAAGCCAGATTCCGCCTGCAGCAGTCGCCAGGTCGCGTCATCCGACTTCGACCAGTTTTCACCGAAAATGCAGGCACGGATCTGGCCGCCCGCGGCCAATTCGTGCAAGCGTTTCTGCACAGCGATACGGATGTCGCCGCCCGCGCCGCTCGATCCGTAACCGTGAACGATCTTCAGCAGGGCGAGTTTCCCCTGGCGGGCAACCGCCATCTCGCGCTCCAGCCGCTGCAGCGCTTCCTGCACCGACGGCATATCGGACTTGAGGTTTACAGTCTTAATGGGCTCCTCGGCTGCTGGCCCATCCTAAATGAAAAATCGACGGCTAGCTTCTGTGACGGCGCGGCAGGATTGTGAATTTCTTGCGTCCCGGCAGACGATAGGTCTCGAAATCGTCGTGGTCGATCGTGAGAATTACACTGAGGCGCTCTCGGGCGGCGAGAAGAACAAGGGTCGCGTCGGCGAAATCCATGGGCCGGTCGGCGTACTGGGTCATGAGAGCATGGAGTTCAGGCAGGTCTGAGTCCTCCATCGGGCGAGCCGTCAGTGCACCAGAACGAACGAATCGCCATATTCTGTCGACGTTATATGGCGTCTGCGTCTACGTCTTCCGGCTTCGACTGATTGCGTCTCTGGCCTCTTTATCCGCCGTACGCCGCCGTTCGGTCTCGCGCTTGTCCCAGAGCTGCTTGCCCTTGGCCAGGGCCAGCTCCACTTTGACCCGGCCGTTCTTAAAGTACAGGCGGGTGGGGATCAGGGTCAGGCCCTTTTGTTGGGTCTTGCCGATGAGCTTCCGGATCTCTTCCGCGTGCATCAGCAGTTTTCGAGTGCGCAGCGGGGCATGATTATGAATATTGCCGTGCTCGTAAGGACCGATATGGGCGTTCAGCAGCCAGACCGCATCGTCCTTGACTAAGCCGTAGGAATCCTTGAGGTTAGCCAAGCCGCCGCGAACCGACTTGACCTCGGTTCCGGTCAGAACCACCCCGGCCTCAAATTTTTCCAGCAAGAAGTAGTTATGTGAAGCGATCCTATTAACAGCAGCGTCGCGGTCGCCGGAGGCGGTGGGATCGCGGCGCGGAGATTTCTCCGGATTGGCCTTGGTCTGATGGGTGGATTGGCGAGCCATGGTCAGTGGTTTTTATCTTAGCAGCAGAGAGACGTTGGTCGGCAGACATCGGACCTAAGGGGCACGAAGTCTGAGGTCTGAAGTCTGAGGTCTGAAGTCCGAGGTCTGGGGTCCGGACCTCAATAGTCCTACGACCAAAGAGTATAACTCTCGCGTGCACAAGCACTTCGGGAGCTGGAAACGGCGATGCTATAATCGCGTCACCGAAGGTTTTTTTGACGTATCGAGTGGATTTCCTGCTCGAAAGTCCCGACGCGCCGCCGCAACGCGCGGGAAAGCCGCTGGTCCGGCGAAGACCGTATAAAGAGGATCATCTCGTGAGGATTATCGAATGAGACGCCTGATGCGCCCGGCACTATTGCTGTTGCTGGTCGCGGTTGCAACGCTCCCCGCCATCGCCGACAAAGCCAAAGCCCTCTATGCCAAAGGGGAGGATGCGGAGGCTCGCCAGAAGTTTGTAGCGGCTTACGAGTTCTACAAGCAAGCCTACGACCTTAAACCCAAAGACTTGCGGTACCGGACTTCCTTCGAACGCATTCGTTTCGAGGCTGCGGCCGCGATCGTGCATGACGGGCAGAAGTTGCGCGATGACGGCAAGTTAGACGAAGCGGTGGCCGCATTCCGGAGAGCGATGGAGATTGATCCGTCGTTGTTCATTGCCAAGCAGGAACTGGAGCACACGCAGAAGATAATCGAGGACCAGCGGAATCCTCCGCAGCAGCCCGCTGGGCCGCCACCCGGCCTGGAGCGCCGGGTCCACGAATTGCCCGGGCCGGTGGAACTGGCTCCCATCTCCAATATCCCCATCACCGTGAAACTCACCGACAAGTCCGACACCGTCTACCGCACCATTGGGCAACTGGCGGGAATCAATGTGCTGTTGGACCCCGATTACACTCCCAAGCCGATTAAAGTTGAGCTGAATGGAGTCACCCTGGAAGATGCGCTGGAAATCACGGCGCTGGAGTCAAAGACTTTTTGGCGGCCGGTTACGCCCAACACGATTTTCGTGGCCACCGACAATGTGCAGAAGCGCAAGGAACTGGAACAGAGCGTCCTCAAAACTTTTTATCTTACGAATCTTTCGGCCCCGACTGAACTGCAGGATGTGGTGAACGCGATTCGCTCCGTGCTGGATGTGCAGAGGGTGCAGCAGTTGCTCTCACAAAATGCGCTGGTGGTGCGCGGAACGCCGGATCAGATCGCGCTGGCGCAAAAGCTGGTGGAAGATCTCGACAAGGCGCGCCCGGAAGTGATCATCGACATTGCGGTAATGCAGATCAGCAAAGACAAGTCGCGGACGCTGGGGTTAAGTCCCCCGACGAGCGCGAGCGTCGCGCTCCAGAGCAATCTCAACACGACCACCACGACCACGACCACGGGCACCACAACCAGCGGATCGAACAGCGGGATCAACCTGAACGATTTGGCCAGCCTGACCGCGCAAAACTTCCAGGTCACCATCCCCTCCGCTAACCTGTCGGCGGTCATGGGAGACACCGACACCAAGCTGATCCAGAACCCGCAGATTCGTTCGCTCGACGGCCAGAAGGCGTCATTAAAAATCGGCGAACGCCTGCCCGTGGCCACGGGTTCGTTCCAGCCCGGCATCGGCGGGGTTGGCATTAACCCGCTGGTGAATACCCAGTTTCAATATATCGATGTGGGAGTGAATATCGACGTCACTCCGCACGTGCACTCTGACCGGGAAGTCACGCTAAAAATCACGATGGAAATCTCCTCGGAGATTGGCCAGGCCAGCATTGGCGGCATCACCCAGCCCATTATTGGCCAGAAGAAAGTCGATTTGGGAGAAATCCGCCTGAAGGACGGGGAGTCCAGCCTGATCGGCGGGATTATGGACGACTCGCAGACCAAGTCGCTCAGCGGGATACCGGGATTGGCGCAGATTCCTATCTTGAAGTACTTGTTCGGGCAGACCACGCAGGACCATTCTTCCGACGAGACCGTCTTTGCCATCACTCCGCACGTCATCCGCGGTACGGAGGTAAGCGAGATGAACCAGCGGGCCATCGATATTGGCACCTCGACGACGATCTCGTTGCGCCACGTAAACCGCCCGCAGGCCGCGCCGGCAGCTCAGCCCCCGGCCGCCCAGGCTCCGGTGAATCAGGCTCCGATAAGTCAGGCTCCGGCAAATCAGCCTTCGGCAAATCCGGCTGCGGCAAATCCGGCTCCGGCAAGCCAGTCTGCCGCTCCAACGCCTTCCGCGGCCCGGCCGGCCAGCTTCCTGTTTGATCCGCCCACCATTCAGGCCGCCAAGGGCAACACGTTTGTAGTGAATCTACTGCTGTCCGGCGCCCAGAACGTGCACGCCGTGCCGGTTCGCCTGGACTACGATCCGAAAATGCTTCAGCTGGTGAACGTGGTCAATGGCGGCTTCCTCTCGCAAGATGGCCAGATGGTAACCCTGGCTCATCGCGAGGATGAGATGAAAGGAGAGTCCACGATTACGGCCTCCAGACCAAACGGCTCCGGTGGAGTTTCCGGACAGGGCGCGGTGGTTACCATCACTTTCCAGGCCAAGGCAGATGGACAGACCCCCCTGACCATTACGCAAGGTGGGGCCCTCGATCCGGGCTCGCAACAGATCACGGTCAACGGAGCGCAGGCCTCGGTCACGGTTCAGTAGGATGTTCAGCGGGAATTCAACAAGGGACGTCCACGAGGAATGCCGAGAAGTGCGCTGTGATCGACTGCAGAGGGATTAGGGATTCAGAGATTAGGACCATGACAATCGAGAGATTTCATCCCGTCCCGGGCGCAAAGCCGCAACGCGGCTTTACGCTCATGGAACTGATCGTAGCGGCGGCCATAATGTCGATTCTGACGTTGATGGCCATACCACTGGCGCGAGCCACGATCCAGCGCGAAAGGGAAAAAGAACTGCGCCGGGATTTATGGGAAATGCGCGACGCCATCGACCGGTATAAAGACGCCGCCGACCGGAATATGTTTCAGACCAAACTGGACAGCGGGGGCTACCCGCCGGATCTCGAGGAACTGGTCAAGGGCGTGGAAGCGCAGGGCGGCAAGAAAATTCGTTTTCTGCGTTCTATTCCTGTGGACCCCATGACCAAGAGCAAGGAGTGGGGCCTGCGGTCGATGCAGGACGATCCTGACTCTGATTCCTTTGGCGGACAGAGCGTGTTCGACGTCTACACTAAGTCGACGGGCACCGCGCTGGATGGAACGAAATACAAGGACTGGTAACCAGGACAAGTTTGGTAAATGATGATTAGAACGTGTTTCATGAATTGGTAAATGAGGATTAAAACCTGTTTCATGAATTGCTTTTGGGTCGGGCACGGCTTCAGCCGCGCCATTCAGGGCCCGACAGAATGCGGGCTTTAGCCCCTGAGGAACGTGCCATGCGAGCTTCAAGGCATTTATGAAACAGGCTGTAGTAGCTAAGGACTGGCCCATGAGGCGGCGCTGGAACAACTCGGCAAGGCGTGGAGGGCTGCAGGCGGAGCGCGCCCGCGGCCACAGGCGCGACCAAGCCCGCGGCTTCACCCTGCTAGAGTTGATGATCGTCATCTCCATCATCGCAATCCTGGCTTCGGTTGCGGCGCCCATCTATAACCAGTCCATCGTGCAGGCTCGCGAATCCGTTCTGCGTTCCAACCTGAGCACCTTGCGCAGCGTAATTTCCCAGTACACCCTCGACAAGCAGAAAGCTCCGCAGTCCCTCGACGACCTGGTCACCGCAGGTTACCTGCGGCAGATTCCCATCGATCCCATGACCAAGGAGCCCAACTGGGAGCCTAAAGAGGAAGACGTGCTGATGGCCGTGGACCAGACCGAGCCCGGCATCGACGACGTGCACTCCGCCTCCACCGGAATCGCCAGCGACGGCACCGCCTACAGCACCTGGTGATCCCCTGTCCGGCTGAGCGAGCGGTTGCTGGAGCGAAACCCAGGCGACTGCGCAGCCGGATCGTCCCTGCCTCAGGTACGAACGAGGAGGTTGCGACACAAAATCGCAACATTAGAATTCCGGGCTTGCAGTCGCCCCAAATCTATTCCCCTGAAACTGAATCCGCTTTCTCGGCACAATGTTATGAAGTAGAATTACGCCGCTCCCGCTTGGGACGCGCCCAACTCTGCGCCGGAGGTGTGACATGGGTTCTCTCGATGATCCGAAACTCTGGGATTTGCACAATCAGCTGCAAATGTCCCTGCAGCAGAGCTCCCCTCCTGACTGGCAACAGGCCTGCCAGATCCTGAATGGCATGAGCATGCCTGACATGCTGGACGAACTCTGGCGAATCAAGGCCGCGTCCAGGCTGGATGGCTTGGCTCTATTTGCGCCTAAAGCGAGCGGAGTCAACATTGCGCGGCTGCGGGCGGGAATCGGAGCGCTGCAATTCCAGCCTCCGGGCGACTTCGACGCGCTGGTGAGGCTATTGCCCGACGATCAGCAGTGGGCGATCATGAGCGTATGCGCGGTGACCCAGGCGCCGGTTAATCTTAATCCGTCCATCTGGCCCAAGTATTACTGGACGACTCGCTCGTTGCCCAAGCTCAGCCTGACTGCGAATTTTTCCCCAGAAAGCGGCGACGACTCCGATCAGGGTAAAGACGATGCCCATCTGGCCGCCGATATCGCCACCGGCGCAGACGCCAATTACCGCTACCGCCGGGGATCGGATCCCGCGACTTATACCGTGACTGTGATTTATCGGAACTTCGACAAGTGGAAATTTGGTGACGACGACACCGAGCTCGACGTCATTCACGAGCCGAATATCAGCGTTCAGATGTCTCCGAACCCCTACAATCCCACGACCTACCAGGCGGCTTTCTCACTGGTGAATCTGCACTTGAAGCGCAACTGGGGGCTATTCAAACCGGATGTCGAATTTAGCTTGTCGCCCCAGATCACCACGCCGGGTCTGGGAGCCGCTCCCACCGCGGCCCTGCAAGCGCAGATCGAGCTTCACGTAACCTCGACCATATCGCTGACCGCACAAAGTGCCATAGGCTACGGACCCGCACCGCGGCCGGGTGATCCGCCCGATTACGGCGCGTTGCACTACGGAAACGTGAGCTTTTCACCCTTCATGATCGGTATTCTGGGCCACTGGGATCCGCCGGGTTCAAAATGAGCGATTCCGAGCTCCTTATGAGTACAGTCCCGCGCGAGGTCCACCTCTAGCGTGGAAAAAGTGCTGCCACCGTCCTTGCGCTTTGCCACAGGCAGCGATTGCGCCTGCACATGTGCGCACTCAGCATTCCAGCCCATTTCCGCGTAACACAAGTTTGTACTGGACGGCGCTGAGAAGTACCATCTATTCATGCCCGTCGAAACCGAAATTCAAGCTCCCGCATCCATCCGCGCGCCCCGCGGCAACTCCATTACCTGCAAAGGCTGGCAACAGGAAGCTGCCATGCGCATGCTCATGAACAACCTTGACGAAGAGGTTGCGGAGCGGCCCAAAGATCTGGTGGTCTATGGCGGAACGGGCCGTGCCGCGCGCAGTTGGGAAGCCTACCACGCCATTGTCGCCACGCTGAAGAATCTGGCGAATGACGAGACTTTGCTGGTGCAGTCGGGCAAGCCTGTCGGCGTTTTCAAGACCCACGATCATGCGCCGCGCGTGCTCATCGCGAATTCGAATCTGGTCGGGCACTGGTCCAACTGGGAAAAGTTCAACGAACTGGAACGCGCCGGCCTGATGATGTACGGGCAAATGACCGCCGGATCGTGGATTTACATTGGCTCGCAGGGAATTGTGCAGGGAACGTTCGAGACGTTTTCCGCGGCCGGCGAAAAACATTTTGGCGGCGACCTGGCGGGCAAACTGATTGTCAGCGGCGGCATGGGCGGCATGGGTGGAGCTCAGCCGCTGGCCGCGACCATGACGGGCGCGGCGTTTCTGGGTATCGACGTCGATCCCGAGCGCATCAAGAAGCGCCTCAAGACCGGCTACTGCGACTTCATGGTCACCACGCTGGACGAAGCCCTGCGCATTCTGAAAAATGCGATTCGCAAGAAAGAAAATGTTTCGGTCGGGCTGGTGGGAAACTGCGCCGACGTGATTCCCGAGTTGGCCGAGCGAGGGGTTGTCCCCGACATTTTGACCGATCAGACCTCGGCGCACGATCCGCTGAACGGATATGTGCCCAACGGCATGACCCTGTCGGAAGCGTTTGAGTTGCGGAAAAACGATCCGCATGCCTATCAGGAACGCTCGCTCGACGCCATGGCGCGCCACGTAGAAGGCATGTTGCGCCTGCAGAAGATGGGATCGGTCACATTCGACTACGGCAACAACATTCGCACCTTCGCTTTCCAGCGCGGCGTGAAGGACGCTTACAACTTCCCGGGATTCGTGCCGGCGTATATTCGTCCACTATTTTGCGAAGGCCGTGGGCCGTTTCGCTGGGTGGCGCTGTCGGGCGAAGCGTCTGACATCCACGTGACCGATGAACTGGTGCTTGAGTTGTTTCCCGAGAATCGAATCCTGCGGCGCTGGATCGACCTGGCACGCAAGCGCATTAAGTTCCAGGGATTGCCCGCGCGCATCTGCTGGCTGGGTTACGGCGAGCGCGCGCAGTTCGGGCTGGCCATGAACGATCTGGTAAAGAAGGGCAAGATCAAGGCGCCGATCGTGATTGGCCGCGATCATCTCGACTGCGGCTCGGTGGCGTCTCCCTTCCGCGAAACCGAAAGCATGAAGGACGGCTCAGACGCCGTGGCCGACTGGCCGCTGCTCAACGCGCTGCTGAACACCGCCGCGGGCGCGTCGTGGGTATCAATTCACAACGGCGGCGGTGTCGGAATCGGCTACTCGCTGCACGCCGGACAGGTCACCGTGGCCGACGGCAGCGATGAAATGGCCAAGCGCATCGAGCGCGTCCTGACTACGGATCCGGGCATGGGCGTGATTCGCCACGTGGACGCGGGTTACGACGAGGCGAAGGAGTTCGCGAAGAAGGCTGGCGTGAGCGTCCCGATGAATTCTTAGTCGCTGGTTGCCGAGCCGCAGGAGCCAACCCAAGATCATCAACCACGAAGGCATGAAGCTTCACGAAGGAACCGGTTTGTGCCTTTGAGTGCTGTTAGACTAGAGGCGACGCGTGCCCCCGAAACGACAAGCTCCCGTGGTGAATTCCCTTCTTCTGGTCAACGTCGGCCAGCTCCTCACCTTATGCGCGCCATCGGCTGAAACTGGCCCCTGCCGCGGGCCTGCTTTGCGGGACCTCGGGATCATTCGCGGTGGCGCGGTGCTCTGCCTGGGCGGCAAGATCGTCTCCGTCGGCAAAAGTAAGGAAGCGTTGCGCGATCCCTGGCTGAAGCGCAATCGCAAAAGAGTCACCGAGATCGATTGCGCTGGGAAAGTCGTGCTGCCGGGCTTCATCGACTCGCACACCCACCCCGTCTTCGTCGGACCGCGGCTGGTGGATTTCGAGAAGCGTATCGCAGGCGCATCTTACCCAGAGATTGCGGCGGCGGGAGGCGGCATCCGATCCAGTCTGGAGGCGGTACGCAAGACGGCGAAGAGTATTCTCGCCACCAAGGTCCTGAACGCGTTGCAGAAAATGGCCGCCCACGGTTCGACTACCGTCGAGGCCAAGTCGGGGTACGGGCTTACGGTTGAGTCGGAACTGAAATCGCTCGAGGCCATCAAAGACGCGGCTTCCCGCTGGCCCGGGACCGTGGTCTCCACTCTGCTCGGAGCGCATGTCGTCCCCAAAGAATTTCAGGGCTGCTCACAAAAGTACGTTGAGATCGTCTGTAAAGAGATGATTCCCGTAGCCGCTAAGCGGAAGCTTGCCCGGTTTGTCGACGTTTTCTGCGACCGGGGAGCATTTACTGCGAAGGAGACAGAAGAGATTTTTGCCGCTGCAGAAAAGCACGGATTAAGCGTTCGCGCACACATGGGCCAGCTTTCGGAAACCGGTCTACGGCCGTTTCTGCGCTTCCATCCAGCGTCGTTCGACCACATGGATCACGTGAACGAAGACGACATCCCACACCTGGCCACACACGATACGGTCGCCACGCTGGTGCCGGGCGCAAATTATTTTCTGGGATTGAAAGAATATCCAAACGCGCGCCGTCTGATCGAAGCGGGCGTGCCGGTGGCACTGGCCACGGACTACAATCCGGGCACCTCGCCGACCATCAGCATGCCGATGGCGATGTCGCTGGCCTGCACGCACATGAAGATGGCGCCGGAAGAAGCCATCGCCGCCGCCACCATCAACGGGGCGTGGGCGCTGCGCGTGGCCGAACGCAAGGGCAGCATCGAGCCGGGCAAGGATGCCGATTTAGCGATTTTTGCAGTCGAAGACTACCGTGAAATCCCCTACTGGTTCGGCGCCAACCACTGTGCGATGACCGTCCTGAATGGGGTGGTCGCGCCCAAGCCGTGAACTTTCGCGATGCCCCATTCGTACTTGAGCTGGAGCAGGGTGGTACAACTGCGCTCAGAACACTCCGGAACAGAAAATTGAAGAAAGCAATCTGATTCGATCTACCGAGGAAAATGAATGAAACGTATTCCTGCAGTTTTGACCTATGTCGTTCTGACTATCTCGCTGGCGAGCGCACAGCGGCTGCCCGAAATCGCAAGGCCCGAGAACTACAAACTCACGTTCACGCCAGATCTCGACAAGGCCAGATTTGAGGGCGATGAAACCATCGCGATTCGCGTGCTGAACGCGACTTCGGACATCACGCTGAACGCGGTCGATATCGACTTTCACGACGTGACCATCACCAGCGGCGGCTCGACGCAATCGGCGAAGGTTACGCCTGACAAAGAAAAGGAAATGGCTGTGCTGACCGTCGAGAAGCCTCTGGCCGCTGGTCCGGCAACGATCCACATTGCTTACTCCGGCATTCTCAACGACGAAATGCGCGGATTGTACCTGGGCAAGGACGACCAGGGACGCAAATATGCCGCGTCGCAGTTTGAAGCCACCGACGCTCGGCGCGCATTTCCTTCGTTTGACGAACCCGACTACAAAGCCACATTTGACATTACCGCCGTCGCCGACAAGGGACTGGTCGCGATCTCGAACCAGAAAGTCGTGTCCGACACCCCCGGCCCTGGGGAGAAGCACACGGTGCGCTTCGCCACCACGGTGAAAATGTCGTCCTACCTGGCTGCGCTGGTGGTCGGCAACTTCGAGTACATCGAGGGCTCGGCGGATGGCATCCCGATCCGCGTCTACAGCACGCCGGGAAAGAAGGAGATGGGCAGGTTCGCGCTGGAAGCCGCGTCTTATATTCTCGGCTATTACGACAAGTATTTCGGCATCAAGTATCCCTACGGAAAACTGGACCTGATCGGCCTGCCCGACTTCTCCGCAGGCGCAATGGAAAATACCGGCTGCATCACGTTCCGCGAAGTCATTCTTCTGATCGATGAGAAGCAAGGCTCGGTCGGCCTCAAGAAAGAAATTGCCAGCGTCATCGCGCACGAAATGGCGCACCAGTGGTTCGGCGATTTGGTCACGATGAAGTGGTGGGACGACATCTGGCTCAACGAAGGTTTCGCCACCTGGATGGAATCGAAGCCCGTCGCGAAGTGGAAGCCGGAATGGAATTACGAATTGGACGACGTCAGCGACACTGGCGGAACGCTCAACGTGGATTCCCTGGAGAATACTCGGCCGATTCATCAGGCGGCCGAAACTCCCGCGCAGATTCAGGAGTTGTTCGATGGAATCGCCTACGGCAAGGCGGCTTCGGTCTTGCGCATGCTCGAGTCTTATCTGGGCGAAAAGACCTTCCGCGCCGGTGTAAACGCCTATCTGCAACAGCACCAGTACGCTAATGCCACGGCCGACGATTTCTGGGACGCTCAGGCGAAAACGTCGAAGCGGCCCGTCGACAAGATCATGCCCACGTGGGTGAGGCAAGCGGGCGCTCCCATCGTGAATGTGAAAGCGCAATGCTCCAGTAATTCCACGAGCGTCACTTTGACCCAGCAGCGGTATTACATAGACCGAGCGAAGTTTGAGGCGGCCAATGATCAACTCTGGCAAATTCCCCTGTGCCTGCGCGGATCGGCCACCGGCAACGGCGCGGCCAAGTGCGAACTGCTAACCAAGAAGGAAGAAACCTACACTTTGCCCGGCTGCTCTACGTGGGTTCTGGCCAATGCGGGGGCGACCGGCTACTACCGCACCGGCTACACTGCCGATGCGGTTCGAGCTCTGGCGAACGACGCCGAATCCAGATTGACTCCCGCCGAGCGCATCGCCGTACAAGATGACATCTGGGCGTCGGTGGCCGTGGGTCGCGAACCGGTGGGTGATTCGTTGGCCTTCGCGCAGGGGCTGCAGTCGGACCGCAACCGCGCTGTGGTAGAAGATGTGCTGGAAGGCCTGCACTACGTCGGCCGCTACCTGGTGAGCGACAGCGATCGTGACGGGTATCGCGTGTGGCTGCGCCAGTATCTGGCGCCGGCTATGAAAGAAATGGGATATGAACCCAAACCGGGCGAGACTGACGAGCAGCGGACTCTGCGGGCGCGCGTGTTCGATGCGCTGGGTTACGATGGCCGCGATCCCGAGACTCTGGAGCAGGCACGGAGAATCGCGGACAAAGCGCTGGCTGATCCGGCGTCGGTCGATAGCGAGATCGCCGGCAGCGCCTTGCATCTCGCGGCGCTGAATGGAGACTCTGCGTTTTACGACCGGGTGATGACTGCCTTGAAGAATCCGAAATCGCCGGAACAGTATTATTCTTACCTCTACACGCTACCGCGGTTCGGTGACCCGAAGTTGCTGGAGCGCACGCTGGAGTTTGCCGTCTCTCCGGACGTGCGCTCTCAGGATGCGCTCGGGGTGGTCGGGTCGGTGATGGGGAATCCGGTAGGCGAACAATTGGCTTGGGATTTCATTCAGACGCACTGGGACGCGGTTGCCAAGGCCGGCGGTCCGTTTGCCAGCGCCGAAGTGGTAGGGGATACGAGTGTTTTCTGCGACACGGGAATGCGCAATCAGGTGACGGAATTCTTCGCCGCTCATAAGATCGCGGCCGCGGAACGCACCTATAAACAATCGATTGAACGCATCAGCAACTGCATCGATTTCAAAGCGCAGCAGGAACCCCGGTTGGCGTCGTGGCTGGGACAGCACGGCATCGCCGGGGGCCAATAAAATTGAGATGTGAAAACGGCCCGGGAATCTCCGGGCCGTTTCTTTTTCGGAGAGATGCTGGCCGCAAGCAACACTCGACCCACCTCAGGGGCTAAAGCCCTAACTGCTCAAACCCCGGTTATCGCAGCGCTTAAAGCGCTGCGCCACCGAAAATCATTTTCCTCGGCTCATCATCTTCTTCCGACTTCTACTCTTCCGCCGTCCGCTTCTTCTGACATCGGCTCCTTCTGCCGTCGGCTACGGCACGACCGGCAGCAACAGATACGAAGGCAGATCGGGCGAGCAGTAGATGCGCTGGGTTGCGGGCACGAAGTCGGAGGCTGCGGCCTGATAGATGCTTGGCACGAATTTCTGCGGATTGCGGTCAATCACCGGAAACCACGTTGACTGAATCTGCACCATGATGCGGTGCCCTTTCAGAAACACGTGGTCGTGATCGCGCAGAGAAACGTTCCACTCGGTCGGTTTGTTCGGGGTCAGCGGATGCGGCTTTTCGTAGCTCGTCAAATAGCGGCCCCGGCGTATCTCCATGGCAATGGGCAGTTCGTAACCATTCAGCGACTGGGCATACTGGCCGGGCTTAGGGCCTTCGTTCGGATCCCAGGCATTCTTCTGCGCATCCTGCGGATACACATCGATCAGCTTGACCACGAAATCGCTGTCGGTCCCTGAAGTGGATGCAAAAAGATTCGCCGCCAGTGGGCCGGTGACGGTGAGATCGTGATCCAGCGGTTCGCTGACGAAGGAGAGAACGTCGGGCCGATGATCGACAAAGCGCTGGTCGGCAACTTCCCAGGTTCGCCAGTCACCACCAGGATAAGTTGGCGTGATGGGGCGCTGGCGGTAGGGCACAGGATTGGCCGGATCAGAGACGTACTCGCGGTAAGCCAGTCCGGCCGCGGCCGCGACCGGCGCGGTGAATGAAAGAGTCCCGTCGGCATGAAGGTAGAGTTTAGCCGGCTTAGCTTCCTTCGGAGGCCACGCGGCGTAGGTGTGCCAGGTATTCGATCCGCTCTGAAAAGTGCTGGCCTGCCATGCCGGCTTCTCACCCTGCCCGTGCAGATAATAACGAAAGAACGGCGCTTCGATATTCTCGCGGAATTCGCGGGCAGTTTCGTGTCCGCCGAATGGAATAATCCCGATGGCGTCGCCCTTCGGGCTCCACCACTCCCCGTGATACCAGGGCCCAGCCACCATAAAATTCGTATGCTCGGGATCGTTCTCTTCGGCGTGGCGGAAAATTTGCCACGGCCCCCACGGATCTTCCTGATCCCAGAATCCCGCAACATTCAGGTTGGGCACGGTCGAGGAGTGCAGTTGGCTCACCCAGGCTTCTTTTTTCCAGAACTCGTCGTAGTCGGGATGCTCGACCGTCGAGTTCCAGTACGGAATCGATCCGTGAAGATATTTCGCGTTGATATTCGAGAGCGGGCCCAGGTCGAGATACCACTCGTAGGTGTCGTACGTTTCAAAATCGAAATGAGTGTTCTTGTTTTTGTCGGCCTGCTCCATGACGGCGTATTCAAAGTCGTAACTCTCGCGCAGTGCGCCGAAGCGGTGGTCGTCGTCGTTCATCCATTGATCGACGGGCGAGGCCTGCTCGCTGACGGCTTTGAGCGCCGGGTGAGGGTGAAGCAGGGTCATCGCAGAGGTAAGCCCATCGTAGGAAACGCCGAAGATACCGACTTTCCCATTGTTATTGGGAACGTTCTTCACCAGCCACTCAATCGAATCGTAAGCATCGGTGGTCTCGTTAGTAGCCTTCGGGTCTTTTAAATCGGCCCAGGAAGAAAGGTTGAACACGCCCTCGGACTTGAATCGTCCGCGCAGGTTCTGGATCACGAAGATATAGCCGTCCTGGGCGAGTTCTTTGAGATACGGAGGAAGTTGCTCCGGCGGTTTTTCAGGAACTCCATAAGGCGTCCGGCGAAAAAGAATAGGCAGCGGTCCGGTCTGGGCGATAGGCGTAAGAATGACGGTCTGCAGATGGACTCCGTCGCGCACCGGAATCATCACTTGCTCGAGCTTGAACAGCGGCTTCGAGGGCTGCTGCGGCTGGGCAGTCTGCTGCGCAATGACAGAGATGGAAATCAATACGGGCAGCGCAAAGCGCAGAATGAATGAACGCACCAGTTTTCCTCCGGGCAGTTTTTCTCGACAGAACTCAGAGGCGAAGTATATCAATCGGCGATCCCGTCAGAATACTCTTCCGATGGAGAAGTTGACCCGGCTCTGGCCGGTGGGACTGATGCTGCCGGCCAGCCCAACGGGGCCGATGATCGTGTCGGCGATCACTCCGAGGTTGAATGTGCCCCGCACCGCAACTGGTCCGGGATCGAGCGCCGCCGTACCGAATGCCGTGCCGGCCTCATACCATCCACCCCAGTAGATCTTTCCTCCCACGAGCTGAGGCAGTCGGTAAAGTTCGCGCCGGAATCCGAACGACGAGTAGGCGTAGTGGTTGCCCAGAAATTCCTGCGGAAGGTACGCTCCCAGCCGAAACGGTCCACCCAAGGCAAAGATCTGAAACGGTCCGGCTGATCCGCGAAAGGTAGTTCCACCGGAAACATTAAAAAGGAGTGAAGTCTTGGGCCCGACGGGAATAAAGTTGGCAGTCTGCACGTCGAGTTGCCCAATGGGATGCGCCTGCCCCGGACTCTGCAGCACGCGCGAGAGGGTCGCGACCACGCGGGTGCCGCGGCTGGGAACCGCCGGACTGTCCTGCCCGTCCCACACATAACGGGCGCGGAATTCGCCGGTGCTGCCGTTGACGATGGGCAGACCAGCGGCTCCAATCAACGGACTCAGCTTGCCATCAAAGAGCTCATACCCGATCCGGAATTCGCTGCGCCGGCCTGAGTTGTAGCCAATGTCGAGGCCGCCTCCAGCGCGCTCGTCGCCGAAGACGGCAACGCGGGTTAATCCCGTAAATGAATTTCGCGCGAACTTGGACGTGAAGGCGTACGGAGCCACAAAAAACGGCGATTCACCCAAAGGCTGATAGAACTCGCTGGCCGCCAGATTGCTGGAACCGAACAGCAGGTCGTTGCGCCACTCGCCGCCGCCGTGAGCAACATCCATGAAAGTGACTCGCGCCCCCGCGGAAAAATCGAAGGCAGCCACTCCGGAACCATCCACATTGACGGCGAAGTCCACAAACGGCGGGCCATACGACTTATCGTGCGTGGTAACGCGCAGAGCGGGGACTCCATTCTGCGTAAATCCCTCGTACCCCAGCCGGTCGAACTGTCCGACGCCAGCCAGGTGGGTCAGTTGCGTGTCGACCTTAGAGAGATCGAGCGGCCCGCGCAGGGCCTTGCTGAGCTTGTGCTGCAGCCGGGCGTCAGTATCGGAGTCGGCGCCGGTCACTTCGACAGCCTCGATTTTCTCCGGCGGCTTGCGCTTACGCGCCGCACGGGCCTGCAGATACTCCTGCCACTCCGCCGCATCCTGAATTGCGTAGGGCAAAAGAGTTTCCGACTGGCTGGAGGCGGTCTTGTAACCAAGCTGGATGAGTTCCTTGACGCGCGAATAATCGCTGACCGAGAAGCCGCTCATGTCAACGCTCACTTTGGCCTTGGCCAGCAGGAGCGACCGGCGCTCATTCTGCGTGATCATCACGTCGACAGCTCGACTGAGCACACCGGTGAGGGTCTCGAGTTGAGTGCGGTCGCCGGGAGGAAGACGCAGTTCCACCGCGATCACAGCGTCCGCATCCATGTTCAGCACGGTTTCCACCGGAATGTTTTGCACCATCCCGCCGTCGGCCAAGATGCGGCCATCGAGTTCCACGGGAGTAAACACGCCGGGAATCGCCGCGGAGGCGCGCACCGCCTGGGCTAGCGAGCCATCGTGCAGCACGACGCCTTCCCCGCGCAGCATATCGGTGGCTACGCAGCGAAATGGAATGGGCAGGTCGTCAAAGCTGGCGATACTGGACTCCGGGAAAGCAATGCGATCCAGCAACAGTCCCACACCCTGGCCGGGGTTGAAACCGTTCGGCCCGCTCAGACCATGCTTCAGGCCAAGAGGAGCATCGATGAGAAACTCTCGCCGGTCTTGCTTCCGGCGATAGGAGAGCTGGGAATACGTCGGCTCGGGAAGAAAAGCCGCGTCCCAGTCGACTTCTTCGGCAAATTTTTCGATCTCCGCCGGCGACATGCCCGTGGCATACATCGCGGCAATGATGCTGCCCATGCTGGTGCCGGCGATCCGGTCGACTGGGATGTGGTTCTGTTCCATCCACTGAATCACGCCGATTTCGGCCAGTCCGAGCGCGCCCCCGCCGCTAAGGGCCAGACCAATGCGCGGGCGATGGGGAGTCTGAGCAGGCGCGGGGGGCGTGGCATCCTGCGCGGTCGAGAAAGCTGGCAGAACCATGCCCCACAGAATCATGGCCCACAATAAGGAACGGGTAATCGGGACCAAAGCCGTCCGATTCGTTGCTTTCATCGGTGCTCCTGAGACCGGCGTCGAACATTATTCCGAACATTCTTCCGAATATCGTTCCGCGCGCGGAATTGCGGATGAGAGAAAAAGGTTAGCAGGTTTACAGCAGGGGAGTCAGCAAGCGGTTGACGGTGAAGGTTGATGACGGAGGATCAGTTCGCCTTGGAGGGCGATTTGCGCCGCACGAACCTGCTCGACCACTTTGCGAATACCTTCGACGACCACGTCCGGCCGGTCCAGCGGAATGGAGTGCGAACTGCCGGTCGCGATGACCTGCGTGCCTCGCGTCGAGAGCTGTACCAATTCCTCCTGCATTTTTTCCCAAGCTTGGTTGGCCGGTATGGCCATGCCCGCCGGGAAACTGCCGGTGCGTCTCTGGGGATCATGCGAAAGCACTGCGAGCGGCATATCGTCCAGCGAACCGGCGGCTGCCGTCTGGGCCGCACTTTCCGGAAAACTCTTCAGTTCCGCTACGGCTTCAACCGCCGTGCGCCAGTTGCAAGCGGCAGCCCGAAGCACAGGGTCCTCACTGCACTGGCCGAGCAGCCGCGGAAGACCGAAAAGCATGGTGTATTCCGTGAACTCGGCCTTGCGTAGCCAGTCGGCATGCATGTCCTTGATCCCCGGCGGCAGGCGATCGAGCTGAGCGGGATGGGAAGCGTCGACCAGCACCATTCCGGCGACCTCAGTGGGGTACAAGCTGGCATAGAGCCGGACATTGAATCCGCCCACCGAGTGCCCGACCAGCACATACGGCGGCGCAATGCCTGCCGCCTGCAGTAGAGCGTGCAATTCGCCGGCGATCACTTTGCTGGTACGGGGTTGAGAACTGGGTTCGCTATAGCCGAGTCCCGCGCGGTCATAGGAGCACACGCGGGTAAATTTTGCGATCTGTGGCTGTACCTTGCGCCACGAAAGGTAGGTGTCGCCCAGGCCCGAGTCGAGAATGACCGTTGGACTGCCCTCGCCCGTGCAGTCAATGTGCATTTTGAAACCGCCCACGTCGAAGCGCCGCCCGGCCATGGGATTAAAGCGCCGGTCGCGGGCTTCACAGATATTCTCGTAGATCGCTCCGGCCGCGGCGAGAAAAAGCGCGAGCGCGAGCAGGCCGGGCCAGACGCGGCGGAACCACGAATGAGCGGGCGCCGATGGCGGCGCAACATTGTGCATGATCGCAGGGACGCCCGTTCCGGCCAGCGCGTCCAGTGGCAGGTATTCTACATGACCGGCGGCGCGGTAATGCCCATGACCGCCAGACAGCGGATTAATTCACGCCGCACTACCGCGACCGTGGCCAGCAGGAATTGTTTCCGCTTCTCGTCCGGTTCGCTCAGGATGGGATGGCGATGGTAGAACGTGTTGAAAAGCTGCCCCAGCTGGAAAACGTGTTTTGCCAGGTACGCCGGTTCGGTCGTGGCAATGGATTGGTCGATCACGGTCGACGTTTTCGACGACGCTAGCCACAGTTCCCAGATTTCATTGGAGCTATCGCCACTTAGAAAGTTCGCCAGATCGGTGGGCGCGATATGGCGAGCGACGTCTGCCGAGAAAGTCTCGGGATCGGCGCCCGCCTTGCGAAAGATGCTGGTCGCCCGCACCACAACATATTGCGCGTAAGGTCCGGTCTCGCCTTCGAAACTCAGCGCCTCTTTGAAATCGAAAGCGATCACCGACTGCTTGGTGTATTTCAGCATGAAGTAGCGCAGCGCGCCGATGGCGATCTGCTTGGCAACCTCTTGGCGTTCCTGCTCGCTCAGTTGCGGATGCCGCGAATCGACTTCCTTCTTGGCGGAAGCGATGAGCTGGTCAAGCAGATCGTCGGCCTTCACGCCAAAACCCTTGCGCCCGCTGACTTCAATGTAGGAGCGGGCCTTGTCCTCGTCGCTCAATTCGTAACCAAGTTCCGCCGCACAGCGCGGGGTGAGCGCGACCATTTCATAGGAGAAGTGCGTGTAGTGATCAGCGGCTTCACCGTGACCCAGGCCGCGCAGGGCTTCAATGACCGTGTTCTGTGCCTCGGACTGCCGGGCGTCGATCACATTGTAGATCTCCGCGACGTCGCCGAAGTGAGGATGCTCTCTCTCTCCGTTGGCCGTCGAAATCCAGCAGTCGTGCTGGTTGGGATAGCGGTAGAACTTGCGGTAGCCGAAGTCCCGCCCCAGCAGTCCGAACTTCCACATGTGGTAGGCGATGTCTTTGCCGACATAGCCGACAGTGCCGTTGGAGCGAACGATCACCTTCTGATCTTCCTCGGTGATTTTGTCTTCCTCTGTGGTATTCCCTTCCTCTGTGTCCCTCGTGTCCTCTGTGGTTGAAATTGCTCTTGCGGTCCCGGCGCGCCGCATGACCCAGCAGCCTTTATTCTTCCCCTCGTTCTCGAAGGTCAGGACGCCCGATTCTTTCAGCTTGACGAATGCCGCGTCCCAAAAATGCAGGTGCAGGATTTCGCTCTCTCGCGGCAGGAAATCGTATTCGATATCGAGCCGGTCCATGGTCTCCAGATGGCGGCGCAGCACCGCAACCGAAATCAGCTCCGCAATGGCGGAGGTTTCTGTCGAAGCATCCTCAATGGCGTGCAGCGTCTGCAGCCGCGCCTGCAGGTTCTGTTTGTCGGCGGCGTACCACTGCGAGACCCGCGCATATAAATCCCAGCAGTAGTAGTCGAAGCGCGGCAGCCGGGTAAGAGCCTCGATTTCTGCGCGCGTTTTCTTCTCGATCTGAGTGAAGCCAACCTCCACATCGGCGACCTGCACGCCCGTGTTGTCGATGTAATTCTGAACGTCCACTTCCCTGCCAGCGTGGCGCAGCAACCGCACAAACGTGTCGCCGAGAATGGCGTTGCGCAGGTGGCCGATGTGCGCGGCCTTGTTGGGATTGATGCTGGAGTGCTCGACCAGAATCTTGCCGGAAGGAATCTCGACCCGCGGCTTCTGATCGGCGGCGAGCGCAGACGCCATCCATCCCCGGTCAATCCTCACGTTCAGATAGCCGGGAGGCGCGACCTGCATTTCCGCGATGCCGTCAATGACGCCGGCGCCGATCTCCGCTCTGATCATTTCAGCAATCTTCAGCGGCGCCGAGCGCAGCGGCTTGGCGAAAGGGAACATCGGAATCGCGAAGTCCCCGAGTTCGACCTTGGGAGGCTGCTCGACGACCACGCGCGGCAACGTGGCCTCGGGATAACGGCGCTGCAAACACTCCAGTACGCGCTCGGCCAGACGATGTTCCAGATGACGATACAAGAAGTCCCTCTAAGCGATTGAAGAAACAGTGATTTTATCAGAGCGGGCAGCGGGCGCGCGTTTGACGGCGATAGTCCGCTTCCCTATGATGAAAGTTCCGTCGTTCGTGGCGGCTAAACCCTTCACCACAGAGGACGCAGAGGTCGCCGAATCGCGTCTCCGTTCGATTCCTCTGTGATTCTCTGTGTCCTCTGTGGTCACGATTTAGATTTTATGCGCATTGCATATCTTGAGTGTTTTTCCGGCATAAGCGGCGACATGTTCCTGGGCGCGCTCATCGATGCCGGAGTTCCGCCTAAGGTGCTGGAAGATGCCGTGGCGGCGCTGGGCGTAGGCGCGCGGCTGCAGATTTCGCGAGTCGTGCGCAGCGGAATTTCTGCGACCAAGGCCGATGTGTGGGTGGACGGCGAAAAAGATCTGCCGCGGGAAGAGTTCTGGGCGAAACAAGATGCGGCGCCCGCACCCGCGCACGCTCAACACGAGCACAGTCATGCTCACGGCCATGAGCATCATCACGGACATGACCATCCTCACGACCACGAAGCTTCGCGGGCGGGCACGCCCGCTCCACATGAACATTCCCATTCGCATGGCCGCGGGCTGACTGAAATTCGCGAGATCATTGGCAAGGCCGGAATCAGCGACCGCGCCAGGAAAACTGCGATCGCGATCTTTGAGGCTTTAGGAGTGGCCGAGGCCAAGATTCACGCCACATCCATCGAAAAGATCCACTTCCACGAAGTGGGCGCGGTGGATGCCATGGTCGACATCGTGTGCGCGGCCGTTGGATCTGAAGCTCTCGGAGTGGACGAGATTATCTGTTCGCCGTTGAACGTGGGCGGAGGAATGGTGAAGTGCGCGCACGGGATTTTTCCCGTCCCCGCTCCTGCGACGGTCGAGTTGCTCAAAGATACGCCGGTGTATTCCTCGGGCGTGCAGGCGGAGTTGGTCACTCCCACGGGAGCGGCGATTGTGAAGATTCTGGCTTCGCGCTTTGCCGCGTTCCCCGCCATGAAGATTGAAAAGTCAGGCTACGGCGCTGGGTCGCGGGAATTCCCCGGGCATCCGAACGTTGTGCGATTGACCATCGGCGAAGCCGCGTCAACGCTGGCCGCGAAAACGGCGTCCGACACAGTGACCCTGCTGGAAGCGAATCTCGACGACCTGAATCCGCAGGTGTTCGGCTACGTGATGGAGCGGTTACTCGAAGAAGGAGCTCTCGACGTGTTCGGCGTGCCGGTGCAGATGAAGAAAAATCGTCCGGGAACGCTGCTCACGGTGCTTTGCAAGCCGGAAGATGCGGGCAAATTGACGCAGTTGGTTTTCACCGAGACCACCACGCTGGGCGTGCGGCGGCGCGATGAGGTTCGGCAAACGCTGGCGCGGCGCTGGGAGAACGTTCGCACCCAATGGGGCGAGGTCCGCATCAAAATCGCCAGCATGAATGGAAGCGTTACCAACTACGCGCCCGAGTACGAAGACTGCCGGCGCATCGCCGCCGAGCATCACGTCCCGCTTAAAACCGTGATCCAGGAAGCGGCGCGAGAGTATCTGGTAAAAGGCGAAAAACATTAGCACAGAGGAACACGGGGAACAATCTCTGCGATCCCCTGTGGCCCTGCGGTTGAGATCTTCTTACCTTCTTATGACGAGAAAGTTTTACATCACGACTCCGATTTATTACGTGAACGCGCGGCCGCACATTGGCCATGCCTACACCACCATCGCATGCGATACGATTGCGCGGCGGCAACGAATGCTGGGTGCCGACACTTTCTTCCTTACCGGCACTGACGAGCATGGGCAGAAGATTGAGCGCGCCGCGCAGGCCGCCGGCAAAACTCCGCAGCAGTACGCCGACGAGATTTCTTCTCAGTTTCGCAATCTCTGGAAGCGGATGGGCATCTCCAACGACGACTTCATTCGCACCACCGAAGACCGCCACAAGAAGCGCGTGCAGGAACTGTTCCGGCGCATTCGCGACAACGGCTACATCTACAAGGGCACATACACTGGCCAGTATTGCGTTTCCGATGAACTCTACGTGGATGGCGCGCAGCCCGGCGATCCCTGCCCAACCTGCGGGCGCATCACCGAAACCGTGCATGAAGAGAATTACTTCTTCAAGCTGTCGGCCTTTCAAGACAAGCTGCTGGAACTCTATGCCAATCCAGAATTCATCCGACCCGAGACACGTCGCAACGAAGTGATTGCGTTCGTGAAGTCGGGGCTGCGCGACCTGTCGATCAGCCGCTCGACATTCTCATGGGGCATCCCAGTACCCGACGATCCCAAGCACGTGATTTATGTTTGGCTGGATGCGCTGGCCAACTACATCACCGCCATCGGCTACGGCTCGTCGCACGCGGGCGCGCAGGAGGCCTTCAAGAAATACTGGCCCGCTGACGTCCACATGATCGGCAAGGAAATCGTTCGCTTCCATTGCGTCTATTGGCCGGCATTCCTGCTGGCCGCGGGCTTGGCCCTTCCCAAGACAATCGTGGCCCATGGCTGGCTGCTGTTTGAAGAAAGCAAGATGTCGAAGTCGCGCGGCAACATTGTGCGCACCGAGACGATTCTCGACGTGTTGGGCGCGGATGCATTGCGCTACTTCCTGCTGCGCGAAGTTGTCTTTGGGCAGGACGGTTCGTTTTCCTTCGACGCGCTGGTGCAACGCTACAACTCCGACCTGGCTAACGGCCTGGGGAATCTGGCCAGCCGCACATTAACTATGATTAACCGGTACTTCAAGGGCGAGGTGCCGTACCCGTCGGGTGCGGTGTCGAAAACGGCCGCCGATGAGGCTGTGGCCGGGACGGCGCGCAGAACGATTCGCGAATTCGCCACGCTGTTCGATCAATTCCAGTTCTCGCGCGCGCTCGAAACGGCGTGGGGACTGATCGCGGCCGTCGATAAGTACATCGTCGAAAATGAGCCCTGGTCGCTGGGCGAGAAGCAGGATGACGAAAGCCGGGCACGCCTGGCTACGGTGCTTTACACCTCAGCCGAAGCGCTGCGCATTGCGACGGCCCTCGCGTATCCCGTCGTGCCCGATGCGACGGCTAAAATCTGGACGCAGATGGGACTTGGAGACATCAAGAAACTGGCCCTGGCGGACTTGGCCTGGGGACAGTTGCCGCTGGGTACGAAACTCGGCGAGGTCAGTCCGGTTTTCCCGCGCGCCGACAAGAGCGCCATCGAAAGGATGCAGCAGATGGAAGACGAGCAACGCGTTCCGATTGTCGAAGAGGCTAAGGGAACGGCAGCACCACTCCCCGCAACTCCTGAGGTGAAGGCCCAGCCAGCCGTGCCGGCGCCTGTGCCCTCGGCGGCGGCCGACGGCGGCAAGATCACCATCGACGACTTCGCCAAGATCGAACTGCGCGTGGGCGTGGTGAAAGTTGCCGAGCGCGTGCCCAAGGCCGACAAACTGCTGCGCCTCGAAATCGATATCGGCACGGAAGTTCGGCAGATCTTGGCTGGGATCGCCGAGGCCTATGCACCCGAGACGCTGATTGGCCGCAAAGTGGTGATCGTGGCCAATCTGGCTCCCCGCAAACTGCGCGGGCTGGAATCGAATGGAATGATCGTGGCCGCATCGCTGGAGGGCGGGAAGCCAGTGCTGGCGGGCTTTCTGGAGGATGTGCCGGTGGGGGCACGGCTGAAGTAGGCGAAATCAAAACCTGGCCTCGCTGCGCTCGGCCGGACGGGCGAGTCGCCCGTCCGCACACAAACCGGTGGCCGTAGCGATTTTCCTAACGACCAGCGACTAACGACTATGTTTGTCGATTCGCACGCACATCTCGACGGCAAGCAGTTCGACTCCGATCGCGAGCAGGTCATCGCTCGCGCCCGGGAGGCCGGAGTGCGCACGATAGTCGCCATCGGCAACGGCGATGGCCCTCCAACGCTCGATGCTGGGATTCAACTGGCCGACAAACATCCGTTCATGTACGCGACCATCGGACTTCATCCGCACGAAGCTCGGCTCGCGGACGAGGCCGCTTACCAGACGATGGAGCGACTGGCGCGGCATCCTAAGGTAATCGCGTGGGGCGAGATCGGGCTGGATTACCACTACGATCATTCTCCCCGTGATGCGCAGAAGCAGGTGTTTGCCCGGCAGATGGAACTGGCCGCAGGGGCCAAGCTCCCCATCGTGATTCACTGTCGGCCGTCCGACGGCAGCGATAATGCCTGGGAAGACTGCTTAACCATGATTAAGGGTCAATGGGCTCCGCACGGGCTGGGGGGCATTCTGCACTGCTTTACCGGAAACTGGGCTCAGGCCAAGCGCGCGCTCGACATGGGCTTTATGATTTCGTTTGCCGGAAATTTAACCTTCCCCAAGGCGCAGCAGATTCGAGATGCCGCACTCGCGGTCCCACTCGACCGCATCCTGATTGAGACTGACTCTCCCTATCTGGCGCCGGTCCCGCACCGGGGCAAGCGGAACGAGCCAGCCTACGTCAAAGAAACCGCGCGCCGGCTGGGCGAACTGCGCTCGCTCTCGATGGAGGAGGTCGGCGAGCACACTTCCCGCAATTTCTACAATTTTTTCAAATTGACTGAAATCGCTGAAAGCAAAGTATCGGCTCCCTAAACCGCGCACTTCTGTTAACCTCAAGTTAAGATTCCCTCATTTCAGAAAGATTAGAAATGTATGCCCGATAACAGTTTCGACGTCGTCAGCAAGATCGATTTGAACGAGGTCTCGAACGCCATTCAGCAGGCGCTCAAAGAGATTCACACTCGCTTCGACCTGAAGGATTCAAAATCGAATATTGAACTGGAAAAAGACGCCATCGTGCTGCACTCCGCCGATGAGTACAAACTGAAGGCGGTCAACGACATCCTGCAGCAGAAACTGGTGAAGCGCGGAGTCTCGCTGAAAGGCCTGACCTACGGCGCCATCGAACCGGCAGCGGGCGGCACGGCCAAGCGCAAAGTCACCATGCAGCAAGGCATCGCCATTGAGAAGGCGCGCGAGATCGTGAAGCTGGTGAAGGACTCCAAGAAAAAAGCGCAGGCTTCGATTCAAGGCGACCTGGTGCGCATCAGCGGCAAAGACCGCGACGCGCTCCAAGAAGTTATCGCACTGCTGAAGGGACACGATTTCGGAATTGATTTGCAGTTTACGAACTATAGAACGAACTAAACGCGACCTCAGACCTTGGACCTCGGACCTCAGACAACACCTGAAGTCGGAGGTCCGAGGTCCGGGGGTCTGAGGCCTGATTCATTTTGAGCGCGTCCACCGTCATTAACGGGAAAGAGATATTTGACCTGCTGCGGGACGACCTCGCCGCGCTGGAGGGCGAGTTCGGCCGCGACACGGTCTCGGGCGTGCAGGCTATTACCGAGATTGGCGAATACCTGCGAAACGGCGGCGGCAAGAGAATCCGCCCAGCATTGTTGCTGCTCTCCGCGAAACTGCTCAACTACCGCAGGCAGGGCGCAGTCCGGCTGGGCGCGGTGGTCGAGATCATTCATACTGCGACGCTGGTGCACGACGACATTATTGATGAGGCTAAGACGCGGCGCGGCCGTCCCGCGGCCAACACGCAGTGGGGCAATTCGAAGTGCGTGCTGGCCGGCGACTGGCTTTATATGCAGGCTTTCAAGATCGCGGTGCAGGAGCGCAACTTTCGCATTCTCGATACCCTGATCGAACTTACCCAGCAGATGGTTGAAGGCGAACTGCTGCAGATGGAAAAGCTGGGCAAGCTGATCACGCTCGACGAGCACTTCGATCTCATTTTTCGCAAGACTGCGTGCTTGTTCTCGGTCTGTATGAGGCTGGGAGCAATTCTCGGCGGCGCCAGTCCCGCGCAGGAAGCCGCTCTGGGCAAGTACGGGCATGACCTCGGGATGGCGTTTCAAATTGTGGATGATGTTCTCGACTTGACCGCGTCGGAAGACGTTCTGGGCAAGCCTGTAGCCAGCGACCTGCGCGAGGGCAAGGCCACCATGGCGGTGATCCATGCCCTGGAGCGCTGCACTCCGGAAGAGCGATCTAAAATCGAGACCGTGCTCCGCCACGGAGCCTTCAACGGCGTAAGTCATGCGGAGGTTCTGGAAATCCTGCAGCGCTACGGTTCTCTGGAGGCCGCCACGGCGCGGGCCGCCGACTACGCCGAATCCGCGCGGAGATCGATTTGCACTTTCCCCGACTCGGAGATCAAACGAGCCCTGCTGTGGGCACCGGAGTTCGTCGTCGCCCGCGAAAAATAGAGTTTCCGTATCTCGTCGCCGGCCTGGCGGATCTGTGCGCTAGCGCACAAAGACCTTCCCACACCTCCTTTGACGGGAATCACTCACATCCGTGACGGTTGTTACAGATTTTTTCCCTGATTGACCCCAAAATGCCGGCAGTTGCTGGGACTGTCTGCCTGAGTGGAAGGCTAACGAGACGCACTGGCATGCGATGAGGCGCGAGTCGCGACCTCAAGTCTCCCCCCGCACCTGAGAAAGGCAGGTCGCTGAGGGTCCTGTCCGCGGTGGGCGAACCAGCAACCGGAGACGGCGGCTTCAGTCGAAGCTTTAGACGAAAGGCGCCCAGGTTTTTCGACGCGCCGGCCCGGTCAGGGCCGGAAGGGACTTCGAGTGCAAGCCGCTGTCTCGCTCATCTTTTAGACGGGGAGTCCTCCTGAGAGAAGGTTGTCCCCTGACTAGAAGCCGGGCGCCGGTCTTCGATGGTTGAATGTTTCGAGTCCATCGAACCCGCTGCCCGGCTTTGTTTATACTGAACCCTTTCCTGGTTTCGCCGAATCAAAGTCTTGCAAATCATTAGGTTTCGTAGATCACAGTTTCGCAAGTCTATGTTCTGCGGATGCACTGCCATTTAGTCCAACACTGCCGATGAATCACCTGCTTTCCATGATGGCGCGCCACGGCTATGTCCTGACGTTCACCTTGCTGTTTGCCGAGGCGATTGGCCTGCCCTTCCCGGCGTCGATTGCGCTGGTGGCAGCCGGCGCCGCCGTCGCATCCCACACGCTGTCGGGTCCTGGAGTTCTGCTGGCCGCTCTGCTCGCTCTGCTGATCGGCGACATTGCACAATTCTGGCTGGGACGCTACTCGGGCTGGGCCTTGCTGGGGTTCCTGTGCCGCCTCTCCATGAATCCGGAGACCTGCATACTTCGTTCCGCGGAATCGTTCTACAAGCGCGGCAAAATGACGCTGCTGATCGCCAAGTTTATTCCCGGCGTCAACACCATGGCAGCGCCGCTGGCGGGCAGCATGAAGATGCGCTTCGGGCAATTCCTGCAACTGGACTTCGCCGGATCACTGCTGTATTCGACCACGTTCCTGCTGATCGGATACCTTTCCCGCGATATTCTGGCATCCGTTCTAAAGGGGTTTCACGAGGCCGGACTCGCCATGGAAGTCGTGATCATCACCGCCCTCGTCGGGTATGCCATCTACCGCGCGGTCCAGTTCGCCAGGTACAAGAAGTACCGCGTCATGCCGCGGGTGCAGGTTCAGGAACTGGTTGCACGCCTGGCCTCGGACGAGGCCGACCGCGTGCTAATCGTGGACGTGCCAGCCATGGCTATTACGACATCGGAACCGAGCGCATCCAAGGCTCGATCCGCATCGAACCCAACAATCTCGAGGAAGAGATCAAGCATCTCCCCAAAGACAAGGATATTTACCTCTACTGTACTTGAGCGCGCGAAGCGACCAGCGCCCGGGTGGCGCATCTACTGCAGGAAAAAGGCTTCAACACGTTCGTGATCGTCGGTGGCCTCACGGCCTGGAGAAAAGCCGGGCAGCCGCTGGAGTCGATCCCCAAGAACGACCTGGTCAAACTGCCCACGTTCAGCTAGTGCTGTAGAAACTCCCGCCGCACCTCCCGGATGTTGTAGGATTGTCGGGCTTTACTCCGGTGATTGCCACGTCAACGACTGCTCCGGCAACGACTGCCACGACCACCCACGAAGCGCCCAGCAGCGCCCGGATGAACGGTGTGCTTTTCCTGCTGGCCCTGTCGGTCCTCATCAACTACATCGATCGCAGCAATCTTTCGATCGCCGCCGAGTTAATCAAGCACGAGATTCATATCACGGATTTTCAACTGGGCACACTGCTGTCGGCATTCTTCTGGACTTACGCCTTGATGCAGATTCCGGCCGGCTGGCTGGTGGATCGCTTCGACGTGAAGTGGGTCTTTGCCGCGGGCTTCCTTCTATGGTCGCTGCGACGGCGGTTACCGGCCTATTGCACGGGTTTGCTGCGCTATTGATCATCCGCGTGATTCTGGGCCTGGGCGAATCGGTCGCGTTCCCCTCGTATGGCAAAGTCCTGGGCAGCTATTTCACAGAGAACCGCCGCGGATTTGCCGAGGCCATGCTCATGGTGGGCCTGGCGCTGGGTACGGCACTCGGAATGTGGGTGGGAGGACGCGCCGTCGGACGTTTTGGCTGGCGGCCGTTTTTTCTCATGCTCGGCTTGGCAGGTTTGCTCTGGCTCCCGCTGTGGTCAGGGTGGATGCCGCGGGGACCGATGCGCCCTCGCGGGCGCAGCGGAGCATGTCGGGCTATCTCGACATCATTGTGCGACGCTCCGCGTGGGGTACCTGCATTGGGCAGGCCTCCATGATTACTTCCTGTACTTTCTGGTGACCTGGTTGCCCTCTTACCTGCAGCGGGGACGCCATCTCTCGCTGCACGACGTGGCCAACGCTGGTGGCCTGCTGTTCCTGGCTTCCGCAGTTTCCTCGGCAGTCACGGGAAAACTTTCGGACCGCTGGATCCGCGCGGGAGCTTCTCCGACGCTGGTACGCAAAGGCCTGATGCTGTTCGGCCACCTCGGAATTGGCGTTTGTCTCGCCACCACGGTGCTGGCGTCCGGCAACTTTTTCACGGCGATGCTCATTTTAACCGG
>CAWDBW010000017.1:0-18231 GCA_963800405.1 uncultured Acidobacteriota bacterium
AGTGGGCGCAACGGTTGCCGCTGAAGCGTCCGATCTCGGGCCTGCCTGGGTTCGGCGTGGTCGGCGTAATCATTTATGCGCTTACCGGAATGGTCATGATGGTGCTGACCATCCCTATCACGCCCAAGGGAATGTGGGTGCATGTCCTCAAGCCAGGAGACGTTCCCGCGAAGAGTGACAGTTGGACGGAGCCGTTGGTCGTGCGAGTCACTTATGCTGGGCCAGGTCAGGAGCCCCGTGTATTTGTGAACTCCAGACAAGTGTCATGGGGCGACCTTGGCGGCACGTTAATGGGGGAACTGAGTCGTCGCCGAGACTGGGTTGTTTACGTGGAAGGAGATAGTTGCGTGAGTTGGACCGAGGTCGCGAACGTGATCGATATGGCTCACGCCGATCAGGCGAAGGTCGTACTGGTCACCGGAAACCACGATCAACAAGACTGCACGCCCGCATTCAAGGGTTTGCGGATCACGCGTTAACGCGCTAGCTGAATCGTCAGGATCATCCCCGGGCGGAGGACCGCGACGTTGCGGTTGTCGCGCTTGAGGGCGGCGACGGTGGTGCGGTAGGCGTTGGCGATGGAGTAGAGGGTCTCGCCGGATTTTACTTTATGGTGGACCACGGCGGCCTTGGGATCTTCTTCGTTCTTGGCCAGGCGTTCGATCTGCGCCGACTTGGTGGCCGGGGGCTTCACGGTAGCCGTCTCGGCGGGCTTGGCTGCGGCTGCCGGATGTTTCGCCTTCACCCGCGCCGACGCGACTTCGCTGGGGTGCGCGCTCGGAGAAACCGGCAGGTGCAGGGCGATGATTCTGCGTCCGCTGAGGCTGTTGCCGCGGATGCCGTTCCAGCGCCGCAGCATTTGCGGTGAGACGCCGAAATTGTCGGCGACCGACTCGACGGTGTCTCCGGCATGAACTTTGTAGCGTGTGATGCGGCGGGCGTACGTCGCGGTATCGTTCAGCGGATGCTTGCCGGGCGCGACCGGGATCACCAGCTTGGCGTCGGCTTCCAGTTCCGGGCTGCCCAGATGATTCGCTTCCGAGATCGACTTGGCGGTCGTGTGATACGTCCGGGCCAGCGCGGCCAGCGTGTCGCCCGCATGAACCGTGTGATAGCGCCACCACAGCCGCATGTCGGCGGGAATCGTCGCGATAGCGGTTTCGTACTGATCTTTCGTTCCGGCCGGCAGGTGCAGATCAAACTGGCCTTCGCGCGGTGTCGTCAGGCGCAGCAGGCTGGGATTCAAATCCTGCAATTCCTCGGGCGTGGAGTTCACGCACTCGGCCACCAGCCGCAGGTCGACGGGATAGCTGATTTTGACCGTGTCGTAGTCCGCCGGGTGCTCCATCGCGACCGAGTCCAGTCCATACTGCGACGGATTCTTGGCCATGATGGTCACGGCCAGAATGATGGGCACGTAATTCTTGGTTTCCTTGGGCAGGACGTTGCGGTTGTAGAGTTCCCAGAAATCGGCGTAGCCGGTGCGCTTCACCGCCGCCTGCACGGTGCCGGGGCCGGAATTGTACGCGGCCATGGCCAGATACCAGTCGCCGAACTGATTGTAAAGATCTTTCAGGTGGCGGGCGGCGGCGCGCGTGGATTTTTCCGGATCCTGGCGATCGTCGACCCACATGTTGTGGTGCAGGCCGTACCCGATGCCACGGCTGGCCATGAACTGCCAGATGCCGCGGGCCCCGGCCTTCGAAACGGCCAGGGGATGGAATCCGGACTCAGCCTGCGCCAGATAGATCAGATCCTGCGGGAGGCCCTCTGCCTTCAAGGTCGCAACCATCATGTCGTGGTAGCGGCCTGACCGTGCGTAAGCGCGCTCGAAGACGCCGCGACCGCGGCCCGAGAAGTAAGTGATGTAGCCGGCGACCTGGTCGGTCATCATCAGGGGCAGGTCGGAATGCGTGTTCTTAATTTCAGCCCGGGCCTTGGCCGCGACCCCGGCGTCGGCGGCCGGAGCCAGGCCGTTAGTCGCGTCGTTGGTTACATCGATGGGCGCAGGCTCGGACTTCTGCTGGGCTTCCTGTCCCTGATCGGAATCGGCGGCGGTGCCACCAGGGTAGAGTTCGTTGACGCCCTTGACGATGTGGTCGAATTCCTGTTGCAGGCGCTCGTCAGACCGGATGTCGAGATTGCTGCTCAGCAGCGCGTTCAGCGCGTCGTCGAAATTCTGCTTGGCGCTGGCGCTGTTGCCCGCGTGGTAGTTGGCCACGCCCTCCTGATATTCCCTCTCCGCCCGGGCAATCAGATCGCCGACCGGGTCGGAAGCGCCGGAAGCGATGGAAGACGAAGGCGACGCCGTAGCCGGATCAGCAGAAGCTGGTTTGGCCGAAGCATCTTTCTGAGCGGACGTACCTGACTGCGCAGCTGGCGACGAAACCTGAACTGGCGGAGTGGGCTGAAGCGCAGGCGCGCTTCCCGGCGGCAGCAGTGAAACCGGCTTCTGCGCAGTCTGGCAGCCCCAGGCCGCCAGAGTCGCGGAGGCGACCAAGGCGATCCGGACGGCGGTCCTTACATCGAGGTTGGATCGGAGGTTAGCCACGCATGTTTCTCTTAAACTTGTTCTTATTTGCTCTTATTTCTCTGCGAGATAGTGCGGCTCCTGTACGAACGTCCGGGTATGAACGTCCTGGCATGAACGTCCGGGTATGAACGTCCGGTGAATTCTACCAAATCGTACGCGGCGGCCGCCCCAGGGTCAATCGCCGAAAAGGCACCGTGGTGGTTACTTTCGGCACCTGCGCCAGCAGGTTACCCCGGACGGCCGGCGGATAAGGAGCGCAGAGTTCAATGCTCTCAGGTCAATGCTCCCAGGTCTAGTTGGATTTATGTGGGTCGCCCCGAGGGCGCACTACTACGCTACCTCTTCGGAGTCGAAAGGCTCAGCGGAAACGTGGCAACTAGATATTTGCCTTGGTCGCTGTCGATCGCATTGAACTCCAGTAACTCGATCCCTCGCGACAAGATGAGACGCGTGCGGTAGTAGTAGACCTGGTCGGCCTCGGCCGTGAAGTGCGCCAGTTCTATGCGGTGCGCGACCAGGGAAGACTGCAAAGTGACGCACATATGGTGCTCTCCGGGATCGACGGAGACGGAGAAGTAGGAGTTCCCGTGGTTGGCGCCGACCCAGGTTCCGTCGATCGCAAGTTTCACGGTGGGATAGCCTAAGGTGGCGCCAGTGCCGGCATCCTGCAGGAAGTAAACCCGCGCCTTGCCCGGATCCGGCTGCACCAGGGTGTGTTGGGAATCGTCCAGCTTGACCTTGAAGCTGTCGTTTTCAGGGCCGCACGATGCGGTGGAAGCCACCGGCGGGGTCTGGGCAAATGCCGGTACTGCCAGAAATACAGCGATGAGGATGAGAGCGATTTTCATGGGGAACTCCTTATGAAGCGCCGTTGGACCAACGTACGCTTGTGCAGAGAAGATCTGTCTTCCGGACGTTCCCCGCACAAGCCGAGTTGTAGCACAGCCGACTCGCGATAAGAAGTAAAGTGTTGTAAATAGCGAGGTTCGGTTTGAACTTTCAAAGCGTGGCGTCATCCCGAGCGGAGCCGCCTTCAGGCGAAGAGAGCGGATCTTGCTTAGAATCGTGCCTGGGGAGATCCCTCCCGCAGCTGAACTGCGCCGCGCTTCGGGATGACGCAAGGACAACGATTCAAACTGAGCCAGTGCCAAACGGCGATGACCCGGTTGAGAAAAATCCTTTCGTGGCCTACCCAAACGGCTGCACTCGCCCCTGAGCTGGGTTGGGACTTGGTGAGATTTCGAGGGGTCAAGGTACACTCTAACCCTAGTCGCATCATTCAACCAGTATTTCCAGTTGTTCTGAAACACGTTAGGACAAGACCGTATTCCCTTGAAAGCTCGCGCCGTGGAGTTCCAACGGACTGGATTGCGGGCTGAGCCGAATATCGGCAACCGGCGGTCAGACCTCGCACAGCGTGGTAGTGGGTTAGTTTGAGCAAATTTCATTTTGTTCATTCCGAATCGGGCTGAAGCCCGGTGAGGAACCCGCTGTTCGCCGGGCAGACTGCGGGTTCCTCGCGCGATAAGACCGCGCTGCGGAATGACAGACTTTCAAACGGACCCACTACTCAACGCGTATCTGGATCGCCAACCCGGCAGTGTTCTGGCATAATTGCGCGCTATGGACACAAATGATTGGCGCGATTTGGGGCTGGTGGAATTGTTCTTGCGCGGACCCGTCACCGAAGTGGTGCTGGATCGCACCAAGATTGCGGTTTCACAGGTGGAGGGAAAGTTCGGCGTGGTGTCGGGGGTTTGCAACCATGTGGGCGGACCGCTGGGGCAGGGCCGCCTCGAAGGGGATTACCTGGTTTGTCCGTGGCACCACTGGAAGTTCCACCGGATCACGGGAAAAGGCGAGCCCGGATTCGAAGAGGATGCCGTCCCCAGTTACGAGTTTCGAGTGGAAGGCGGGCATCTGTGGATTGGGGTAAAACCCGCAACCCAACGCCACAAGAATCCCCATGAGCCGCATCCGCTGGCTCGCCCGGTGAAACGCGCCCCGGGTACAGTGCGAGTTGCGGGGATTTCTACCACCGCAATGGACGCGGCGTATCCGCGCTATTCCACCTCCGACGCGCTGCTCGAGGTAGCGCTCAAGAGCGCAGCAGAGCGTGGACACGAGACTCAGCTGATCAAGCTGAACGACTTGCAGTTCCGCGCTTGTGAGGGCTATTACTCGAAGAGTGCGCAGGCCTGCACCTGGCCCTGTTCCATCACCCAGATGGATCCCGCGGATCAACTGGACCGCGTCTATGAAGCGTTGGTGCATTGGGCCGACGTGGTGCTGGTGGCCACTCCCATCCGATGGGGTGCGGCGGGTTCGCTTTTTTTCAAGATGGCGGAGCGCCTGAATTGCATTCAGAACCAGATCACCATCCGCGACAATGTTCTGATTCAGAATAAAGTGGCGGCCTTCATCATCACGGGCGGGCAGGACAACATTCAGGCCGTGGCGGGACACTTGTTGACGTTCTTCTCGGAACTGGGCTTTTCCTTTCCCCAGTTTCCTTTCATCGCGCACTCGCGGGGATGGTCGGCCGAGGACATGGAGCACAACATCGACTACGTGATGAAGAGCCAGGAACTCAAAGAGGGGGCATGCCAGTTGCTGCAGCGCGCCACTGAGCTTTCAGAATTCCTGATGTCGCGGGGAGAGAGCGAGAAACTGGAGCGGGGCGGCCGCAAGGCACACCCTCTCGATGTGAGCGTCAGCGAACTCACGAAATAGCCCGTGCGGAGCTATTGGCAAAACATTGGAAATGTGTGGCGGCGGAATTGAAGCCGATGCGGATCGAACTGCACTCCGCGGCGCAAGGATGGCGGAACGATGGTATACTCCCCAACGCTTTTTGCTGGCAAGACAAGACGGCAAGACAAGTAGGATTTCGAAGCATAACAGCTTGCCCGGCGCCGAGCCGGCTCGTGGAGGATGTAATGTCCCACTTCTTCAGGCCTCCCAGCGGGGATCGCCTCTCCCAACAAACGGTCAGCCTGAACCTCGGCGGAGTCCTCAACCTGGGCCTCTGGGGCCCCTGCGAATCCGCCGGCCGCTACCTCGATATCAAGATCGACAACCCCTCCATCGCGCGGTTCGACGACATCCTCGGCTCTGCTCGGGACGCCGTTACGCAGCAATTCAAGCTCTACGGGCAGAGCATCGGCACTACCCGCGTCAGCGCGGTTGCCAGCTCGGGGGGAGTTTGGGACTGGATCGATGTCAACGTCCAGCTGGCCCCGCCGACCCCGCCAACCCCGGGTGAGCAACTGTATAAGCTCTATCAGGCGGGCCGTCTGCAGTTCAACAATCCTGCCGACAAGGCGAACTTTGAAGCCATCTATGCCGGTCATCGCATCAACGGGCGAAGAGTGCAGCTCTCCGACGAATTGATCGAATTCCTCAACTCCCTGCTCAGCGACGGCACGGTCAACGTGCTCAGCCTTTATCGCTACAAACAATCAGCGCATGGCCAGGAAATGGCGAGCGGCCTGGTGGTTTGCCGCGCCATCGATATCGCCGCGTACCAGGGGCACTGGATTAACCTCGAATCCGGCCTGGCGCCCATGACCATCATTCAGACGATCGCCAAGATCATCGATAACCTGCCCGCCACGAATTGCCAGATCGGCTTTCCCCGGCCTCGCCGGACCTTCAACACCAGTGATCCAACGGACTTCATCCCCGAACTCGACGTCTTCTTTCCCGTCCCGGACCAGACCACGGCGCAGAAGTGCCTGGATGGAAGAATCGCAATGAGCCGTGGCCAACTCAAAGAGCCCGCCCGAACGCATATCTCGGCGGCTCTGGCTCGGGCCGAAGCCCGGGGCGCAAAATTTGCCGCCATGTATCCCGACGGCAAGGACCACTGCTGCATCTTCACTCTGGAATGAAGGCGAAAGTCGCCGCCAAGTTGGTGCCGGAGCACGCAGCCCGCCCCCAGGCCCAGCGGGCGGCTAACACAGTCGTTCCCGGTCGCGAGTTCTTATACTCGCCAATAATCCGAGCGCCAGGTCTTGATCGCTTTCTTGATGTCGGCGCGGGAGAGCTTTTCATTCAGGGCGCGCTCGGCCAGCTTCGCCACTTCGGCGTCCGAGGCGAAACGCAGGCCGCAGAGTTGGTCTTCGGTCAACTCGGGAATGCGCGAGCGCAACGGCTCCGGCATCAACTGGGTCAGGCGCAGGCGCTCTTCCAGGCGGATCACGCGATCCTGCACCTTGACCGCGTACAGGCGCACCTTGAACACCAGGATCAGGCAGGCGAGGGCCAGCAGGATGAGCAGGAAGGCGTGGATGTGATCACGCAGGTCGCCTTCCGTGATGTGGGCGAAAAAGTGGATCAGGCTCAGGATCAGCCCGATCACGAAGACTGGAATCACGAAGAAGTGAAACGGCGGATCCCAGCGGGTGTGGTGAGCGTAAGACTGCGGTTCCTGGGCCATGACAGACTCCTTATCGGAAGAGGGCCAGTGTAGCAGAGGTCGGCCGGGATCGCTTCGGCGGTATAATCCAGCGCGAGGTTCGGCGTTAGGTCTTAGGGGTTGGGTGTTCGGCCGGTAGCGCGAGCCAGGCCAAAACTTAAGCCCTCAGACCTGAGACCGAAAACCCGCGACCTAAGACCCAAGGCATAAGGACCCAGCAAGATGAAAGCCATTCAAGTCAAACAACCGGGCGGGCCGGAGGCGTTGGAACTGGTGGAGTTGCCGGTTCCGGAGCCCAAGGCGAATGAGGCGGTAGTGAAGTTGACCGCCTCGGGCGTGAACTTTATCGATGTGTACGTCCGCGAAGGGCGGTATAAGGCTCCGCTGCCGTTTGTGGTGGGGCAGGAGGGCGCGGGGGTGGTGACGGCGGTGGGCGCCGAAGTAAAGTCGTTGAAAGCCGGCGACCGCGTGGCCTGGTGTGGGCTACTGGGATCGTACGCCGAGTACGCGGCCGTGCCCGCGGACCGGCTGGTGCCGATTCCCTCGGGCGTGACGGACCAGCAGGCCGCCGCGGTCATGTTGCAGGGCATGACGGCGCATTATCTCGCCTACAACACTTATCGCCTGGAGCGCGGCGAAACGGCCCTGGTGCACGCGGCGGCGGGCGGCGTGGGATTGCTGCTGGTGCAGATGGCGCATAACATTGGCGCGCGCGTGCTGGCCACGGTTTCGACCGACGAGAAAGCGAAGCTGGCGCGCGAAGCCGGGGCGGACGAGATCATTCTCTATACGCAGTCCGATTTTGAAGCCGAAACGAAACGGCTGACCGGCGGCCAGGGCGTCGACGTGATCTATGACTCAGTCGGGAAGACGACGTTCGAGAAGGGGCTGAACGTGCTGCGCCCGCGCGGGATGATGGTGCTGTTTGGCGGTTCGAGCGGGGCGGTGCCTCCGTTGGATCCGATCATTCTGACGCAGAAGGGATCTTTGTTTCTGACGCGGCCGTCGCTGATGAATTACATCGCGACGCGGGAAGAGTTGGTGGCGCGCTCGGGCGCGGTGTTCGGCATGATGGCCGCCGGAAAATTGAAGCTGCGGATCGAGCATACGTATCCGCTGGCGGAGGCGCAGCGGGCGCATCGCGATCTGGAAGGACGGAAGACCACGGGAAAGTTGCTGCTGATCCCGTAAAGCTTTTTCATCAACTTTCACTAACTTTCATCCACCCGCGGCTTGTCATCCACCAGATTTTGTCATCCTGAGCGAAGTGGCCGCCCGCAAACGCGGGCGGCCACGCAGTCGAAGGACCTTGCGGGTGGTTTGTGCCGGCGTTGGGCAGGAATTTTCTAGCAGGAGCTAGATCGTGCGAAATCCTATCGAGAATTTTCATCACACATGAAGCACCAGGTCCTTCGACTGCCTGGCTGCTTCGCTTCGCGAACCAGTCACTCCGCTCAGGATGACAACGTAAGGAAGTAAGGAACCTATGAAAGCTATTCGCGTGCAACGCACGGGCGGGCCGGAGGTGATGGAACTGGATGATGTCCCCATACCTCGTCCGAAGGCGGGCGAGGCGGTGGTGAAAGTTTCTGTCGCCGGAGTGAACTCGATTGATGGGCACTTCCGCGACGGCAGTCTGCGGACGCCGCTGCCGTTTATCCCCGGGCAGGAAGGCGCGGGTGTGGTCACCGAAGTCGGACCGCAGGCGAAGACGGTGAAGGTGGGCGACCGCGTGGCGTGGAGCGGGGTGCTGGGATCGTATGCGGAGTATGTGGTGTCGCCCGAGGAACATCTGGTGCCAGTGCCTGCGGAGTTGACCGACGAGCAGGCTGCTGCGGCCATGATGCACGGGCTGACCGCGCACTACCTGGCGAACGATGCGCACAAGCTGAAAGCGGGCGAGACAGCGCTGGTGCATGCGGCCGCGGGCGGCGTGGGACTGCTGCTCGTACAGATGGCGCGCGCGATCGGAGCGCGGGTGATCGGCACGGCATCGAGCGAGGAGAAGGCTGCGCTGGCGCGCGAGGCGGGCGCTAATGAAGTCATCATCTTTACTCGGCAGGATTTTGAGGCTGAAGTGAAGCGGCTGACCGGCGGCAAGGGCGTTGACGTGGTGTATGACGGAGTGGGCAAGGCGACGTTCGAGAAGAATTTAAATGTGATGCGGCTGCGCGGGATGCTGGTGCTCTACGGCATGTCGAGCGGGCCGGTTCCGCCGGTCGATCCGGCGAAGTTATCGGAGAAAGGGTCGCTCTACATGGCACGCACTACGCTGGCGCACTTCACGGCCACGCGCGAGGAGTTGCTGGCGCGCACCGGGGCGCTGTTCGCCATGATCGCCGCGGGCAGACTCAAGCTCCGGATTGCGAAGACGTATCCGCTGGCGGAAGCGGCGCAGGCGCACCGCGACATGGAAGCGCGGAAGGTGGCGGGGAAGCTGCTGCTGCTGCCGTGAATCTCCGCAGCGCTCGATGCCTCGGGGGCTTCGCTCAGACGAGATGCAGTTTTGGGAAGTCCAGTTTGTAGCGGGCCGGGTCCAGCGTCATAAGCTGGTCGGCGCGCAGCAGGGCGTGCGCGGCGATGATGAAATCGGGAAGCACGCGTTTCGGCGAGGTCCCCCCAGAGCGCCGCCTGCGCTGGACGTAAGCGGCGAATGCTTCGGCAGCTTTGCGCCAGATCGATTCGTCAAGATCAAAGTCAATGGCGATGGTCGTTTCCGCAAGAAACTTATCGACGAAGCCGGGCGCGACCAGAGGGTGTGCTACCAACTCAACGTAAACGGGCGCACAAACGACAATGCCTCCCTGCGAGCGCGCTCTTCGGAGCTCGGCCTGGATGCGCTCGGCCGAAGGCTCGTTCGACCAGAGACTAGAGAGAATGTTGGAGTCGAGTGCGGTCCTCATCAGCGCGGCGCGGCCTCATTCTTCGTCCCTGCGCATGTCGTCGATCCAAGCCTTAATTCCCTCTTCGCCGCCAGGAAACGGGCCGAGAATACCACGATATTTCCCAAATGGATCTTCTTCCGACCGGGAAGGGCGGAGCACGGTGCGGCCCTCCTCCACAACAAATTCAACCCGGTCGCCCGGTTCCAGGCCGAGGCGGTTTCGGATCTCTTGCGGAACGGTGATCTGGCCTTTGCTGCTGATCGTGCTAGAGTTTTTCATCTTTACTACGGTTCCTTACAGTAAAGATATCAATCTTTACCATTCAAAGTCAAGCCGTCCCTGAGGTAAGTAGTGGCTCAGTTTGAGAGTAGTCATTCCGAAGCGCGGTCTTATCGCGCGAGGAACCTGCTGATTGCCCGGCGAACAGCGAGTTCTTCACCAGGGCTTTCAGTCCGATTCGGAATGACAAATGAAATTGCTCAAACTGACCCGCTACCCCAAGTTATCGCTTGCGGCTGTAGTTGCGTGCGTATCCTGGCACTTCTTTCCCCGGCAACAATCTTGCGTCGTCGATGGGCGTGCCTGCCTTTATTTCCAGCGGGACAACTCCGGCCCAGGTGGGGAAGGCGTAGTCTTCCTCGTCGTCGATGGCCGGGCCCTGGCGCACTTTCGCAGAGAATTCTTCGATGGGCACGCACAGCACTGACGTTTGTTTGAGTTCGCGCTCGTTGGGCTGGCGCGACTCATCCCAGCGGCCGGGGAGAATGTGTTCTGAGAGTATGCGCAGGGCTGCGAGCTTTTCCTGCGGATCGTCCACCAGCGTGGCTTGGCCCAGAATCACCACCGAGCGGTAGTTCATGGAGTGATTGAAAATCGAACGGGCGAACACGAGTCCGTCGAGCAAGGTTACGGTGATGCAGACGGGCGTGGTGACTTTCGTCTGGTCATCTTTTTTCTGCAGCTGGCGCAGCATGCGGCTGGCGGCGGAGCCGTGAATGTAGAGCCTCGCGTCCTGGCGGCCGTACGAGGTTGGGATGACATACGGCTGGCCGTCGATGGCGAAGCCGATGTGGCAGAGAAAGCCTTCGTCGAGGATGCGGTAGACCGTCTCGCGATCGTAAACGGCGCGATGGGGTTCACGAACCACACGGGTGCGTGCGGTTGGCATTTGAGTTTCAGACATTGAGGGACGAACTCCGGGCAAGCGCCAAGGATGGGTAACGGAAAAAGTGTAACAGGAACGGACTTCAGACTTCAGACTTCGGACCTCAGGCTTCGGACCTGGGCCTCTGATAGACCGCAGTGAGATATTTGGAGGTCGAAGGTCTGAGGTCGAAGGTCCGAGGTCCGGCGCAAGGAGCGGAATCGGCGCCGTTCTCACCTGTTGGATAGAATGTCCGCGCCCCCTGCTTCGGAGTCACATGCGCTTTCGTCTCGGCGTTTTAATTCTCCTTCTCGTGTCCGCGGCACGCGCTGCCGAGATCAAGGGCAAAGTCACGAACGCAGTCGGCGGCGAGGCGCTGGGGCGGGTCGAAGTGGTCGTGCTCGAAAGCAAGCTCGAGACCAACCTTGAAACCAAGCTGGAGATAAAGACCAGTGCGGTCACCTCGATCACGGGCGAGTTCGACATCCTCAATCTCGCGCCGGGCAGCTACACTCTGCGGCTGAATGCCGTCGGCTACCGGCTGCTCACCATTCCCTTCACTCTGGCAGCGACCGACGTGAAAGAGTTCTCGATCACGATGGTGCCCGACAATTTCCACCACACCGACAAGGTGGAAGTGCGCGGGGACGTTTTCCAAGGGGGCGATTCGCCCGCGACCGTGGAAACCAACCTCACAGCATCAGAGATTCGTGAGACCTCGACCGTGTTTGCCGACGATCCTTTCCGCGCGGTGCAAACTTTGCCGGGAGTTTCGGCGGAGGGCAACAACGAATTCTTCGCGGAGTTTTCGGTGATGGGCGCTCCGTTTTCTACCGTCTCGATTTATATCGATGATGTGCTGGTGCCCAGCCCGTTTCATGAGATCGGCAACTCCGCGCAAGGTGCATCGCTCGGCGTGCTGACCAGCGAAGTGGTCGAAGAGATGAAGTTGCTCCCGGCTGCCTATCCTCAAAAATTCGGCGATGCAGTGGGTGCGGCGCTCGATGTTCGCACCCGCGAAGGTAGCCGGGGCGCACCGCTGTTCCGGCTGACGGCGGGAATTGCGGCCAGCGAAATTCTGGGTGAGGGCGGCCTGGGCGGGGCTCGCAAAGGATCGTGGCTGGTCTCGGCGCGCAAGAGCTATATCAACTATCTCGTCCAGAACCGCGAGCAGCCCGCGGCGGACGTGGGCTTCTACGACGGCGATCTGAAATTGAACTACGACCTGACCCCGCGGCAGAACGTGAGCCTCTTCGGCACGGACGGGCACACGGACATGTCCATGACCGACCCCGCCGCCTTGACGATTGACGACTATGCCAGCGGAAAAAGTGACTTCGCCCTGGCGCGTGCGGGATGGCGATGGAGCCTGAGCCCACATCTGTTATTGGAAGCTCGCGGCGCGTTTTTTCGCGAGCCGGAGGATTTGCGCAATACCGCCAACCAGATTCTGAACACCAGCGACTATCGGGAGTGGGTGGGTGGAACGGGCGTGACCTGGAATTGGTTGCAGGACAGTGTTCTGGAAGCGGGCTGGACGTTGCGTCATCTGCAGACTGGCTTCTCCAGCGGCTTCTACGATCCCACGACGGGCGGGCTCGAGGGTGGCGGCGCGTATCAGGAAACCGCGGTGCGCCAGACGGTGTATGCCCAGCAGTCGGGGTCGCTACTGAAGGGGCGAGTGCACCTGCTGGCCAGCGCACGCTGGGATCGTTCGCAGGCGTTCTTGCCGGAGCGGTTTTCGCCACAGGGTTCGGCAGCGGTGCGGGTTGCGCGCTCCACAGAGTTGCAATTGAGCGCGGGCCGCTACACGCAATTCACCGACGATGTCTTCGCCGTGCCGCCCGGAAGCTGCGTTGACGAAGGCGTGTTGCCGCCCATCTCGAACCACTATTCCGCCGCTCTGGAGCAACGATTCGGAGAGAATACGCGCATCCGGCTGGAGGCTTTCCAGCGCAAAGACTTCGACATGTTCGGAGCCATTGCGCCGGCGCAATTGAGCTCCAATCCGTGCGCTGTTCTGCAGCCATTTTCCGGCAGTACCTACCAGCGCGACTACTCGCAGGGCGTGCAGTTGGTGGTACAGCGGCGCAGTGCGAACCGGCTGTCCGGTTGGCTGGGCTATACGCTGCTGCGGGCGCGCGAGCGGCAAAATCAGATCACGCCTCCGTATCTCATCGCCGGTCAGCCAACTATTTTCTTCAACACCGGATACTTCCCGACGCTGGAGGACCAACGGAATTCGCTGAACATTTTCGCAACGTATCGTTTGCGGCCCAGCCTCAACCTGAGCGGCAAGTGGTTGTATGGGTCGGGATATCCCATCCCCAGCGGGTCGTTCGTTCTGGTCAGCGGTCAATATGTGCCAGCCGGACTGAACTCAACCCGGCTGGGCAATTACGAACGTCTCGATCTTCGGGCCGATAAAGACTGGGCGTTCACACGCTGGAAGCTGACACTTTATGGCGAAGTGCTGAACGTTACCAACCACTACAACGCCCGTTACGTCTACAGTTCCGGCGTCGATCCAACTACTGGACAGGCGCAGGTGAAAACCCTGCAGGGGCTGCCGACCACGCCGACTGTGGGGTTGGCGCTTCAGTTCTGAAAGAGCGGCGGGAATTGCATAGGTCCTTCGGCCCGCAAAATACGCGGGCCTCAGGATGACCACGGCAATGATGTTTCTACCAGTTCAGCTTCAGGGCGAACTGGAACTGACGCGGATCGTAGGCGGCAGTGGCTTGGCCGGCGTTGGTGAACAGCGGGCTGACGGCGGCTACGTTCATTTTGTTGGCGATGTTGAACATGTCGACGATCAGGTCGGTGCTGAAGCGCTCGCCAATGGGGATGCGCTTGGAGATGCGCATATCGTTGAAAACGGTCCAGGGCTGAATGCCGGCGTTGCGGCCCAGATTGCCGTCGAGTTGCAGCAGAGTGGGCGCCACGCCGGAGGCGACGAAGCCGTTAATGCAGGGCTCCTGCAACATGCCGGTCGGCGAGTACTTGGAGGCGACGGGTGTGTATCCGGCGGCGGTACATGCGGGATTGATCGTGGTGTTGGGGCGTCCGGTTTCGCCGGACAACTGAAGGTTGTCGCCGTTGCCGGTGATGATGTTGAAAGGACGCCCTGAGCTGACATCGAGAATCGGGGCGACGGTCCAGTAGCTGAAGAACGCGCTGGCGAAGCCGCTGCCCCTCAGCTTGCCACTCTGATAGACGCCGCTGAACACGAAACGATGCCGCTGGTCGAACAGCGACGTGGAGCGATCGAGGGCGGGGTAATAGCTGTCCTGGGGAGTGAGCGTGGACTGCAGGTCGGTGGAATCGTCAATGGCATGCGACCAGGTGTAGGACGCGAGGAATTCGTAGTGGCTGTTGAAGCGCTTGCGCAGGTTGGCGCTGAAGCCGTGATAGATGGAGCTGCCGTTGGAATAGTTGGCGTCCATGTCGCCGAAGGGGACGCAGCCAGCGAAGGTGGCGGGATTGCAGTTGGCGTTGAATCCCGGAATGCTGCTCAGCCAAGCTGTGAGCCTGCGGCAATGCAGCACGAGGGGGATCGCCGACGGAGGCGTAGGCGCCGATGATCGAGGGATTCATGCCGCCGGGACGGAAGAAGTTCATCAGCGAGGCGTCGACGAAGGGGTACGGGGAAGTTGGGGTCCCGCCTGGGCTGCAGCCGCTGACGGTGAAGGGGCTGGCGGGAGCGAGTTCTGCCCTCAGGCCAGCGCGTCGTAGTAAGCAGCTTCGTAAGTTGGCAACCATCAGATCGCCGCGGACCGCGGTTGGCGTTGATGGGGCGGTTCAGATGGCGTCCGCCATTGAAGTTGTAGGCGAGACTGAGGGCGAAGCCGCCGCCCAGGTCGCGTTCCAGCGTGAGGTTCGCCTGCTGCGAGTAGGCGTACACGAAATTCTTGGATTGCGGATAGCCGAAGGGCTGGAAGGCCAGCGGCAGGAAGGTCCATTGGCCACATTCAGATAGTTCTGGTTGAGGAAGACGGATCCCGGAAAGTTGAACGACTGGAACTGCTGCTGGTTGGGCAGGAATCCCAGGGCGGTGGCGGCAGCAGGGCTGAGCGTGGCCGCGCAGGGATTGGCAGAGTTGGCGACGTTGATGGGCAGTCCCTGAAAAATGGTAATCGCATTCAGGTTAGCGGGACTGCCGGCGCCGCAAACACCCTGACGTTCCCGCAAAGGCCAGCTGGCCGCTCGACGAACCATCGGAGGCCTGGCCGAGGAAATAGAGGCCCAGCAGCGGGTGGTCATAGAACATGCCGTACGACCCGCGAATCACAGTCTTGCCGTTACCGGCGGGATCCCAGGCGATGCCGATGCGGGGCTGAAAGTTGTGCTTGTCGGTCTGAATGCCTTTCTGCAATCCCAGCAGGTTGTAGGCGGGAAGCGCCAGGCCCTGGGGCGGCGTGAACTTGGGCGGAATCTCGACGTCGTAGCGCAAGCCATAGTTCAGGGTGACGGTGGGGCTCACACGCCAGCGAATCCTGCCAGAAGGCGCCGATGGGAATGTTGTGGAACGAGTCGCTGGGACTGCCCAGTCCCTGGACAAAATCTCCAGGCACGCCGAAGCCGTAGGCTTGCACCGCGGAGAGGCCGGGAATGTTGAAACTCGGCCCCAGGGCGGTGGAAAGTGCATTGTAAGCCGCCGTGGGAAGGGCATCGGAGGCGGAGAGCGATCCGAAATCGTACACCCCGCCGTAGTTGACCGTGAAGGTAGCAGTCAGGGGCAGAAAGTTGAAGTCTCCGCCAAACTTTGTGTTGTGCCGGCCGATGGTCCAGGAGAAGTTGTCGGTGAACTGATAGCGCTGTTCGACGCGCTGAATATAAGAGTAGGGCTCGCGACCGAAATAGGCGTAACCCGGAATGTTGACGGCCGGATCGGCGCCTCCGGGAATCTGGGTGTTGTAGAAGTAGGAAAGTCCGCGCCGGGCATACTGGAAGCGGAATTCATTGACCTTGTCGTTGCCAATGGTCCAGGTATCTTGAAACACGCCGGCGACATCGCGATAGGTTTGTTGCGAGGTGCGGGAGTAAGCGTTTTGTCCGAAGGGCTGGTCTTGGCCGCTGACTTCGATGCCGGTGATGGTGCTGGGGCTGACGTTGCCGCGGATGGTCAGGCGATGATTGGCGCCCAGGTTGTGATCGAGGCGCAGCGAGTAAAGACTGGTGCCCTCAAACACGGGGAAGTTTCCGATCTGGGAAGCCAGCGTCTGGTAAGAGCCTGGAATGAAGCATGGTCCGGGAGGGGGGCAGGAACTGGGAAATCCTGCAAAGGCCGAGAGCCCTCCGCCGGTTAGCACTTGCACCAGGCCGGTGGGCCAGGCGCCGTTGACGGCCATGCCGGACGAGGCACCCGCGCTGACAATGTAGGTGCCGACCGCCTCGGCCAAGGCTGGATTGCTTAAAAGGCTGTCGACAGCCGGGTCGGTAAGGAACGAGATCTGGTCGGGCGTGAGTTGAAGATTCACCGTGCCCGGAGCTTGCAGAAAAAACGCAGAGGCATCGAACGGACTCAGCCCGAAATTGCCCTGGCCGATCGAGGAGAATCCGGTTTCGTGGCGGCGCGTAACTTCGTAGGCAAAGTAGTAGAAAGTCTTGTCCTTCTTGATGGCCCCGCCGAACGCGACTCCAGCCTGTACCCGGGTATAGGCCGGGTTGGTGACGGTGCTGAAAGGATTCACCGCCTGAAAGTTGCGGTTGCGAAGATAGCCGAAAACATCGCCGTGGAAGTCATTCGATCCGGAGCGGGTGATGATGTTAACCACGCCACCGGCAGCGCGGCCGTATTCCGCGGCGTAACTGTTGGTGATGATCTGGAATTCCTGCACCGCCTCCTGGGAAACGGTGGAGCGCACGCCGTTGACCGAATTGTCGGTGGCGTCGGCACCGTCGACGTTCACCAGGTTGGAGCGGGCGCGCTGGCCGCTCATGTTGAGGCCGGAGGTGGGCGCAGCGCCGAGGCTGGGCGCGTTGTCGCGCACCACCTGGGAATCGGTCAGGGTGAAGTTAATGTAGTTGCGGCCGTTGATGGGGAGATTATCGATGCGGCGCTGGCCGATGGTGTCAGTGGTGGAACTGCGCGAGGTCTCAACCAGTTCCGCCTGCGAACTGACTTCCACGACTTCCTTGCCGGTGGCGACAGCGAGGGTGACCGGAAGCTCAACCAATCCGCCGACGGTGATCACGACTCCGGTGTTGATGACGCCGCTAAAACCGGCAGCGTCCACCGTAACTGAGTAAGTGCCGGGCGGCAGCAGTTGCGCGCTGTAACCGCCTTCACCGTTGCTGGTCGCGGTGCGCTCCAGTCCTTTGGCCGCGTCCCGCACCGTAACGGTCGCGCTGGCGACCAGGTTTCCCCTGGCATCTTCACGGTGACGTGCAGATCACCGGTGGCAGCGCCGCCCTGGCCAAAACTAAGGGCGGACAGCAGCAGGACAAAAAAACACAAGGAGGCAGCTTTCAGGGTGCGGATCATAAGGTTCTCCCTTGGACTCGCGAAGGCGAGCAGACGGCGGGACCGATTCCCACGGCAGGTTGCCGATGTAATCACAAATGGTGTGGAACGCTTGCTTCTGTAGCCCAGCTGTGCAGCCCGTGTTTTTATAACAGAAAGGCCCGCGAAAACAAGTCAGGAATCGAAGGAGGGGTGGTTTCGGAGTTACTGCGGGGATGGTGAGTTTTCAGGCGCTGGCGGGTGGTGAGGGACGACTGCCGGCGTCAAGAACAAGATTGTTGATTCTTGATTGTTGATTGAACCGCACCGCGATTCTCAGGTTTTCAATCAACAATCACAAATCAGCAATCAACAATTCCCGTCCACCCGCCGACTTAGGACGTAGCCGAAATGCGCAAGAGGGACAGCGGGATTTTGCAGTCTGCCCAGCAGCATGGCGGAGCCGTTGAACTGTTCGTAGTCATGCAGTATGGGGAAGAGTGGCACCCGCCCGGCCGGAGTTCGGCCAGGCCAGGGCGATATAAATTCTGAGCAGGGCGAGAGCGGCATTGCGGCGCAGCAGGAGCGCGTTGTCCACCAGGCGGCGGGCGGCCTCGACGGTGTCGGCGTCGGCGGCGGTGGACGCGGCCTGTCCCAGACGGACCAGGACGGCGGCGTTTCTTCCCGCGACCTGAACGTAGGCGGCCAGGGCGCGCAGGCGTTCCCGCCGGACCAGGCGAAACTCCGCGGCGGGCAAGCGGCGCCGCAGGTAGCAATACGGTACCGGAACCAGTAGCACGCAGT
>CAWDBW010000018.1:0-93733 GCA_963800405.1 uncultured Acidobacteriota bacterium
TGTTATGTCCTCTACTGGTTCCGTTCGTATTGTTCCCTATTCGCTACTCCCTAATCCCTGCTTCTACGTCACCGGCCCCGGATTGAACAGCGCAAACTCGTTGTGCAATCCCCAATGGTCGCCCAAACTTTTTTCCTACCACTGGCGATCTCCAAAACCAATAAAAAGATCTCCCCAGCCAACCTCCTCCACCGTTGCCTCTGCGGTCGCAATCCGCCCCGCATCAATGTCAATCAGGTCGTGCCAGCGCCGCGCCAACCCGCTATTCGACGCCACTTTGATCACGGGCGCCATGGCCAGCCCGTACGGCGTGCCGCGCCCGGTGAGCAATACGGGGTTCTCGTAAACCTGGTGTTGCAGATTCCGCAGCAAAAGCTGGCTGGTAAAGTCGTCTTCGACGATGAGTGTTCGCATCATTAGCCGGCCCCTCCGGAGGCCTGATGCCGCCATTCTGCTCGTTGCAGGACGGCCTGCAAGCGTTCGAATTGTTCGTGCATCCGGGGCAGCGGGATAGAACCGCGCTCCAAGTCGTTGATGGCCGCTGCCTCCTGCGCTTCGGAGCACAGTGCTCGCAGGGTTTCGGCTGACAACGTGGCCGCCGCTCCTTTGAGCGTGTGTGCCTGACGCAGGGCGCCCTCCGCATCTCCCTCTTCCAGCATTGCCTTCAGGGTGCGCAATTGCCGCGGGGCATCTCCAGGAATGCGGCAATGACCTTGCCGCAGTTCCTGGTCGCCCATGAGACGAGCCAGCATTTCTTTCGGATTGAATACAGCTTCCAGTTCTGCGGCCGAGGCGCTGGCCGGAGGTCGAATCTCGTCTGCCTGGCTGCTCAAGGCAGTATGTGGTAAATCAATGGCGACCGGCTGAAGCCATTTCTTCAGCATATCGCCCAATTTCTGCACTTCTACTGGTTTGGCCGCATAGTCGCTCATTCCCGCTGCCAGACATTTGTCACGGTCACCGGACATGGCATCGGCGGTGATAGCGACAATAGGGATAAGCGGGTTGCGGATCCCGGCCCGGCCATCGCGAATGCGGCGCGTTGCATCATAGCCATCCATCTCGGGCATGCCACAATCCATGAGGACGAGGTCATAGTCTGTCTGGCGCAGCGCTGCAAGGGCTTCGACTCCATTGGAGACCAGATCGGCGTGATAGCCCAGTTTCGTTAGCATGGCCACCGCCACTGCCTGGTTGACCACGTTATCTTCGGCTAAGAGGATTCGCGCCTGACGGGCTGCTGGAACCGCGACCGGGGGGTGAAGGGACTGCACGGCAGCCGCCGCCGTCAAGCCTCCTTGGGCGCTCGTCGTCATAGCCGTCGTCATTGCCAGTGTCCTTCCTGGCAGTTGCTGCTCAAAGACTGCGGTAAACCAAAACGTCGATCCCTTGCCTTCTTCACTCTCAACGCCGATTCGGCCACCCATCAACTCGACCAGTTGCTTCGAAATAGTCAGGCCGAGGCCGGTGCCGCCGTAGCGCCGGGCGCTGGAACCATCGGCTTGAACGAAGGGCTCAAAAAGGGCGGAGGCACAGTCCTGCCGGAAGCCAATGCCGGTATCGGTGATGTGGAAGCGCAGTCTTACAGAGCCGCCGTCTTTGGCTGGAATTCTGGCTGGGATTCCGGCTGCGTTTTCGGCGACTCGTCTTCTGTAGACTCAAGGGCCGCCCAGATCGACACTCCGCCATGCTGCGTAAAGTTCACCGCATTGCCCAGGAGGTTCAGCAGAATCTGGCGCAGGCGGCCGGGGTCGCCGCAGCAGCCACGGGGTTTCCGGCTTCAGTTCACTGGCCAGCGAAAGTCCCTTCTCGGCCGCTTTGATGGCCAGGACCGCTCCGCATTCTCCAGCAGCGGACGCAGATCGAAGTCGGCTGTTTCCAGCAGCTTGCGAGCCTCGATCTTGGAGAAATCCAAGATGTCGTTAATCACCGCCAGCAGCGCCTCTCCGCTGATGCGCACCAGTTCCACATACTGTCGTTGCTCCGGCGTCAGAACTGTGTCCAGCAGCAAGCCGGCGACTCCGATCACGCCATTCATCGGGGTGCGGATTTCATCGCTCATGTTCGCCCAGAAACTCGCCCTTGGAGCGGTTGGCGGCCTCGGCGGCTTCTTTCGCCTCGTGCAAAAACTGCTCGCCGCGCTTGCGCTCCGCAATGTTGACGAAGGTAACGACCGTCCCGATGGTTTCGCCGTCGCGATGCATGGGATCGGACCAGTATTCAGCGGGAAAGCTGGTGCCGTCGAGGCGCCAGATGAACTCGTCGTCGATGTGGGTGCCATGTCCCTGGCGAAAAGCTTCGAGGATATGACACTGCTCGACGGGGTAAGGCGTGCCATCCGGCCGCGTGTGGTGCATCACATCGTGCATGTTCCGACCAAGCAAATCCCCGACCTCGTCATAACCTAGTAATCGGAGGCAGGAGGGATTGCAGAATGTGCATTTGCCCTGCATGTCGATGCCGTAGACTGCCTCGGGGATTGAATCCAGCACTATTTTCAGCAGTTCGCCGCTCTGCCGAACGTCCTCTTCCGCGCCCTTGCGTTCGGTGATGTCGCGCGCGAACGCCATGCAATATTCCTGGCCATCGAACTCCAGGTAGGTCGCGGTCACTTCCACCGGGAAGAGCCATCCCCGTCGGGTTGCGTGCTGGGTTTCAAAGGTCATCGAGGCCCGCATCTTGAGGTCTTTCCAGAACGTCTCCCAAGTTCCTTGGGGGAAGGCCGGATCGATGGCGGAGATCGACAGAGAAAGAAGCTCTTCGCGGGAACGCGATAGACTGCTGCAGGCGGCTTGGTTCGCGTATGCGATATGGCCTTGCGGAGTCATCCAGAACACGGCATCAAAAGCATGCTCCAGCGAGAATTGGGTCAGGCGGAGCTCTTTTTCCACCCGCTTGCGTTCGGTGATGTCGACGAATGTGCCCTCAATCGCTCCGCCGGAATCGCTGTCGACCAGCGAATAATTCACTAACACCCAGCCCGTGCTCCCATCCTTTCGGCGAAGCTGAATCTCTTGGTTGGTAAGGTTCTTTCCGGATCTGAGCCGGCTCAGGACAGCTTCCCGGTCGGCAGGATTGTCATAGAAATCGGTGATCGCAAGGTGGCGGACTTCCTCGGGCGAATCACAGCCAAACATCCGCGCTGCCGCCGCATTGCAATTCAGGATGCGCCCCTCTACCGTGGTGCGGAAGACACCCGCCAGGTTACGCTCAAACAGCAGCCGATAGCGTTTTTCCGACTCTCCTACCGCCTCTTCAGCCAGTTTGCGGTCGGTGATATTCTCGTGAGCCAGCACCACGCGGCCGTCGCCTTCATGCGCAAAAGGCGTGACTCTCATGACAAACCAACGCTTCTGTTCCGGGCTGTGGCAAGGGTACTCGAGGCTGAACTGATCCAAGGTTCCGGCCATGATCCGCCGGATTCCCTCGGCGGCGGAGTTCGCGTCGGCAGTGCTGAGTGCAGCCCGGCGGCACACCTCCAGGTAGTTGCTGCCCACTCCGCAGGCCTCGAGGTCGCCTCCGTTCGCCGTCACGAAACGGCGCCAGGCAGCGTTCACCGCCACAATCTCACCCTTGTTTTCCAGAATCGCGACATGCGACGACAAGGCATCCAAAGTCGATTGCAGGAAATGTTCCGATCGGCGAATGGTCTCCTCCGACCGCTTGCGCTCGGTAATGTCGCGGGCGAAGGCGAAAATGTATTCCTGTGCGTCGAACTCCACGTAGTTCGCCGTGACTTCGACCGGGAAAACCCGGCCCTGCTTGGTGCGTTGCTGGGCCTCAAAAGTTTTCGAGCCGCGCTGCTTGATGTCCTCCCAGAACGTCGTCCACGCTCCCTTCGGGAAACTCGCATCAATATCCGGAATCGACAGCGCCAGCAGCTCTGCGCGGGAATACCCTAAAGAGACGCAGGCCGCTTCATTGACGTAAACGATATGGGCTTGTGGATCCAACCAATAGACTCCGTCCGAGGCGTGCTCCAGGGAGAATTGCGTCAGCCGTAGTTCGTTTCCGGCCCGCTTCTCAGCGGTTATGTCCTGCTTGATGGCAATAAAGTTGGCGATGGCGCCGGTGAGATCGCGAACCGGCGTAATCGAAATCTTTTCGCAGTACTGGCTTCCGTCCTTGCGCCGATTGATCAGCTCGCCACGCCAGATCTCGCCTGCCAGGATCGTCTGCCAAAGTTTCCCGTAATAGTCGGGATTCTGGCGATCGGACTTCAGCAACCGGGTGTGCTGGCCGATCGCTTCCTCGGCGCCGTAGCCGGTTATTTTGGAAAAAGCTGGGTTGACATACTGAATCGTGCCCGAGATATCGGTAATCACGATGGCTTCGCCGATTTGCTCAATGGCGGTGGTGAGCAGAGGCAGGGTCCGTTTCCCGGCCGCACCCCCGGGAACCTGCGGCGCATCCGCGCCCTTGCCGGGTTGGTCTGGTCGTGATGGGTAAGTCGTAGACACGAGTCCCTGTAGTGCTCATCGGCAGTGGTGGGTTCGACCTTCACGGTGGCGCAAGAGTGGGTGCGCCGAGTCCGCCCGGGCGCGTGCGTTGGCCGGGGTGCTTCCCGCAATGATTCTTCTCCGTTTCGGTTTCCCACTCTGGAAAGGTTTACGAATAATTAATCCGCCCCGCTAAGGTGTGCCAACCAGCAGGCGATAGAGTGAAGAGAGATGAGAGGAGCAGGTCGCAATGAGTGAAAGTGTGGAACCAGCAGGCGAGGGGAATGGTCATGGGATTGCCACGTCCCCAGCGGGGATGAGGCGCATGGCGGCGCAAAGGACGAACAGTTCGGTGCAGGAGCAATACAGCGCCGCCGACAATGGCGCAAGCCGGCTGCAGGGAAAGAGAATCGCCGAAGACAAAACCCGTGCCCGCACCTTGGCCCGCGCCCAGGCAGTTGCGGAAAAGCTTTCGACCGCCACCGAACAGGTAGCCACCGCCATCAATGAAGCGACCGCTACGGTTGAGCAACTCGGCAAGGCGATGCAGACCATCGCTTCCGGGGCGGAAGAGTCGGCGGCGGCGGCGGAGGAATCGCGTGCCGCCATCAATCAGATTGAAAAAGCCTCGGACGAAGCCAACACGCAGGCGGCGGGATCGCTGACGCTGGTGGATAACCTTTATGGATTGAGCCGCGGCACCTCGGTGGATATTAAGACCTTGATCAAGGGCGTGAGCGATGCCGCCCAGGCCAGCTTCGATTCCGCCAAAATGATCGCGGAATTGGAACGGCAGTCTGAGGAAATCGGCAAAATCGTGCATGCCGTCGCCCGCATTGCCGACCAGACCAACCTGCTGGCGCTGAATGCGGCCATCGAAGCGGCGCGTGCCGGGGAACATGGCAAGGGCTTTGCCGTCGTAGCGGATGAAGTGCGCAACCTGGCGGAGATGAGCGAGAAGAGCGCCCGCGGAATCCAGGAAGTGGTGACCGAGATCCAGGGCCAGGTGAAGGTGGTCGCCGCCGATGCCCAGACTGCCGGAAAGAGAGGTCTGGAAGAGGTTGAAAAGGCGAATGCGATCACCGAAGCGCTGGGGCGCGTCGAAACCGACCTGGCCGAGATGCGCGAAGGCTGCAAGGCGATTGCAACCAACGCACTGGCCGCGCTGGCCGGCGCCAAGCAATACCTGGTGGGCGCGCAGCAGATTGCTAAGGCGGCGGAAGAGTCCAGCACCGCAGTGATGGAATCGCAGAAGGCGGTGCAGGAGCAGGGCCGGGCCTACGCGGAAATGAACGATGCCTCCAATAGCCTTGCCCAGTTGGCGGAGAAACTGAAGACCTCGACCAGCGCCCAGAAATCCGCCGAGGAACTGGCGGCGGCGGCGGAACAACTCTCCGCCAACGCGGAAGAAGTCAAGAGCGCTTCCACCCAGATCTCGGCCGCGATTGAGGAGATCAGCCGCGCTGCCCAGGTTTCGTCGAAAGCCTGCGAGACTGCCCAGACTTTGGGCACCAAACTGGAACACGGCGCCAAGGAGATGGGAATGAAGGCCACGGCCAGCGGAGAGAAATGCGCGGCTGTAACCGCCTTGCTGACCAGCAATAAAGAGGCTCTGGATTCGATGATCGCAAATATCGGGCAGTCGGCCCAGATGTCGCAGGGGTCGGCCAAGAATGTCCTCGAACTGGAAGAGCGGACCCGGCGCATCGACAAGATCGTGGACGCGATTGTAATGGTGACGGTGCAGACCCGCATGCTGGCGGTCAATGGCAACGTGGAAGCGGCGCGCGCCGGGGAGTTTGGCCGCGGCTTCTCGGTGGTGGCCGGGGACATCCGCTCGCTGGCCAACGAGAGCAGCGAAAACGCCGACCGCATCAAGGACCTGGTCAAGAGTATTCAGGGCCAGATCACCAAGGTCGTGACCGACATTGAAGGCGCCGGCATCAAGGCCAAAGAAGATGCCGAGCGCGCCAAGGTCTCCACCACGAACCTGGAGCGGATGGCGAAGGAGATCAAGGAAGTTCAGCTCTACGTCAACGTCATCGTCAAGGGAGCCGATGCAGCGGTGAGCTCGCTGCAGGAGGCGTCCCAGGCCAGCGAGCAGATTGCCACCGCATCGGAAGAGATGAGCCGCGCCTGCACCGAGTCCGCCACCGCCGCCGAAGAAGGGTTGAAGGCAGCCCAGGAAATTCTGCAGGCGATTGAAGAAATTGCATCCCAGGCCGACGAACTCCAGCACGGATAGGGGCCATGAAAAAACCAGCGGCAGTAAAGCATCATGGTTCGGCAACGCCGGACGCGAGGAGCACGGCAATGGCTACGGAGACGGTGAAGCCCGCCGCCAAGGCGGGAGCGGATGGAACCCAACTGGTCACGTTCCTACTCAAGGATGAGGAGTTCGGTTTCGACATCATGTCGGTGCAGGAAATCATCCGGCTGCCGAAAATGTCCAAACTGCCGCACACCCCGGATTATGTCGAGGGCATCTCGAGCCTGCGGGGAACGGTGCTGCCCATCTTCGACATCCGCACCCGATTCGGAATGAAGCGCGAGGAGCACACTGACCGCAGCCGGGTGCTGGTGGTGGATATCGAAGGCAAGAGAACCGGGTTGCTGGTGGATGGAGTACGCCAGGTTACCCGGGTCGGCCGCAATGAGTTCGAGCCGCCCCCGGCGGCGATCCGCAACGAGACGGCCGACTACATCGATGGCGTGGTCAAGCTCGACAATGGCGCCCGCATCATCATCGCGCTCGACGCGCGCCGGGTCTGCACCCTGGGCAGCGGGGCCGGCCATGGCGACCCCGAAGCCATCGCGGAGACGCTGGGGAAACCCCCGGTGCATTCCGGCCCTGATGCGCAGAACCATGATGTGCAGAAGCATGATGTGCAGAAGCATGAAGCGCAGAAGCATGAAGCGCAGAGCAAAGAAGCGCGCAGCGAAAGCAATAACAGTCCTAGTAGTAACGAGGGGCACGCCAAGGGGGGCGAAGTGCGGCAACTGGTCAGTTTCAAAATCGGCCGGGAAGAGTTTGCCTTTCCCATGGAGCATGTCCGCGAGATACTGCGGGTGCAAACCCCGAAAGAGGTGCCGGGCGCGCCCGATCACCTGCTGGGGGTTTTGACGGTGCGCGGGCAGATCCTTCCCATCGTCGATCTGCGCCGCCTGCTGCGGCAGAACTCGTTCGCCGCCGACCTGGTTGCGGCCTGCCGTCTGGCTTCGACCGAATACCAGGCCTGGCTGAGGGCGAGCGGGTCGAGCGAGAACCCGGATTTGCATAAGGTTACGGCCGCGGCCGAACAGCTGCGCACCTGGCTCGCCGCCTTCAACAGTTCCAGCCAGTCGCTCACCGAGACTCTGGCCACGGCCCGAGGATTGAATGAGCACATCACCAAACAGGCCAGCTCTGCTGCCGATCAGGATGTGAAGGGGGCCGCGGCGCTGACCAAAGACATCGTGGCTTCGGCCGAGGCCATCGTCGCCGCGCTCGATACTTTCGCGGAGCAGGTGGAGGGCAGTATTCACGAGGACCAGCGCATCATCGTCGTCGATTCGAAAGGGTTCCAGCTGGGACTGGTCGTCGACCACGTCAACGAAGTGCTGGGGGTGCAGGACGATGCCATCGAGGCTCCGCCCAATGTGGCGCATGAGCAGGGCGTCAGCCTTTCAGGGATCGCCAAGCTGGAAGATGGCAACCGGTTGATTCTGCTGCTGGCTACCGGGAGCCTGCTCGATCATAAGGTGCTGTCGAAAATCGCCGGCGGTGCTGCCGGCGAAGACGCGGGCGCGGCGGCGGCCATCGCTGCCGAGGAAACCAAGCCCGGCGGCCGCCTGGACAACAAGAAGAAAGAAGAACAAACCGGGCAAGGGGAAGAGGTGCAACTGGTTGCTTTTCTGCTGGGCCAGGAAGAGTACGGCATCCCCATAGCGAAGATACAGGAGATTGACCGGCTGTCGAAGATCACGCAGACTCCGAAGGCGCCGAAGTGCGTCGAGGGCGTCACCAACCTGCGGGGCGAAGTCATTCCCGTGCTCAGCACGCGCATGCTTTTTGCCCTGGAAGCGAAAGCTTCCGACGATCGCACCCGGGTGATTATCGTCGATCTCGGCGGCGCCAAAACCGGCCTGGTGGTCGACTCGGTGAAGCAGGTTCTGAGCATTTCCAAGCGCAATATCGCACCCCCTCCGGCGAGCATCTCCAGCGGAGCCGATGGCCAGTTCATTTCCGGTCTGGGCAAGGTCGAGGACGGCAAGCGCATGATCGTTCTGCTGGATGTGGAAAAGGTGCTTACGCGCGGAGAGGAGAGCCAACTGGCGGCGCTGGGCGCGCACGCCTAGGTGGCCGCTGGCTGTTGGTGGTTTGTCGTTGGCGAGCGGAGTTCGCTGGCCACCACCAGCGGCTCCCACCCAGAGACGAGTCCGACCAGATGCGCGCCGGCATTGGGTTTGAATCCATGAAATCTGGATCTACGATTCGCGTTTTGGTGGCCGACGATTCGGCGTTAATGCGCAATCTGATCAGCCGTCTGCTGGGCAAGGCGCCGGACATTCTCGTAGCCGCGACCGCCCGAGACGGCGAAGACGCCATCCAGAAAGCTGTCGAACTAAAACCCGACGTCGTGACCATGGACATCAATATGCCGAAGCTCGACGGCATCAGCGCCATGCAGATGATCCTGGAAAAAAAGATCTGCCCCGTGATCATGCTGAGCTCTCTCACCCAGCAGGGCGCCATAGAAACCTTCGAATGCCTGGAACTGGGAGCCTTCGATTTCGTCGCGAAACCAGACGGCACCGTCTCGGCGAACCTGGACTCGATTGGCGAAGAGTTAATGAGCAAAATCCGCGCCGCGGCGGTCTGGGGACTCCGCCGGCGTCCGCGTCCGGCGGCATCGCCGCCGCGGCCGGCCGGGATGGCGGCAGCGCGGGCCGCCGTCCGTCCCCCGAACCTTCCGCCGAGCGCCATGCGCGCCATTGCAATCGGCATCTCGACCGGCGGACCTACCACCATCAGCACTTTTCTTCCCGGCTTGCCCGCTGACCTCCCCGCCGCGATTTTTCTGGTGCAACACATGCCGGCGACTTTCATCCCCACCTACGTCTCCCGGCTGCAGAAAGAATGTGCCATCGAAGTGGTCGAGGCCGAAACCGGGGCTTCAGTGCACGCCGGATGTTGTTACGTGGCGGGCAACAATCTTCATCTCTGTCCCTATCGCAAACTGAGCGGCGAGGTGGTATTGCGCCGGCCCAGCCAGCCCAAGACGCTGTTCGTGCCGGCGGTGAGCGTGATGATGGATTCGGTGCTGTCGATCTACGGGGCGCGGACCATCGGCGTGCTCATGACTGGTATCGGGGACGATGGTGCCGATCAGATGGTGAGGATCCGGGAAGCGGGAGGACTCACCATCGCCGAGTCGGAAGAAAGTTGCGTGGTCTATGGGATGCCTTATCAGGCCATCGCGCGGGGCGGCGCGGAGATTGTGCTTCCCAGCTGGGAAATGGCTGCGCGGCTGGTGCGCATCCTCGGCGCGACGACGGCGGGAGACTCCGCGCACCAGGCGTCGGACCGAGCATCCTTGGCAACCTCCGCGCGATCGGGAGCACGGTCGTGACCGCGCTCGACAGCAAGCTGCTCGCGGCGCTGGCCGCGCCGGAGGAATCCGAGCGGCGCTCGGCCGCGCAGGAGATTAGCGAGTCGGGTGGCCCCGGGGCGGCCGACTTGCTGGTGGCTCAACTCCGCCAGGAAGTCTCACGCTCCGTCAAAGAGGCGATTCTCCGCGGACTCTCGCGGATCTGGACGGCGAATCCGGTGGAGTCGATTATCGGACTGCTGCAAGACTCCGACCCGTTTGTCCGGGCGGAGGCTGCGAACATGCTGCAGCGGCGCGCCGGCGATGTCATCGAAGCCCTGACCCGCCTGATCCGCAGCGACGATAAGGACCTGCGCAAATTCAGCGTCGACATTCTGCGCGAGGCCACCATCGGAGCTCCCGACGCGCTCTACCTTGCCGCCTTGAAGGATGCGGACAGCAACGTGGCCATCAGCGCCATCGAGAACATCGGATCCAGACGGCGTCATGGCCTGGTGCGGCCGGTGCTGGCGATGGCGATGGAGAGTTCGCAGCCCATGGTGGTGTGCGCCTGCCTGGAAGCGCTGGCCCTCATCGGAACCCGGCAGACCCTGGACGCTCTGCGCGCGAAGTATGCCAACGCCGCGGAAGTGCCGGGCATCTACGTGCAGCCTTTCCTGAAGGTGCTCGGCCATACCGCGGGTCCGGAATCGATCGCAGAGATTTGCCGGGCCATCGAACAGAGGGGTGAGTTCATTCACGAAGCGGCGATCGACGCGGTCACAAACATCGCGCTGCGCCACAATGTTTCGCAGTTAGACCCCCGGTGCGAAGCCCGGCTCTGCGGCCTGCTCCAGCCCGGCCTCGATGCGGGCGTGCGGTTTCATCTCATTCGCCTGCTCGGACACTTCACCGCTGGGCCCCGCGTGGCGCGGGTGGTGCTGCCTTACATCCACGACCCCGATCGGACGCTCGGCCTGGCGGCGGTCGAGTCGCTGGACAATTCTTCCGATCCCGCGGTCGAAAGCGAGCTGCAGGCGCTGCTTGCAACCGAAAGCGATTCGGAAATTGTCGACGAACTCGAAGAACTTCTCAGGAGGCGTTCGCGATGGAACTCACCGCCGAGCAGTTCTCCAAACTAAGCAAGCTCATCTACAAGAAGTTGGGATTGCAATTCGACGACAAGAAACTCTATTTTCTGAACAAGCGGGTGGAACGGAGAATTGCCGACCTGGGCCTGAAGGACGCCGACGAATATCTTTTCCAGATCGGACACTGCGATGGCAATGGCGATGAGATGCAGGCGCTGGCCAATCTCGTTACCACCAATGAAACCTACATGTTCCGCGAATTCGAGCAACTGGCCGGCTTTGCCGACGTCTGTCTGCCCGAACTGATTGCGGCGCGGCAGCCCACCGCGGATCGGCGTATCCGCATCTGGTGCGCGGGTTGCTCCTCGGGCGAGGAAGCCTACACGTTGGCCATCATTATCCGCGAGGTCTTTCCCGATTCGGTGGATTGGGATGTCAGGATCAATGCCACCGACATCGATGAGAACATGCTGCAACTCGCCCGCAATGCGGTGTATGGCGACCGTGCGGTTAAAAACGTTCCCGACAGCTACGGCAAGCACCTGATACCGACGGTCGCGGGGTTCCGGATCGCTCCGGCAACGGCCAGCATGGTGCGCGTCGAAAAACTCAATCTGAACGACCAGCGGCAGATGAAAGCCATGCGGGGCTACGACTTTGTGTTTTGCCGGAACGTGTTGATCTACTTCGATGACGAGTCGCGGCGCAACGTCGTGAACCACTTCTACGATGCGCTGAATCCCAAAGGCTACATCTTTCTGGGCCATTCTGAGTCGGTCGGCCGCATCACCTCGGCATTCCATCTGAAGAAGGCGGGCGGGCATCTGCTTTATACGAAGGGTTAAGGGCCGGAGGGCCCGCTCTAGAAGGGCTGGCATAGAGGGACGGACTCTAGAAGGGCAGGCTTTAGAAGGGCGGACTATGAAACGGAATGTGCTGATCGTCGATGACTCGGAGTTCACCCGCAACTACCATTCCTATATTCTGCGCGAGGCCAACTTCAACGTAGTCACGGCGGTTGACGGCGCGGACGCTCTCGAAAAGCTCTTCAGTCGTTCCTTCGATCTCGTGCTGACTGATATCAACATGGCGAACATGGACGGCTATGAATTCATCCGCCAGGTAAGAAGCAATGGAGACTATACCGATTTGCCAATCATCATCATCTCCACCGAGTCGGAGGCAGAGGACAAGAGCCGTGGCTTTCTCGCCGGGGCAAATTTCTACATTGTGAAGCCTTCGGACCCCAAGCCCTTGATCGAAAACATTTGTATGGTTCTCGGGATTGATGGCTTGCATTCTGATAGCTCGCGGGTTAATGACGCGAAAGGTAGTAACAATGAGGTTGTCAGACCTAAGGCAAATATATCGGGGACGAATGGCTCGCAGGGCAAGCAAAGCGGTGACTCGTGACCCCGGATGGGCCCGAACCGGAGTCGCTTTTGTCGGCGTGGGCGAACTATGAGCGGCTGAACGCGAGCCTGGTCCGCTATCTGAACACCAGCGAAGCGGAGTTTGCCAGCCTGATCCAGGCGCTCGACGCTTGCTGGAGCATGGCGGAGAATGTGCAGAAGGCGACCGTGCAGTTGTCGGAACACACGGCAGCCGCAAGCGAAAGCCAGAACCTCATCCGCCAGTCGATGCTGGAGGGGTGCGCCGTCTTCAAGAAGTTTCTCCTTGAAATTCAGGGAGTGCGCCTTCAGCTAGCCGGCACCACGCAGCAAACTGGAGGACTACTGGGCACCGCCCGGCACCTGCAGGAAAACATCGCACCGCTCACCCACATCGCTTTTCATTTCAGCCTCGAGGCGTCCCGACTCTCTCCCGCAGACAGCGCTTCTGTAGTGAAGGCGTATGAAGAGATGAAGCAAGTAGTGGGTTTCATGACCCAGGCAGGCGATTCGCAACAGAGTTCGCTGCTGACGATTCTGGGCAAGCTCGCGGCGGCGACGCGATTGGTGGAGCAGACGTGTGTTTCCTATGCCGTGCAGGCCGCCGAATCGGAGCAGAACGTTGTGCGTAATCTCGATCAGCTTTCGATCGTCCCCCGCAGCCTGCTGCGAGTGCAGAACAAGGCTAGCGCACTCGGAGCCGTGCTCGCCGCCAGCATTGGGGAAGCGGTCAAGGCCCTGCAAGGCCACGACGCGATTCGTCAGCGCCTTGAGCACATCCTGGGCGCGCTGGCCGCCGTTCGCAAGAACAATCCGGAAGACGAGCCGGATGAGCCCGGACATGCACTGTTACTGCAGCGCCAGCAGGCCAAGTGCCTGCTGGAAATGGTGGTCAACACCGGGAGCCGCATCGAGCGCGAGCTAAATAGTGTGATCGGCTGCACCCAAGGCATAGCGGGGGACGGCGCCATAGGATCGTCCAGCGACGAACAGGTGGAAGGGTTCGAGGAAGCGGTCGATCGCCTCGCTGCTCTCAGCGCAGAAGTGGCTGCATTGCTGGCAGGGGAGGCCAAGATGGGCAACTTCGTCGTGACCCAGATTGATCCGATTCGCGAAATGCTGAACGCGAATAGCCGCGAGTTAGAAGTCGTGGCGCGGTCGATGAAAAGACTAGCCCTCAATGTGCTGGTCGATGCCCACAAGATTCCATCGGCCCGCGGTCTGGGAGTACTGGGGGTCTGGACTTCGGAGGTCGCGGATGAAGTCCTCAAGCTCGCGACCGATCAAAATGAGCAGTTTGCCCAACTCGGGATCGCGCTCCAGTCCCAGGCTGGGGTGATCGTCGCCGACGTTCAAAAGGTCGAGTCCTGCCGGGGCACGCTGATGGCTCAGACCGTAACCGATTCGTTGCGCAGTTCACGAAGAAATGAATATGTCGTGGTTGGCCGTCTTTGCCAGGAAGCAGGCCAACTGCAGGAAAAGACTGAGGCCCTGCTGCGATCGCTGAAATTTGTCGATGGAGCAAGAGAGCTGCTGGCAAATCTAGACGTCACCATCGAGTTGCTGCTCAACTTGTATCCGAAGTCGGACAAGCCGTTCGATCTCGAGGCGGCTTCCGCGGGCTATACCATGCAGGATCAGCACGATGTGCATGCCTTGGTCTCCGGCGAAGAGGCGGAACCCGGAGCACCGCTGACGACACCCGCTGCAGGGCAGGAGTACGGCGCGAACGTTGAACTTTTTTGATGCAAAACAAGTGCTGCGAAGCTGGACGCGAAGGACCATGGAATGCCATTTGAGCTGCAGACGGCCGCTGACGGAGTGAGACTTATTCTGGCGGGCAGGCTCGGCGTGCAACAGGCGCGATGGCTCTGGGAAGCTCTGCAGCCCGCAATCGCCGCCCACCAGAGCATTCGGCTGCGGGCTGAGGGACTTGATGAAATGGATACGAGCATCATCCAGATTCTGTGCCGGTTGAACCATGGGACGGGCCAGTTCCAGATCGACGCAACTTCCGACGGCTTTGTCGCGGCCCTGAGGGGACGGGGCCTGGCAACATTCTTTGTGCCGCCCGCCGAGCCGGAAACGCAAACTGCGCCGCTCCCGCCGAAATTGAAATTCGATCCCTTGGCCAAGGCCGCGAGGCAGGGACATGGGTAAAAAAATTCTAGCGGTCGACGATTCCCTGACCATTCGCCAGTTGATCAAGATGACTCTGTCGCGCGCGGGCTATGAAATTGTCGAAGCCGAAGATGGCGCGAAAGGCCTGCAGAAAGCTTCGGCGGAGATCTTCGACCTGGTGCTGAGCGACATCAATATGCCGGTCATGACGGGCATCGAAATGCTTCGCAGCCTCAGGAAACTGGCGCAATACAAATTCACGCCGATCGTTCTGGTCACCACGGAATCGCAACCGGAAAAAAGACAAGAAGGCAAAGCGGCAGGAGCCACCGGCTGGATTGTGAAACCGTTTGAACCCGAACAATTGCTGGCCGTAGTCACCAAAGTGTTACGTTGCTGATGGGCAGTATCCCGGAAATAGGCTTAAGTTGTGTTTGTCATCCTGAGCGGAGCGAAGGACCTGTGCAGTCCGCTCGTCGCGGCGAAATGTGCCGGTCGTTCGCTTCGCTCAGAATGACAGGATATGAAATGGTTTTATGGACTTTGGGGATCTCAAACAACTGCAGGCTTCCTTTCGTCATGAAGCCGACGATCTGCTCACCGATCTCGGTGGGGCGCTGCTGCTGCTCGAACTCGACCCCCGCAACGCGGATGTGATCAACCGCGTTTTTCGCGCCATGCATACCCTGAAAGGCTCCGGTGCGAGCGCCGGTTTCCGCCGGCTGGCCAACTTCGTGCATCATGTGGAAGACGTCTTCAATCGGGTCCGCAACAAGCAGCTGGAGACAACTCCCGAACTCATCGATGCCACGCTGAAAGCCTGCGATTGCTGTGCCCTGCTTCTGGAACTCGGAAGCGCGGAGTCCGATACGCCGTTGCCGCTGGAAACCGAGGTGCTTGCGGCGTTGCGGCCCCTTCTGCCGGATATGGACAAAGGCAGCGGCAACGCACAGGCACAGAAGCTGGCCGCCGGCGGCACGACCCCGCCCAAGACCCGGTACAAGATCGGGTTTCGCCCGAACCGTGAGATTTTCTTTTCCGGAACCGACCCAGTCTCCTTACTTCTTGAACTCACTGATCTGGGAGAGATGGAAATTCATTGCGACGCGAGCGACCTGCTGGCCGCGGACCCGTTTGATCCCGAGCACTGCTACCTCCGCTGGGAAGTAAACATCGAGACTGGTGAGCCCGAGGACAAAATACGGGCCGTGTTTCGTTTTGTTGAAGAAGAATGCGAGGTGTCGATCGAGCGTCAGGAGTCTGTGTCTGGCCCGGCTTCTTCGACTGAAACCGAAAACAAAGCTGCTTGTTTTCGCGGGGCCGCCCTGCAATGTTTTTCCGCGCTGGGTTTTGCGCTGCAACAATTTCAGTCCGGCGAGGAGCAGGCGGGACTCGCGACCGCGCACCGGGCCGCGCAAACTCTGATCTCGGCATGCAAGGCTCAAGGCCACGGCGAAGCCACGACCGCGGCAAGAAAAGTTCTCGATTCGGTCCAGGCGCAGCAGGGCGGGCTCTCCAATGCCGTAAACGACGGCGGCTGGGTGGCGAAGGTGAGACTCCTGATTGAGGCTGCCCGCCTGGCAGTCGATTCGCCCGCCGCGGGAGCCGTAACTTCGTTGCTTCCCGCTCTCACCGCGGCTGTCGAATCCGCGGCTCCTCCCGAGGCTGCCGCGGGCGTGGCTGCGACCAGTATCCGGGTGGACTCCGCCAAACTCGACGCCTTGATGCGGCTGGCCGGAGAGTTGCTGGTTGCGCGCGGAGCCCTGCCCGCCTTCGCCGAACGCGTCGAACAAATTTCCGGCGGCGAGTCGTTCGAGGGCGCGGCCAAAAGCCTGGCAAAGACCATGGCCAACGAGATGCGCGATTCCGGCGCCAAGGTTTCCCGAATTGCGGACAACCTGCAAGCCACCGTGATGTCGATACGGATGATGCCAGTGCGTCATGTGTTTCAGCGATTTCCCCGGCTGGTACGCGACATCGCGCGCAATCTTGACAAAAATATCGAACTGCACGTGAGCGGCGAACAGACGGAATTGGACAAGACGGTGATCGACACCATCGGCGATCCGCTCACGCACATCATCCGCAACGCTGCCGACCATGGCATCGAGTCCAAAGCGGACCGCGCCCAGAAAGGCAAACCCGCCATTGGCCGCATCGATCTGACCGCGTACACTCGCGGCTCCAATGTAGTGATTGAAGTGAAGGATGATGGCAAGGGTTTGGACGCCGAAAATCTTAAAAGACGCGCCGTCGAGAAAGGGCTGCTCACCGAGAGTGCGGTCGCGGCTATGCATATGGATGACGAGGCAGCTTTCAAGATTATTCTCCTGCCCGGTTTCACCACCGTCGACAAGGTGACCGCCCTATCCGGCCGGGGTGTGGGCATGGACGTGGTGCGCAACGCCGTGCAAGCCTTGCACGGCGTCGTACACATTCAGAGCGAAATTGGAAAAGGAACCAGTTGCCGCATCGAACTTCCGGCGAGCTTGTTGGTCTCCAAGGCCATCCGGGTCGCGGTATCAGGACACGAGGTCGTGTTGCCGATTGACACCATCCGGAACATGGTGAAAATTCCAAAGTCGGTGGTTCGGACCGTGCAAGGACAACAGATCGCGCCCGTGCGTGGCACCGTCTTTCCCATGCTTTGGCTGGCCCATGCCTTGGCATTCGAAGAGATGGTGGAGAGGCGGGCAGAGCTGGCAGTCGCGATTATTGAGACGGCTGCGGGACCCTACGGCCTGGTGGTCGACCACTTCCTCGGCGAAGTCGAAATTGTCGTCAAGCCGCTGAACGGCGTTCTCGCCAAGGTGCAAGAGTACATAGGCGCGGCGATCATGGGCAATGGCAAAACCGTGCTGGTGGTGAATACAGAAAGACTCTTCTCGCTGCAACGATCCACGGCATCCGCGTAGAACGATCATCACGATCGTCAGGTCGCAGTGCCCACGAACTCGTTGCAGATTCTCAGCATCGAATCCGCCGGACCGAGCCATGGAGCCATATAAACTAGGAGCTATTTCAATCTCTCGCGGCGGCGGCAGCTGCAAAAGTTGAATCTTTGTCCTTGCGTCATCCCGAACTGCAGCGCATTTCAGCAGCTGGAGGGATCTTCCAGGCATGATTTTGGGGGAGATCCCTCGCTCCGCCTGAAAAGCGGCTCCGCTCGGGATGACGCCACGCTTTGAAAGTTCAAGCTGAGGCACCAACGCGGCGGCACACTCTGGGCCTTAAAAGACCGAATACGATACTCTGATTAACTATGGAGCAATCGGAAGAGCTACTCGTCGCGGGGCTGTTGGATGCTCAAAGAAAGGCCGAGGCACTATTCGCCGAGGTCCAGGCCCAGAGCCTGATTCGGCCCGGGGCCAAGGAAAGCGAGATTAACGAGGGCGTCTACTCGCTGGCCGGGAGCATGTACGGAATCTCGCGCTATTGGCACAAACGCATTGTGCGCGCGGGCCGCAACACTTTGGCTCCCTATGACGAGAATCCGCCAGATTTGACGGTGGGCGAGGATGATATTGTCTTTCTGGATTTCGGTCCTGTATTCGAGGAATGGGAGGCCGACTTTGGGCGGACCTATGTGGTCGGAGACGATCCGCTGAAGCAGAAGCTCCGCCGCGACATTGAAGAGGCATTCGCCAGCGGCAAGCGGTATTTTCACGAACGCCCCGAGATTACTGCGGCCGAACTGTATGCGCACGCGCAACAATTGGCGAAGCGGGCTGGCTGGGAGTTCGGCGGGCCTATTGCCGGACATCTGATCGGCGTTTTTCCGCACGAGAAGATCGCGGGGGACAAGGTCACTCTTTATGTCCATCCCGAGAATCACAACCGGATGCAGTTGCCCGACGCTTCTGGCCGCAAGCGGCACTGGATTTTGGAGATTCACTTTGTCGACCGGGCGCGGGAGATTGGCGGGTTCTACGAAGAACTGTTGACGATCGGGTGAACTCTTTCATCCGAGTTAAACTGAAACGATGGCGCTGACTTCTCCGAGCGTGCGTGGCGTAAATCTCGATTCCCATACCCGTTGCCAGCATTATCACGGGCCAACGGATATCGTCGCTATCAAGATGAAATGTTGCGGCCTTTACTATGCCTGCAAAGATTGCCACGAAGCGCTCGCCGACCATCGGATCGCAGTCTGGCCGGAGAGTGAATGGAACCAGCAGGCGATCCTTTGCGGCGCGTGCGGTGCAATGCTGACCATTCTCCAGTACATGCAACGCGAGTCTCGCTGCGCGGCTTGTGGTGCGCAGTTCAACCCTCGCTGCCGCAGCCACTATCATCTTTACTTTGAGATCCCGCAGACTTCCGAGCCGCATTGAGAAGTTGAGAAGCAACGGAAGAGGTCATTGGTGAGCAAGAAGACGAACCTAACCAACCGGAAGACGATTCATATCGAATGGGGCGATTGCGATCCCGCCCAGATTGTCTATTTCCCGCGCTATTTCGCTTATTTCGACGCGTGCACGACGGGATTGTTCAAGAAAGTGGGCCTGCCCAAGCGGAAGATGCTCAAGACCTACGGCATTATCGGAGTTCCGCTGGTCGACTTGCGGGCGTCATTCATAGCGCCCTCGCGATTCTCGGATACAGTTGTCGTCGAATCTGAAATAACCGAATGGCGGCGCAGCAGTTTTTCTGTCCGCCATCGATTATTTAATAAGGGTGTTCTAACCGTGGAATGTTCTGAGATCAGGGTCTGGGCAGCCGCGTCCGAGGCTGATCCGGAACGAATCGAGAGCAAACCCGTGCCCCGCGAGGTCATCGAGAGGTTTTCTGTAAAGAGCCTCGCCGGTCCAAAATTGCGGCGAAAGAAACGATGAAAATACGGACACAGGTTGGGATTGTGGGAGCGGGACCTGCGGGGCTCGTCCTCTCGCATCTCCTGCACCGGCAGGGAATTGATTCGGTTGTGGTCGAAGCTCGCAGCCGGCAGCACTGTGAGCAGCGGGTGCGAGCCGGCGTCCTGGAGCAGGGCACTGTCGACCTTCTGCTGGAAATGGGTATGGGCGAGCGCATGCAGCGGGAAGGCCTGATTCATGACGGCGTGGAAATTCGTTTCAGAGGGCGGGGGCATCGCATCGATTTCAAAGCCTTGACGGGGCGCGGCATCACAATCTATGCCCAGCAGGAAGTGGTGAAGGACCTTATCGCGGCGCGGCTCGGGGCAGAAGGCAAGATTTTCTTCGAGGCTGAAGCTGTCGCGGTTCACGACTTCGATTCCGCAGCGTCGAAGATTCGCTTTCACGACCATGGTGAACCTTCGGAGATCGTTTGCGATTTCATTGCTGGCTGTGACGGCTTTCACGGAGTGTGTCGCCCGAGCATAGAGAACGCGTTAACCATCTATGAGCGGGTTTTTCCATTCGCCTGGCTCGGGATTTTGGCGGCTGCCCCACCTTCATCCGACGAGCTGATCTACTGCTACCACGATCGCGGATTTGCCCTGCACAGCATGCGGACTCCGGAGATCACACGCTTGTATCTGCAATGCGCTCCAGACGAAGACTTAGCGCAGTGGCCGGATGCCAGGATCTGGGAAGAATTGCAGACGCGCCTGGCGACTCGCGACGGCCGCAGGCTAACCGAGGGTGCGATCTTGCAGAAAGGCGTTACCGGCATGCGCAGTTTCGTGGCGGAGCCGATGCAGTTCGGCCGGCTCTACTTGGCTGGGGACGCGGCGCACATAGTCCCGCCGACCGGCGCCAAAGGCCTGAATCTTGCCGTGGCTGATGTTCGCGTGCTGGCCGCCGCGTTGGCGGAATTCTACGCCTCTGGAAACCACCAACCGCTCGACCATTACTCAGAAACTTGTTTAAGACGAATATGGCTGGTACAGCGCTTTTCTGTGTGGATGACGTCCATGCTGCACCGGATTCCTGGGAACGACCGGTTCGAGGAGCACAGACAGTTGGCCGACTTGGATTACCTCACAAGCTCGCGCGCGGCGGCGCAAACGTTCGCTGAAAACTACGTTGGCCTCCCGATGGCTTGAAAAGTGTTTCTGCCACCTCGCTATCGAGTCGTCATTTCGCCGTCATAGTCCCCAGATCCGATTTGCACCCACCACCAGACCGAGGGTCAGGCACGCAATCAGGATCTCCCCGAGAGCCCCCACGATGAATGGACGCAAGCCCTGTTTGGACATGTCGCGAAAATTCGTGCGCAGACCAACCCCGGCGAAAGTCAACAAGAACGCCCACTTTGAGAGATTGCCGAGCGACGTGACTTGTCCTTTGCTGAACGCGTGCCCACTGACCAGCACTGAAATCAAGAGGAAGCCCAGGATGAATTTAGGGAACTTCCTCCACAGAAAAGCGGCTTTGTTGCGAACGGTTTCGGCTTGGCCGCGCCCCGCCCAGTAGATCGCGTAGGCCAACACAACGAAGCCAATCATGGCATTCCGCGCGGTCTTAGCGAGCACGGCTACCTTACCGGCCGCGTCTGAATACAAGGCTCCGGCGGCGGTCGCTTCGGCAGTGTTGTCGACTCCCAAGCCGGCCCACAAGCCGTACGAAACGTCATTCATGTGCAGGCTGTGGGCAATGGCCGGAAACGTAAACAGCGCTAAAGCGCCCAGCGCCAGAATCGCGGCGATGGCAAAGGAGGAATCTTCGTCGTCGGCGTCGATGGCGCCTTTGGCAGCGATGATTGCGGAAACTCCGCACACCGCGGATCCGATGGCCAGTAGCGATATTAGCTTCGGCTTCAGCTTGAAGAGTCTTCCCAGGAAAGTCATCAACGCCAGCGAAACGGTAATCTCAACCACCACGAGCGCCAGGCTGATGCCACCTAATTTCAGAACGTCAGCGAGAACAAAGCGCGCGCCTAGCAGCACGATTCCAAGTTTCAGCCAGAATTCGTAGGTGGCAATGCCAGCCTGAAAGATTTTGGGAACCGCCAAAGTGTTCGATATAACGAGGCCTATGAGGATCGCCCAGAGGACGTACTCGATGTTAGGAAATGTCCAGTGGTGGGCCTTAGCATAGGTGTTAATGGAGCGCTCCAGGATCTTAGCGGCGTATCCGATCCCAGCCAGCAAGAGAACGCCAGGCACGATGCTCGGCGCATTCAGTAGTCGATTGTCGGATTCCACGCGCGATACGGATGTTGCAGACGCCATGACCTTCTCCCCAGGAAATCAGATTTCAGTTGCAGTTTTGCCAACTACCAGGGAACGTTTTTCAGAATGTCGAATCTCACGGCCAGCGCTAACAAGAGCGCAGCAATCACCGCCCAGGTATCGAGCGAGAGCGCTGCGCTGCGGCTGGATGGAGTGGCAGTTGATTTGTCCGTTGACATTGACTTTCTCCTTTGATCGGCAGGGCTCTGCCTATAGCCGACTTAATGAATCGACATTATACACATTACATGGGCAATCCTGCGGCTACAGGGCAATCACGTTCGTGGCATCACAAGATGTTTATAATTAAATACTTACGTGCCGAGTCGTGGCATATCATCATCAGCTCATGGGTTCACGACTGGGAAAAGCTTGCTTTGCCAGGTAGACCAATCGTTCAAGGTGATGTAAGCATGCCTTCTTCTCCGATGCCGGAAAATGGTTCCGCCCCAAGAGTGGGCATCGTCCCATTCCGTCGGCATGAGCCGGAGACCCAGCCGGATTATTTCTATCCCGCGTATCGCGCGACCAGGCTGCGGGCGCCATCTCAGCCGCTGATCTTACTGCCGCACACTCTGTCTGAAGTCACCGGGCCAGTTTTCGGCCATTCTGATATTCATCCAAATGATCGCGACCTCACGGTTCAGCAAGCGGGCGAGCCGTTGGGAGAGCGAATCATGGTGAGCGGGCGAGTGCTGGATGGGGATGGCCACCCCGAGTCGAACAGCTTGATCGAGATTTGGCAGGCCAATGCCGCAGGACGATATGCGCACGCGAAAGACGACCACCCTGCACCGCTCGATCCGAATTTCACCGGGACGGGAAGAACTCTGACCGACAACGACGGCTTCTACAGTTTTGTGACGATCAAGCCCGGTGCCTATCCTTGGCGCAATCACGAGAATGCATGGCGCCCTGCACATATCCATTTTTCTTTGTTTGGGCCGGCTTACGTCACGCGGCTGATTACCCAGATGTATTTTCCTGGTGATCCACTCTTCGCTTACGATCCCATTCTGCAATCGATTCCTGACGAACGGGCGCGCCAGCGTCTGGTCTCGAAATTTGACCTGGAAACGACGAAGCCGGAGTGGGCGCTGGGCTATCGATTCGACATCGTGCTGCGGGGGCGCGAATCAACGCCGTTCGAGAAGCAACAAGCAAGGAAAGAAAGATAACCATGGATTTGACGCCGACACCTTCGCAAACCGTTGGTCCGTACCTGCATCTGGGCCTCACCGATACGCGGAGTATTTCGCGCGTCGTGGGCGATGCGGCGAAGGGGAAACGGGTGTGGATCACTTTTCGCGTGCTGGATGGAGACGGAGTGCCGGTTCCCGATGCGATGATCGAACTGTGGCAAGCCGATGCAGAAGGGAACTACGCGCCTCAGAACAGCAGTACCGACGGCGCAACCTTTCGTGGCTTTGGACGATTAGCGACGGCGGAAGACGGCTCGTGCACATTTGAAACCATTCGCCCGGGATGCGTGCCGGGCCCAAGTGAAACACTTCAGGCACCGCACATTAACGTATCGGTTTTTGGCCGAGGCATTCTCAAGAGGCTGTCGACAAGACTTTACTTCGCCGGGGAGCCAGCGAACAACGCGGATCCGATCTTGGCGTTGGTACCAGAAAGGCGGCGCGCGACGTTGTTGGCCCGGCCAGATCCTGCCCGCTCCAGCAATTGGATTTTCGACGTCCACCTTCGTGGAGAGAGCGAGACGGTGTTCTTTGATGTTTAATCCTTCCAGATCGCGACTCGCGGTGCGGAGCCGGACATGAGCGGACGCCTGATTGAAAGCCTGGCAACCACGCCGGCCCTGGCAGCCCTTTTTTCCGATGAGTCCGTTCTTCGGGCGATGTTGGAATTCGAAACCGCATTAGCGCGCGCGGAAGCGCGACACGGACTCATTCCGCCGGAGGCGGCGGACGCGATTGCGGCTGCTGCAGTGCCCTCCAAGTTTGATGTCTCCATTCTTGCTGACGCCGCATTTTGCGCTGGAACGCCGGCGATTCCCCTGGTGAAAATGCTGACCGACCAGGTGCGAAAAACTCACGCGGCGGCGGCGCGATTCGTTCACTGGGGAGCCACCAGCCAGGATGTCGCCGACACCTCGATGTCTCTTCTGCTGAAGCGCGCAGAGCCGATTCTCATTGCCGATCTGCTTCGCTTGGAAAAAGCGTTGGCGGACTTGTCAGAACGACACAAGCAGAGCGTGATGCTCGGGCGCACTCTGCTGCAGCCGGCGCCGCCGGTGACCTTCGGACTTAAAGCCTCCGGATGGCTGGCGTCGGTTCGTCGCGGCAGGCAGCGTCTGCAGAAAGCATTTCGAGTGGCAGCGGTTTTGCAGTTTGGCGGAGCCAGCGGCACGTTGGCATCCCTCGGCGACCGCGGAATTCCCGTGGCGGAAGCTCTGAGTGCGGAACTTGGCCTTGGGGACTCTCCCCCAACGCCCTGGCACACGCAACGCGATCAACTGGCGACCTTGATGTGCGCTTGCGGCGTGCTGACGGGATCTCTTGGCAAAATGGCGCGCGACATCAGTCTGCTCATGCAGAGCGAGGTGGGAGAAGCATCCGAGTCTGGAGGTGAAGGCCGCGGCGGTTCGTCAACCATGCCGAACAAACGAAACCCCACGGCCTGTGTGCTGACGCTCGCCGCGGCGCATCGGGTGCCGGGATTGGTTGCAACTTTTCTCTCTGCGATGCTGCAAGAGCACGAGCGAGGCGTCGGAGGCTGGCAAGCAGAGTGGCCTGTCGTTGCGGGTGTAGTTCAGTCGACCGGCGTGGCAATCGCCTCGATGGCTGAAGTAGCCGAAGGACTCTCAGTTGACGCGGAAAAGATGCGCCTCAATATCGAGAATAGGAACGGAGCGATTTTTGCCGAGCGTGCCATGATGTTGCTGGCAGCAAAGCTGGGGCGCGATGTCGCTCACAAGGTAGTCGAGGCGGCGGTTCGGAAGAGTGTCAAAGACGGCAGACATCTCGCTGCTGTCCTTGCCGAGACTGCTGAAGGAACGGCTCATTTAAGTCGTGCCGAATTCGAGGAGTTGGAAACGCCGGAGCAATATCTTGGATCGGCAGAGGCTTTCCGGAGAGCTCTGGTATCAGAGTCCAATCGCGAAGACGACGACAAGGAGCGATGAATTTGCCCTTCGCAACGATTCACAATGCGCGGATGTTCTACCGGCTGCAGGGAAACGCGGGACGACCTGTCCTGATCCTATCGCACGCGATCAGTACAGACCACGCGATGTGGGAGCTTCAAGTAGCTGATCTGCTTCCGCACTTCCAAATTCTGCGGTACGACACGCGAGGCCACGGCGCTTCGGAAGCTACGGCCGGCGAATATTCGATTGAAATGTTGGGCAGGGATGTTCTCGCCCTGGTCGACACCTTGGAGATTTCGCAGTTCGCTTTCTGCGGACTGTCGTTGGGTGGGGCGATCGGACAGTGGGTTGCGGCGCACGCACCCGAACGCGTAAGCCATCTTGTGCTGGCCAACACGTCGCCGCAGTTTGTACCGCGCACGAACTGGGAAACAAGAATTGCCGCCGTAGTCAAAGGCGGAATGCCAGCAATCGTCGACATGGCGATGCCACGACTCTTTCTTACCCGATACGCTGGCCAAACAAAATCCGCACGTCGCTTCGATCCGCTCCGTTTTCCTGGGCACTGATCCCGTTGGCTATCTGGGATGTTGTGCGGCCCTTCGCGACATGAATCACGGAGAGATCCTCAAACAGATCAAGAGTCCAACTCTTGTGATCTCCGGCGACCGCGACGTCGCGACACCTTGGACGGGGCACGGAGAGATCCTGGCGCAGAGATTCCGGGTGCGAAAGCGCTCCACCTGGCAGCGGCGCACCTTTCTAATCTCGAGCGACCGCACGTCGTTTACCACAGCCCTGCTTGAGTTCCTGCTCCCGCAGTCGAATGCGAACGTGGATCCGCTAACAGCTGGATTCGAAATGCGTCGGGCCGTGCTGGGCGATGCCCACGTTGATAAGGCCATTACCGCAACGACGGAATTCACGCGCGAGTTTCAAGAGTTGATCACCCGTTATGCCTGGGGAACGATCTGGTCGCGTCCTCAACTGGACCAGCGGACACGACGGCTTCTGGTGCTAGCGATAACGGCGTCGCTGGGAAGGTGGGAAGAGTTCACGTCTCCACCTGCGCGCCGGTTTGGCCGGTGACCTCGAGTTATGCGATTTAAAAGAAGTGCTGCTGCAGACCGCCGTGTACGCGGGCGTTCCGGCAGCGAATACTGGCTTTCAAATTGCCGCCGAACAGATCAGGAAGAGTGACTGACGCGCAAGAGTTCAACGCATTACGAAGATTTCATGAACGGCCGCGTGTCAACCTTTGTGAGTAAACTGCTCGCGTAGCCAACCACGAAGGTCAGAATACTGCCCAACGCCACGTACCATGTGAATGGGACCTTGGTGAACTGCCACAAATACACGTTGGCGATGAATCCGCACAGCATGCCCACCATCGCGCCTCGTTCCGTGGCCCTCTTGGTGAGCACTCCCAACAGAAATACGCCGAGCAGCGCACCGTAAGCCACGGAAGTAATCGACAAGCCCAGTTCGACGACCTTGCCGCCTCTTCGGGATAAAATTGCCAGCGCAAATAGCACCATGCCCCAGACGATGGTGGCCCCGCGCGACAGAAAGAGGAGGCGCTTTTCGGGGGTAGCCGGGCGAATCCTGGCATAGAAATCGAGAATGGTGGTGGACGAAAGGGAATTGAGCGCGGCGCTCAGATTCGACATGGCGGCCGCTAGAATGGCCGCGATCAGCAAGCCGCTAATGCCATGCGGCATGCGCGTAACGATGAACGTGGGAAAAATCTTGTCGGTCTTCGCGAAGGCCAATGCGGGCGGGAACAGGCGGTAGAAAACGAACAGCATCGCGCCGACCATGAGAAACAATCCGAATTGAAAAAACACGGCGACGCCGCTCACCAGCAGCGCGAGCTGGGACTGTCGCATCGTCTTGGCCGCCAGGAGCCGCTGCACAATCAGTTGGTCGGTGCCGTGGCTGGCGGTGGTGAGAAACGCTCCCCCGATCACGCCCGAATAAAATGTGTAGGTCTTGTAAAAGTCCCAGGAGAAATCGAACATCCGAAATTTGTCAGCATCTCCGGCAACGGCGCGGACGGTGTGCCATCCTCCGGGCACCAGATGCAGAATCGTGAAGAAGCCGACGATCGTCCCCAGCAAGTAAATCGAGGTTTGGATTACGTCAGTCCAGATGACCGCCGCCATGCCACCCTCAAACGTATAAATCAGCGTCAGAGCGGTCACGATTCCGATGGCTGCCACATCCTGGCCCCATTCACTGAATCCAGAGAAGAAGCTGGAGAGAGCGATGCCCACCACGATAGCAACGGCAAAAATACGCACGCCTTCCGCCGCCGCCCGGGTAATCAGGAATAATCCCGCGGTCAGGGAGCGCAACTTCTGTCCGAAGCGGCGCTCAATCAACTGATACGCGGTAAAAAGATCGCCCCGGAAATACTGCGGAATGAGCACGAAACTAATGACCACGCGGCCGACAATGTATCCCAGCACAAGCTGCAGAAAGGCAAAATTCTTCTCATAGGCGAGACCGGGTACGCTGATCACGGTCAGCGTGCTGGTCTCCGCCGCAACAATGGAGGCTGAGATGGCCCACCACGGAATGCTCTTGTCCGCGAGAAAGTAGTCTTTCAGCGATCGTTGCTGCTTGCGGAAGCGAAGGCCAAAAACAGTAATGCCAACCAAATAGATTCCGATGATTCCCAGGTCGAGAGGGTTGAGTCCCATGAGCGTGGTTGCTAATCGTGCAAGCTTAAACCAAGACTCGGATTTTGGGCAGGATCAGTTTGGCCTCAGTTATGGTAACGCCGGCGGTCTTGAACCGGCTCAACTCAGCACGAGAGAAGGGGAGATTGGCTTGCCCCGGGGCAGTCAAGCCCCAGGGCAGGCCATGCGAGTGTAGGTCTGGACTTACTAGTTGGGCAGGACAATAGCCTGGACGGTCGCGCTGCCGACATTGAGCCCGCCTGTAAAGGCGGTCACGCCGAATACCTTATTTAAGGTCGCGGCGGCTGCGTCCGACAGGGTTACGGCGACTCCGGGAACAGTGACGAAAACTCCAGCAATCGGCCGAATCGGCGTCCTAAATCCAGGAGGCAGTTGGAGGTTGAAGAGCGTGAGAGATGCTGCGACGCTGCCGTTGACCGCTGCGATTCCATTGAGAACTGGGCTGGAACCGGTGGTGTCGATAATAAAGTTCTCGATGGCAACTTGCGTCGTACCTTTGGTCAGCGTCAGTCCACCGCTATGGGTTATCTGGCCGGCTGCACTTTGTGCGTCAATGGCACCGCCAGTGATGGGGAAGGTTACGACTGCTTTGCTGTTGATGGTTGTCGGGGTCAGCACTCCAGGAGCAACGCCCAGCTTCTGCAGAGCACCCAGAAACTCAGTGCTGAGTGCCACGGAGGTCTGCCCCGATTGTACGGCCACGGTTTGCGCGAAGGCCCCGGAACAGGCCAGGGTCAAGGCGAGCATAGAAACGAACACAACTTTTCTTACAGACATTTGGAGATATCCTCGGGAGATCGATAGTTTCGATGGCGCTTCCGCCATCCACTAACGAAAACGATCAACTTTGATTCTTGGATCTCTCTCGGATCAGATTCTTGTTGACCGATGGCTGAGGGGAGCAATTCTTGGCTTGGGCTTTTTCTTTGCCGGCTGCGTGACATGCCCTGAAGCGTTAAGCCCCAGAGCATGCCATGCAGTCGAAGTTGACGAGCAAAGTTCCGGACAGCTGGTTGGAACCCGCATTCTCGCCTTCACGGCAAAACATCCCGGAACCATGCTCCCGAGACATTCTCGGCAGCTGTGGAATTACTCCTTTGTGGTTAGAGCTTCCACTTTGGCCGTGCCGATGTTGAAGCCGCCCTTGAATGCAGTTGTGCCGAAAATGTGGTTCAGGGTTTTAGCAGCGCCCCCATCCAGGTTAACGCTGACGCCGTTGAGGTAGAACACGCTGCCGTAATACAGGTTGAGCGGAGGTTTAACGTTGCTGGGCAGTACGAGGTCGAACAGCGTGACGCGGCCCAACACCGCTCCATTCAAGACTGCCAGACCAGTAATCACGGGCGCCGCTCCGGTGGTATCGATGGTGAAGTTCTGGATGCCGAGAACGGTATTGCCCGCAGTCAGAGTGAGACCGCCCGCGTGCTCGACGTTGCCCAGAGTTGTGTCGAGGTCAAACGCACCGCCGATAATGGGGAAGTTGACCTCTGTGCCGAACAACTGCGTGGGTCCGATTACGCCGGGGGTCACGTTGAGAGACTGAAGTGCGTCCAGAAACCCTGAACTTAGGTTCACGTTGGTGGTGCCGAACACGAAAATCCTGGTGTTCTGGGCCATCGCGGATCCGTTGGCCAGAGCAAGTACTACCATAAGCGCCAAAGGCGCAAAGAACTTCTTTACAGACATGTAAGCCTCCTCGGGAGATTGATTGTTTTGATAGCGTTTCCGCCATCCATTGACGAAAACGATTAACTTTTGAGTTTGGATCTCTCCGGCTGGATTTTTCTTGACCCATAGCTTGCGAGAGCCCGAACCAGGCACTCTTCAGGGTCTGCACGGCAGGATTTTTTCTCTATACTGTTGCGCATGAAAACTACCCTGAAATACCCTCCCGCCGTGATCTGCCTGATGCTCGCGATCTTAGGATTCTTTTCGCAGAAGGTGCAGGCGCAAAGCGCTGCCCGCGACGAGGAATTGCGCCTCAGCGAATCGCGCATCCGCGAATTGGAGGAGCGCGTGCGTCGCTTAGAGGGCATGGTCGAGACGCTGGTGGAAGCGCAGCACTCGGCGGGAACGCTCCCTCCCCAAGGCGCAAAGCTCATCCTCGCCAGCCTAAGCAGTCCGAGCACCATGGCGATCGCGGAAGCTCCCGCTGCGGCCGCTCCGGATCCGCCACCGTCCGAGGCCGTGCCACGCGCCTTGCCCCAGGAACTGCTGCCGAATTTGGGCAAGATTGGCGCCACGGCCAGCTTCCGCGCCGGCGCCAACTCCGGACCCTTTTCCTTGAACACCGGCGGCTTCTTCGGCGGAGCCATCGAATTGCCTTTGGCCCTGATGCCGGGAGGGCGGCTGAACTACGAGATTTCTCTCGGGCTGGCGCAAGCCAATCGAAACCTTCCCGTCACTTCCAACGTTGCCCAGGTCGCGAACCTGGCGGTGTTGACTGCGTTAAACCCGAACAACGGCTCCTCGAATATCCAGGAGGCGCTCTCGGGCACCGGCGACGCGCCCTTTCCCGTGACCAGTGTTGGCAACTGGAGAGTCCAGGTGTTGGAACTCGTTCCCTTTGCGCTGAAATACAACAGCACGCTGCTCGACCGCTACCGCCTGCGCCCCTATGCGGTCCTGGGGCTTGGAACGTATGTGAGCATCTCGAATCAGCAGGTAAGCAGCGGCCTCCGTGCCGATTCCACCCTCCCTCCCGCGACCTTACAAGAGTTGACTGCGCTGCTGGGACCTTCGCCCTTCGGTGGAGGCCTGATCGGCGGACAGATTGGACCCGCCAGCCAGTTAGCCGCGCGGGGCCTGCCGGCAGGGCAAGGTGGAATTGATATGGGCTTGCACTACGGCACGGGGATCGAATATCGCTGGACGAGCGGCTTGTCCGTGGCGCTGGATGCGCGCTTCAACAAGGTTCCCAACGGACTTTCTTATCACACGACCACGGCCAGCTGGGGTTGGCATTTCTAGCAAGCTAGCGCGATCCAAACAGGAGTTTGTGTCCTCGAGCCGAGACGCTGCCGCCCTTCGGTTCATCGGTGATGGCCAGACCCGTGAGCTGCGCCAGATCGCTCGTGGGCTGCGCCAGCAGAAACCCGCGCCCGTCGTCGGAAGTCTGCAGCAGCCCCGCGCTCAGGATGGCCGGCGCACCCTTCCGGATCACCCAGAGCTGATAGCACTTCTCGTGATCCAATTTTGGCAGCGAGTCCGCGACCAGCAGCAGGCCGCCTTGTGGTGAATAAAGCACTCGCGCAAACGCCTTGCCTGCCGCCAGGTCCACGGCTCGCAATTCAATCTGTTGCACCGACCCGGATCGCAGCAGGCTTTCGATTTGAGCGTCGCGCACCCTCATCTGGCTTAGCCGCGCGATTTCCGCGCGACTGTCGGCGAGCTGGCTGTTGAGCGCCGCAAGCTCCGCCTGATCCCCGCCAGTCGGCACATTCTTCGCCGCAGCCAACTCCCGCGATAATTCATCCGTGTGAGCCTGGGCTGCGTTGAGTGTAGCCTGGAGTTCTACGGCGTGCTGTTCCGCCGCCGCGCTGGCCGAGAGTAGGGCAGCGTTCTGTTTCCGGAGCTCCTCGTTTTCGGCCGCCAGTTCTGCCAACTTCTGATTTTCCGAGGAACGCTCGTCCTTGGGACGCTGTTCTGCGGCTACTGCGCCTTGCCCAGCCGGGGATGGCAGAACCTCCGGCGGCGCGGTGGCCGGCGCTTCAGCCATTCGCGGCGGAATTGGGGCCGTCGCCTTTCCGGCCTGCTGCAGCCCTTGAATCGTCGACTTCGCCGCAGCCAATTCCTCGCCCAATCTGTGCTGCTGCCAGAAAAACCACCCTGCCAGCACAACGCAAACCGTGGCCACAGCCCACGGAGCTAGATTCCAACTCGGCCAAGACCATGATTGGGTTGTGCTGGCACCACTTTCCGCCCGAACTCGCCTCATTAAGTCACGTTCCACGCGCGCCGAGGGTTGGCGTGCCGGCACAGTTGTCGCTATGGAGGCGACCACAGCTCGCGCCTCGGCAAACCTGCGCTGGCATTCTGCGCACGATTGCAGATGGGAAGCCATCGCCCGCTGGGCAGCCTCATCCAGGCTGCCCAAGGCAAACAGTTCCCAATCCTGTTCCACGTGCGCGCAGTCCACGCTCATAGCATCATGACCTTTCCATAATCCCGCATCGCTTCGCGCAACTTCGACAAGCCCAGCCGGATCCGCGTCTTCACCGTGCCCAACGATTGTCCCAACTTGTCTGACAGCTCCTGATGCGTCAGGCCCTCAAAGTAGGCTAACTCAATCGCCTTCTTTTGCTCGGCAGGCAGCTGCTCCATAGCTTTGCTGATCGTGCGGCCCAGGTCTGGATCCTCCAGTGACGCCATGGCCGGCAACGAGTCCAAGTCCATTTCGGCTGATTCCTCTCCACTAAGGAATACGCTCGAATCTGCCCTTCTGGATTCCTTTCGTTTGTGATCCAGCGCAAGATTCCGGGCGACGGTGAAGAGCCACGAAATCAGTTGCCCTTTTTCCGGCTGATAAAGTTGCGAACGGTCCCAGAGTCGGTAAAAAGTGTCTTGCAAAACCTCTTCCGCCGCGGCGCTGTCGTCGAGAATGCGATAAACCAGCGAAAACACGCGGCGGTTGTACTTGCGATAAAGGCGCAGCAGGGCATCGCTATCCCGCCGGGCAATCCCGGCCAGAAGTTCAACGTCTTCCTCATCCCGGCTGGACAATCCGTTCCCCATATGCAGTTCTGGCCGACACGTCATCATACCGCCGACAGCGTTCGCCGGAATAGACGTCAGCGTCGACTCGGCAGGACCGGGCCAAAAGATAGCCTTCGGGTGGTCGAAAGGTAGTGTGGCAGCGCCAAAGATAGGATTCCCTTCACGGCCGGTGTCTTCCAGAATCATCCCAGCGCATCCAGCACTCCATGCCGAAGGCGAGGTGTGTCTGGAAGGCTTGAAGGTCAACGAAATGAAGAAACATCCGGTTCATGTCAGCAAGAAACTTGTATTGGCGTATGTAGCGACCGCCGCGATCATGGTCGCAACAGCACTTCTCGAATCCAGTTGTAGTCGTGGTCAGGCTGCCAACGCCAATACGCCGCACGAATCCAGCGCAAAATCAGCTACGTCCTCATCCGAAGCAGCCTTGGAGCTTTCGCCCAGCCAACTCAATTCGATCAAGATCGAACCTGTTGGAAGCTATCTGTTTCCGGTTGAGAAAGAGGCGGTCGGCAACATTGATTTTGACGAAGACCTTTCGGTGCAAGTGTTCCCGGCTTATCAGGGCACTATCCTCAAGACTTTCGGGGAGCTGGGTGCCCGCGTTCAGAAGGACCAGCCTCTTTATACGATCAAGAGCCCCGACCTGATCCAGGCGGAGTCAAACCTCATTGGCGCGGCCGCGACGTTTGACCTGACCAACAAGGAACTGCTGCGCGTGCAGGGTCTGGGTGGAATTGCCGAGCGCGAGAAAGAACAGGCGACCTCCGATCAACAAACTGCTGAAGGCGCTCTCAAGGCCGCACGGGATGCGGTCCTCGTGTTTGGCAAGACCAATGCGGAAATCGATCAGATGATCGCCTCACGCCAGATCGACCCGGCCCTGGTGGTGCGTAGTCCGATTGCCGGCAAGATCACCTATAAAGTTGCGCAGCCCGGATTTCTGGTGCAGCCGGGAAATGTACCAGCGCCTTACTCGGTCGCCGACGTAGCCATCAAGTGGATGCTGGCGAGCGTCAGCGAGACCGACGTCCCCTTGTTTCACGTGGGCCAGCCGGTTCAGGTGAAGGTGAACGCCTATCCCGACCACGTGTTTCACGGCAAGGTTTCCAAGATTTACGAGACGGTTGATCCCAATACACATCGAGTAATCATCCGTTCCGAAATTGCGGACCCCAACGATCAGCTGCGTCCCGGAATGCTGGCCAACTTTGTCATTCGCGTCCACGACCCGGTGGAAACCACCGCGATACCGGCCAATGGAGTAGTCCGCGAAGCCGACGGCACGATGACGGCGTGGGTGACCACCGATCGCCACCGTTTTGAACAAAAAATCGTCAAGATCGGCCTGCGCAACGACGACCGGGTTCAGATTCTCGATGGCTTGCGGCGCGGAGAACTGGTGGTGTCGGACAACGCCGTGTTTCTCAGCAACATGCTTTCGGCGCCGCCCAGTGATTAATCAGTTGAGTGCCGCTTTTGTTTCATTAAGAGCAGTCATTAAGAAGCAGTCATTAAAAAGCAGCTAGTGAAGACGAGCCATCATGTTCAAATCTCTCCTTGCATTTTGCCTCAGCCGCAGAGCCGTTGTGGTGCTGGGATTACTGCTGTTCGCTGGGTCCGGGCTGGTGGCTTTCAAAATGCTCAACATCGAGGCGTATCCCAACCCCACGCCCGTCATTTTGGAAATCACGTCGCAGGCGCCGGGCCTCTCTGCCGAGGATATGGAGCGTTACTACACCATTCCCACGGAGATTGGGCTCTACACCACGCCCGGCATCGACGTCATCCGCTCCACTTCGTTTTACGGCTTGTCGTTTGTGCGTGTCAGTTTCAAGTATGGAGTCGACTACAACTTTGCTTACGCTCAGGCGTCGATCGCCATGCAGCAGAACGTCAGCCTGCCGGGCGGGCAGGTTCCAAACATACAGGCCAATAGCTCGACTGGCGAAATCTATCGCTATCAGGTCGTGGGCCCCAAGTATTTCGGAATCACGAATCTGCGCACGGTTCAGGATTGGATCGTGGCCCGCCGGTTGTTGACCATTCCCGGCATCGCGGCCGTCAACAGTTGGGGCGGTCCTACCAAGGAATTTCAGGTCGAGGTGGACCCGCACAAGCTCGAAGCCTACAGCGTCACCATTCCGCAGATCCTGACCGCGCTGGGCAATGCGAACGTCAACGTGGGCGGGCGTGAAATTCGCATCGGCCAGCAGTCCGTCAACATCCGCGGCGTCGGTCTGATTGATGACGGCGGCAACTACGACGTGGCCCAGGGCTACAAAGTTGACGACATCGAGAACGTCGTTCTGACCCAGGAGAATGGCGTCCCCGTGTTGATCAAGGATGTCGGCAAGGTGCCGGTCGGTTACCGGCCGCGGCTCGGCATTCTGGGCCGGGACAACCAGAGCGATGTGGTGGGGGCGATCGTCGTGCAGCGGCGCACCGAGAAGACTGCCGACATGATTCCGCAGGTCGAGGCGGCGATCGAGAAACTAAATCACGACGGAAGCCTGCCGCCGGGAGTCCAGGTTCTTCCTTTTTATGACCGCTCGTCGCTGATCGCCCTCACCACGCACACGGTTCTGCACAACTTGATCTTCGGATGTCTGCTGGTGTTCCTGATCCAGTGGATTTTCCTCGGCAATCTGCGCAGCGCGGTCATCGTGGGATTGAACATCCCGTTCGCGCTTTTCTTCGCCACCATTCTGCTGGTGATCCTGGGAGAAAGCGCCAACCTGCTGTCGGTGGGCGCAGTGGATTTCGGAATCATCGTGGATTCGGCCGTCATTCTGGTCGAGAACATCTTCCGGAATTTTCAGAGAAACCAGGAAGACCGGCAGAGCCTGCTGCTACGTCTGGCAGACGGCCATTGGGGGCCCGACCCGACCCGAGTCTCTGCCGAAGCGATAACACCTGGCCACGGATGGACCGATCGTTTGCGGCTGATTCTGATCAGCGCTCTCCAGGTCGACAAAGCGGTCCTATTCTCGGCGCTCATCACCGTGGCCGGTTTCGTGCCGCTGTTTACCATGCAGGGAGTTGAGGGCCAGATCTTCGGTCCCATGGCGCGAACTTATGGCTACGCGCTGGCCGGGGCCTTGATTGCAACCTTCACGGTCACGCCCGTCATGGCTTCCATCCTTCTGCCTGAGCGCGTGAAAGAAACGGAAACCATTATCGTGCGCTTCCTGCATCGCATCTACGATCCGGCGCTGCGTTTTTCGCTGAGCCACCGCGCTCTGGTAGTGGGAATCGAACTAGCGCTTTCTCTGGGAACGTTTTTCCTGATAGCCCCGCGGCTGGGCAGCGAGTTTCTTCCACACCTGGAAGAAGGCAACTTCTGGATTCGCGCTTCCATGCCGACCACGCTCTCGCTCGAAGACGGCGAGGCTGCTTCGAAAAAGATGCGTGAGATTCTTAAGCGGCATCCTGAAGTTCTAACCGTGGTTTCTCAGCATGGCCGGCCCGACGACGGCAGCGATGCTTCTCCGTTTTCGAATGTGGAATTATTCGCGCCGCTTAAGCCGTTGGACGAGTGGCCCCACGGCTTGACCAAGGAAAAGCTGACCGAGCAGGTGCAGGAGGAATTCAGCAACGAGCTGCCGGGAGTCGTCTTCAACTTTTCCCAATACATTGAGGACAACATCGAAGAAGGAATCTCGGGAGTAAAAGGCGTCAACTCGGTCAAGATCGTCGGCCCCAATCTCGAGACGCTGACCCAGTTGGCGGAGAAAATCCGCGATCAGATGAACCAGGTTCGCGGCATTACCGACCTCGGCATTTTCCCGGTACTGGGACAGCCGAACTTGAACATCAAGGTAGATCGCGCCAAGGCGGCGCGTTACGGCCTGAATTCTGGCGATGTTAATTCAGTCATTCAAGCGGCGATGGGCGGGGCAGTGGCGTCACAAATCTTGGAGGGCGACCGGCAATTTGATCTGGTTGTCCGCTATACCCCGGCGTACCGCGACACCATCGACAAAATCCGCAACATCAAAGTTGCCTATACAACGGCCAGCGGCGCCAACGCTTACATACCGTTGAGCGAACTGGCGACCATCACATTGGATACGGGAGCGGCCTGGATTTATCACGAGAGCGTGCAGCGCTTCATCCCCGTCAAGTTCAGCGTGCGCGGCCGCGATCTTGGCGGCACGGTCGAGGAGGCGCAGCAGCGCATCGCAAAAAACGTCCAACTTCCATCTGGATACCGGCTGGTCTGGGCGGGGGAGTTCGGAGACCTGCAGGAAGCGAAGAAACGCCTGGAGATCATCGTGCCCATCAGCTTCATCCTGATCGCCGGGGCGCTCTACAGTTTGTTCAACAACTTTCGAGACAGCATTCTGGCGCTGGCGGGCATTCCCGACGCGGTGGTGGGCGGAATCCTCGCGCTCTATCTCTCCGGTCAGAATTTCAGCATCTCCGCTGCCATCGGTTTCGTTTCGCTCTTCGGCGTGTCGGTCATGGACGGCATCCTGATGATTACTTTTTATAACCATGAAAGATCTCAGGGTCTGAAGCCCGTGGACGCGATGTACCGCGCCGCCTCCACCCGCATGCGCCCCCTGCTGATGACGTCGCTTTCAGCCTGCATCGGCTTGTTTCCCGCGGCGATTTCCACGGGCATCGGCAGCCAGGTGCAGCGGCCGCTGGCCACGGTGATTGTGGGCGGCATGCTGCTTGGCCCCGTCATGCTGCTGCTCGCGGTGCCCGCGCTGAGAATGATATTTCTAGGCCGCGACGAGCACCCGCACCTGCAGTCAGAGGACTTGCTATGAGGTTTGTCGGCCTTCTTTTATCGAGCTTGATTCTGACGCTGATCGGTGGCGGATTGGTGCAACCGACCACCTACGCGGCCTTCCCCCAAACGACGCTGGCCGGGAGTTCCGGGAACGAGAGTTCCAGGCACCCGGCCAATGATCGTCTAAGTGACGATCGTCCAAGTGACCATCGTTTGCAGGATCACCAGCAGGATGACCAGCAGCCTGACACCAAGAGCATAGCTCCTGCGGGCGGAGAACTTCAAAAAGAGAGCACCCAGTCTGACGAACAAACCGCTCCTCTTCGTGCTTCCGACCGGAATCACTTACATGGCCGTGCAGGCTGGTCCCCAGCAAATCGTTTCAAGCTTCCGGCCAGCCGGAAGCCTTCCGTCCCAGTAAACACCGCCAATTTCCATCAGCCGAATTCGCATAAATCTGGCGGGTCTGCAACGAGGGGATTCGTCCGAAGCGAAACGGTCAACAGGGCCCAGCGGGCTCGGTCGACCGGCGCGGCCCGGCCCACCGTGGCATCGCTCACCTCGGGAATGAACCCAGCGCTCAATCGCTCGACCGCCAACCTCCGCCATCGCGGACCGAACCCGGCGGTTGTTAGTGGAGCAGCGACTGGGTCAGCGGGAAGGTCGGCGAACTTCAACAGCAGCAATCCCGGAGTGATCAACGGAACTCGCATCCACCGCAATCCTTAAGGAACTTATTCGAATGAATCGCACTCTTAAATCCTGCTTCACCTGCCTCATCGCGGCGTCGGCCTTGCTGCTGACCACGGGCTGCGTGGTCGGGCCGCGGTTCAAGAAGCCGGTTGCTCCGGACGTTTCCGGTTACACTCCCGCTCCAATTACGACCACGAGCAGCACGAGTAACGTCGCTGGCGGTGATGCGCAACATCTGGTGCAGGGGCAGGATATTCCCGGCGAGTGGTGGACATTGTTTCACTCCCAGCCGCTCAACGATTTGATTGAGCGCTCGCTCAAAGCCAATCCCGATCTGAAGGCCGCGCAGGCGGCGCTGATCGTGGCACGAGAAAATATGCTGGCGCAGCGGGGCGCTTATTATCCCAGCGTGAGCGGCGGCTTTTCGGCGACTCGGGCGAAATCATCGGCTGACCTTTCGCCCGTAACCAACTCCAATGCGCTGAATTACAGCCTGTACACGCCGCAGTTGAGCGTTTCGTTTGTGCCCGACGTGTTCGGTCTCAACCGGCGCACCGTGGAGTCGTTGCAAGCCCAGGAACAGCAGGCACGTTTTGCCCTGGCCGCCACGCATATCACGCTGAGCGCAAACGTGGCCTCCGGAGCCATTCAAGAGGCCTCATTGCGAGGTCAGATTGAAGCGACCCAGGAACTCATCACCATCAACACCAACATGCTGAAGATCTTGCGCGAGCAGTATGCGAAGGGGTATGCCAGCGAACTCGACGTGGCAGCCCAGGAATCGCAGCTGGCGCAAGTCGCAGCCACTTTGCCTCCGCTGCTCAAGCAGTTGGCGCAACAACGCGATCAGTTGGCTGCGCTGGCCGGCGGATTTCCCAGCCAGGATTTGGCCGAAAAATTTGAGCTGTCCAGTTTGCAACTCCCGCAGGAACTGCCGATTAGCCTTCCCTCACAACTCGTCGAGCAGCGCCCGGATGTGCGCCAGGCCGAAGAGAACCTGCACTCAGCCAGCGCCCTGATCGGAGTTGCGCGAGCCAACCGCCTCCCGAATTTTAACCTGACCGCGGATGCTGGCAGCATGGCGACAGTTCTCAGCAACCTAGCCTCCGGTTCCAATGGCTTTTGGGATTTAGGTGCAAGCATCACCCAGCCCATCTTTGAAGGCGGCACCCTGCTGCATCGCGAGCGCGCCGCGCGAGCGGCTTATACCCAGGCCGACGAACAGTACCGCAGCACAGTCCTGACCGCGTTCCAGAATGTGGCTGACACTCTGAATGCGCTGCAACAGGATGCCGATGCTCTGAAGGCCGCGGCGGCCGCAAAAGAAGCCGCCAGCATCACTCTCGACTTGACGAAGAAACAGCTTGAATCCGGCTACGCCAATTACCTCGCGCTCTTGAGCGCGGAACAAGCCTATCAGCAAGCCCTGATTAACCTGGTGCAGGCGCAGTCGAATCGGTATGCCGACACGGCCGCGCTGTTTCAGGCTCTGGGCGGCGGATGGTGGAACCGTCCCGACATTCCGAAGAGCTAACGATCGAAGAGCTAACGATCGAAGAGCCGACGATCAACGCGCTGCTGCCCGGCACCCGACGCAGTTCCCGTCATGCTGTAACCATCTTCGCCGACCAGCTCTTTACGAATGCTCCGAAGCGGTCGAGCGCCTGAGAGAAACTGTCTCCCGCGGCGGCAAAGCCCAGGCGGAAATGCGAGGCCGCATCGAAGCAATCGCCGGGAGCCAGCAGGATTCCACGCGCGGCGGCGGCCTGGCAGAACGGGCGGGCATTTTCTCCGCTCGCCAGCCAAGGGAACGCGGTCATGCCGCCCTGCGGCGGAATCCAGCCGAGCACGTCGCGGCGGTCCGCCATGAAGCGATCGAGGAGTTGGAGGTTTCCGGTAGCGGCTGCCTGGGTCTTGCCGAGCACGACGTCCCGCTTGCGGATGGCGATTTCCGAAAGAATTTCTCCGGTCGTAGTGTTGCAAATCGAGAAGTAGGCGCGCGCAGTCCAGTATTGCTGGCGGCGCTGGGCGTCGTGCTCGATCATCCATCCCGTGCGCACGCCGGCTATCGAAAAGGCCTTCGAGAGGTCGGCGATCACGGTGGCGTGCGGCAGTCGCGCGGCCGATTGCGTGGGCCTTCCGTGGTAGATGGGATGGTAGACCTCGTCACTCACCAACTGGATTCCGCGCTCGGCGGTGAAGTCGTGCAGGGCTTCCATTTCGGCGTCGCCGATGGCCGCGCCCGTGGGGTTGTGCGGGCTGTTAACCAGGATGAGCTTGGTCTTCGAGTCGGCCAGCCGCTTGATCTCGTCGGGGTCGATGCGGAAGCCGTTCTCGCGGTGCACGCGATAGCAGCGGGTTTCCAGGCCAAGAGACTCCGGGAGCGCCGAGAAAGTAGTGAATCCGGGCTGCGGGATGATTACGTTGGCGCCCGGTTCGGCGGCCAGCCACATCAGGGCCACCAGCGCCTCGGAGGCGCCAGTCACGATTTGGACGGCCTCGACCGGGACACCCTGCATTTCAGCGATTGCCGCGCGCAGACTGTCGGCTCCGGCGGGGCGGCCATAGACCAGCTTGTGGTTCAGGAAGCGGTGGCGGGTTTCGTCATCAGCCAAGGCTAGGATTTCGCTTACGGTCCAGGCCGGCCCCGTGCTCGCGGCCAGGTTGAATTCTATGTCGTGTTCGTACTGGTCGAGCCAGGCATCGAGCAGGAAGGGTTTGAGTTGCACGCCAGCACCTCGAAAGAGAAGTTGGTTCCAATTATTGATTCTGCGAGTCGGCGCAGGGATGGTTTTTAGTTTACGAGCGATGAATGTCGCTCATGAAGCTAAGTCGTCGGATACCGACTTGAATTTCATCGTGGGCGCCAGCGCGCCCCACACTGCAATGAACTTGCTAATCATGCGTTCGGCGCATACTCTCAGAGTAGGTCTGATTTGCGGCTGCAAAGGGAGAGCATCTGACACACGACGAAATGAAGGCTTCTTACGTTGTGATCCGCCACAACGTACGCACTTACGAATCGGCGGGAGTGGTCGAAGTGGTCAAGGGACGCACCAACGCAGAGTCCGCGTTGAAGAAGTTCGAAGACAACCAAAGCTCCGCCGATCGGCACGAGGGCTGGCGATACTTCCTCGAAAAGAGCAGCCTGAAAGCGGGTACGGACCCGGCCGAGGCCACCGAACTTCGGCAGGCGGAACTGGAAAGCCGGGAGTCGAAAGCCACGCAAGAAGCCGGTCCCAACGCGGGCGGGACGTCGCGCTAACTGGCGGCGAGCAGCAATTTGCTTGCTAAGCCGGGGCCTTGCGGCGTAGCATCGGTGTGTGCGTTAGACCGAGTCGGTCGTGAGCAGTTCTCGCCTAATCAGCCAGCACCTGCCTCCGAATCTCTCCAGCGTAAATTGATTGAAAGGAACACCGTATCAACATGGCAGAACAAGGAACAGTCAAGTGGTTCAATGACGCCAAGGGCTATGGCTTTATCAGCCGGCAAAATGGCGAGGATGTTTTTGTGCACTTCTCAGCGATCCAGGCGGGCGGCTTTAAGAGCCTGCAGGAGGGCCAGACAGTGCAATTCGACGTGACCAAGGGCCCCAAGGGCTGGCAGGCGGAGAACGTCCAGCCGCTGTAACCTCATCCCGGAATATGAAGGGCGATCTCTACGAGATCGCCTTTTCAGTTTCTGGGCGCGCTGATTTCAAGCACACTGCTTGGCGAGGGGTTAACCGACGCAGCTTCACTGCCCGCTCCGCGACGTCGTAAAGTCTGCAGTTCCAACTTTGACGATCGTTCCTCGCGGCTGCGGTTTCGCCTCCTTTGAGTCTTTACCTTCCGCAGGCTTGGGCTTCGCTTCCGTAGTGGGTGCAGGTGCAGGTTGCTCCGTCCAGATGCCATAGACGCGCCCGCCGTACGCTGCGATTCCGCTGTAGTCGCCGAAGAAAACTCCGCCCACTTCAAAAGGCTCGTCGGTCCAGGCGTAGTTCTTGAAGCTGCGTCCCCCGTCGGTGGAGCGCGCCAGAACCACGATCTGCTTGCGGTTGGCGGGATCGCGCCGGCGGTCATAAAAAATCACATCGATGGAGCCGTTGGTCGGATCCACAGCGAGCCATTGAAAAAAGTGGTCGGCGCCGTTGTGCACCGGATCATCGTTCACGCGGATCGGCGCCGACCAACGCTTGCCTCCGTCGTCGGAAGTCGCCAGGAAAACATCCAGGTCGCCGTTACGGTAGTCGCTCCAGGTCACATGCAGACGCTTACTCTTGGGGTCGATGGCAATCTGCGGGAATCCGTTAGCCCGCTCGAGTGTGTCGATGGCGAACATGGTGGGTGCCGTATGAATGGCAGCACGCGCCCGGGAAAAGCTCACGCCGCCGTCGCGGGAGGTCGTCAGCATGATCGCGTCATCCTGGCTCCATATCGCGTACAGCGTGCCATCCAAGCCGACTGCGCCGGAGAATCCCTCGGCTGCACCGTTGTCGTCGCGCGGCAACCCGGGATGCGCATCGATCTCAACCGGTTGCGACCAAGTCTTTCCGTCGTCGGTCGAGCGGGAGATCATCATCTGGGAATCGGTCAACGTCCACCGAGTCCACCCAACATAGAGATTTCCCGCATAACGGCTATTGCTGTTATCCGCGACAATCCATGGCTTGTCTTCAAACGGAATTCCTCGCGAACTCGGCTGTTCCGCAACGGGGAAGTGATCCGCCTCCCAGGTTTTTCCGCCATCGAGCGAGCGCCTTACAAAAATTCCGTTGCGGGTCGCACCGTGACCCCAGTAGTTGAATGTCCCCAGCTTGTCGAAGGCGATGTAACACACAAACGCGTGGCCCAGGTTATCGAAAGCCACCGACACGTCGCCGGACACGCGATAGTTCTGGGGATCGACATTCTCAGCCAGTTGCCAAGTGTGACCGGCATCCTGCGAATAGGCTGCGTGCACATTGTCCTGAAATACGCCGACCACCTGCTGCGGATTTTTCGGATTCACGCCGATCGCCGGCTCGGTGAACGGCCCCACGGTCGGGGTCAGAGGAAAGACTTGCGCTTGCGGAGCTTTGGGCAAGTCTTGCCCTTGGGCTAGCAGAAGCGCGCCGCACAACAGAACAAAAAGAGCGGATGAAACGAATCGGCGGAAGTACCACGAGAAAAACATGCCAAGGCCTCTGAAGCTCGCGATCGAATTCATTTCTCAGGAAGGTCCACGGAGCACAAAGCGGCGCCGCCGGCAATTCCAGCATCAGCCCCGTAGTGGGCCATTAACAGCGGAATTTCCGAGGCGCGCGGATTAACGCACCAAGTTGGTAGGCGATTCTTGATGTCCTCGAAAAACGGTTTGAGCATGGCCGCCACACCACCGCCCATTACCAGCACGTCAGGGTCGAGCAAGTCGACGATGTTGCCCAGCCAGGGCGTTAACAGGTCGACGGTTTCCTGCAGGATTTCCCGCGCCAGCGCATCGCCCGTCGCATAAGCCTTGCCGACCATTTCACTGGTGATGGCGGTAATTTTCCCGTTCGCCAAGTCGAGAATTGCCGAGCGGCGCGAGGCATTGTCTTTAAATTTGCTTCGCGCCCTCGCACCGATCGCTGGACCAGCTGCAAGAATCTCGATACATCCGAGTTTTCCGCAGTTACAGCGCGGGCCGCGATAGTCGATGCTCACATGACCGCCCTCACCCGCCGAGCCAGTGTTACCGTGGTAAATTCGGCCATCGAGAACAATGCCGGTGCCGATCCCGGTTCCAATCGTGGCATAGAAAACGTAGCGGAAGCCGCGAGCCGCGCCCCAGCGCGTTTCCGCTAGCGCCGCGGCGTTAGCGTCATTGTCCACTTTGACGGGTACGTGATACATCTCCACGACTTTCTCGGCCAGCGGGAAGTTTCGCCAGCAGGGCAGATTCGGCGGATTGAGAACTACACCGGTCTTCGGGTCGAGCGGCCCCGGGGCGCAGATGCCGATACCGTGAAATCCGCCGTCCGGCGCCGCGGCCGCAGCCATGGAATCGATCGCGCCAGCCACTGCCTGCAACCCGGCTTCGGCCGTGCCGTTGGCCACCATCGGCTTGCGGCCCCGCGTGAGTATTTTGCCTTCGCGGCTCACCAGTCCCACTGCAACTTTCGTACCACCGATATCGACGCCCAGAATTGGACTGGCAGATTTTAAGTTCGCACTCATGGCTTCGCCATCGTCGCGGTCTGCGGCAGGGAAGAGAACTGCACCTTGATGGTCTTGATCTCGTAGGGCTTCGTATGCAACGTGACTCCGCCATTGCGAATCGGAATGCCAGCTGTCGGTTTTTCCATGAGATTGGTTTCCGCTGCCGACTCTGCACCCGGAGGAAGTTGAATTGTAACCTCACCCTCCTTGCCCGCCCACTCGTAGTAGCGCAGAACCAGCGTATTCTCGTCCTCGGCTTTCTTCAGCGCGGTCACGATGACGTTGTCCGATTCTGTTTGCAGAAAAGAATGCTCCGCCGCGAGCGCTCCCTCGTGCTGCCCGAACGCCAGCGAAATCAACTTGTAATTCAGTTCGTAGCCGCGGCGAATGGTAAGCGCATCCTTCCAGCCTCCACCGTGCGGATAGAGCGAATAGGTGAACTCGTGATGGCCCTCGTCTGCGTGGGGGTCGGGCCACTCCGGCGAACGCAGGAGCGACAGGCGCAGAACATTTCCTTTGGCATCGTATCCATATTTGCAGTCATTCAGCAGACTGAACCCGTGCGTCGAGTCCGAGACGTCAGCCCAGCGCTGCGCTGGAACCTCAAACTGTGCCTGCTCTGCAGGAATATTTCGAGTAGTGGGCCGCTCGACCGAGCCGAAGGGAATTTCAAACGTCGCCTTCTCGCTGTGCGCGCTGAGCGGGAAAGCAACTTTCAGCAGAATGTGCTTCTCATGCCATTCCGCCTGCATCTTCACGTCTACCCGGGGCGCGCCGGCGTACAGGATAATGTCGCGCACAAAAGTCGAGTTCTGGAAATGATTCTTGATCTCGATGACCGCCCGCAGTGGGCCGTTCTCGACAAGTTTCACTTCATCCGCCTTGTCCAGGTCCCAATGTTGCTTCTCGAAGTCGGCGTCGATATTCCAGGCGTCCCACTGCTGGGGCTTGTCGACAAAGGTCTGTAACAGGTTTCCGCAGGTTGAAGTTTTCGGCCCGCCAGTGTCGGTTTCCGCGGGCGCCAGTGCTTCTATGCCGCTCCGTTTGTCGAACAGGCTGGTCATGCAGCCGGTTTGCGGATCGATCTTCACGCGGAGAAACTCGTTTTCGAGCGTGTCGGAAGACGCCTTCAACATCGAATGAACCACTGGCGCCGCCGGAGCGGGGCGGACGAAATAGGTTTGATATCCCATTGCCGGCGTTTTCGACAGCAACAGAAAATGAGCGCGGTGAGTTTCGGCGTCGAGGCTCAGTAGCTGCGACTCGGCTGGCCTGCCGGTGGAATCTACGACTTCGATCTGATTGGCCGGTGCTGGCAGTTGTGCCTCAACCTCGGTCAGCTCGCTTCGCGGCCAGGAGAGCGAATTGAAAATCAGCACCGGCACGCCTTCGCCTTGCGTATTGACGTGCGCGGCGATCTCGCGCAGAGACCCCATGGTGACGTCGTTCGCGGCGCGGTCCACATCCTCCAGATTGCGCTTGGCGTCGAGATAGTTCACGGCAATTCCAGAGCCCGGCATGATGTCGTGGAAGTGATCGAACAGCAGATTCTTCCAGGTCAGTTCCATCCCATCCTGCGGGTAAGGCCGGCCGTAGAGCGAGGCCAGCGAAGCAAACTTCTCGGCGTTCAGGACTGTCTCCTCGGCGCGTCGAATCCTGCGCTTGGTTTCCGCTTGCGTGGTGAAGACTCCCCGGTGATACGCAAAGTAAAGTTCGCCATCCCAGGTCGGAACCTGCATGCTGGGGAGTTTCTTTTCCAGGTCGCTGAAGAAGTCTCGGGCGAAACTGAACTCAAGTTTCGGAAACACCGCATCCGGAGCCCGCAGTTGATCGGCGTGATCGAGCATGATGCGGGTTGGACCGCCGCCATGGTCGCCAACGCCGTAAAGGTGCATCATCTCGGGTTTGTCGGGGACTGTCTTGCCGTAGATCGAGGGCATCCAAATCGAAAGATCCGTCGCCAGCGGTTCTGCGTCGATGCCGCCTGCATAGTCATGCGGAAAATAAGTGAGCAACCGGCTGCCGTCCGGCGCCTGCCACCAGAACAGCTTGTAGGGGAACACGGTGAACTCGTGCGCCCACAGCAGCTTCTGGGTGACGAAATAATCCATGCCTGATTTCTTGTAGATCTGCGGCAGTTGGTAGTTGTAGCCAAACGAATCCGGATTCCATCCGATCTTTACGTCGACGCCGAAATTCTTTTGGAAATAGCGCTTGCCCACCAGAATCTGCCGGACCAGCGATTCTCCGTCGGGCATATTCAGGTCCGGCTCCACCCACATACCGCCGATGATCTCCCAGCGGCCTTCCTTCACGCGCTGCTCAATTTGCTTGAAAAGGTCGGGATATTTCTCCTGCATCCATTCATAAGTGCGCGCGGAAGACATGGTGAACTTGAAGTCGGGATACTCGCGCATCAAGTCGAGCACGCTCTGGAACGTGTTGCGGACCACTTCGACCGTCTCGGTCCACGGCCATAGCCACGCCATGTCAATGTGCGAATTGCCGACAATGCGAATGTTGAACTGGTGCAGCCAGGGTTTTAAGGCTTCCAGCTTGGCCTGCGATTGTTTGAGCGAGGCATCGAAGCCGGCTTGATCTCCATGATCGAGCGGTGAAAAATCAATGGCCTTCAGCGCGGCGTCGAGTTGCTGCTGGCGCGCCGCCTTACCTTCTTCATAGGCTGCAATAATGGGGCGGCTGGCGAGGAGTTCCATCCGCAGAAACCCGGGGTCGGGTCGTGTGTGCGGTGGTTCGATCGCGATCTCGCTGTGAAAGAATTCGGACTGCGAAGCGTCCCCCGCCACCACCCGGGCCGCGACCAGGAATTTCTGGCCCGGTTGTGCATTCTCCGTCAAAAGCATCGGGATAATGTCGTCGTCGCTGCCCCGATAGAGAATCGCTCCGTTCGAAAACACGGTTATCTTTAAGCTATCTGGACTGCCAAAGCGCAGATCAATCGACACCCGCGAACCTTGCGTGGCATACCCGTTGATTTTCTCGGGAATCTGAATCCAGCGCCGGAAAACGCGGGTTCCAGCCCAATGCTCCTCGCTGGCATTCGTTCCCCCTGGCCCTGACTGATTCCTCACCGTGAACCGGCCCCAGCCAGAGTCATTCAGCGTGGGATCCTCGGGATGCGGAATGTCGGCGTGGAAGCGCCATTCCGCCTCGCTCTGATGAGTGAGCGCCTCCAATCGATCCAGCGTCGGTTTGTAAGGATCAGGAGCGTTAGAAGTCTGAGAAACCGCCAGAGACGTATGCCACAGAATTGCAAGGAATAAGACGAGCGAACGCTTCATCGAGAACGCACCTTTCCACTCAGCTCAGAAAACTGTAGACCTCTTATCATCATTTGGCTGCCACCAGAGATTATCACTCTACAGTTGCTGGAAAAATCTAAGCTGTTGATTCTACAGCGAGCTTGCGCTGTCCCGCCGAGCATTCCAAAAAAATGATTCCTTCTATCGGAATTACGAATCCAAAGCGTTACGTAAGATTGTTGACGGCGCGAGCCCCTCAACTTACAATTCAAACTCCAATGTCAGAAAGCCTCAATCTTCGCTCCATGTGCTGCTGTGCTTGTTGTTGTTGTGCATGCGTGTGCGCTGGCGCGGGGAGGCTGCTGACCTAAGAGATTTTTCTTAATACGGCACTGATAAACCCATCGCCAAGCGAACTTGGCGGTGGGTTTTTTATTTTCCGACCATTTTGACTTATGACAAACACAGCGAAAGAAACCACAGCCCAGCGAGTCGAGCGCCTGAAGCGCACCATGAATCCGTGGGAAGGCCTCGAGGAAATCCGGCGCTTCGCCCGTGAGGGATTCCAATCCATCCCGCCCGAATGGATCGGCACGTATTTCCGCTGGTGGGGCGTTTACACCCAGGGAGACGGCGCCGGCGTGACGGGCGGTCAGGGCGGCGTGGGCCGGGCGCTAGAGCGCTTCATGGTGCGCATCCGCATTCCCAACGGCATCATGACTTCGCGCCAACTGCGCGCCATCGCCGACCTGACTCGGCAACACGCCAACGGAATCGCCGACCTCACCGTTCGTCAGAATATTCAATTGCACTGGGTCACCATCGAAGCGCTGCCGGAAGTGCTCGACGGCCTATGGCAGGTTGGACTTAACACGACTGGAGCGTGCGGCGATGTCGTGCGAAACGTGACGGGATGCCCAGTTGCGGGTGTAGACGCGGACGAAATCGTTGACGCATCGCCGCTGGTGTTGGAGGCTTCGCATTTGCTCGCGGGCAATTCCGATTTTTACAACCTGCCCCGCAAGTTCAAAATCTCGATCACCGGATGCCGCGTCTGGTGCCCCTATCCCGAGATTAATGATGTGGGCCTGACCGCCATCACGCGGGTGGTTGGCGGAGAGCCGGAAGTCGGCTTTTCCCTGCGAGTTGCCGGCGGACTTTCAACCGAGCCTTATCTTGGCGCGCGGCTGAATGCCTTCGTTCGCTGGAACCAGGCTCTGCCCGTGATCAAGGGCATCGCCGAACTGTTTCGCGATTCCGACGTTTTGCGCGAGCACCGTGAGCGCGCCCGTCTGAAGTTTCTCTTCCTGCGCCACGGCTGGACCGCCGACCGTTTTCTGGGCGAACTGCAAGACCGCATCGGATTCCAACTGGATCCGGCCGTCGAGGAAAATCCGCCTGATGACGTGTATCGCGACCACGTCGGAATTCACCCGCAGAAGCAATCTGGTCTCGCTTACGTAGGAGCAGTAGCGCTCCGCGGGCGCATCACGGCCGACCAGATGCACTCGGCAGCGAATCTCGCCGAACGCTTCGCCGGCGGCGAATTGCGGGCCACCAACATGCAGAACCTGCTGGTCGTGAACGTGCCCACTCTCAACGCCGAGCCCCTGGCCAAAGAGTTCGATGCCATCGGACTGAAAGTTGGCGGTTCTGTCTTCTGGCGCGGCACCGTGGCCTGCAGTGGAACTGAATTCTGCAAACTCGCCATCACCGAAACCAAGAGTTTCTCCCGCTGGCTGGTCGAAGAGATGGAAGAACGCCTGCCTGGCTTCGATCAGCATCTGAAGCTGCACGTTACCGGATGCCCCAACAGTTGCGGCCAGCACTGGATCGCCGACATCGGCATTGAGGGCAAGAAGATCAAAGTTCACGACCGCATGGTTGACGCCTACTACTTCTGCGTGGGCGGAGCGCTCGGTCTGCACCAGGCTACGGCCCGCCCGGTCGGATATCGCTGCGCTGCGACGGAAGTTCCGGATGCTCTTGAGCGCTTGCTGAGCAGCTATCTGGTGCAGCGCGAGCGCGGGGAAAATCTGCGCCGTTTTCTTGGTCGCCACAGCGACACCCAGTTACGCGAGTTTCTAGCTGGAGAAGTCGTGCCCGCAGTAGCTCGCGACTTGACGGACCGGTCCAGGGGCGTGACCGAATCACGGCTGGCGGCGTCAGGAGGAATCGGTGACTAATTTGCTCCCAATGTTTCTAAAGCTCGACGGCCGGCAATGCCTGGTGGTAGGTGCCGGAAAGGTTGGTGAGCCCAAAATTGGCGGCTTGCTCGAAACCGGTGTGCGCATCCGCGTGGTTGCGCTCGAGGCCAGTCCGGCCGTCCGTGAATGGGCACGCGCCGGGAAGATAGAACTCGAGTTGCGAGCCTTCGTGGCCGACGACCTGGAAGGCGCGTTTCTGGCGGTAGTGGCGACGAATTCGCGCAGCTTGAATGAGCATGTCTATTACGAAGCGCAAAGGCGGCGCGTGCTGTGCAATGTGGTCGATGTTCCCGACCTCTGCGATTTCTTCTACCCCGCAGTGGTACGCCGCGGCGATCTGCAAATCGCGGTGTCAACCGCCGGGCATAGTCCATCGCTGGCCCAGAAGATTCGCCGGCAGCTCGAAAAACAGTTTGGTCCCGGATACGCCGCGTGGGTGAAGGAACTTGGCGAGACGCGCAAGCTCATCCTCGCCAGCGATCTCGACAAAGAACGCAAGCTGGACTTGCTGCACTCGCTGGCCAGCCGGGAAGCATTCGAAGCGGCTCTGGCAGAAACGTACGAAGCGCCCGCGCTCGCCGCCAAGGGAGAGGGAGCATGAAGGGAAAAGTTTATCTCGTGGGCGCGGGGCCGGGCGATCCTGAGCTGCTCACGTTTAAAGCCCTGCGCGTGCTAAAGACGGCCGATGCGGTGCTGCACGATGACCTGGTCTCTCCTGAGATTCTGAAGCTCATTCCGCCCGCCGCGCAGGTTCACAACGTCGGCAAACGGTGTGGAAAGAAAAACATTCTGCAGGAAGAGATTAATTTTCTGATGATTGCCCTTGCCGACTCGGGATTGCGGGTGGTCCGGCTCAAGAGTGGCGATCCGCTCGTCTTTGGCCGTGCAGGAGAAGAAATCGAGTCGCTCCGCCGGGCCAACATTTCTTTCGAGATTGTGCCGGGAGTGAGCTCCGCCATGGGAGCGGCGGCAGCTGTTCAGATTCCGCTAACCCATCGCCGCGCTTCGTCTGCTCTCGTATTTATCACAGCTCATCAAGCCTCAGGAAGCGAAGCCGAAAACTGGGACAAGCTGGCGGGAAGCGGCGCCACGCTGGTGATCTACATGCCCGGACAAAACTACGCTGCGATGGCCGCCAAGCTGGAGACATCCGGACTGGACCGCAAGACGCCGTGCGTCATCCTGTCGCAGGCGACCACCCCAAAGCAGCAAACCCATTTTTCCACGATCGCCGAGTTGCATCGTTCGCCCAAGCTGGCCGCTCCCACGCTGCTGGTGGTCGGCGAAGTTGTGCGCCACGCCGATCCTGTCGCTCTGGCGCAGCAATTTGTGTCGCCGATGTCGGCCGGCAATGAGGGCGCTGTCCCGGTGGCTATGTTTGCCGATTCGATTGGAGCAGCCGACTTCGTAACCGCCGACTTCGTAACTAATGAGGAGCCTCTCGCGTGAAGCACCAGATGAATAGTGACCAGATACACAAAGACATTCAGCATCGTATTGTGGAGCTTCAGCACGCCGCCGAGCACTGGACCCCGCAGCACGCGCTGGCTTGGGCGTTCGATACTTTCGGCGAGAGCGTGGCCATTTCTTCGGCGTTCGGCGCCGAGGGGATGGTGCTGATCGATATGGCTTCCCGCGTCCGCAAAGACTTCCGCCTTTTTACCGTCGACACCGAATTCCTCTTTCCCGAGACCTACAACTTGATGGACCGGATTGAAGAGAAATACGGAGTGGCGATCGAGAAGGTGTATTCCGAATTCTCCCCCGCAGAACAAGAGCACGCGCACGGACCTGCGCTGTGGACGCGGGATCCCGACCTCTGCTGCACCCTGCGGAAGGTCGAACCGCTCCGTCGCAAACTCGGCGAGCTGAACGCGTGGATCACGAGTATTCGCCGCGACCAGACCTCAGTCCGGTCCAGCGCGAGCAGGGTGGAGTGGGATGCTAAATTCGGCCTGGTGAAAATCAATCCCATGGTGGACTGGACTTCAAAACAGGTTTGGCGCTATATCCACGACCACGACGTGCCCTACAACGCGCTGCACAATCAGGACTATCCCAGCATCGGCTGCACCCATTGCACGCGCGCCGTCGGGCCCGGAGAAGATCCGCGCGCCGGGCGCTGGCCGGGAGTCGCCAAGACCGAGTGCGGCCTGCACATCATCGAGCCTGTGCCGGAATCGCCTGCCGCCGGCGCGTCGAGAGCTGCCAAGCTCGGAAACTGAACTGCGCCGCTCAACCCGCCTGGCAGAATGCGCTGGAGAGCCCTCCCCAGTCGCGCACTACGGGTTGCGGCTGCGGGAAAAATATTCCGTGCAGCCGCCGCACCGATTCCTCCACCTTCGACTCTTCCACCAGGAATGAGATGGTGCGGTCTGATCCTGCCTGGCATATGACACGAACGTCCATATCCGAAACCGCCGCGAACACGCGGCTGGCCACGTCCGGCTGGCGTCGAATGTTCTCTCCCACCAGGCACACCAGCGCCTTGTGATTTTCCCAGCGCACGCGGGCCACGCCTCCGAGATCCGCGGCAATCGCAGGCAGGGCAGAGGCCGAATCCACCAGCAACGCGATCCGGCCGCGCGACGTCGCCATCACATCCACGGCGCACGCGTGCCGGTCGAAGACCTCATAGACCGTGTGCAATAGCTTTGAGTTAACCGCTTGTGCGGATTCAATCTCCACCGCCGCCACTCTCCTCTTCGCCGTGATAGCGCTGACCGTATTGCCGGATTTTGCCCGCGCCACAATCTCCGTTCCTTCCCCTTCCGGCCGTCTCGAATTCAACACATGAACCGGGATGTTCTCCCGCATCGCCGGGGCCAGCGTTGCTGGGTGCAGTACCTTCGCTCCAAAGTGAGCCAGTTCTGCCGCTTCATCAAAACTCATCTTGCGGATCACACGGGCATCGGCGCAGAGCTTCGGGTCAGTCGTCATAATGCCATCCACATCGGTCCAGATCTCGACCCGCGCAGCACACAGCGCGGCGGCGACGATCGCGGCGGTGAAGTCGGACCCGCCGCGGCCCAGCGTCGTAGGAACGCCCTCGGCGGTGGACGCGATAAACCCACCCAGCACCGCCACCGCGCCCCACTCCAAGAGCGGACTTATAGCATCCTGTAATCGCTGCTCGGTCACGCCCCAAACCGGACTGGCCCGGCCGTGGCGTGCATCCGTCACGATGCAGGCCTGTGCGTCGACGTGCACTGCGTCGACTCCCGCCTGGCACAGTGCTTCCTTGATCAACCTGCTGGAGAAGCACTCCCCAAATCCCAGCAGGTGATCCTGCGACTTAAGGTCCAACTGGCGCGAAGCTTCCAGGTCGTGCAGCAGCGATTCCAATGCCCGAAAGTCGCCACGCAGTTCGCCATCGAGAGCACTGTAAGCGGAGCCGTCGACCAGCGAGTCGGCCAACTGTTCGTGCCGAACATAGATGTCCCGCACCATCGCCAGTGCTGCGCCCAGATGGCCGTTCGCCGCGGCGGTGCCTGCCTCGAGTAGTTGGTCGGTCACCCGGGCGAGGGCGCTGACCACGACGACCCGGTGCGCGCCCACTCTGCTCCGCACTATGTCGATGACTCGGCGGATGGCGGCAGCATCCTCCACTGACGTGCCGCCGAACTTCATGACCACAACATCGTCGCCGCGCTCGAATCGGCTGGGTCGCTGTCGTTCTCGGGATAGTCCACTTGATAGTTCGCTCATAATCCAACTCCGTTTCTCCGTTTTGGCGCAAAAGAAAAACCCACCGCCAGATCGCTTCTGGCGGTGGGTTCGGGTGATTCCTTTAAGAGTGCGTTACTTCATCCGATTCCGTCCTCCAGAAGACACGTAGTAATTCGTGTCGACATTGTTGTCGATGTCGATGTAATTCGCGTGGCGTTCTGGGTGAGGATCCTCATGAAAATGTTTGGCGCGAAAAGTAGAACAATTGCCAGCTAAGAGTACTGAAGAAGGCACTTCAACAGAAATTCAAAATTCCGATAGGAAGCATCGAAATTTCAGCCCCCGCTGGCCTTAGCCGTCCGTCTTCATTTGCGTGGCAAACTGCCTCAACAGAGCGACAAACGCAGTCGAGGCCACCGAAAGCGTGCGATCACGCCGGTAGGCCAGTCCAAGCTCGCGGTAGAGCACCGCGTCCTCGAGATCAATCAGCTTGACCCGGCCCGAGTCTACTTCGTCGCGGGCGAACGACGCGCTGATCAGCGATACGCCCAAGTCCGCAGCTACGAAACTCTTGATCATTCCAATACTGGGCAACTCCATCCGCACCTGCAATTCGGCGTGATAGGGCCGAAACAGCTTGTCCAGCAGCCTTCGCGTGTGCCCCGTCTTCGGAAACAGCAGCGGATGTTTCACGATCTCGCTGACCGGCACGACCTTGAACTTGGCCAGCGGATTCTTAGGGCTGACCATCAGCATCAGCTTGTCACGGAAAATCGGCTGAATCTTCAAACTCGGCGACTGGATCGGCAAGGTCAGAATGCCCACTTCGACCTGCCCGTTTTCCAGTTTCTCCACAATTTTGTAGGTGAAATTTCGGTAGATGCTGATCTGCACCGGCGGATAGCGACGGCAATATTCCCCAAAAACCTCGGGCAGAACGTACAAACAAGTAGCCTCGTTCGCTCCTACCCGCAGCGTGCCGCGAGGCGTGCCGCTGTGGTCGGCGACCGCCATCAACGATTCTTCGCGCAGCGCCTTCAGGCGCTCGGCGTACTCGTAAAACACCTGCCCGGCCGGAGTCAGCTTCACCGTCTTCCCGGAGCGGTCGAGCAAGCGGTCGCCGTACTCCTGCTCCAGTTGCCGGATTTGGGCGCTCACCGCCGACTGCGAGCGGAAAACCTTCTCCCCGGCGCGGGAAAAACTACCTTGCCGGGCGACTTCCAGGAAAGTGGTGAGTTGATCGAAGTCCATTGTGGTTTCAGCGAATTATAGCGAACTTCGGCTCCGCCAGAGGTTAATTACCCGGAATCCCCGTGCGCCCTAAAGTGCTCTGAAATTTGCATGACTTGCATCGAAATTCTGGATTGTACTTTGTCCACCATCAGGCCAGAGAATACGAACGTCAGTTTCTGAGCAGAAGTGTGCGACGCTCCCTGAGTCTGTGTTCTTGTATTCTTGCACTTCGTGAGCCGCGCCCAACAATAAGCGATGCGAAAGGAAGTCAGTCCGCCGTACGGAGTCGGATTCCAGGACGATGATGACGACGACGCGCCTCAACCCGAGAAATGCTCTGCCGAGAAATGGCTTGCCGCCCGCGCAGGGACTCTACCATCCTGCCCACGAGCACGATGCCTGCGGCATCGGCTTTGTCGCCAGCATCGGCGGACATAAGAGTCACGACATCATCCGCAAGGGAATTCAGGTTTTGCTCAACCTGGCGCATCGCGGCGCCTGCGGCTGCGATCCGGAAACCGGCGACGGCGCCGGCGTCCTCATTCAGATTCCGCACAAATTCTTCGCTCGCGAATGCGAGAAGCTCGGTTTCGCGCTTCCGAAACCTGGAGCCTACGCCGTCGGCATGACGTTTCTGCCGGTCGAGAAACACCAGCGCCTGCAGTGCGAGGGAATTCTCGAACGCATCATCCGCGAAGAAGGTCTCATCTTACTCGGCTGGCGCGATACTCCGGTTTATGCCTCGGCCATCGGCCGCGTGGCGCGCGCTTCGCAGCCTTATATCCAGCAGATTTTCGTTCGCTGTTCTCCGGGCATGGACGAAGACGCCTTTGAGCGCAAGCTCTACGTGGTGCGCAAGCGCGCGGAAAATGAAATCCGCGAATCCGGCATCGAAGACGCGGAGATGTTTTACATCCCGTCGCTTTCCTGTCGCACCATCGTCTACAAAGGCCTTCTACTCGCTCCGCAAATCGCCAACTTCTACCGCGAACTCTCCGATCCCGATGCCGTCAGCGCGCTGTGCCTGGTGCACCAGCGCTTCTCCACGAATACTTTTCCCAGTTGGCAGCGGGCTCATCCCTATCGCTATATCGCGCACAACGGTGAGATCAACACGCTGCGCGGCAACGTTAACTGGATGCAAGCCCGGCAGTCACTGCTCGAATCCCCGCTCTTCGGCGACGACATAAGAAAATTGCATCCCGTGATCGCGCCCGATGGCAGCGATTCGTCCAACTTCGATAACGCCGTCGAGTTGCTTCTCCAGTCCGGACGCAGCCTGCCGCACGTCATGGCCATGCTGATTCCTGAGGCTTGGTCGGGCAATCCGCACATGAAGCCGGAGAAGCGCGCCTTCTACGAGTACCACGCGTGTCTGATGGAACCATGGGACGGCCCAGCGGCGATCGCCTTCACCGACGGCCGCGTCATCGGCGCAACCCTCGACCGCAACGGCCTGCGGCCCGGCCGCTACGTCGTCACTCACGATGATCTGGTTGTGATGGCGTCCGAAGCCGGCGTGCTCGACATCGCGCCCGAGCAGGTGAAGAGCAAGGGCCGCCTGCAGCCGGGAAAGATGTTCCTGGTCGATACCGTCGAAGGCCGCATCATTTCCGACAAGGAGATCAAGCAGAAACTCTCTTCACGGCAGCCCTATGCCCAGTGGGTAAAGAAAATCAGATCACCATCGATGAACTGCCCGAGCCCTCGCGCGATGCACAATCCCGATGCCGAGACTCTTCTCCGCCGCCAGCGCGCCTTCGGCTATAGCGACGAAGACCTGCGCATGATCCTCGGCCCTATGGCGGCGAAAGGCGAAGAGCCGATTGGTTCCATGGGCACTGACACGCCGCTGGCCTGTCTATCCGATAAACCGCAGTCGCTGTTCAATTACTTTAAGCAATTGTTTGCGCAGGTGACTAATCCTCCCATCGATCCCATTCGCGAAGAAATGGTGATGTCGCTGATCAGCTACATCGGCAGCGAGCGCAACATCCTGGAAGAAGCTCCCGAGAATTGCCACATGCTGAAGCTGGCGCATCCGCTGCTCTCCAATCGTGAACTGGAAAAGCTGCGCCGGGTTTCGAATCGCGACCTGCTGGCGACCACGCTGCCCGCGCTGTTTCCGCGCCAGTGAAGGTGAAACCGGACTGCGACGCGCCCTGGATGAATTGTGCCGGACTGCATCGCGCGCCGTGAAGGCCGGATACTCTCTTCTGATTCTTTCCGATCGCGGCGTGGATAAGGATTATGCTCCCATCCCCTGTCTGCTCGCGCTGGCAGCGGTGCACAACTTGCTCGTCCGGGAAGAGACGCGAACCCAGGTTGCGCTGATCACCGAATCCGGTGAGCCGCGCGAAGTCATGCACTTCGCCCTGCTCAGCGGCTACGGGGCCAGTGCCATCAATCCGTATCTGGCGCTCGAGAGCGTTGAAAACCTGGCGCGGCGCGGAGAACTCGGCGATGACATTACTCCAGAACTCGCCGCCAAGCACTTCATGAAGGCCATCAAGAAAGGCCTGCTGAAGACATTCTCGAAGATGGGGATCTCCACGCTGCAAAGTTATCAGGGCGCGCAGGTTTTCGAGGCCATCGGACTCAACAAGGAATTGATCGACGCCTACTTCGCCGGCACGACTTCGCGAATCGAAGGCATCGGACTCGGTGTTCTCGCCGCCGAAGCCCAGCTGAAACACGAGTACGCTTTCCGCCCGCTCACCGAGTTTGAAACCGAACTCGCCGTCGGAGGCAGTTATCACCAGCGTGTGAACGGCGAATATCATTTGCTCAATCCGCTGACCATCAGCAAATTGCAACAGGCGGTAAGACAAGACAGCTTTAAGACATTTCAGGAATACACCGACCTCATCGACAACCAGAACGCGAACCTCTGTACCCTGCGCGGCCTGATGAAGTTGAAGAAGAGCGAGACTCCGGTTCCGCTCGAAGAAGTTGAACCTGCCAAAGAAATCGTGAAACGCTTTACTACCGGCGCCATGTCGTTCGGATCGATCAGCAAGGAAGCGCACGAAACGCTGGCCATCGCCATGAACCGCATCGGCGGCAAGTCGAACACCGGTGAGGGTGGAGAAGACGAAGCGCGCTTCACGCCCGACTCGAACGGCGACTTACGGCGCAGCGCTGTCAAACAGGTCGCGTCGGCGCGTTTCGGCGTGACTGCAAACTACCTGGTCAACGCCGACGAGTTACAAATCAAAATGGCGCAGGGCGCGAAACCCGGCGAGGGCGGCCAGCTCCCGGGACACAAAGTGGACGACGTGATTGCCCGCTTGCGTCATTCCATCCCCGGCGTCGGCCTGATCTCGCCGCCGCCCCATCACGACATTTATTCGATTGAAGACCTCGCACAACTGATCTACGACTTGAAGAACGTGAACCCGCACGCCCGCATTGCCGTGAAGTTGGTGGCGGAAGTCGGCGTCGGTACAGTTGCGGCTGGTGTGGCCAAGGCCCACGCCGACGTCGTCCTAATCAGCGGCGATAGCGGCGGTACCGGTGCCTCGCCTTTGAGTTCCATCAAGCATGCTGGCATCCCGTGGGAACTGGGCCTGGCCGAAACGCAGCAGGTGCTGTTGCTCAACGATCTGCGCAGCCGCATCCGCGTCCAGACCGACGGCAAATTGCAGACTGGACGCGACGTGGCCATTGCCGCTTTGCTGGGCGCCGAAGAGTTCGGATTCGCCACGACGCCTCTGATCGCAATGGGCTGCATCATGATGCGCAAGTGCCATCTCAATACTTGTTCCGTGGGCATCGCGACCCAGGATCCCGAATTGCGCAAGCTGTTCAAAGGCCAGCCCGAGCACGTCATCAATTTCTTCTTCTTCATCGCCGAGCAGCTTCGCCAGTACATGGCAGATCTGGGATTCCGCACCGTCGACGAAATGGTGGGCCGCGTCGACATGCTCGAGGTCGAGCCCGCCGTCGATCACTGGAAGGCTCGCGGCCTGGACTTCTCCGCGATTCTCTATAACCCGCCCGTGCCCTCGCGCGTTGCCCGCCGCCGCGTGCAGGCGCAGGACCACGGCCTGGAGCAAGCTCTCGATCACAAGATTCTCTTGCAGGTCGCCCCCACACTTGAGACCTTGGCTCCGATTGAAGTCAAGTTTCCGGTTCGCAACATTCACCGCTCGGTGGGAACCATGCTGAGCGGCGAGATCGCGCGCCGTTACGGCTCTGCCGGACTGCCCGACGACACGGTCCGCATTCACCTCACAGGTTCGGCGGGTCAGAGCCTGGGGGCGTTTCTTGCCAGGGGAGTCACGCTTTCGCTCGAGGGCGAGGCCAACGACTACGTTGGAAAAGGCCTTTCCGGCGGCCGGATCATTGTGTTCCCGCCGCGCGCTTCCAGTTTTGCTCCCGAAGAAAACATCCTCATCGGCAACGTGGCCCTTTATGGCGCGACCAGCGGCGAGGCGTTCTTCAACGGAGTCGCGGGTGAACGCTTTGCCGTGCGCAATTCCGGGGCGACCGCAGTCGTCGAAGGGGTGGGCGATCACGGCTGCGAGTACATGACGAACGGAATCGTGCTGGTGCTCGGCGCCTGCGGCAGAAATTTCGCCGCTGGCATGAGCGGTGGAGTCGCCTACGTCTTCGACGAGCGCGGAGACTTTACCGAGAAGCGCTGTAATCTGGAGTCCGTCGATCTCGACCCGTTGCTCGACGAGCCGGATCTGGTGATCGTCAAAGATCTTCTTTTATCTCACCTGGAACTAACTGCCAGCCGCCGCGCCAGATGGATTCTCGACAACTGGAACGAGATGCTCTCGCGCTTCATCAAGGTCTTCCCGCACGAATTCAAGCGAGTGCTGGGTGCGGCGCGAAACGAGCAGGCCTACATCCCCAGCCAACTGGTGCCGACGCTGAGGACTGGTGAGCCGCTGCAGCCCGAGGCGGTGCAACATGGACAGGCGCTGCATGGGCAGGTACTGCATGGGTAAGACTACCGGCTTCATGGATTACTCGCGCGAACTGGCGCCGCGCCGCCCGGTCGCTGAGCGCGTAAATGACTGGTTCGAAATTTATCAGGATTTTCCGGAAGAAAAGCTTCGCAAGCAGGGCGCGCGCTGCATGGATTGCGGCGTCCCGTTCTGCCAGACGGGATGTCCCGTCAGCAATCTCATCCCCGACTGGAACGATCTGGTTTATCGCGGGCGCTGGAAAGACGCGGTCCGGCAACTGCACGCCACCAATAATTTTCCCGAGTTCACTGGACGAATCTGTCCCGCGCCCTGCGAAGCCTCGTGCGTTCTCGGCATCAACCAGCCTCCGGTCACGATCAAGCAGAACGAAAAGAATATTGTGGAGCGCGGGCTTCCTCGAAGGCTGGATCCATCCCGAGGCCGCCGAAACTTCGCAGCGGAAAAAAAGTTGCCATCGTCGGCTCGGGCCCGGCTGGACTGGCGGCGGCGCAACAGTTGTGCCGCGCCGGCCATACGGTTTCGGTTTATGAGAAAAATGACCGCATCGGAGGATTGCTGCGTTACGGCATTCCCGAATTCAAGCTGGAAAAACACATCATCGATCGCCGCCTCGAGCAGATATCTGCCGAGGGCGTGAAGTTCGTTACCAATGCTGAGGTTGGGAGCAAGATTCCAGTCGAAGATCTGCGCCGCGAATTCGATGCCATCGTTTTGGCCGGCGGCTCCGAGCATCCGCGTGACTTGAAGATTTCGGGACGCGAGCTGAAGGGAATTCACTACGCAATGGAATTCCTCCCGCAGCAGAACAAGCGCTGCCACGGCGATACGCTCGATCCGGCCGCCGATATTCTCGCGACGGGCAAGCGCGTGGTCATTATCGGTGGCGGCGACACCGGCGCCGATTGCCTGGGGACGGTTCATCGCCAGAAGCCGCTTTCGGTTCATCAATTCGAAATCATGCCGAAGCCGCCCGACGAGCGCTCGCCGCAGACGCCTTGGCCGCTCTGGCCGCATGCAACTCCGCACCGAAGGCGCTCATGAAGAAGGCGGCATCCGCGACTGGAGCATCGCCACTACCAAGTTTACCGGCGACGAACATGGCAACGTGCACACACCTTCACGCCGTTAGGGTCGGCCCTCCTCCGAAGTTTGACCCCATCGCCGGCAGCGAATTCACCATGGACGCTGATCTCATTCTCATCGCCATGGGATTCCTCGGTCCCGTGCGCAACGGCATGATCGAGCAACTGGGCGTTCAACTCGATAACCGCGGCAACGTGGCGACCGACCAGAACTACATGTCCTCGGTTGCCGGCGTGTTCGCCGCAGGGGACATGCGCCGCGGCCAGTCGCTGGTGGTGTGGGCGATCTCCGAAGGCCGCAAAGCTGCTGCCTGCGTCGACGCCTACTTGAAGTCGCTCGCCATGCGGCCGGTTGTTCCTGTGCCATCGACCACGCGACAAATTGCTTCGTGATCATAATCATTCAGATCATGACCATTCAGTTGCGGATCGGACTAAGATGGAGCGCTTTGACGGAGCAGAGTAAGATGGCTGCGCGGCTGTCATCAGCGCACCAGTCATGATCCAACTTTCCGATATCCAGGCTGCTCTCGAACGAATCCGCGCTGACATCCGCGTCTCGCCCTGTACGCACTCGGAGGCATTCTCCGGGCTGACGAACAATTCCATCTTTCTGAAGCTCGATAACCAGCAACGCACCGGAGCTTTCAAAGAGCGCGGCGCTCTGAACAAGTTGCTCACGCTGAATCACGACGAGCGCAGCCCGTGGCGTGATCGCCGCATCCGCCGGCAATCACGCGCAAGGCGTCGCTTATCACGCGGGACGGCACAACATCAAAGCGCGCATCGTGATGCCGCTTCCCACGCCGCTCACGAAAGTTTCGGCGACCCGAGCTTATGGCGCCGAGGTTCTGCTGCACGGCACCAATTACGACGAAGCTTACGAAAAGGCTGTCGAGCAGAGCCGGCAAGAGGGACTCACTCTGATTCACGCTTTCGACGACGACGCGGTCATCGCCGGGCAGGGAACCGTCGGACTTGAAATTCTGCAGCAGCATCCCGAGGTGGAAGTCATCGTCGCTCCCATCGGCGGCGGAGGACTCATCGGTGGAATCTCCTGCGCGGTCAAAGAAACCAATCCAGGGATTCAGGTTTTCGGCGTGCAACCGTCCAGAATTCCATCCATGAAAGCTGCGGTGGCCGAGGGCAGGCCGGTTACGCTGGCGTCGGCCAAGACGATCGCCGATGGCATTGCCGTGCGCCGCGCCGGAGAGCGCACGCTCCCGTTGGTTCAGAAATACGTGGATGACATTGTTACGGTCGAAGAGGAAGAGATCGCGAACGCGATTCTCTTACTCCTGGAGAGAGAAAAAACGCTGGCCGAAGGCGCGGGAGCAGCCGCTATTGCCGCCGTCCTCAATCGCAAGCTGCCGCTGCAAGGGAAGAGAATCGCCGTCCTCGTCTGTGGCGGCAATATCGACGTTACCCTGCTCTCGCGCATCATCGAGCGCGGCCTGGTGAAAGACGGACGCTTGGTGCGGCTCCGAGTTCACCTCCCCGACTATCCTGGCGCACTGCACCGTCTCACCGGAATCCTCGCCGATCATCGAGCCAACATCGTCGAGACCGCATACGACCGCGCCTACCACGGCGTCAATCTGGGCGACACCGCCATCGACATCACCATGGAGACGCGCGGCCCTGATCACATCGCGGAACTGCTGGCCGCCCTGGTGTCGGCCGGTTACACGCACGAAAGAATTCTGTGAGCGGGGAAGTATCAGAGCGGGTAAGTCAAGCCGGGCGGGATGAGATTGATTGCGCAGTGACCTGGGTAGATCACGGTGTCGATGAGCTCACAGGCGTCTTCTCACCGCCTCCGCGGCAGAGCAGGACGCAGAGGAGGATGCCCGCTCCACCCGCCCCGGCTGCCACCCATTTCGGATTCACGGCCAGACTGGCGGCCTTGATTCGCGCGGGTGCTCCGCAGAGTTCCGATTCGTCGAAACTTTTTTGTTCTCCCTCGCGCACCGTAGCCCCATGCGACGCTTCCGGCGATGGCGAGGGCTTGCGGCGATCCGCCTCGCGCTCCACGTTCACATCATTCTTGCGGGCCGCCACTTGAATGCTTCCATTCACGTTGGTCACTTCATATTGCGTCCATTCGTTGACCACTGGAGTGACCGTGATGCAATTTACCTTCACCTTGAAGCTCCTCGAAGTTCCTACGGAGACGCTGCCATGATCGAGTTCCAGCAGGTTGTTTTGCAGCCGGCCCACTGATTCCGGCTGGATCAGAACTGTGGCGCCGTCCAGGCTTAAATTCGCCGGAGATCCGGGCTTGGTTTCCACCAGGTCCCCGGCGAAAACCGCCGACGAATCCTTGGCCTCATACCCGTTCACCCAGACTCCACCTTGGGTGTGCAGAATCGCCGCTGCGGCGGTTCCCGTCTGGCCCGGTCCGTTTTGACTTGGTTCGGTTTGACTGAGTCCCGTTTGACTCATCAAAGACGCCGGAACGATGACCAACATCGCCCAGCCCAGAAAACTACGTAAGATAGAAAGTCGCATCCTAAAAATCGATTTGCGCAGATTTCCCAAGAAAAATCGTATCCGGAGGTGAGCCCGCCGTCTATTAGCTCTCTGGGTGCGCGGCGAATCATTGCCGCGTTTGATGGACCGATTCAGACATTTGTAACAACTGTTTATTTCTGGGTAAAACTTTGTAAACCTGCCGTTTCGTGGCTCGCGGCCATGTAAATTAGTAGGTGGACGTATGAAGAAAGAAAAGAACACAGCAACCCTGATTTCTTATCTCCGCGTGATGGTCGTTGCAGGTCAGAGTTTCTCGCCGGCGTCGTTGGCTGCCCAAAGTCCGGCTCGAAACTCGGAGCAAACTGGGCAACCGGCGATCGCCAAGCGCATCGGAGCCATCAAAGCGATCAACGGAAACGCCCTCACGTTGGCGGCGGATTCTCTTCCCCGGAAATCACGGTGACAGTTCAGCCTGGTGCGCGCCTGCTGAAACTCGGGGCCGATAAGGACCTCAAGAACGCGACCCCGATCCAGTTGCAGGATCTGCAGGTCGGTGACACCGTTCGGGCCCGTGGCCAGGCATCGGAGGACGGCAAGTCAATCTCCGCCCTGGAGATTATTGTGATCACTCGTTCGGCCGTTCAAGCGGTTAGCGACCAGATGCGCCAGGACTGGCTGAAGCGTCGGATCGGAGGCCCGGTCAGTGCTGTCGATCCCGCCGCCGGAACGGTGACGATCACGACCTCAAGCTTGGGCGCGAAAAAGACGATAGTCGTGCATACGTCAAAGAGCACGGTAATTCGGCGTTACGCTCCCGACTCGGCCAAACCTGACGATGCGAAAGTGGTTACGCTCCAGGACGTGCATATCGATGACCAACTGCGCGCCCGGGGAAACCGCAGCGCCGATGGCAGCGAATTGGCGGCGGAGGAAATATTCACAGGCGTCTTCCCCCAATTTCTGAGCTTGATCAAGTCGGTCGATGCAAGTGCGGGAACTCTGAGCGTTCAAGATTTGATGAACAAGAAAACTGTAGAGTTAAGAATCACTGCGGACTCGCAACTTCATAAAATCCCCGACGAGATGGCGCGGAGATTTGCAGCGCGATTGAAGGGCGCAATGCCCCCCGGAACGCCCGGCGCGGCCTCGAGTTCGCCCGCAAGTTCTTCGCCGCCTGCCGCTTCGAATGCGCAGCCCGGCGCGCCGTCTGCCGGTTGGCAGGGCCCCGGGTCGACAGGCGGAGGGAACCCCGGCGGCGCCCGTTCCGGCGGGGCGTTCGACTTCCAGCGATTGGTCGACCAGACGCCTGCCGTGACGCTGGCTGATCTTCATAAAGGCGACGCGGTATATGTACTTACAACGGAAGGCACGCCTTCCGGCGGAAGTACTGTCATCACGTTGGTCAGTGGAGTCGAACCGATTCTGCAAGCCGCTCCCAATGGCAGCCAAGCCATGACGCTGGCTCCGTGGAGTCTAGGGGGCGCTCCTGCCGGCGATGCAGGTCCGTAGTACTGCCTGTCTCACAACTTCCGGTCCGCGATTTACGCGCTGGCAAGGACACAGGCTCATAACAAAACGATCCGAAACATCGGGCGTCTAAGAGAGTTAAGGCCCGTAACAACATAAGATTCGTTGGAATTTGGAATTGGAAATGGAAGATGAGAATGAAGGTTGAGAAATACGTGCGATTCTTCGTCATAGCGTTCTTATTGTTGTTGTCAGTAAGTTCGTTGCTGGCGCAAACCACCGCGGGAGCTCTCCGCGGACAAGTCACCGATCCCTCCGGCGCAGTCATTTCAGCAGTTAGCGTGATCATGACTCCAGCCACCGGGTCTCCGATTGTGGTGCAGAGCGATGCCCAGGGGATGTATGAGTTCAAGGCTCTGGCGTCGGGCAAGTACTCGCTCACCGCCGCCGCGACCGGATTCGCTCTCTACGAAAACGACAATGTAGTGATCGGAGCGCAGCCGCTCCGGCTCAATATCACGATGGTCATCGAAGTGGAGACCCAGAAGATTCAAGTCTCCGATACTGCGCCTACCGTTGACGTGAATCCTTCCAACAACGCGGGCGCCGTCGTGATCTCGGGCAAGGAACTCGAAGCTCTGCCCGACGATCCCGATGAGCTGCAGTCCGATCTGGAAGCGCTCGCCGGACCATCCGCCGGACCCAGCGGCGGGCAGATGTACATCGACGGTTTCACCGCCGGCCAGCTCCCGCCTAAGTCTTCCATTCGCGAAATCCGCATCAACCAGAACCCATTTTCCGCCGAGTACGACCAGCTGGGTTACGGCCGCATCGAAATCTTCACCAAGCCCGGCACCGACAACTTCCACGGACAACTTCTTGTGATCGGCAACGACTCTGCCTTCAATTCGCCCAACCCTTTCGCGGGCGCGGAGCCTCCCTACGACACCACCCAGTTCAGTGGAAACATCGGCGGCCCGCTTAGCAAGGTCGCTTCTTTCTTCTTCAACATCGATCGCCGCAACATCAACGAACTGACTGCCATCAACACCCCCGTTCTCGGCCCGGCCCCCAACTTCGACGAAGAACAGCTGGCCGAGTCAATTCCCAACCCGCGCCAGCGTACCAACCTGAGCCCTCGCCTGGATTGGGCTCTGAGCAAGAACAACACGCTGACCGCGCGCTACCAGTACTATCGCGACACCGAAACCAACAACGGCGTTGGCCTGTTCGACCTCCCGTCGCAGGCCTATTACTCCAGGTCCACAGAGCAAACCCTGCAAGTCGGCGACACCCAGGTGATTGGGTCGAAAATCGTGAATGAGACGCGTTTCCAGTACATCCGCGATTTCGGTCTGCAGACCCCCGAGGACCCGAACCCAGTCGTCAATGTGCTCGGAGGTTTTGCCGGCGGCGGCAATGGTACGGGCAACTACAACGACGTCCAAAAGCACTACGAGTTGCAGAACTACACTTCGCTCATTCACGGCAACCAAGTCATCAAGTTCGGCGGCCGATTCCGCGCGCTCGATGACACGAATTATTCGCAGGGGGGATTCAACGGCACATTTACATTCTCTTCGCTGGATCAGCCTGCGAACGTTCCACCCCCACCTTCTCCAACGGCACCATGCACCATAGGGGGCAACCCGCCATGTCCCATCTCCCTGCTCTATGCCGAGCAGGTGTTGAACGGCCAAGTCAGCGGTACTCCTTACGCGACCCAGTTGGCCTACACCATCGGCATGCCGACTGCTGAAGTCACGTACTATGATTTTGAACCTTACATTCAGGACGACTGGCGGGTGCGGCCCAACATCACGCTCAGCGCCGGCCTCCGCTTCGAGACCCAGAACGCCATCCACGATCACGGCGACTTCGCTCCGCGCCTGGGCTTCGCCTGGGGAGTGCGCGGCCGCAGTAAACCGCCTATCGTCGTCATTCGCGGCGGTTACGGCATTTTCTATAACCGCCTTCAGTCCACACAAATCCTGCAGGCGGATCGCTTCAATGGCGTGGTCCAACAAACGTTCATTGTTAACAACCCAACCTGTTTCCCCGGCGTTGACGTAGCTTTCACGAACTTCTCCAACTGCGGACCCACCACTTCCAGTGCCTCTGCGACTTATCAGATCGGTCCCAGGCTGCACGCGCCTTATACCTTGCAAGGCGCGGTGAGTGTCGAACGCCAGGTCACCAAGTCGGCAACTGTATCTGCCACCTACCTGAACTCGCGCGGCTTCGACCAGTTCATCACGATTAACGCCAATGCCCCGTATCCTGGAACGCCTTGCGCGAGCCTCGGCACCACCTCCACTCTTCCACCCTGCGCGACTGTAACCGGGGGCAACCTCTACCGCTATGTTTCCGAAGGCAATTTCAAGCAAAACCAGCTGATCCTGAACACCAACATTCGCGTCGGTGCCAAGCTCCAGCTGTTCGGTTTCTATACGTTTGGTTACGCCAATAGCGATTCCTCAGGGGTTTCCAGTTTTCCCGTCGAATTCCTACGACATCAGCCAGGACTGGGGACGGGCTTCGTTCGATGTCCGCCACCGTCTGTTTCTCGGCGGCAGCCTTGCCTTGCCGTATTTGTTCCGTATCAGCCCGTTCATGGTGATCAGTTCCGGCTCACCATTCTCCATCACATCGCCCATCGACGAGAACGGAGACTTTCAGTACAACGATCGTCCTGGCTTTGTTTCTTCCACCACTTGCCCGGCAAATACGGCCCCCCAAGGCAGCGTTTATTGCACGCCGCTCGGAACCTTCGATGCTTCAGGCGCTACCGGCACGCCGCTTCGCATCAACTCGGAAACCGGTCCGGCGCACTTCGTCCTGAATCTGCGTCTCACCAAAACCTTCGGGATCGGGCCAAAAATAAAGGCGGCGGCGAACAATCCGGCCCAGGGCGGCCCTCCGGGCGGCGGAGGAGGCAGGGGTGGCGGTGGTCCTCGCGGCCCGCTCTTTGGCGGCGGCGGCGGCTTCAACATGTCGTCCAATTCCGACCGCCGTTACAATCTCACACTCGGCGTGGGCGTCGCAACGTCTTCAACAACGTGAACATGGCGAATCCTAATGCGGTGCTGGGTTCCCGTTACTTTGACGTTTCCAATGCTCTGCAGGGAGGTCCGTTTTCGCAAGGCAGTTCGGCCAACCGCCGCATTGAACTTCAAGCCACTTTCGCCTTCTGACCGGGAGCACTGCCGTCGTCATATCGCGAAGCGGCGGGTTCAGGTTATCTTGAAAACCGGCGGCCTCAGCCGAGCAATCCGATAGCGTAAGGGCCTGACATCCATTGCCAATTCTTCCTACGACCCGGCGGAGATTCATCAGCCTCGCAGCGGCCGCTGGCGTGGCGACTCTGGCCTTTGATTCGATGCTGATTGAGCCCAACCGGCCGCAGATCGTGCGCCGGGATTTTGCCCTCCGTCGCTGGCCGGCGCCGCTGGAAGGCTTCACCATCGCGGTTCTCAGCGACTTTCATTACGATCCATATTTTTCGGTTCATCCCCTGCGCTCCGCCATCGGCATGGTCAACGCTCTTCATGCCGAGCTGATTGTCCTGGCCGGGGATTTCGTGAGCGTGCCTTTGTTCGGCGATCCGGCTGCGGCGGCCGCCGCCGCCGAACCTTGCGCCCAACTGCTGCGGCAACTGAAGGCTCCGCACGGTCTGTGGGCGGTGATGGGGAACCACGATTGCTCCACCGATCCGGATCGTGTGACCAGCGCGCTTCGCGCCGCAGGCATTCACGTGCTCTCGAACCACTCCGCGCCCATTGAGCGCGACGGCGGCCGGTTCTGGCTGGGAGGGGTAGACGACGTGATCTGCGGCGGCGCCGACCTGGCCGCGACTTTGCACGATGTTCCCGCGGACGAGGCTACCGTCCTGTTGGCTCACGAGCCCGACTACGCTGATTATGTCGCGCGCTTTCCAGTTGATCTTCAGATCTCGGGGCACTCTCACGGAGGCCAGGTGCGGGCGCCCCTGGTCGGCCCGGTTTACCTGCCGGCCTTGGCCAGAAAGTATATCTGGGGGCTATACCACATCGGTGGTCTCACTCTTTACACTAATCGAGGCTTGGGCACGGTCGGAGTCCCCGTGCGCTGGAATTGCCCGCCGGAGATTACGCTGCTGACTCTGCGGCGCGCCGCCTGATACTCCGGTTTTCTCTCAGCACTGGCGGCCAACTCCAGGCGCGGATTTGAGCCCATACGCTATCATGGAAATCGCATGGCGCAAGTGACCATCCACGTCCTTCCCCGGCCCTATCAGGCTTGGATTGAGAATGGCCTGCTCACCCGAGCGGGGTCGGTGCTGAGCGAACTGCTGCCCCAAGCCAGCCGGATTTTTGTGGTGACCGTTCCTCCAGTGCGACAGCGCTGGGGATCGAAGCTGGTCACTTCGCTCAAAGCCAGCGGCTTCACGCCGCAGGTGATTGCCATGCCCGACGGCGAGCCGACCAAGCGCCTGTCGACCGTGGAGGCTCTCGCCGACAAACTGGTGCGTCTAGGCGCGGATCGCAAAGCCGTTGTAGTCGCTCTGGGCGGTGGGGTGGTGGGCGACGTGAGTGGCCTGCTGGCCTCGCTCTACATGCGCGGCATCGAGTTGGTACAAATTCCCACGACCGTGCTGGCGCAGGTGGACGCGTCCATCGGAGGAAAAACGGGAGTCAATCTCGTAGCCGGCAAGAACATGATCGGGACGTTCCACCATCCGCGGGTGGTACTGATTGATCCCACGGTGCTGAAGACGCTGCCCGATCGCGAGTTTCGCGCCGGTCTCTACGAAGCGCTGAAGTGCGGCATCATTGGAAATATTGAATTATTCTTGCGCTTTGAGCAGAATCGCGCCCGCATCCTGAAGCGCGATCCCGTCGAGCTAGAGTGGCTGATTGCGCAATCGGTGAGACTGAAAGCCGAAGTAGTTTCCGCGGACGAGCGCGAGGATGGCCTGCGCCGCGTGCTCAACCTGGGCCACACCATTGGCCACGCGCTCGAAGCCGAAACCGGCTACCGGTGCCTGCTGCACGGCGAAGCGGTTGCCTGGGGAATGATCGCCGCCACCAACATCGCGCTCAGTGTGGGCCGCACTGACAGCGTAACCGCGGGCCGCATTGCCGATGCCGTGTTGAGCCTGGGCCGCCTGCCGGAAGTGAATGTCAGCTCGCGAAAAATTCTGGCCCGGCTGCAGTCCGACAAGAAAACGCAGAATGGTGTGGTGCACTTCATCCTGCCCCGCGAAATCGGCAAGGTGGAAGTGGCCAGCGACGTGCCCACGAGCGCCGTGATCGACGCCGTCGAAGAATTGCGCCGCCTGTCGCGGGGCGGCTGGGTTTGGGGAAAATCGTAACGCCAGTACGAGGTTTAAAAATATGCAGGAATCAGCGCAGCAATACATCCAGCGCATCCTGGGACACGTCGAAGGCCAGGATGCCATCAAAGTGCAGCGCGGAACTGCCGCGAAGCTCAAGAAACTAACTCATGGACTCACAGCAAAAGAACTGAAGTGGAAGCCCGAGCCGGGGAAGTGGTCGATCGCCGAGATTACAGCGCATTTGTCGGATGTGGAGATCGTAGTCGGTTGGCGCATGCGTTCGATCGCGGGGGCCAGCGGAACAACCACTCAACCCTTCGATCAGGATGTGTGGGCGTCGCTGTTCCAATACAACAACCGCGATGTCAAACACTCTCTCGATGTGTTCGGCGTGCTGCGCGAGAACAATCTCGCGATGCTCAAAGCTCTCCCGCGGGAAACCTGGGAGAACTATGGAATGCATCTCGAGCGCGGCAAGGAAACCCTGGCGCACGTGGTACGCCTGATGGCCGGGCACGATAACAACCACGTCCGGCAGATCGAAAGCATCGTCGCGCAACTGAAAAGCGCGAGCCGGAAAGGCAGCGCCAAGAAAACCGCTGGCAAGAAAAAGAAGCCAAAGTGAGTCGCGCATCTCGCACAGCGGCGTCATCCATGGTGCAGGAGATCAGCAAATCTGCGGTCGTCGTCGGGGCTGCGCCGAAAGGGGCGAGTGACCAGCTGTCTGCCGCGCGTGCCGTCCGCGAAATGTTTACCGCGATTGCGCCGCGCTACGATCTGCTCAACCATGTGTTGTCGTTCAATATCGACCGTGTGTGGTGGCGTCGCACCGCCCGCACGTTTCACCACATTCTGATCCGGCCCGACGCGCGCATTCTCGACTTGTGCTGCGGTACCGGGGATATGACATTCGCGCTGCGGCGGCAGGCCGGGAAGTCGTCACCGCAGATTCTGGGTGCTGATTTCTCGCACGCCATGCTGCAGCGCGCGGCCGTGAAATCATCAGCCGCGACGAAGCAATCGGCTCCAGCCTGGATCGAAGCCGATGCGCTGAACCTCCCGCTGCCGACCGCGCACTTCGATCTAGTGACTTCAGCTTTTGGTTTTCGGAATCTCGCCGACTACGACGCTGGATTGCGCGAGATCGTCCGCGTGCTGCGTCCCGGCGGGGAATGCGGCATCCTCGACTTCGGTGAGCCCGGTGGAGTGATGGGCGCGCTCTACCGCATTTACTTCAAGCAAGTTCTGCCGCGGGTTGGCACCGTGATCTCCGGCGTCCGCGGGCCGTACGCCTATCTCCCGGCTTCGGTCGAGCGCTTTCCGCCGCCTGAAGAAATGTTGGAGAGAATGAAACGTGCCGGCTTCGCCGAAGCCACTTGGACGCCCTACACCTTTGGCGTCGCAGGCCTGTATCGCGGACAGAAATAGCGCATGCCGCGGCAGGCTACCGCGCATCTTGCAGCAGTTTACTCAGCGCCTGAATATCGCCCGCTCCCACGTCTCCCACCACGAAATACCGCAGACCATCCTGCGTCCAGCTCTCTTCGTTAAACGATAGCGCGTGCGCCGCGCCTGAGGGCAAACTGGCTGTCGCTTCTCCGCGATCCGCAAGAGCACGCTCCTGAAAAATGAAAACTGAAATCTCGTGCTTGCGAATCTGGTAGATCAGATGCGCGCCTGGAGTCTGTGCGAAGTAAGTGACTCGCCCGCCAAGCAGCGTGAACTCCGATCCCTGCAGCTCCGGGAGATTGAAAGCGAAAGGAATCTTGCCTTGAAACCAGGGCTTCACCGTATGCCGATCGGTCGAGACTACGTCGAGGGGCGATGCGCTGGCTAGAGCGGCGACGTGCAGATCCGCAAGTTCGCTGTAAACGCGCTGCCGGCGCGAGTTTTCGCGCCCCATATAGAAAGTTGCCGCGACCACCAGGATGAGAAGCGCGAGAGCGGGCATGGCGACTAGCTTCCAGTATGAGAAATGCCGACGCGGTTTCGGCGGCAATGATTTCGCAATGCGACTGCGCAGTTCGGCGCTCGCAGCGTAGCGTTTCCCGGCCACCTGCACCGCGCGCTTCATTTGCACTCGTTCCAGCGCGTCCGCCGTACACGCCGGACATGCTCGCAAGTGATCTCGAAGCGCGCGGGCTCCCGTGGCATCGAGTTCGCCGTCGACGTAGGCATCGAGCTGGCCGCGCCATTGCTCACACGACATTTCGGCCTCCCTCGCTCTTCTTTCGCAATAATTCGCGCAGCGCTTTCCGGGCGCGAAACAAGCGCGACATCACTGTGCCCGTCGGAATGGCAAGCGTCTCGGCAATCTCCTGGTACGACATCTCCTCGACCTCGCACAGCAGCAAGATTTCGCGGGCAGGCACGGGCAATTCCGCCAGCGCCCGCTGTACCATCGCGCGGTCGGCCTGCGTGATCATAATGCTCTCCGGCGTCGTGCTCTCGGCCGGAAGCAATTGTTCATCCGCCTCTTCATCGATCGGCACCATGGTCTTGAGTCCCGTGCGCGAACTCAAAAACGAATTGCGCAGGATGCGGTACATCCACGCCCGGAAATTCGTGCCCGCTTGAAACGACGAAAATCCGCGCAGAGCCTTGGCGTACGTCTCCTGCACCAGATCCTCGGCCTCCGCCTTGTCCTGGGTCAGCCAGCGCGCGAAGTTGTAGAGCTGGTCGAACAAGGGCATAGCCAGCCCTTCAAATGTCACACCAGACTCGTGCTCGTTCCGCACCTTCATAGGTAAACCAGTTCCACGCTAATTTATTCCCTCTCCGGCCGCAAATTTCTGGCAGGAATAAAGTCACCACTTCCCGGTTATCAGGAATGCAACAAGAAACTCACCAATCAAAACAGAAACATCAAGGAGGCATTATGAAAAAGTTACTGCAATGGCTCATGAATCCACCTACCGACGGACCCGAGTCCACCATCGCTCTGCGCTTCATGGCAGGAGGCGTTTTCCTGTGGGAAGGAATTCTGAAGTTCGTCTATGCCAACCAGGGTATTGGCCGCTTCACCAAACTCGGCATGCCGCTCCCGCATTTCACCGCCGACTTCGTGGCTTGCCTGGAAATCGTTGGAGGCCTGCTCCTGCTCTCGGGCCTGCTGACGCGACTGATTGCCGTCCCGTTCATTTTCGAGATGATCGTCGCCATGCTATCCACCAAGATTTCCCTCTACCTCGGCACCTCGCCCCTGCCGCTTCCCGCGGCGCCGCCGAAAGTGGGAATGTGGGCGGTTCTGCATGAAGTCCGCTCCGAATACGCGCAATTGCTCACGGTGCTGTTCTTGATGATCAATGGGCCGGGTCGGTGGTCGCTCGACGCTCTTCTCGGCAAATGGCGAGAGAGCCCAGTTCAGGTTGCGGCAGGGCGGCGAAAAGAATCCGCGAACGCATCGGCAATGGTGTAGCGCATTACGTGCTCGTATTCCGGGCCGAGAAAACGCCGCAGGCGGTCGGTATTCATGATGTATTCGCCCGTCATGTAGGGAACTGCGTCGGGCGGGATGGCCGAGATCTTCTGGCTCCAGAGGAATTTCAGCACCTGACGCATGGCCCACTTTCCCGGGACGCGCACCAGTTTTGCCTGGGCCATCTCGACGCAGCGGCCGAAGGTTAGCGGCTCGCCGCTGCCGGCGACATTCAGCACGGTCAGCCGTTGAGTTTCCGGCTCACGCTGCAGAATGTGCTTAATCAGCCGCGCCATGTCGTCGACGTGGACAAACTGAATCTTGTTGTCGAGATATTGCTGGCCGCGCGGCAGCATGCAGGGCAGTCGCTTGCCCTCGCTGCGCATTTTCTCGGCGCGCGGACCTTTGCCGTTCGGCGTGCCGCGGAAGGCGCCCATCAGGTAATTCTCGACGCTCGCCCCGGCAAAAATGTGCGGCCGCAAAATATACACGCTGCATCCGCGCAGTGCGGTGCAACGCTGTTGCACCACTTCGTCGGACTGTTTCTTATGCACTGCGTAAGGCAGGGTGTGCGCCGCCAGCGGCGATTCTTCGGTCGCCGGCGCCGGCAGGTCAGAGCCGTAGGCCGAGACGCTGCTGGGAAAGATGAACTGCTTCACGCCGTCGTCGGTACTGCGATTGGCCTCGGTGATTGCTTCCATCACACGCGCCGTTCCCGCTACATTGATCTGCCACATGCGCTCGACGTCGACCACGCCCGCACGGACAGGATCGATCACGAACGCGAGGTGAACCACCGTATACGGGTGCGTGTCGCGCAGCAGTTCGTACAAAACCCGGGTAGACGATTCCTGGCCCAGGTCCAGGCTCTCAAACTGCAACTCGGAGTCGGTTTGGGGCGGACGCAAGTCCACCCCAATCACCGAATAACTTCCCAGCAACGGCAGTAGCCTGGAACCCAGGTTGCCCGACACACCGGTTACGACCACGACAGGTTTCGCCATCAGTTCGGCTGGGCCCCCGGAGCTTGGGCCGCCGGAGGTTGCGCTGGTGGCGTGGGTCGCGGACCCCGCGGCGGCGCCCCCATGCCCATTCCGCCCGGGCCCCGCGGCGGTGCCGCCGGACCGACTCCGCCCGGACCGAAGTACGCGTCATTGGTCTCGACCTTGAAGGAACTATTCATCTTTTCCGTCAATTCGCGCGACCGGTCGCCCTGCAACTTGCTCCGAATCTCTTTCTCAGCCTGATCGAGCGGGAGTTCGGTCTTGCTGTTGAGCTTGTAGATATAGTGTCCGCCGGCATCGTTGATCACTTGCGAAACCTCGCCCGGCTTCAGGTCAAACACCGCGGCGTGTCCGGTCTGCAGACCGGCACGGCGTACGCTGGGCAAATTTACGGTCGGAGATTCGATTTTCATGCCGGCGGCATCGAACGCTTCTTTCTGCAACTTCGCGAAGTCCTCTCCGGCTGCGGCCCGCGCGCGCAGGCTCTCGGCTAGTTTGGTCATCGCCTCTTCGGCTTTTTCGGCCTTCGCCTTATCCTCGGCTTCTTTAGCCTTCTTGGCCTCTGCGCTCAGAGTCTTGTCCTTCTCTTCCTCTTCCTTGGTCTCGGCGGGTGGCTGCTTGGTGCGCGGCACAAACATGCGGTCCAGATTGAATTGTTCGAAGGTGTCGGCGTGTTCCTTGTAGTACTGCTCAATCTCTTCCTGAGGAATGTCCGCAGCCTGTTTCTGAATGTCCTGCTGCACCATCTGGCTCAGGATCTGCATGCGCGCGACCTTGAGCTTATCGTCAAACTGCGGAGTCTTGTCCAAGCCTTTCTTGGTGGCCTGATCCGACATCGCGATCCATCGCGGCAACAGACCCGCCAACTGCTTCTTTTGCTGCGGAGTTATGTTCGGGGCGAGATTGTTGGCCAGCGCTTCAAACTCTGCCTTGGTGATGACCGTCTTGCAGTCTGCTGCGGCGGCCTGGGTCGAACACACGCCGGTCACCGTGATGACCGGAGCGTCCGGCGGGACCGAAGCGGACGTATCCGGCGCGGGCGCAGAGGCCTGCGGACTGGCCATCGTACTGGGCGGAACCTTGCCCGGTGCGGCTGGCGCAGGGGCGCTTGGGGCGGCTTGTCCCCAGGCCAGAGTCCCCAGCAAAACACACAACAGCCAACTCTTACGCATAAGTCATTTCCTCCAGGATTGGTCCTTCAGAAAGTTAAAAATAACGAGCATCAAATCCTAGCACAGTCGCCCGCCTTTTCCCGCCTGCCTCGGGGGCGCACTCCGCTCGTCTATCCCCGGTCTCTAGAGTCCTCGCCTTCCGTTCAGAAGACGATGGTAAACAAAGCGGTCGCGGTAAAGCCGCCAGTTGCCGACGCAGCCGGGGACCCGCCCTTCAGCGATACGCCGAAACTGATGGCCCCGGGCCGCTGCGCGGCGATCTTGCTGGCCGCGTCGACGGCTCCTTTAATCGGGTCAATGTAGGGTTTGAATTGCTGCACGGTTTGTGACGGATTGCTGAGGTTGACCTTGTCGGCATTCGACACCACCCCGCGCAGCGCGCCCTCGCCTTGCTCGAATACGCTGGCGACATCTGACAAGTTAGGCACCTGATTGCCGATCGTAAAGGTCATGTTCCAGTTCTTGTTTACCGGATCAATCTTGGCCGAGAAGGTCATTCCCGAAGCGCTGGTTTTCAATTCCACGGTGCGGTCCCAGCCGGCCGAGGCTTGCAGCTTTTCATTCCCCGCGCCCAAGGTGGCAGTCAATCCGGAGACCGAGACGGCCGCGCTGGCATCCTGCCCGGTCCACTTGATTTCGGTGGGGACCGACTGCAGCGTTTTCAGCATGGTCTTTAAACGATCGACAATTTCCGGGTCGCCCGCCCGCACCGGAGTAGCTCCGGAACTGCCGGGAACCACGAAACTGGGACTGCCCGGCAAATCCACGGGCAGGAAACTGTGAGTCTTGGCCCATTGGTGGATTTCCCAGGCAATGTCCCCGTTATCCATCTGCGAGATTCCAGGCAAGGCCAGACGCGCCTGCAAAATGATGTCGCGCTCGGGTATCAGCCGCAAGCTGTCGGTGTTTTTCGAGAGCCAATCCTGCAGCAGTGAGACTGCAGTCGGCCGCATCAACATCAGATCGCCGCCCATGATGATTTCCTCCCCGTATGAAGATGGACGCGGAACACGAGCCAGGCGGGGTTTCCCTTTTGCCTCTCGGCTGCGGACGAATATATCCCCGTTTGCATCCGCCCGCAAGATGGCGGGGACGCCTTTGCGGAGCAAAGGGTGAGCACTCCGAACTGCGGCCTGCTTGAACGCCCACACTTTGTAAAAAGCGCGAGAAGATGGGCTGCCCGGCAGTGGTGCGATGCCAATATTTTTTTCTCATTCTTTCTAAAGTATTCATTCTTCGAAAGTTTCTGGACGCGGGAGGCGAGGGGTCTGGATAAAATATTGAGATAGAAGAGCTTGCAGCCAAAATATTGCGAAAGAAGGGCTTGCATCTGGGACGGACGGCCTCTCCCGGGGTGGGAAGGGGATGGCTGGTTGGGGGAGGCCGCGTACATGGAACAAGCTTGCGCCTTCTGAAATCCTCGGTAAAGGTTGTGCATCACACGAATGCGGATTTTGGCTGTGGAAAAGCCTCCCGTGAAACGGGCCGTCTCCATGCGCCTCGACGCCGACGTGGTCGCCTGGCTGAAGAAGGCGGGCAAGGGCTACCAGACCTGTGCCAACCGCATCCTGCGCGAGCGCATGCTGGATGAGCTTCGGCGGGCGTGAGGGGGCGAGTCCGTGGTTCACACGCTAGACGTAAGAATTGGGGAACGTCCCTTCTGTCCCCGGTTTTCCGATGTTCTGTTATCGTAACGAAACTTGAAAACTTTGCGCACCAGCGTCGGTTTGGGGTATAAAATCGTTTCCCCCAGATAGGCTGCGGCGAATTCGCTGATAAATGAAATCACCAATTAGGTGGGCCGGGAGCAAACGCTTGGCTGTGCCCAGACTTCGGCAGTTCTGGGGAAAAGGCTATCGTCGCTATGTCGAGCCCTTTGCGGGCTCGGCGTCTCTGTTTTTCGACATTTGCCCGGGCGCCGCTATCCTCGGCGACTTGAACCTGGAACTGGTCACGGCTTTCCGCGCCATCCGGCGCGACGTGGAGCTTGTTCTGCAGTGCCTTCGGCGTTTGCCGATCGGTGAGGCCAACTATTACAAAATTCGGAGCATAGACCCGCGCATCCTGTCGGATGCCGAGCTTGCCGCTCGCTTCTTGTATCTGAATCACTTCTGTTTCAACGGTCTTTACAGGACCAACCTGAGCGGTAGGTTCAACGTTCCGTACGGTCCGCCGAGAGATGGCGGCCGTCTTAACGAGTCATCCGTCCTTGCGGCAGCAGAAACGCTGCAATCGGCTGAGTTGCTCTACGCGGATTTTGGAGAGACCTTGGATCGAGCTGGGGCGGGGGACTTCGTGTTCCTAGACCCGCCATACGCGATCGACGGTCGGCGGGTTTTCCGCGAGTACTTGCCTGGTTCGTTCAACTCTGTGGACCTGACGAGGCTGGGAAGCGCCCTCGAAGCGTTGAATGCTAGGGGCGCGGCGTTCGTGATCACGTACGCAGACTCAGCCGAATCCCGAAAGCTGTTTGCGCCCTGGAGACGAAGTCGGCTTTGGGTACGACGAAACATTGCGGGTTTTGCTGCTGACCGCCGTAGCTACTACGAGCTGCTCGCGACTAATATCACAATATGAGCTTGCAACCACTGCAGATCAGTGCGGAAGACTCCCAACTGCGCGACATTCCCGTCGCGCAGATAGACCGAAACCCAGAAAACCCTCGTCTGGTTTTCCGCTCGGGTGAAATGGAGGAACTGCTCGAGTCGATTCGCCGGTACGGCATCCAGGTTCCTGTATCCGTATACAAGGAAGGTCGCAAGTACGTCCTTATCGACGGCGAGCGTCGATGGTACTGCTGCCAGAAGCTGGGTAAGGAGACTATTCCGGCTCTGGTTCAGCAGAAGCCCACGCCGCTCACTAACCTCCTCCTGATGTTCAATATTCACGCGCTGCGGGAGCAGTGGGACCTTCTGACTATAGCAATGAAGATTCCGAGGGTTGTGGCTCTCCTGGAGAGCGACCTCAGCAGGAAACCGACGGAGCGCGAGATTGCGGATTACACGGGCCTAAAGCGCAGCGTAATTCGCCGCTCCCGGCTTCTCTCGGACCTTCCGAAGCAATACCAGGAGGACATGCTCGACGAGCTGAAAAAGCCCAAGGCCGAGCAAAGGTTAACAGAGGATTTCTTCATCGAAATGGAGCGCGCCCTCACGACCGTGGAGCGTGCCCTGCCAGACGTGATCGAAAACCGAGACCGTGTTCGACGCGTGCTCATATCCAAGTATCAATCTGGCGTAATAGACAATAGGGTGCATTTCAGAAACGTTGCCAAGATAGCTCGTGCCGAACGAGTTTCGGGCTCCCCGCGCGCGGCCAAGCACGCCTTGAAAAAGCTCTTCACTGCGAACGACTACTCGATAGAGGAGGCGTTCAAAGATTCGGTTTCCGAAGCCTACTCCGAGCGAGACATCCAAACGAACGCGAGGGGGCTGCTCGCACAGCTCGACTCGCTGCCGGATTCGATGAACAAGCCACTCAGAGAAACACTGGAGAAACTCTACCGAAGACTTCGAGAGGTCCTCAAAGGGAACTAATGCCATACCGACTCCTTGTCCCGCAGCTCTCGCCGGTCGCCGATGGGGTCGCAGCGTTCCTGAAGAGGGAGTGGGGCGTTCGAGGGCTCAAGGTCGAGACGAGCGCATACCCGGAAATAAAGCCGATTCCGACATTTCACGCGACGATGACCGACCACCACATGCTCTGGGTCGAGGTCTCAAACCGTGCGTATCCAACACACTTGGACGGGATTGTAGCGGACTGTATGCAGCAGGGCCTTCCGGTACGCTTAGTCGTTGCGGTACCTTCTGGCCTCAAAGGGAGCACATTTCATGAGGATCTTTCGCGTGCTAGGTCAAAGGGCGTCGGCGTGATCGCGGTAGATGGCAACAATGGGCAGATCCTGGCAAACGCATTGTCTCTCTCTCTTTTTGGTGTTCACCCGATAGCGAGGGCGGAGTTCCCGGCGAAGTTCCGATACGCATTGGCTCAGGCAGAGTCCACGTTCAGGGAAGGGAATCCAGCCAAGGGCTGCGACGACCTATACGGGATCATCGAAGACACTTCGAGAAAGGTTGCGAAGGCAACCCTGGCGGCCGGGCTCTGGCGGCCCGGAGCCAATCCGCCTCGCTTCGACAAGGATCCATGGGACAGCGTTATGCAGAACCTCGTCAAGAATTTAGATCCCGCCCTCTGCAACTATTTCAAAGAAAACATACTGCACAGAATAATCGGAGTGATCCCTTACAGGAACAAAGTCGTCCACGTCAAGACAAGCGCCGAGCTTCGAGCTCGTGATCGAATGCTGCGACCCCGATTCGAAGACGCGGCCAACATACTCCTCGAACTCCTGCGGGATGCGAAGCCGCTTAGAATCTGACCTAGGGGGACTGCCTTTACGCCCCTTCACTCCGCGTGATATTCTCATAACTGTCACATAGACAAACGATTAAAGACAGGAGTGCACCAGGCAAGTGTTAGCCAGAGAGCACAAGAAATCCCTCATCGACCAATACGGCACGCATGCGAGCGATACCGGCAGCCCTGAAGTCCAGATCGCGTTGCTGAGCGAACGCATTGGCCAATTGACGGAGCACTTCAAGACGCACCAGAAGGACCACGGCTCACGCCGCGGCCTGCTCATGCTGGTCAGCAAGCGGCGTAGCTTGCTCGACTACCTGAAGAAATACGATTCCGAGAGATATAAGACGGTCATTACGAAACTCGGCATCCGCAAGTAATTGCCGCCCGGGTGGAAGTAAAAATCCCCACCCTCTTTCGCAAAAGGCGCGAAAGGAGGATGGGGCACCCACAAAGGGGCACCCCACGAACGGGGCACCCACAAATCTCCGGGCTATTTCTGGAAATCCGTCTCTGGGGAGACGGGCCAGCATCGAGGAAATCTCCACACGTGCGTTTTTCAAGCGCTGATCCCTCGCCACAATCCGGCGCCCCTCGGGTGCCCCGGCCTTCCCGCGCGGTTGCGGGAGGGTGCGCCTGCGTGCGTCATCTTCACTTTGGCCAGCAATTTTGCCTGTCTCATCCAAAAGGAATGAATCATGAAACCAGAAGCAACTAGCGTTACCGTTCATCTCGCCGGCGGCAAAGAAATTTCATTTGAAACCGGAAAGCTCGCCAAACAAGCCGGAGGCGCGGCCGTGGTCCGCCTCGGCGAAAACGTGGTGCTCGCCACCGCTACTGCCAACGCCGATCCGCGCGAAGGCATCGACTTTTTCCCGCTCACCGTGGACTATCGCGAATACACCTATGCCGGCGGACGTTTTCCCGGCGGCTTCATCAAGCGCGAAGGGCGCATGAGTGAGCGCGAAGTGCTCACCAGCCGGCAGATCGACCGTCCGGTGCGGCCCATGTTTGCCGAGGGCTTCAAGTGCGAGACGCAGATGATCGCGTTCGTGCTGTCGGCCGACAGTAATAACGATCCTGACGTGCTGGGCATCAACGGTGCGTCGTGCGCGCTGACGCTGTCTGACATTCCGTTCCTGGGGCCGATTGGCGCGGTGCGCGTCGGACTGATCGACGGGCAGTTCATCGTGAATCCCACATATGATGAAATGCGCGGGGGCCTGGTCAACATCATGGTGGTCGGAACCGCCGACGGCATCGTGATGATTGAGTCGGGCGCGAAGGAAGTGAAAGAAGAAACCGTGGTCGACGCGATCGAGTTCGGCCACACCGAGATCAAGAAGATTTGCAAGGCCATCAGCGAGCTTGCTGAAAAAGTTGGCAAGCCCAAGCGCAAGGTCGAAGCGCCGCAATTCGATGACGCGTATTACAACGATCTGCGCGGAAAGATCGGCGCCGAACTGGCGGATGCGCTCGATACCAAGAAACATCCCAAGGCCGAGAGCTACACGCTGGTCAAAGAGATCAAGAAGAGGCTGGCTGCCGCGCTCCCGAAGTCGGGTAGCGACAAAGAAGACGAGGTCGCCAAGAAGAAGCTGGACCACTACTACGAGGCTTTGCGCGAGCGGATTTTCCGCGAGCAGGTGATCACTCAGAAGCGGCGTCCGGATGCGCGCGCGTTCGATGAAGTGCGCGAGATTTGGATTGAAGCCGGGGTGCTACCCAGAACTCACGGCAGCGCGATTTTTACTCGCGGCGAGACGCAGGCTCTGGTTACGACGACGCTGGGTACGAGCGACGACATGCAGCGACTGGAAGGCTTTGAAGGCGAAGCCAAGAAGCGCTTCATGTTGCACTATAACTTTCCGCCGTTTTCGGTTGGAGAAGTTGGATTTATGCGCGGCGCAGGGCGGCGTGAAATTGGTCACGGAGCGCTGGCCGAGCGGGCGGTTTCGGCGGTGCTGCCGACGGAAGAGAAATGGCCGTATGCCATGCGCGTGGTTTCCGACATTCTGGAATCGAACGGCTCATCGTCGATGGCGACCATCTGCGGGGCGTCGATCGCGCTGATGGATGCGGGCGTTCCGCTGAAGGCTCCGGTTGCGGGAGTGGCGATGGGACTGGTGAAGGAAGGCGACGAGTACGCCATCCTGACCGACATCGCGGGCGCGGAAGATCACTACGGCGACATGGACTTCAAGGTTGCCGGCACGAAAGATGGCATTACCGCGCTGCAGATGGATATTAAAGTTGCCGGCATTACTTCGCAGATCATGCGCGAAGCGCTGGCGCAGGCGCAGCGGGGACGGTTGCACATTCTCGGCAAGATGGATGAAGTCATCACGTCGGGACGCGAGAAGATCTCGGATTACGCGCCGCGCTTCTACACGGTGCAGATCCCGGTCGACAAGATTCGCGATCTGATTGGGCCGGGCGGCAAGATGATTCGCTCGATCGTGGAGCAGACCGGAGTGAAGATCGATGTGGAAGATTCCGGGCTGGTGAAGGTGGCGTCGAGCGACCAGGAGTCGGCGGCGAAGGCGCTGCAGATTATTGGCGACATCACGGCGACGGCTGAGGTCGGGAAAACTTACCTGGGCAAAGTCACGCGGCTGGCGGATTTCGGCGCGTTCGTCGAGATTCTGCCGGGCACCGACGGGCTGCTGCACATCAGCGAAGTGGCGGAGCATCGCATTGCCGATGTGCGCGACGAACTGAAAGAAGGCGACCAGGTGCTGGTGAAGGTGCTGGCGGTGGAAGGCAACCGCATCCGGCTGTCGCGCAAGGCGATTCTGAAAGAGCAGCGCGCGAAGATGGGTGGCGGGGAAGCGCCGCCTCCGGCGGGCGACGTGGCTCAGGCGGCGGAGGGGCAACCAGCACCGGCATTGACTGGATCGCTGGTGATCGAGGGCGGCGGAGATTTTCCCGATGAGCCTTCAGATGAGCCGAACTTCAATCGCGACGGGCCACCGCATGTGAGTGCGGGCGGCGGGGATCGTCCTCCTCGATCGGGAGATCGCGGTCGCGGCGGACGCCCTGGCGGCGGCGGTGGACGTGGCCGCGGTCGCGGCGGACGTCCGGGCGGCGGTGGTGGAGATCGTGGTCGGGGCGGACGTCCGGGCGGCGGTGGTGGCGGAGGACGGCACTAGACTTCTTTGCCGCGGATCTTCGCGGATCACACGGAGAAGAACGAAAAAAGAGCTGAAAGGGCCGCTGCGAAAGTTGCGGCCCTTTTCTTTTGCTGCGATTAGCATGGTTGTGGAGGGCGCTCCAGGAGCGGAGATGACGAATCGAGATGCTCAGTACTGGATCGAGAAGCTGCGGCTTGAGGCCCATCCCGAGGGCGGCTATTTTCGACAGACCTATAAGGCTGATCTGGTGCTGGCGAAACCGGCGCTGCCGGCGGGTTATACGGGAGCGCGGGCGGCATCGACGGCGATTTACTTTCTGCTGGAAGGGAAAAACTTCTCGGCCTTTCACCGGCTGCGGTCAGATGAGGTTTGGCACTTCTATGCGGGCGAGCCGCTGATCGTGCATGTGATCGAACCGGAGGGGGCGTATGCATCGATCCTGTTAGGCGGCGATCCGGGTGCAGGGCAGGCTTTGCAGGCGGTGGTGCGGGCGGGATGCTGGTTCGCATCGCACGTGGCAGATTGGAAGGGCTGGGCGCTAGTGGGGTGCACGGTGGCTCCGGGATTTGAGTTTGCGGACTTTGAGTTGGGGACGCGGGAGGGACTGGTTGCCAGGCATCCGCAGAATCGGGAGTTAATCGAGCGGCTGACTCGGGCATGAGTTCTTTGACTTAAGTCATCAATGTAGTAGCGGAAAAACGCCTTCAAAAGAGTATCGACAACAAGTTTGCGAATGGCCGGCTTACTTCACCGTCCCGGCTTTCTTGGGGAACATCTCGCCGATGCGTTTGATCTGGGCGCCGACTCCTTTTAACTTCTCTTCGATGTGCTCGTAGCCGCGGTCGATGTGGTAGACGCGGTCGATGATGGTTTCGCCATCGGCTACGAGCGCGGCGAGCACGAGCGAGGCCGATGCGCGCAGGTCGCTGGCCAGAACGGCGGCGGCGCTGAGCGGAGTTTTGCCGCGGACGACGGCGCGGCGGCCTTCGATTTTGATGTTGGCGCCCATGCGGACCAGTTCCTGGGCGTGCATGAAGCGATTCTCAAAAATATTTTCGGTGATGATCGAAGTGCCTTCGGCCTGCGTGGCGAGGGCCATGAATTGCGCCTGGCAATCGGTGGGGAAGCCGGGATGCTCTTCGGTCGACATGTCGGCGGCGGTGAAGGGATTGTCGCCCATGACGCGGACGGAATCGGAGGAGGATTTAGTTTTGACTCCGACTTCGTGAAGCTTCGAGAGCAGAGCGCCGAGATGTGACGGATCGCATCCGGCGATGTTGAGGTCGCCTCCGGTCATGGCGCCGGCGATGATAAACGTGCCGGCTTCGATGCGGTCGGGAATGATGCGGTGCTTGGCGCCTTTCAGCTTGCTGACGCCTTTCACGCGGATGGTGGGCGTACCGGCGCCCGTGATCTTGGCACCCATTTTATTTAGCAGGTCAGCGAGGTCGGCGACTTCGGGCTCGCGGGCGCAGTTCTGCAGGATAGTCTCGCCCTCGGCGAGGGTCGCCGCCATGAGCAGGTCTTCGGTGCCGGTGACGGTGATCTTGTCGAAAACAATTTCCGCGCCTTTCAGGTGGTCGGTGCTGGCTTCGACGTAGCCGTGCTCCTGCACGATTTTGGCGCCGAGCCTTTCGAGGCCTTTGATGTGAAGATCGATGGGCCGCGATCCGATGGCACAGCCGCCGGGGAGCGAGACGCGGGCGTGGCCGCAGCGGGCCACGAGCGGCCCGAGGACCAGGGTGGAGGCGCGCATGGTCTTGACCAGATCGTACGAGGCTTCGGGAGCCGCGACGGTGGCGCAGTGGATGGTGGTGCGGTGCTGGGCGCGTCCATAGCCGAGTTCGACTTCTGCTCCCATGGCGGCGAGCAGGTTGCGCGTGGTCTGGATGTCGCGGACCTGTGGAATGTTTTCGAGGATGACGGGCTGGTCGGTGAGCAGGGCGGCGGCCATGCAGGGGAGCGCGGCATTTTTCGCGCCGCTAACGCGGACGGTGCCGAGCAGCGGCTCTCCGCCGCGGATTACGAACTTGTCCATGAAGGAATCCTTGGAAATTATTCTAGCGGGGAACGGGAGTGCTGGCAGGTAATCGGGAGGGCACGGGCTGCAGGGCTCAGTCCAGCATGCACAAATCGCCGAAAGTGTGTACCTCGGGCGCTAAAGCGCGTCGACTTCATAACGGACCTAACGGCACGGCTGAAGCCGTGCCCTACCCGTTCGTGGTGATTCCTACTTTCTTGCAATCGCGATCGCCTGGCGGACGTGGCCTTGGGATTTCTTCAGGGAGGCGGCGGCTTGGGCGCGGGTCACGCTGGCGGCCAGCATCACGACTGCAAGTGGGGTGCGATTGCCGGCGGCTTTCAGGGTGCGGGCGGCGGTTTCGTGGTCGGCTCCGGTGGCTTGTTCGAGAATGCGGATGGAGCGGGCGATCAGCTTTTCGTTATTCGTCCAGACATTGACCATGAGGTTGCCGTAGACGTAGCCGAGGCGAGTCATAGCCCCGGTAGAGATCATATTCAGAACCATCTTATGGGCGGTGCCGGCTTTCATGCGGGAAGATCCGGCGAGAACTTCCGGGCCGACTTCGGTGACGATGGCGAAATCGGCGGCGCGTTCCAGCGGAGAGTTGCGGTTGCAGGTGAGGGCGATGGTGCGGGCTCCGCGGCGGCGGGCGTATTTGACGGCGGCGATGGTGAAAGGCGTGCGTCCGCTGCTGGCGATGCCGAGGACGATATCGCGCTTGCCGGGCTTGTGCTTTTTCATTTCCTGGACCGCCAGTTCGGTGTCATCTTCGCTGGCTTCGGTGGAAGCGCCGAGGGCTTTGGGGCCTCCGGCCATGACGTACTGCACGGTGCGTGGATCGGTATTGAACGTCGGCGGGATCTCGGAGGCGTCGAGCGCGCCGATGCGGCCGCTGGTGCCGGCACCGACGTAGATGAGGCGTCCGCCGTGGCGGAGTCCGGCGACGACCACGTCGATGGCTCGGGCAATCCGCGGGAGCGCGCGGCCGACTGCGGCGGCGATGGTGGCGTCTTCGCGGTTGATGAGGCGGACGATTTCGAGAGCGGACATGCGGTCGAGGTCGGCCGCAGCGGGGAGAATCTGTTCGGTGGTGAGGCGGCGTAAGTCGGATTTGCCTTTCCGGGTTGGGGTCAAGCGGTGTGCCTTTCGGGGTCGTGATAAGAGCGGAACTATTTTAGAGCACGGCACCAGCCTGACGTTGTCATCCTGAGGCCTGCGATCTTTGCAGGCGGAAGGACCTCTGCAACCGACCGGGAGTGCCATAGGTCCTTCGCCGCAGAGAACGAGGCTCAGAATGACAAAGCTTCATTTGCTGCGCGGATGGTTCTCAAGAGCTTCGAGGATGGCATTGTGAAAGTTCGGGCGGACTTGCTTGATGCCTTGATTGGAGCAGTCCGGCCAGGTGCGGTTCGTGAGCAAAGTGATCGAGACCTCGCGGTCGGGATCGATCCACAGCGAGGTTCCCGTGTAGCCGAGGTGTCCGAAGGAGCGGGGGCCGAAGTATTTTCCGGATTGCGAGGGCGCGGAGGGCGTATCCCAGCCGAGAGTGCGGGATGTGCCGGGGGGCGCGGATTCGCGGCGAGTGAAGAGCGCGACGGTTTCCGGGCGGAGGATGGGGCATCCTCCGTGGAGCATGGCATTGGCGAAGCGGGCGAGGTCTTCGGCGGTGGAAAACAGGCCAGCATGTCCGGCGACGCCGCCGAAGACGAACGCGTTCTCGTCCTGGACTTCGCCTTGGATGATTCTATTGCGGAAGGTGCGGTCGTCGGACGTGGGCGGGATCTGTGACCGCGTGGCCGCGGGCGGGTTGAACGTGGTGTGGGTCATGGCCAGTGGGCCGAAGATTTCGCGTTGACAGAAAACCGCAAGAGAGTCTCCGGCAAGGCGCTCGAGGGCAGCGCTGAGGACGATGAATCCGATGTCGCTGTACTCGGCGTGCATGCCGGGAGCGGTCGAGAGAGGAGTCGTGAAGGCGGCGCGCAGCAGGTCGTCGCGCGAGTGCACTTTCAGAAACAACTTTTCGTAAGCGGGTAGGCCCGAGGAGTGGGCGAGGAGCATGCGGAAGGTGACGTCGCGGCGGCGAGAGTCGAGTTCTCCGCTGGAGTCGGCTATGAATTCGGGAACGACTCCGATGATCGGGGCCTCGAGTTCGAGTTGGCCGCGCTGGTAGAGGATTGCCGCTGCGGTTGTGGTCGCAAGGGGCTTGGTGAGGGAGGCTAGGTCGAACAGAGTCGAGGGCTTTACTTCAAGATCCCCTCCCTGTCGCGAAGGACGCGACAAGCACGGGGCACCCGCGTCATTTGTTTCATAGGTGAAATGGCCGAAAGATTTTAATGCGATGAGGCGGTTGCTGTGCGTGACTGCGATCGATGCGCCGGGGAAGGCGCGCGCTGAAATGGCCTGGTATAGAACTTCGAACGCGGAAGAAAAGAGTTTGTCCTGATGGGCGAAGGCCGGGACGAGAATTGGAATCGGACGGTTCAGGGTTTGAGCTCGCGAAAAAGACTCGTGACCTGAGCGGGTTATAGCAGAGTTGTCGGGATGGGTAAAGTTACAGGGGTGCGAAAAACGGTTTACTACGGAGGACACGGGGCCACAGAAGAGCTGCCTTTCTTCAAGCTTCGGCCGGGCGTACTTCCTGGGGCACATCGTAACTTGAGTTTCTTGAGCCATTTCGCCGAGTTGTGTACAGTCAAGACATCATCCTCACACTCACAATGAAATCAAGTTCGTGGTTCTCCCTGGTTGCGGGCGCCCTGCTGTGGACGCTCGTGTTGGTCGGCATTCAAACCCACGCCGAAGCGATATCTCCGCCGAAGCCCGCACGCCTGGGCGGAGTCGATGCCATCATTGAGAAGGCGATTGCGGACGGGAATATTCCGGGTGCCGTGCTGGTGGTGGGGCACGACGGGGCAGTGATTTATCGGAAGGCCTATGGGGAGCGCGCGCTCGAACCGCGGCGCGAGCCGATGACGCTGGATACGGTGTTCGACTTGGCGTCGCTGACCAAGGTGATTGCAACCACGACATCGGTGATGCAGCTGGTGGAGCAGGGCAAGGTGCGCATGAATGATCCGGTGGCGAAGTATCTGCCGGAGTTTGCGCAGAATGGTAAAGAGGACATTACGGTACGGCAGTTGCTGACGCACTATTCGGGGCTGGCGCCGGACCTGGACTTGACGACGCCGTGGGAAGGTAAGAATACCGCCTACCAACTGGCATTCGTCGAGCCTCCCGAAACCACGCCGGGGTCGGGGTTTGTCTATAGCGACATCAATTTTATTGTGCTGGGAGCGCTGGTGGAGCGGGTATCTGGCGAGACGCTGGATGCCTACACGGCGCAGCATATTTTTGCGCCGCTGAAGATGACGCGGACGCGGTTTGTGCCTCCGGCGGTTTGGAAGACGAGGATTGCGCCCACGCAGTATGACGAGAACGAGCACATGCTGTGGGGAGTGGTGCATGATCCGACGGCGCGGCGGATGGGCGGGGTGGCGGGGCATGCGGGATTGTTTTCGACGGCGGATGATCTGGCGAAATTTGCCCAGGCGCTGCTGAACGGAGGCGGAGGGATTCTGTCGGCGCTGACGGTTGAGAAGATGACGTCGCCAGAGACGCCGCCGGCGTCGCCGGTGCTGCGCGGGTTTGGGTGGGATATTGATTCTCCGTTCTCGTCGAATCGCGGGGATCTGCTGCCGGTGGGATCGTTTGGGCACACGGGGTTTACGGGAACATCAATGTGGCTCGATCCGACAACCCAGACTTACATCATTTTGCTGACCAACGCGGTGCATCCGCGTGGAAAAGGAACTGCGATTGCGCTGCGTTCGAAAGTTGCGACGGAAGTGGCGGCGGCGCTGAATTTGACGGCCAGCGAAAAAGAGGCGCTGCGCTGGAAAAGTATCACCGGGTACAACGAAGCGCTAAGCGCGGCGCGGCGGATGGGCGCGCGGAACGGAACTGTGAAGACGGGGCTCGACGTGCTGGAGGAGCATGGATTTGATGCGCTGAGGCCGGCGGGCCAGGAGTCATCGCCGGATGCGAAGAGCACGGACGAAAGCGCGTCGGGCTGGTGACCAATCAGACGGGCGTCGATGCGGCGGGCATGCGGACGATTGATGTGCTGGCGAAGGCGCCGGGCGTTTCTCTGGATGCGATTTTCAGTCCGGAGCATGGAGTGACGGGGACGCTCGATACCACCGACATCAATAATTCGAAAGATGCGGCGACGGGCATTCCTGTTTACAGCGTATATGGCGGGAACGGATGCGGCGCGGCGTCCGCCGGCCGATGTGATGAAAAATCTGGACGCGGTGGTATTCGACATTCAGGATGCGGGGACGCGGTTTTACACCTACGAGACGACGCTGGGATATTTTCTGGAAGCGGCGGCGAAGGCAGGGATTGAGTTGATTGTGCTGGACCGGCCGGATCCGATTACGGGGTCGTTTGTGCAGGGTCCGGTGGCGGACGCGGGACGCGAGAGCTTCACGAATTACTGGACGGTGCCGGTGCGGCATGGGATGACGATGGGCGAGCTGGCGAAAATGTTTAACGCCGAGCGCGGCGGCATTATGCGAAGCTCACGGTGGTGCCGATGGAGGGATGGCAGCGCGGAGACTGGTTCGATTCGACGGGGCTGGGGTGGGTGAATCCGTCGCCGAATTTGCGGAGCGTGACCGAGGCGGCGCTGTATCCGGGCGTGGCGCTGATTGAGGGCACAAATGTTTCGGTGGGGCGCGGGACGGACAGTCCGTTTGAACTGGTGGGCGCTCCATGGGTGAAGAGCAGGGAACTGGCGGCTTTCTTGAACGGGCGCGGGATCGCGGGCGTACGGTTCGTTCCGGTGACGTTCACGCCGACGGCCAGCGCGTATAGCGGGCAACTGTGTTCCGGCGTGAACATTCTGCTGACGGACCGCAATGGGTTCGACGCACCGGAGTTGGGAATTGAACTGGCGGCGGCGTTGCAGAAGCTGTATGCCGCGGATTTCAAGATCGAGCGCATGAACCAGTTACTGGTGAATCAGAGTGCGTATGACGCGCTGGTGGCGGGGCAGGATCCGCGGCGGATCGCTCAGGAATGGCAGGAGGGGCTGGCGGCGTTTCAGAAAGTGCGGGAGAAGTATTTGATTTATAAGTGAGGCGCTGTCGTACGCTCGGTGAGTGTAATGGCGATATTTCAACAAGTCAGGATTCCCGTGTCGGGCGGGCCCTCGACGCGCTATAGGGTTTCAAGATGAGGACTGGCCCGGGCGCTGCACTCCACAGTACTACCTGATAGCGGTCATCTCCATCGAGACCATCGTCGCTAAGCGAATCGAGGTTCCCGGAATAGATTCTTGCTCTGTACGAGCCCGGTGGAATCTCAATGCGTGCAGCATCCGGGAAATAGTCGGTGCAGCCAGCCACAACGAGCCGACCAGATGCTACCTCGATGGAGCATTCTGTGACTTGGTCCCAACTGTTCATATTATCGTCCGGCTTACCATCCGCGATTTCTATAACGACAGGAACAGTCCCATTACGAACTGTCCCGATTCCTATGGTGCCGGGCGCAACAGCGAGGTTGCGGGCCGTGGCTTCCGGCGTCCAGCTGTCGCCCAAGTTGCCCTCGACACCCTCATCTTGCACATAGAACTGATGGTAATCGGCAAAGAGCTTGTACTCGAATGTTCGTGCCATCGATTTTGCCCGGAGCAACTGCTCCAATACCACAACAGAGTAGCAGGGCCTACTAATGGCGCAGAAAGTCAATTGCCGAAATCAGGCCATTACACTCAGAACGAGGGTGCGTCTCGCGGGATAACTCTGGCTACAAACGCTGCATCCTAGCGGCTGAGCCATGGTAACCTTGGCTTTATTGTTGGAGGTAGAGCGCCTCGGGAGGTGTGGGATGCGAGTTCTATTCACCCTGGTGTTGGTTTCGGGGATGGCTTGGGGACAGGCGGCGGAGACGGCGAAGCCGGCTGACTCTGCCGCTCCGGCTGCGGCCGCCCCGGTCGAGGCAGCCGATCCGAATGCGGCGGTGATTCCGGCGGGGACGAAGATTCCGCTGCTGCTGAAGCAGGCGATTTCGACCAAGAATGCGCGCGAGGGTGATGCCGTGTACGCCGAGACGGCGTTTCCGTTTGTGATGAACGAACGCATCCTGGTGCCGGCGGGAACGTATATCCAGGGCAAGATCATGCACACCGAGCGCGCGGGCCACGGGAAAGGGCGCGCGGAAATTCTGATCCACTTCACGTCGATGATTTATCCCACGGGCTACACCATCATGCTGCCCGCGTCGGTGGAAAACACGCCGGGGGCCGACAGCAACGGCGTGAAGGACAAGGAAGGCACGATCCAGGCGGACAAGGATACCGAGAAACGGATTGAGGACGCCGCGAAAGGCGCTGCGGTTGGCGGCACGGTGGGGAGCATTGCCGGGGTGGCGGGCTGGAGGCTTGAACGGGGCGCGCTACGGCGGCCTCGCCGGAATGGCGGGCGGAGTCGCATGGGCGCTGCTGAAGCGCGGTCCAGACGTGAAGCTGGATGTGGGCACTTCGCTTGAGATGGAGATTCAGCGCACGATCCCGGTGGACGCCAGCCGGATTCAGGTGGCGAAGGCGGGATCGTAAGTCGTGGGGAACGCTGCTGGCAGCTTTCCGCCCAGCTTCCGACTAGTATCTGTCATCCTGAGGCGCGCTCTTCGCGCCGAAGGACGTGTGCAACTGCCACGCGCAAAGATGCCGATCGTAGCTGAAAAGAATTGCATAGGTCCTTCGGCCCGCAAGAAACGCGGGCCTCAGGATGACAAGGCTTAGTAGTTGAGGTTTGGCTCCGCGGCTAGCGCATCAAGGCAAGCAACCGTCCCGCTCGCGATTTGCCACGCCGCCTTCTTCTGGCTGCTATACAATCCGCGATAGGAGCGTTTATGGCGCTTCCTGCTTGGAGGCAGCTATGTTTGAAATGCTTGGCGGAGTGGGCACCGTCGCCGCCGTTATCGTAGTTATCTACCTTCTCAGCTCCATCAAAATTCTTGCCGAGTACGAGCGGGGCGTCATCTTTCGCCTCGGCCGGTTGCTGGCCGCGGCCAAGGGACCCGGAATAGCTTCTGGTATTCGCGCCGATTGACCGCATCGTGCGAGTGTCGCTGCGGCAGGAGGCGCTGGAAGTTCCGCCGCAGGACATCATTACCCGCGATAACGTCACGTTGAAAGTGAATGCCGTTATCTTTCTGCGGGTGATTGATCCCAACAAGGCTGTGGTGGAAGTTTCGAACTACGTGTATCAGACTTCGCAGTTCGCGCAGACCACGTTGCGGTCGGTGCTGGGCGAGCAGGAACTCGACGAACTGCTTTCGCACCGGGAAAAAATCAATCTGCGGCTGCAGAGCATTCTCGACACGCATACTTCGCCCTGGGGCGTGAAAGTGACCAACGTCGAGGTCAAGCAGGTCGACATGCCGGAGTCGATGCTGCGCGCCATGGCCAAGCAGGCCGAGGCCGAGCGCGAGAAGCGGTCGAAGATCATTCACGCCGAGGGCGAGTTCTCGGCGGCGCAGAGGCTGGTGGATGCGGCTCACTTGCTGGCCACCGAACCGGTCAGCGTGCAGTTGCGCTACCTGCAGACTCTGACCGAGATCGGCGTAGAGAAGAATACGACCGTGATCTTCCCCGTGCCAGTGGACTTTTTCTCGGGACTGCAGAAGATATTAGGAAAAGGCGACGATGCGGCACCGGCGAAGACTGCTTAGAAATCTGGTAGAGAAGGGACGAGGAAGACTGTGTAGAAAAAGGAGCCGGGAAGGTTGCGCGCCGCACTCGCCCGGAGTGGAACTATGGCTTCGTCACAAGATACGGAAATTACACTGGGAACGGGCAAGCTGCTGGTCCTGTTTTTCGGGCTGGTCGGAGTGTGCGCGCTGTTTTTTGCGCTGGGATATTCGCTGGGCCGGAAGTCGGAGCCGACGATGTCCGACGAGCAGCGCGGCGGTTGCGCCGCAAACCGCGCCGGGAACGAGCAAGGCGAGCAGCGGGCCCGCTGCGACCGCTCCGCCTATGACGTTCTACAAGTCGGTCGAGCAGAAAGACGCCAACCCTGAGTTGACGCCGGCCGCCGATGACGACAAACGGAGACCGCAGCGGCAGCGACTCCGGCGAGCGAACTGCGAAATGCAACTCCGGCGCAGAGCGCTCCAGCCAATCGCGCCGGACCCGGCGATCGACGCTGCCGACCGCCGGATATTTCGTGCAGGTGGCGGCCGTCAGCAAACAGGAAGATGCCGATTCGCTGGTGGATGCGCTGAAGAAGAAGGAGTATCCGGCGTTTGTGGCAGCTCCGGTCACGACCGACAAGTTCTTCCGGGTGCAGCTGGGGCCGTTCTCCGACATCAAGGACGCAGAGGCCATGCGGACGCGGCTGATCGCGGATGGGTATAGCCCGATTCTGAAGAAGTGAGGGTGCGCTTCTGAAGGCCGGATTTCGCCGCCGTCGTGTTCGCTCGCAGAGTCGTCAGACGCGATAATTTCTTAGATTGACAGTCGTCGATTCTCGCGATATTTCTGCGCTATTCCTAGTCCAGCCATGACTTCTGACGAATCCACTCTCGACCGCGCGCTGCACGCCATCGCCGACCCGACGCGGCGGCGGATTCTGCAAGCCCTGAAGGAGGCGGGAAGCGGAAGCGAAGCGGCAGAAGCGGGAGCGAGCGCCTGCCTGTGCGCGGGAGACATTGAAGAGCGCGTTCATCTTTCGCAGCCGACGATCTCGCATCATATGGCGATCCTGACGAAGGCCGGACTGGTGGAGGCGGCCAAGCAGGGGCAATGGCGCTGGTACCGGCGGAATGAGAAAGCGATTCGGCAGCTGGTGAAGACGCTGCGGGGCAGGCTGTAGCCCTCAGTGGCTAAAACGTCGGTTCATGTATTCTACGGCCCGACTGAAGTCGACCCGTCCCGTTATGCTTCTTGCTTCATCGATTTCCCACCCTAACATCGCAAAGGCCGCGATGTTAGGATGGGGCACCCGGAGCATCGACGATGCAAACAATCCAGCACACTTAGGGGGTGCCCAGCGCCCATTTTTCGAGGTCTCCGGTGGAGCGCA
>CAWDBW010000019.1:0-152115 GCA_963800405.1 uncultured Acidobacteriota bacterium
AAACGGAAACGGCTCCGCCGCCGACAAATCCTTAATCCACAGCCAGTGCGCGTGCCGCAGATCCAGTGCGGCCCCCAGCATCCGGTAATAAGCAATCAGGAACGGGAACTGCACCAGCATCGGCAGGCACCCCCCCGCCGGATTCACGCCTTCTTTCTTATACAGCGCGCTGATCTCTTCGTTCATCGGCGCTTTGCGCGGATCGCGCAGACTGTACTTCTTATACCTCTCTTGAATTGCCTTGATCTGCGGCGCCACGCGCTGCATCTTCAACATCGATTTCATCTGCGTGATGCGCAGCGGCAGCAGCGCCAGGCTGATGATCAAGGTCTGCAGGATGATCGCCCATCCCCAGCCCGAGGTCCATCCGGCGAAGAAGTGGCTATGCGTCCACTTCAGCCACACAAACAGCGGCTTCGCGATCAGGCTCCACCAGCCGAAATCCACCAGCCCGTTCAAATCGTTGTCCGTCACTCCAGGCACCGGAACTTTTTCCAGAACCTCCAGTTCCTTGGGACCAACGAATACGCGCTCGGATGTTGCTCCGTGCAGGTTCCCAACCGCCGCCCCCAGCACGTCAACGTTCGCCACCTCTTTGGAATCCGGCTTGTCCGGATCGCGCGCCACCGACATCGAGTTACGCAGCGTCACCATCGCCGTCGAGTTCGGATCGTCGGGAATAAACACTGCCGCGAAATAAAGGTCCGTCGGCCCAGCCCAGTGAAATGGTCCGGAAATCGTCTTCCCGCCGCTGATATCGGTGCACTTCGAGAACACCGTCCATCCGCACCGGATCGGCAGCCGCACAATATCTTTGTTGAACTGGTAGTCGATCAGGCCGGCGGCGTAGAACGCAGGCGTCGTCTGGCTGCCAAATCCCGCAGGCCATGCCGGCAGCGCTGCCACGGCACTGCCTTTGTAGATGACGCTGGTGTCGACGTTCACAATGTACGTGCTGTCGAAACCAAAAGTCTTCCGCACCACCAGATCCTGGTCGGCATATTCGAACGTGACCGTCGTCGGCGATGTCTGCCGGCCTTCGAGCGAAGCCACATATAGCGCCGCACTCAGCCGCCCGCGCAGGCTCTCATCGTAAGTCCACAGCGACAGCGGATACCCATACTTCTCGGCCGCCGCCGGATTCACCAGATCCAGAGGCCCGTTCTGCGCGTCGTTGTCGAACTTTTTCAGAATCCAAGATTTCACCTGCGCCCCGCGGTTGGTGAACGTGATCCGGTAAAGATCGTTCTCGATAACCGTCTCGGTCTCGCCCGCCGCCTGCTTGGTGACAACGTTGCCCGGAATCGCCGCCGGCGCAGCCGTGGCCGCCGTCGTCGTGGCCGCAGGTTGAGTCTGCGCAGGCTGACTCTGCTGTGAGGACGGCGCAACCGGCTGCGGAAAATATTTCTTGAGCAACGGCTGCAGCGCCAGCATCACGATGAACGCCAGCAAAAAAACCAGCATCAGCCGCTTCTCATTGCCGGGTTCGAGTTGTGGATTCTTAACGTCTGGCAAAGTTACCGTTCCCTCAGAGAACCGTGGGGCACACTATTTCTCGCGTATCTAGCGAGAAGTGGAAGTTCTTGATCCCGCGCAAAGGCCGGGTGCCCCGTTTCTCGCGTCCTTGGCGAGAAACGGGGATTTTGATCCTGCTTTGTTCGATTCTGCTTTGCTTGATCCTGCTTTGCTTGCTCCTGCTTTGAAAGAGCGCGGCTTCCAGCCGCGCCGTCAAGCTCCAGGAAACATTCGGGCTTTAGCCCCCGCGGCACCACCGGATCATATCCCCCGCGCGACAACGGATGACACCGCAACAGCCTCATCAATGCCTTCACTCCACCGCGCAGCGCGCCATATCTCTCCACTGCCTCCATCGCATACTCCGAGCAGGTCGGAACAAACCGGCACGCCGGCGGAAACATCGGCGAAATCGCCCACTTGTATCCTCGCAGCAACTTCAGCACAACGAATTTGACGGCTTGTCGCATTCTAGATTGTGGGCGGCAGATTTTGGGTGGCGCAGCGCTTCAGCGCTGCGATCAGCCTCCCCTTTACTATAAGGGCTTTAGCCTCTGGGGCTTGTCCTGTTAACCTCGTTCCATCCGCCCGGGGCCTTCCCCGCCAGCCTCTGTTCTATAACTACGAAAGCGCGGCTCACTTCGTTCACCACCGCGGTGAAATCCACCGTCAGCAGCGACTTCTTCGGATTGATCACCACATCCGCATTCGGCCCCGCAGCCGGCCGCGTCATCCGCACTGCTTCGCGCAGCCGTCGCTTCATCCGGTTACGCACGACCGCGCCACCCAGCGCGCGGCTCACCGTAAATCCAATGCGCAGTCCCGGCGCCACGGCAGGCTTAACCGGCGACTTCGTCGCGGCATGATTCGCACCGCCCGAGCCCGCCTCGGCCCGCGGCCAATAAAACACCGTCATGGACGCCGAAAAATGCCGCCGCCCCAGCTTGTACACGCACTCGAAATCGGCATGCCGCAATAGCCGCGCGCTGCGGGGAAACAGGCCGCCGCCGGCCCGCGGCTTCACACTCCGCGGACCGACATCCTGGCTCGAAACGTCCTGGTTCGATTCTCCAGGCACACTGGCAGTCACAGCGACTCCAGTTTCCAGATCGCTATTTCCAGATGTCTTAAGCAACCTGTCTTGAAAAAACATGGCTGAAACAACATGATTAGCGCCACAGCGGATGGCGCCCCGGCATCCCGCGCCACTGGACTATTCGCGGAATCCGGGTTTCACCGAGACCCGTTTGCGCCCCTTGGCGCGCCGGCGGGAAATTACCTTCTTGCCGCCCTGGGTCTTCATGCGCGTGCGAAATCCGTGTGTCTTCGATCGCTTGCGCCGGTTGGGTTGGAATGTACGCTTGGGCATGAAAAGTACTTGCTCCTGATTCGTTCGACAGTGTTAGGCCAAACCGTAAGTATAAATCACCCGGACGCATTACGTCCAAGCCGCAATCCGTAAGGTCAGGGTGGAACTGAAAGCAGTCTCAACGCAGGCACCATCATCGCCCACGAATTCCTTCGTGATCCTTCGTGCCCTTTGTGGTTCATACTTTTCCTCCATCGCATTCGTCACACGCCTTGCACCGTCTCCGCGGCAGTTACCATCGCGCTACTTGACAAAGTCTTCCCTCGGGTTCTGAATAAGACTTCGCGGAAAAATGCCAGCCGAAGTTTTCCACACAACAAAAAATTTTGTGCTAGTATCGCGAACTGATCTTGCTTTCGAAATTCTTTTTGCTTTCAGCAGCCGCAGCACTGAGATTCGATCGCATTCCGCAGTAAACTGGATGGTTCCGGCTACTTCGTAAAAACGGCAGTTTTAAACAGGCGCTCTCTCCAGCCGCCGGAGCGCCCCGGTGAACATTTCATATATGTCAGTTCCCAGCACAAGTCTCTCCCCGAATCCGTGGGCGCGCATCCTCGATGCGCTGGAAAAGAAAATCAACCGCCATTCCTACGACACCTGGCTCAAGCCCACGCGCTACAGCCACGCCAGCGGAGGCATTCTCTTCGTTCGCGTTCCGACGGTTGAGTTCCGCCACGCCGGCGACAAGTACGCCGACCTCATCCAGGAAGCCATCGACAATCTCGGCCTCGGCTTCAATGACGTGAAGTTCGTCACCCCTGAGGACGACCCGGCCGCAACTCCGGTCCGCCACGATGGTGGCCTCACTGCTCCGGCCACGACCGCAGGCCCCTCGCAGTCTCGCTTCGACTGGGACGGTGCCGCGCAACTGAATCCGCGCTACACCTTCGACGCCTTCGTCATCGGCAGCGGCAACCAGTTCGCCCACGCCGCCTGCCAGGCCGTCGCCGAGCGTCCCTCCAAGGCCTACAACCCACTCTTCCTCTACGGCGGCGTCGGCATGGGCAAGACTCACCTCATGCAGGCCATCGGTCACGAGATCAAGCGCCGCCAGCCGCAGACCGCCATCTGCTACACCTCCAGCGAGAAGTTCACCAACGACATGATCAACTCGCTGCGCTACGACAAGATGACGACGTTCCGCGACAAGTTCCGCAACGTCGACGTCCTCCTCATCGACGACATCCAGTTCCTCACCGGCAAAGAACGCACCCAGGAAGAATTCTTCCACACCTTCAACGCGCTGCACGAATCGATGAAGCAGATCGTCATCGCTAGCGATCGCTCGCCCAAAGAACTGGCCGAGATCGAGGATCGCCTGCGCAGCCGCTTCGAGTGGGGGCTAATCGCCGACATCCAGCCTCCCGACCTCGAAACAAAAGTCGCGATCTTGCAGAAAAAAGCCGAGCAGGAAAAGGTCACCCTGCCCACCGACGTCGCCCTCTACGTCGCCTCCAACATCCGCTCCAACGTCCGCGAGCTCGAAGGCGCGCTGATCCGCTTAGTCGCGCACTCTTCTCTGATTGGCGCCGAGATTACGCTCCCCTACGCCCAACAAGTCCTGAAAAATTTCATCGACTCGCAGGCCCGCAAGGTCACTATCGAGTCAATCCAGAAAATGGTTGCGGAACAATTCGGTCTTCGTTTAGTCGAAATCAAGGCCAAGAATAATTCCCGCGCCATCGTCTACCCGCGCCAGGTTGCCATGTACCTGGCCAAACATATGACCGAAGCTTCGCTGCCGGAGATCGGCCGCCAGTTCGGCGGCAAGCATCACACCACCGTGTTGCACTCGGTCGAGAAAATCGAAGAGCTTCGCAAGAACGATAAAGATTTGAACAGGCTGATCAATAAACTGACCGAGCAATTAGGCGGATGAATCGCGCACGCAAAGAAGTTTTCCACTCGCCAGTCCAGTCTTCCTTCGTGATGCCTGTGAATGCGATGTGGAACTTGTGTAAGGCAGGGAAGAAACCGGCAGCACGGCTAAGTTACACTGCAGTCTCCGCAGAGTTCGGGACCGATTTATAACATCAAGGGTTCAGTGCGAACCCGGTGACAACAGGTGAGTTGCCCCGGTTTTCCACTTCTGCGAACGCCCTACTGTTACTGCTGGTTTTATAGCTTTTGCATTTGATATAAGGGTAGTACTAGAAGTAGCCAGATGATTTGAAAGGGCGCGGCTTGAAGCCGCGCCGTCAAAGCGTATCAAAATGTAGGCCGGCTTTAGCCGCTGAGGCAGCCGGTGAGCATTCGGGGGGACGGACTTTATGCCGGTGGAAGCCGCCGTTGCCGCGGGCACCATGGAGATCACAGTCAGCAAGTTCGAGTTGCTGCACGAATTGACTGCCACGCAAGGTGTGGTCGAGCGCAAGACCACAATTCCAATCCTGTCCAACTATTTATTTGAGGCCGCTGGCGACCGCCTGTCAATCACCGCCACCGACCTCGACCTCAGCCTGCGCACTTCCTGCAACGCCAAAGTAAAAAAAGAAGGCTCCTGCACCATCCCCGCCCGCAAGCTTCACGACTATGTAAAACTTCTCCCTGACTCGGACATCACCATCAAGTTGCTGGAAAATCATTGGGTCAGCATTCGCTGCGGCCGGTCCAACACGAAGATGGTCGGCATGGCGAAATCAAATTTCCCCAGCCTGCCCGCGTTTCCGACGGCTGGCATGATCACGATTCCCGCCCAGGTTCTACGTGGCCTGATCGCCCGCACCGGATTCGCGATTTCGAATGAAGAATCGCGCTACACCCTCAACGGCGCGCTGATGCTGATCAAGCCGGAGTCCATCACCATGGTCGCGACCGACGGACATCGCCTCGCCCACTGCGAACGCCCCGGTGAAAAATTTGAAGGCGTCTCCGGCGAACTCAAAACTCTGGTCCCGAAAAAAGCGATGGACGAACTGAAGTCCCTGCTCGACTCCACCGACGCCGAGACCATCGAGTTCGCCAAAGACGATTCCACACTCTTCTTCCGCATCGGCAGCCGCCTGTTGACCTCGCGCCAACTCACCGGCCAATTCCCCAACTTCGAAGCCGTCCTGCCCAAGGACAACACCAAGATTGTTCCCTTGAACTCCGACGAACTGAATTCCGCCATCCTCCGCGTGGCCCAGTTCGCCGACGAGCGTTCGCGCGCCGTCCGCCTGCGCCTGGAAAAAGGCGAACTGAAACTTTCCGCATCCTCCACCGAAGCCGGCGAGTCCGAAGATTCCATCGAAGCCCCCTACACCGGCGACCCGCTCACCATCGGCTTCAATGCCCAATACCTAGTCGACTTTCTAAAAGCCGCCGGCACCAGCGAAGTCCGCCTCGAACTGAAAGACCCCCAATCCGCCGGCCAATTCCGCCCCGCCGAAGGCGACGACTATAAGTACCGCTACATCGTCATGCCGATGCGCATCTGAAAAGATCAAACCGCCACCGAGAAAGTTGCCTATCGTCATCCTGAGCGGAGCCGTTCTTGCGGCGAAGCGAAGAGCCTGCCCTGAGCGAAGCCGAAGGGATCTCCCGCTCAAGTGTCCTCGGCGCGCCAGCCAAAATCGCGTCACCTCTTGACCTCCCGCCCTACCTGCCTTACATTGGCGACACTTAAATTTTGGGAGGGGCACATCATGTTAGACGGATTCAAGAAATTCATTCTGCGTGGAAATGTTGTGGATATGGCCGTCGGCGTCGTCATCGGCGCCGCCTTCGGAGGCGTAGTCACCGAGCTTACCAAGGCCTTCCTTACCCCGCTGATCGCGCTCATCGTTGGCAAGCCGGACTACTCAAGTCTCAAATTCACTCTCCGCGGCACCACCTTTCCGATCGGCGATTTCGTGAACGCCGCCATTTCTTTCGTCCTGATCGCGGCCGCCGTATATTTCTTCGTCGTAGTGCCGATCAACTGGTTGATCGCGCGAATGAAGAAAGAACCGCCGCCGGCCGATCCCACCACGAAAAAATGCCCCGAATGCCTCAGCGAAATCCCCATCGAAGCCCGCCGCTGCGCCTTCTGCGCCCAACCCGTCCTGGGCAAGGCAGCATAGCGAACTCCACTCTCCGTTGAAGAAAGGGTGCCCCATTTCTCGCGCGTTTGTTGCGCGAGAAGTGTGGGGACTGTTGAACTCGCGTAACATGGGAGCATGATTTCCGGCCGCCTTCGGCGCTTCCTATTCTTCCTGATCTGCCTCGCGCTCCCGGCTGCCGCGCTGCTGGCGCAAAGCAAAGCGCAATCTCCGTCATCATCCCCCGCGAAGCCCGTCAAGCCCCCTGCTCCCGACTCGGCCCTCGACCCCGGCACCGTTACAAACAGCATCTACCACAACAAAACCCTCGCACTCTCCTGCCAGATTCCCCCCGGCTGGGTCCTGCGCACCGACGAGCTGAATGCCCGCGAAGAAAAGAAGGGAGAAGACAAGAACGAAGCAGAGAAACAAGAGGGCGAAAAGACGCAAGAAGAAGAGAAAGACACCACTCCGGCCGCTTCCAGCACGGGCGCCAAAGTCCTGCTGGCAGCGTTTTCCCGCCCGCCCGAAGCCCGGGCCGAAGACGTGAATGCTTCTATCCTGATCGCCGCCGAGCCCGTGGCCTCCTACCCTGACCTGAAAGAAGCCGCGCAGTATTTCTTCCCGCTCACCGAAGTCGCCAAGGCTCAAGGCTTCACTCCCGATGAAGATCCCTACGAAATCGCCATCGGCACCAAGACCCTGGTCCGCGGCGACTTCCACAAAGATCGCGGCAGCCGCATCATGCACCAGTCCACCCTGGCCATGCTCTCCCACGGCTACGCCATCTCAATCACAGTCATCGGCGGCACCGACGACGAAGTCGAAGACCTGATCGACGGCCTGGCTTTCACCGCGAGCGCTAAATAAACATGGGCACTACAATCGCGAGCTAGGTGTCATTCCGAGCGCAGCCGGAGCGCACGCGACGGCAACCGATGAACCTGCTTTGTGGGTTTTTAAAGTTCGGGTAGGAACTACGGGTTACTCTTCCAGCGGCTCCGGATGCAAACTCAAGTCTCGCTCTCCCGCCGCTTTCTTTTCTGCATACTTCTTCATCCAGGCTTCCCAACTTTTTCCTGCCGCCGTATCGCGCCCGGAAAACTCCAGTGCCGCAATCTCCGCATACGAAATCGAAACCTTCTCGCCAGAATTCTTAGGATAAAGTCTCACCACCGACTCGCGAAGCGAAGCCCCCGACCGCCGGTCAAACAAATACCCTTCAATCTTCGACCCATCCTTGCGCGTAATCGTCACATCCCCGCGATAATCAAACGCCTTCTCCAAAGCCGCCCGCAGCTCGCCTTCGCTGGCCAGATCCGGAATCCATCCCTCCAACCGCTCATGCGCCGTCCCCGGCGCCACTTCCAGCGCATCCGGATGCATTGCATTGGCATGCGGCGGCACCGCTCCCGTCGCCGCATGATCAATATGCCCGCCCTCTTTACCGGTCATAAATGGTCTCGTGGAATCAAGAATTTTTAGTTTCGGAATGAACGTAGAATCTTCGGGATCAAAATAGAATTGTCATCCTGAGCGAAGCGTGAGCGCCTGAAAGGCGTTCACGCGCAGTCGAAGGACCTCGTGTCACCGGACGCCACCACCGGCTGATCAGGGAGTTCCCACCGCCGCCCAGGGTTTTTGCCCTACGCCCGCGTCTCCTGCAGCGTCTCGCTCGTCGCCGCAATCTGCACCAGCGGATGCACCGCCGCCACCGGCTCTTCCAGCATCCGCAGCGCCTCTTCATCGCGATACCGCGGAAACAGCGTCCCCTTCACCGTAGCCAGAAATCCGCCCAGCGAATTGAACGTGGCGTGCACCGCCGAAGCCTCATACCCGCTATGCACCATGCAATTCGCACACGCCGGATTCCCCGACTCCGTCCCATACTTCGACCACTCGGTAGTAGCAAGCAGCTCGGCAAAAGTTTCCGCGTACCCGTCCTGTAGCAGATAACACGGCTTCTGCCAGCCAAACACGTTATAAGTCGGCATCCCCCACGGCGTGCACGGATACGTTCGCTTCCCCATCAGAAATTCCAGAAACAGCGGCGACAAATTAAACTGCCATTTCTTCTTCCGGTTCGACAAAATCGCCCGAAACATCCGCCGCGTCCGCGCCCGTCCCAAAAAATGTTTCTGATCCGGCGCCTTGTCATACGAGTACCCAGGCGAGAGCATCATCCCCTCCACGCCCAGCTCCATCATCTCGTCAAAGAACGCCCGCACCGACTTCGGATTCGCCCCATCAAACAGCGTGGTATTCGTGGTCACCCGGAACCCACGCCGCAGCGCCTCTTTGATGGCATCCACCGCAATGTCGTACCCGCCCTCGCGGCACACCGCCAGATCATGCTCTTCCCGCTGCCCATCCAGATGCACGCTGAAGGTCAAATACTTGCTTGGCTTGAACAGCCCAATCTTCTCTTTCAGCAGCAGCGCATTCGTGCACAAATAAATATATTTCTTCCGCTCCACCAGCCCCTCAACGATCTCCCCGATCTGCGGATGCATCAGCGGCTCGCCGCCCGGAATCGACACCATCGGCGCCCCGCACTCATCCACCGCCCGGAAACACTCCTCCGGCGTCAAATCTTTCTTCAAAATGTGCGCCGGATACTGAATCTTCCCGCATCCCGCGCACGCCAGATTGCAGCGGAATAGCGGCTCCAGCATCAGCACCAGCGGATACTGCTTCCGCCCCGCGAGCTTCTGCCGCAGCACATACGTCGAAACCGTCCACATCTGTGACACCGGAACTGGCATGAAGTTGAAGAACCCCTTATCCCACCATTTTAACAGCATCGCCCGCCGCACGCCCGCTAAGGCCGCCCCCGGGGCATCATGAGTTACTGTCATCTCGAGCGAAGTGAGGCGACAGCCGAACGCAGTCGAGAGACCTTGTGCCCGTCCTGAACCCGTGTGCCCCCATTTCTCGCGTTCGTTGCGAGAAATGGGGACTTTAGCCGTCTAAATCCGGCAAAACTTCTCTGCAACCCCCGCACCCCCACCCGCCTCCAAAGGTCATGCTCCCCCGGTCCCACCCCCGCCCCAAAGTCCTCTTGTCCCCACCCCCGAAACCGGATACCCTTATTCCCATTCATCTGCAGATTTGAGCCATCTATGTTTAACCCTCATCCCAACCTGGCCGACGAAGTCAACCGCAGCATCGTCCAGTCGGAAATCGAAGGCGGCGTTTTCCTCAACGACCTTCCTCCCTCCACGGTCCTCGAAATTCAGACCCTGCACCACCGCTACACCGCCGTTCTTCTCGGCGGCAGCGAAGCCATGCTCTCCGGCCATCCCGAATTCTGCCCTAAGCCCGTCCAGGTCGCCATCGCCGGTTCCACCTGGGGTGGCTCCATGCTCAAGCTGCAATATGTCGGCCGCGGCATGCACCTCGAATTCCGTCACCCGCTCTATCCCACTCCCATCGTTACCTCGCCCATCCAGGAAATCCGCGACAACGCAGCGCTCGACCGCTCCCTGGCCCCGCTCGAACTCGACTCCCGCCCCCACGGCGCCCACTCCTAACCAGGGTGAATTGTCATCCCGACCGGAGCCGGAGCAAAGCGACGGCGTGGTGGAGGGACCTGCTTCTTCGATCCTGGTGCCCCATCCTTGTCGCGTTCTTTGCGACCGAGGCTGCCCTGAGCTAGTCGAAGAGGCGCGGGTTTTGACTCGGCAATCAGCCCGGAGCCCCAACCCCGAGCACTTCCCATTGACACTCCCCTCCGCACCCACTACCATTCCCGCCATCGGTCCGCGAAACGTGGACCCGTGGCCTGATCATGCCTCTGACCATCGAATCCCGCGAAGTCGCTCACGTCACCATCCTCGATATCACCGGACGCATTGTCCTCGGCGACGAAATCGGCGACCTCCGCGACGCCGTCCGCGACCTCATTGCCCGCGGCAAAAAGAAGATCATCCTCAACCTCGCCGGCGTCGACTACATCGACAGCTCCGGCGTCGGCGAGCTCGTCGGCAGCTACACCACCGTCCGCAACTCCGGCGGCGAACTCAAACTCCTCAACCTCACCCAGAAAGTCCAGGACGTCCTCTACGTCACCAAGCTCTACACCGTCTTCGACATCAAAGACGACGAATTCACCGCCGTCCGCTCCTTCGACTACTTCTTCGCCAAATAAAAAGATAGGATCCCTTATCCCCCGGAACCTCTCCTAGTACGCCCCAAAGCTCCCTCACCCAGCTATCATTGGAGCAGACGCTTTTCGCATGGCCACGAAAGTTGTGGGCAGGAGTCCCGCTCGTGGACAACCACACCGCCGATCACCGGAAATTGGAGCAAAACACCGCGCGACAAATTATCTGGACGTCCACTCACTCGTTCCAGGGATGGACTTGCTCCCAGTGTGACTGGAATTATCCCATCCCCACATTTCTGAACGATCCCGACGCCCGCACCGCCTACGACCGCCTGGCAGCGGCCAAATTCCGCGAGCACAAATGCGCCGACCACTCCACCCGCCAGGGTTCCGCCGACGACGCCGACAGCTTCACTCCCCGCATCCGCAAGCTCGTCACCCAGGGCTTCAAGCCCAAAGACGCCGTCGAACTCTTCCTGCAGGAAGTCGCCCTGGAATACCGCAACCAACCCAAAGTTCTGGCCCAGGCCAAGAGCGATGCCGAAGACTTCCTCCGCCGCGTCCGCGCCGGCCTTATCTAGATCGTATTGTCCTGAATCAGCGTTGTCATCTAAATCACATTGTCATCCTGAGCGAAGTGGCGGCAAGCGAAGCGCAGCCGCCGCGCAGTCGAAGGACCTCGTGCTCGTGTCCGTTACCCTCGGCCCAGAAGGGAATTCTCCCCCCGCCGTGGGTGCCCCATTCTCGCGGGTTCTTTGCGCGAGAAAGTCTGCCCTGAGCGGGTTGGGATTTTGCCTAATTCTCAATCCCCATCTCCCGCAATATCCACGCATCGTCAAACGCCGCTTCCTTCAACCGGTCATATCTCCCCGACGACCCCCCATGTCCCGCCGGACTCAAATTCGTTTTCAAAATCAAAATATTATGGTCCGTTCGCAGCGCCCGCATCTTCGCCACATATTTCGCCGGCTCCCAATACATCACCTGCGAGTCGTTGAACGAAGTCCGCACCAGCATGTCCGGATAGTTCTTCGCCTCCACATTGTCATACGGCGAATAAGTAATCATGTAGTCAAACGCCGCCTTCTCCTTCGGATTCCCCCACTCCTCAAATTCCCCGACCGTCAGGGGCAAAGTTTCATCCAGCATCGTATTCATCACATCCACAAACGGCACGCCGACCAGCGCCGCATGAAACAGATCTGGACGCATATTCAGCACCGCCCCCATCAGCAGCCCGCCCGCGCTTCGCCCCTCAATCACCAGCCGGTCCTTCGATCCGTATCCATTCGCAACCAGATATTCCGCGCACGAAATGAAGTCGGTAAACGTGGTCCGCTTATTCATCATCCGCCCCGCATCGTGCCACGCCTTGCCCATCTCGCCCCCGCCACGAATATGCGCCACCGCCGTCACCACCCCGCGATCGACCATGCTGAAAATATTCGAATCAAAATACATGTCGATCGAAATCCCATACGACCCGTACCCATACAAATAGAGCGCCTCTTTCCCATCCAGCTTGATCCCTTTCAAATGCAGCACCGAAATCGGAATCTTCACCCCATCCGCCGCCGTCGCATAAATCTGCTCCACCTGATATTTCGTCCGGTCATATCCTCCCGGCACTTCTTTCTGTTTCAGCAGCGTCGACGTCCCTTTCTCCATGTCATACGCAAACACCGACGCCGGCGTAATCGGCGACTGATATCCATACCGGAACTCCGTCGTGTCATATACCCGGTTCAAATATGGATACGTCCCATAAGCCGGCTCCGGAAACTCAATCCGCCGCGATTGCCCGCTATGCAAATCCGTCACCCGCATCTGCGGCAGCCCGCCCTCGCGCTCATACAACACGGAATAGTTCTTAAAGAAATCCATGTCCTCGATCATCACCTTCGCATCCTGCGCCACTACTTCCTTCCAGTTCGCGCTCCCCGGCTCACTCACCGGAGCCTTCACTATCCGGAAATTCCTCCCCGTATCGTTCACGCGAATATAGAAACTGTCCCCGTTGTGGTCGGGATAATATTCCACTCCCTGTTTCCGCGGTTCCATCACCTTGAACTCCGCCATCGGCTGATCGGCCGCAATGTAGCGTATCTCGCTCGTCGTATGGCTCGCCGACGCCAGGAAAATGTAAGCCTGACTCCGCGTCTTGGCTGCGTCCACTTCGAACCGCTCGTCTTTCTCCTCATAAACCAGATCACCCTCGGCCGCTGTGCCCGCCGTGTGCCGGTACAGCCGATACGACCGCTTCGACACCGCATCTTCCTGCGTGTAAAAGATCGTCTTGTTATCGTTCGCCCAAACCACCGACCCCACCCGCTCGGCGTGGTCCACCAAAGTTTTGCCCGTCCGCAAATCCTTCACCGCCAGCGTGTATTGCCGGAACCCGGTATTGTCGTACGAATACGCCAGCAGATTCCCATCCGGACTCACCGCATACGCCGCCACCGACATGAACGCGTGCCCCTTGGCCAGCTCATTCACGTCGAGCACAACTTCCTCCGCCGCATCCATGGTGCCTTTCCGGCGGCAGCGAATCCCGTACTGCTTTCCCGCCTCTTCCCGCACATAATAAAAATAGTCGCCCTCTTTATAGGGAACCTCGACATCAGTCTCCTTCACCCGCGACAGCATCTCCTCATACAACTTCTTCTGAAACCCCTCCGTTGGCTTCATCACCGCGTCGGTATAAACATTCTCCGCCTCCAGATACGCCCGCACCTCCGGATTCGGCTTATCCCGCAACCAGAAATAGTTGTCCACCATCTTGTGCCCATTCACCTCGGTCACATGCGGAACTTTCTTCGCCACCGGCGGCTTGGGCAGAGAGGAAGAAGGGTTGTCCGCCGCGGCAAAAACAAAAACCGCAACCAGAAGAACAACCCCAACCTGAATTCGCCGCAGCCAACTCGTCTTCATAATTCCTCCCAAACATTGCGAAGTAAAAAACCCCTGTCATCCTGAGCGGAGCGGAGGCAAGCAAAGCGCAGCCGCCGCGCAGTCGAAGGACCCCGTGCTCGCATCGGTCACCACCGGCCCGAAAGGGAATTTCCGGGTGCCCCATTTCTCGCGCACCCACTGCGCGACAAGGGGAGATTTTCTCGATCCACGCACAATACTCCGCCCGCACCCGGACTTGCAACGTGGATGGGAGCTAGTGAGGCAGAACGAGTCCCCAGAAGATGAGCCCTGTCATCCTGAACAAGGCGAAGGACCCCTCCAATCCCAGCCACCGTGCGGAACGCTGGCGGGGAAGTGGTCCCATGACGAATTAAAGGAGTAAACAGAGGGCTCAGCTCAATCATCTCGTTCCACTAGCGCGGTTCAGCGCGGTCTAATTGCGTCGTGCAAGGTAGCGGATAAGGCAGAAGCAGGACTTCCTTCCCACCTCGTAACGATCTCGGTTCCGAACAGAAAAGGGGTCCGCGGGCTGCCTTCCCGCTCAAGGACGCTGCAATAGCAACCACGATTCCCGTGCGCACCCGCGATGAACCAAGACAGTAAACAAAGTTTCAGCCAAGGCGCCCTATTCCACTAGGGTGGTCCATTAGAGGCCCACTACGTCGTCCCCCGCGGCAGATATGGCCGAAACATCAACTGGTCTTCCCACCCTTAACAATCTAGATTCCCCCAAGAAAGAAAAAGGCGGCCATCAGGCCGCCCGAAAAAGCTAGTAGCTAGAAGCTAGAAGCTAAGAGCTCCCTCTCCCCCTCAACATCTCCACCACCCGCTCATAATCATCCACGTTCGAATACTCAATCACAATCTTCCCCTTCCCCTTCCGGTCGCGAATCCGCACCCGCACCCCGAGCATCCGCTCCAGGTCGGTCTGCGCCGCCCGCACATTCGGATCCACCCACCGCGCCCCGCTCTTCTTTTTCTCTACCATCCCCGGCATCCCCGGAAACGGATCCAGATCCCCATTCATCGACAGCACCAGCCGTTCGATCTGTTCCAGCGTCAGTCCCTTCTTCACCGCGTACACCGCCGCCTGTGAAATCTGGTCGTCGCTCGAAAGTTTCAGCATCTCTTTCGCTTCCGCGAACGAAATCTTTTTCTCCGCCAGCAGCTGCATCACATCCCGCGGCAATTTCAACAGCCGCATGTAATTCGTCACCGATGCCCGCGACAGCCCCACGCGCTCGCCAATCTGTTGCTGTGTCATCTTGAATTCGTTGCTCAACACGCGAAACGCTTCCGCCTGTTCGAGCGCGCTCAAATCCTCGCGCTGCAGGTTTTCGACAATCGTCATCTCCGCCGCCTGTTGCAGCGACACCTTCCGCACCAGCGCCGGAATCGTCGTCTTCCCCGCCTTCTTCGAAGCCAGCAGCCGCCGCTCGCCCAACACTAAAATGTAGCGCCCGTCCTCTTCCCCCGGACGCACCATGATCGGCTGCACCACGCCATTGGCCTTAATCGAGTCCGCCAACTCCTCCAGCGCCTCATCGTCCCCGACATATCGCGTCTGAAACGGATTCTTATCAATCGCTGCAATGTCCAGGTTGACCACCAGATTCCCCGGCATCCTCGACTCCGCCTGCGCAGAAATCGTAATCGTGTCGTCAGTCCCAGGAGCAGAGGAAACAGGAACAGGCACAGAGGAAAGGTGAGAAGCGGGTGCAACCTCTTCCGGCTGCTCCACCACAGCCTGAATCGAATCGATCCTCTGCGGCATAGGTACGTGTGGCGCAGCAGCTCCCGCCCGCGAGTCGGCATGACCACCGCCGCTCGTCGTCGGACCATTCGTCGATCCATCCCCAACATTCTTGTCATTCCGAACGAAGTGAGGAACCTGTTGTTTGTCGGCAGTTCCACCACTCTGTCCCGGCCCCACCACCCGCGGCCCCGGCAGCAACGACTCCAACCCCCGCCCCAAAGCCCTCCGCTTCTCCACCTTTTCTTTATCCACCCGCCCCGCCAAATGTTCCGCCGCAACAGTATTGGTCATTCAGTCAGCTCTCCCTTAGTTCTTGTGCTCTGTCATCCTGAGCGAAGTGGCGGCAACCGAAGCGCAGCCACCACGCAGTCGAAGGACCCCTTTCACGCATATACTTCCAATGCCTAATCGGGGAGCTCCCACAAAACTGCCTCCGCCGGGATCCGTATATCGATATCCATCAATCTGATATATTGATAAACATCAATATGCCCTCAAGCCGTCTTGTCCATCTCCTCGACAGCAGCTCCCCCGTGTTCCTCTGTGCCCTCTGTGGTTACGCCTGGTTCGAATGTCTGAGAGCTCAGAGCCGGAGCCTGCCGCTCAATAATCTCCTTCGCCAGCTTGATATAACTCTCCGCCCCCTTCGACCGCGGATCGTACACCAGCGCCGGCTTCCCATGGCTCGGCGCCTCAGCCAGCCGTATGTTCCTCGGGATCGTGGTCTTGCACAGCTTGTCCCCAAAATAATTCTTCAACTCAGTCATCACCTGCTGGGCCAGGTTGGTGCGGTCGTCAAACATGGTCAGCACCACGCCCTCAATTCCCAACTCAGGATTCAGCGCCGCGCGAATGCGCTCGATCGTATCGAGCAACTCGCTCACGCCTTCCAGAGCAAAATACTCCCCCTGCATCGGGATCAGCACCGCATCGGCGGCGACCAGCGCGTTGAGCGTGAGCAGATCGAGCGCCGGCGGGCAGTCCAGCACGATGAACTCGAACCGGTCGCGCAGTGGGGCCAGCGCGTCGCGCATGCGAAACTCGCGTCCCTCTGTGTCGACCAGCTCAATGTTGGCGCCGATCAAGTTCTTGTGCGCAGGAATCAGCCACAGCTGCTCCAGTTCAGTGGTGAGCAGCGCCTCCTCGGCCGTGGCCGCGCCCATCAGCATGTGGTAGGAGTTGACGCGGTCAGGATCCTTCACAAACCCCAGGCCGCTGGTCGTGTTGGACTGCGGGTCGCAGTCGACCAGCAGCGTGTTCACTTCCGCGGCCGCAAAGGACGCGGCTAGGTTAATGGCAGTCGTAGTCTTACCCACGCCGCCCTTCTGATTGGCAACAGCGATGACGCGTCCCATTAGATTGTCAGGAGAACCAGAGCTACACGGCAGCATAGTCCGCATAGTATTTGAATTGCAATGACGATCTGCTGTGCATACACGTGAATCAGTGTGCAAAACGCGTCCAATGTTCCTGCAGGAACATTCCTCTGCAGCCTATCGACCCGAAGCCAGCATTCTCAGAGCTGACCCCGGCCACGCACTCGCGGATTGCATAAGTGACGAAATGTTCCCGCAGGAACATCCCTCGCAGATTGGCGTGCAGGCAACTCCCCGACACGAGTTCGCCGCGCAAGAAACTCGCCCGGAACACAGGCTCTGGCGTCTTGCAGTTTGCGCCTGATCACTTGCAGAATTGGAGAAATGTTCCTGCAGGAACATTGTGGAAAACTCATTCCACGTTCGGTGTTCATCGATGAAGAGAAAGCGAGATTTCGATACACCTTACCACTTTGGCAAGTCAAACGCTGATTCAGGTGTGTCTATGCAAGGTGAATTGCCAAGTTCTTGTGAGGCACATCCCACTATTACCTTTCGTGTACTCCTGCCGATCCGGGCTGATTGTGTCCTGGATTCTCGGTTTCGCAACTTTTGCTTCGGATGTTCCCCAGCTCTTGGTGCGGGCACATTCTGTGGAAACAATGGTACGTTGGACCACTTCGTGATCGATTCGAGTTGGAATCTGGGACGCAATAGGAAATGTTAGGGCTGAAAATCTGGCATTTCGGACCACTTGTTGGCTTGATTGGTTCGTGCAACCTTGACGCATTAACCTAGACGACGGGCTACCAGCAGGATGCGGGAGCGGGATTGGGGGATAGGAGCTGGTTCGGACCAGGCTAGGTGTGGAAGAGCCGATCTGGCTTGTGATTGTTGAGAGGAGCTGATCAGGAGGGCCAGGCGGCCTTCGGGGGCGACCAGAGCGGCCGCGGTGGGGAGGATGGTTTCGAAGCGTTCGATGGCGCGGAGGGTGACCACGTCGTAGGTCATGGGGGTGAGAGTTTCAGCGCGGGCGTTCTGTATATTGACGTCAGTCAATGTAAGGGCGCGGGTGATTTCGCGGAGGAAGGCGGCCTTCTTGTGGTTGGACTCGACCAGGGTGAGGGAGATTTGCGGAGCCCAGAGCTTGATGGGGAGGCCGGGGAATCCGGCGCCGGAGCCCAGGTCGGCTAGGGACTCGGGGGCTAAAGCCCCAGTTTCTTCCTGGTCCTTTACGCGGCCCTGAAGGGCCGCTCTTCCACCCTCCCCTCTTCGACCGTCACGGACTTCGTCAGCCGCGTGAGCATGGCGCACGGGGAACAGATGGCGAGCGGCGAAGAGGCTCTCGCCGAAGTGGCGGGGGACGATGTCTTCGGGATCGCGGATGGCGGTGAGATTGATGCGGGCGTTCCAGCGGAGAAGCATATCGATGTACGTCGATATACTGGAAAACAGGTGTTCGGTGTTGGGTGTTGGGCCGAGGGGGGCCAGGAATGGTTTCAGTAGCTCGGCGATGCGGGCGGTATCCATTTGGCGGAATGTCCGATTGTAGAATACGTGGAGCCGCGCGGAAGTCCGGGGTGGTATCCAAACTCGGACGCGGGGAGACCGCCCGGCGGACGAGGGCGTCCTCCGCTCCATGATTCATCCCGCTGCATGATTCATTCCCGCAGGATGACGTGGTGACCGAAAGGGCTACGACCGGCGGACCATTCCCAGAACGGAAATGGCTAGTAAGGAAGAGGAACCGCGTGGGAGAATCGTGCATCTAAGACGGCTATGAGGAAATCCACCGTGGCGATCTTCGACGAACAGTACCGCGTGGTCGCGGTGCAGAGTGACTGTCTGACGATTCGGGGAGTGCGCAGCGGGAAAGTATTGACCATCGTGAATCCAGACCCGGAAACTCCTCTGACCTCGGCGGATTATCCCCCGGGGAAGTTAATTGCATTGACCGATCCTTCGGCTGCGCCCTTGAACTAGGGGCTCCGCCTTCCAAGAGCAGCGCTTCCGCATTGTCCCTCGCCTGCGTCGTTCTTTATTGGTTCTGCGGTTGGCGGACGAGGAGTGTCCGCGCCCCGCATAGCCAGCCGGCCCCTCCACACCCTAATAGGCTGCGGAAAAAATCATTCCCGCGCGAAAAGTGCCACCTCAGCGGCTAAAGCCGCATTAAGAACAGGATAGTGACCGCAGCGATAAATCGCCGCGCCACCCAAAATCAAGCGCATAATCGAGTTTTTCCGCAGCCTCTCCGCAGCCTGCTAAGGGTCAAAGTCCCCACCCTCTCGCAAGTACGCGGGAAGAATGGGGCACCCGATTTTTGATTGACAACGGGCGGATGTTTCTGTATATTCAGTTTGTACTGAAAGAAACGATATGAGCGAACTGACGCGCGTGCAGAAGCAGTACATCCTTCACTGGGGAGAGATGGGGACGCGGTGGGGGATCAACCGGACGGTGGCGCAGATCCACGCGCTGCTGTATTTGTCGCCGCGGGCGCTGCCGGCGGAGGAGATTGCGCAGACGCTGAGCGTGGCACGGTCGAATGTGAGTACGTCGATCCGGGAGCTGGAGACCTGGGGGATCGTGCGGGCGGTGCATGTGCTGGGCGACCGGCGCGAACATTATGAATCGATGAAGGAAGTGTGGGAGATGTTCCGGCTGGTGATTGAACAGAGGAAACGGCGGGAGATTGATCCGACGCGGGAGATTTTGCGGACTTGCCTGGCCGATCTCGATCCCAAGGAGCCGGGCGCGGACTATACGCGGGAACGGCTGATGGCGATGGCGGGATTCTTTGAGGCGGTGACCGAGTTGTACGACCAGATGAAGCGGCTGCCCACGGGGACGGTACGGAAATTGTTGCGCATGGGAACGAAGATTCGGAAGAAGGCGGGGTAGCGCCTTTTTTTGTTCGTGCAATTCTATTCGTACAGAATGATCTGATTGTGATGATCGATTCCCATGAAGAGTGAATCGACACTGGGGCGACGCGAACAACACAAGGTCCCTCCACTGCGCTCGCTTCACTCGCTTCGGTCGGGATGACAGGGGATTGAGGAGGCCGTTATGAACCCGGACTGGATGATGCGGGCGATTTGGGGAGCGGGGTGCGTGCAGGTGGGCATTATGGCAGCGAACATTCCGTTGCCGGGGCGGCTGCGGGTGCGGGAGAGGTTGGCGGGAGTTCCGCAATTCGTGCGGCAGATATTCTACGTGCACTGGGCTTACATCCTGATTGTGCTGGGGATGTTTGTGGCGCTGTGCTTTGGGTTCGCGCGGGAACTGGCGGGGGCCAGCGCGCTGGGCCGGTTTCTGAGCGGCTTCATGGCGGGGTTCTGGCTGCTGCGGTTGGGGCTGCAGATTTTTTATTACGACCGCGAAATTCGGCGGGAGAACTGGGGGCTCGACTTGATGTACGTGGGGTCGCTGGTGATGCTGGTGGTCGTGTTTGGGCTGGCGGCGGGGATGCCGGTGAGGTGAGTGCAAAGTCAACGTCAAAACAAAGTCCAAGTCAAATTCAAAACGAAGTCGAAGTCCCCACCCTCTCGCGGAGAACGCGAGAAGGGTGGGGCACCCGGGTCGAAAGGCGAGGCAGGGCATGAATCGATGGTTCGGAGGAAATTCCAGCCGAGATTTGTGGGGGCGCGTTTGCGCTACTGCGGGGGCGGTGGCTTGGGCGGGGATGGCTCTCCTGGCGCGGCTGGGGATCGCGCGGCTGGGGGCGATCGAGGTGCTGTTTTTGTTTGCGCCCCTGGTGATTGTTCCGCTGGGCATGGAACTGGGGCGGGGGATGGGCGGGGCCGGGCGCCTGGAGGACCTGGCGCGGCGGTTGCAGCCGGTCGGGTGCAGCGCTAGTAGCAGTGGCGTTCTGGCTGCCTCCGGGAAAAACGGCGGGGATGGTTGCACTCGGATGGTTGGTGATTTGTGGCCTTATGGCTGGAGGAGGGGCGGCCAGGATTTTCCGCGGAGCGCGGGAGGCTTGGGGAAAAAACACGGGCGAGTCGCCCGTGTCCACACGACTTGCGGAAATTGCGAGTGCCCTGGCGCGGATTGATCTGGCTGTGGGTGGGGCGTGGCTGGTGGCGTCGCGGTGGGGAATGCGGCCGATGGGGATTCAAGAACCGATTGGACTGTTGACGGCGGTGCACTTTCACTTTGCGGGGTTTGCGACGGCGACGATTGCCGCCGCGACCCTTGGGTTTGCTGAGCGGCGGGGGGATGCGGGACCGTGGCTGAGGGCAGTGGTGGGGATGGTGGCCGGGATGCCGTATGCGGTGGCGGTGGGATTTGTGATTTCTCCGGTGGTGAAGATGGGGGCGGCAATCCTGTTCTCGGCAAGCGTGGCGGGACTGGCGATTGCGGTGAGGGCCTGCGGGACGAAAGTGGAAGATGTCGCGGCGCGAGTGCTGCTGCAGGTGGCGGCTGGAGCGGTTTTCGCGGGCATGGTGTTGTCGGCGTCGTATGCGGTGGCGGATTATGCGGGTAGTGAGGTGTTGACCATTCCGCAGATGGCGAGAACCCACGGTGTCCTGAATGCGATGGGATTCTGTCTTCCGGGACTGTTGGGATGGCTGGTCGAGAGCCGGGGATAATCGGTCCCTGCCTCGAAGAACCCACTCTCGCGCAAAACACGCACGAGAAATGGGGCACCGGGCGCAAGTCAAGGTCGAAGTCAGAATCAAAATCAAAGTCAGAATTAAAGTCAAAGTCCCCACCCTCTCGCACAGAACGCGAGAAGGATGGGGTACCCGGGTGTTGCCTGTACGCAGTGCCTGGGGCTGCGGGGCGTCGTTTCAGAACCGTGGGAAGAGCGGAAACCTGTACACTACTGCCAGACAGAGTGAACATGCCGGACCTATGCCGGCAGGTTTCCATGACGCAGGAAAATCCTCAACTGAACCAATCTACGTCCGGGAGTTCCAGTGAGTCGCCCAGCGAAAGCGCGGTCAACTGGGAACTGCGGCGGCTGAACCGTTCGCTACATGCCCTGAGCGCGTGCAACCAGGCGCTGGCCCAGGCGGGAAGCGAGCCAGCGCTGCTGCACCAGATCTGCGAAATTATCGTGCGTGTGGGCGGATACCGGATGGCAGGCATCGCCTACGCGGAACAGGATGCAGAGAAAACGGTGCGGCCGATGGCGCATGCCGGCCATGGCAGCGGGTATCTCGAGCAGATTCAGCTGAAGTGGTCGGACACGCCAGCGGGTCGCGGGCCGGCAGGGACGGCGATTCGCGAGAACCGGATTTGCGTGATCGCGGACACGGCGAACGATCCCATGTTTGCGCCGTGGCGGGAAGCGGCGCTGCAGCGGGGATATGCGGCGGTGATCGCGTTGCCGCTGCGGGTAGCGGGGTCAGCTTTCGGGGTGCTGGCCATTTATTCGGAGCAGGTGGGTTCGTTCGAGAAGTCGGAAGTGGAACTGCTCACTGAGATGGCCAACAATCTGGCGTTCGGCATCACGGCGATGCGGTCGCAGGAGGAAGGGCGGCGAGTGACGGCGGCGCTGCAGGATGCGGAGCGCAGATACCGGCAACTGGTGGAGCAGGTGCCGGCGATTTCCTACATCGCGGAGCCGGGTGAAAACGGGCGATTTCACTACATCAGCCCGCAGGTGGAGCACATCTTAGGATTTACTCCGCAGGAGTGGATGGCGGACAACCGCACCTGGTTCAAGGTGCTGCATCCCGACGACCGGGAGAAGACGCTGGCCGCCGAACACCGGCGGGAAGGGGACCTGTACCGGGTGGAATACCGCATGCGGGCGCGGGACGGGCGGGAAGTGTGGCTGCGGGATGACGCGGTGTTCGTCCGCGACATGGAGACGGGAAAGCTGTTGATGCGCGGGTTGCTGGTGGACATCACGGAGTGGAAACTCGCGGACGATGCGCTGCGGCGCAGCGAAGAAAACTACCGCATGTTCGTGGCGCAAAGCTCGGAAGGGATCTTTCGGCAGGACCTGGACGCGCCGCTGCCGATTGATCTGCCGGAGGAGGAGCTGGCGCACCGCATCCTTCATGACTCGTACATGGCCGAGTGCAATCAGGCGATGGCCCAGATGTACGGAGTGAGTTCTGCAGCGGATTTTCTGGGGAAGCGGCTGACGGAGTTGCTCGTGGTGGACGATCCGCAAAACCTGGAACTGACCCGCGCAGTATATCCGGAGCGGCTTCCGCGTGCTGGAGCGGGAATCGTACGAGCTGGACGTGCCAGGGAACCCGAAGGTGTTTCTGAACAGCATGTTTGGCATTGTGGAGAACGGGGAAGCTGCTGCGGACCTGGGGAATTCAGCGCGATATTACCGAGCGGCTGAAAACGGAGGAAGCGCGTCGGAAGGCGGAAGAGGCGCTGCGCGAGAGCGAAGAGCGTTACCGGGTATTCGTGTCGCAAAGTCCGGAGGGCATTTACCGGACGGAGCATGATCCGCCGGTTCCGGTGGATCTGCCGCTGAAGGAGCAGATGGCGCTGGCCCTGCAGAGCGGGTACGTGGCGGAATGCAACGATGCCATGGCGCACATGTATGGGCTCAATGACGCCAGCGAGCTGATGGGAAAGCGATTGTCGGAGTTTCTGATCGCGGACGATCCGGTGACGAAGGAGTTCATGGCGGTGTTCATCCAGTCGGGCTACCGGATCACGGATTGGGAATCGCATGAGCGGGACGCGCAGGGACGAACCAAGATTTTCCGCAACACGATGGTGGGCATTGTGGATAAGGGCTGCCTGGTGCGGACCTGGGGAATCCAGCGGGATGTGACGGCGCGCATCCAGCTGGAGGAGCAGCTGCGGAATGCGCAACAACTGGAGGCGATTGGAAGGCTGGCGGGCGGCGTAGCGCATGACTTCAACAATATTTTGAGCATCATTATGGGCCACGGCGAGTTGCTGCTGGCGATTGCGGGCGAGGACGAGCGGGCGCGGAACGGGCTGGAGCAGATTCGGCGGGCGGCGGAACGGGCGGCGTCGCTGACCCAGCAACTGCTGGCCTTCAGCCGGAAACAGGTGCTGCAACCGAAAGTTCTGGATTTGAATGAAGCGGTTTCCGAAGTGCAGAAAATGTTGTCGCGGGTGATTGGCGAGGATATTGAGCTGGTCGCGAGCTTGCATCCGTCGCTGGTGCCGGTGAAGGCCGATCCGGGGCAAGTGGAACAGGTGCTGATGAATCTGGCGATCAATGCGCGCGACGCCATGCCGCACGGCGGCCGGCTCACGATGGAAACTTCGAATATGGACGTGGTGGAGGAGCAGGGGCGCGACCTGGAACTCGCTCCGGGACGGTACGTCATGCTGAAGGTGACCGATACCGGCCATGGCATGGATGCCGAAACGCTGCTGCATATCTTCGAGCCATTTTTCACGACCAAGCCGATGGGTAAAGGCACGGGGCTGGGGTTGTCGACGGTGTATGGGATTGTGAAACAAAGCGGGGGCAGCATCCAGGTGGAAAGTGAAGCGGGACGCGGCACGGTATTCCGCATTTATTTGCCGGTGGCGGAGGGCGCCGTGGGCAAGCGGCCAGAACTGATCGTCGGCGCGAAAGTGGCGGGGGGGACGGAGACGATTCTACTGGCGGAAGATGAGCCGGATTTGCGCGAACTGGCCCGCATTTTTCTGGAAGGATACGGTTACAAGGTGCTGGACGCGGCCAGCGCCGAGCAGGCGATTCAGACGGCGAATGCTTTCCCGGGACGCATCGATCTATTGCTGACTGATGTCATTATGCCGGGGATGAGCGGCAGCCAGCTGGCGGAAAGTATTTTGAAACAGCGTCCCCAAACCAAGATCGTTTACATGACAGGATATACCGACGATATGGTGGTGCAGCACAAGGTGCTGGAGCCGGGAGTGAAGCTGCTGCAGAAGCCTTTTGGCAAAGCGGAGCTGGCGCTGAAGGTGCGTTCGACGCTGGATGGGGAGTAGGGGGAGCCAGTAAAATTCAAAGACCGTCACCACCGGGGACACCGAGGGACACAGAGGAATCGCACAGAGGGACAAAAAGAGAAGGGATCCGGACTTTATGACTAAGTTGCAGGAGAGTGGCGGGATTATGGATGAAGCACAGGCGGCGGCTAGCGCGAAGATCTGGGTGACGCTGAAAGGGTTGCCGCTGACGATTCGGCTGGATTGGCCGTTTCATCAGTCGACGTCGGGGGCGGATTTTTTCGTGTTGCATGGCGAGATCCGGCTGGAGGGTTCGGAGGGGCTGCACGCGCCGGTGGCGGTGAACCTTTCGCAGACGGTGCGGGAGGTGATGCCGTCGCTGGAGCCGAAGGACGCGGAAGCTCCGGTGATCAATGCGCTGCGCAAGGAAGTCGACCGGCGGCAGATTGAGTTTGTGAAGTCGGGGAAATTGTTGCCGGTGCCATTTTCCAGCCGGCATTACGACTTCAAGCGGGGGCAGTGGGTGTTTGGCAAGGCCACGGATGAGGCCATGGCGGAGTTCATCGAGAGGAAAGTTTACTGGCAGACGAAATTGAGGGGGGCAGAGTCAAATTCCCCACCCTCTCACCCAGAACGCGAGAAGGCTGGGGCACCCGCTTCGTCCGGGATGCGAGTGTGGATTGGGGATCCAGCGGAGGCGCAATATCTGCAGACCACGCCGGAGCGTTTAATCGAGATCGCGGCGCGGCTGGTGGCGGCGCAGGGGCTGCTGCGCATCGACGGGGAGTGGGCCGAGTCGACGCAGGGGTTGATGCTGCAGGCGGAGCGATTCGAGAATGCGCGGCGCGCGGCGGTCGAAGAGTTGGAGAAGAAGCACGCGTTTGAAAGAGGGTAAGAACTTTCTTTCGCCTTGGATTTACGCGGATCAGCGCGGATCAGGCGCGGATAAACGTTACCTACAATTTATTGCTCAGGGGCTAAAGCCCTGTTCCCATATCTGCCGGCTGACGGCGCGGCTGAAGCCGCGCCCTTCCACGAACCCCCTTTTCACGAGCGGTGCAAGACGGCTTCAACAGCAGGTCCCTCCACTTCACTTTCCCTTCCTTTCAGAAAGGGAAAGTTCCGGTCGGGATGACAGAGCGTAGGGGATGACGAAGTGTGGAACGATTGACGCGTGCAACGATTTACGGTCTGAACGATGCGCAGCTGGAACGACTCTAGCCCTCTTGCGATCTCCGTGAGAACAATCCCCAGCAGAATCTGGGGGCGATGGCGTAGTTTACCTGGACCAGGACGATGGCGGCGATGCTGTAGTAGGTGTTGAAGAAACACAGTGCGGCGCCGACGGCGTAGAGGGATTGCGCGATTACGATGCGGCGGACGACGGCGCGGTGAATTTCTGCGGGCAGGTCATCGGCGAGAAGATGCGCGCGGGTGGCGTAGCTCCAGCTCCAGAAAAGAGTCGCTCCCAGCAGGACGATGTTGAACCAGTAGACCAGGAGGGCGATGCGGTAGTGGATGAACTCGGCGAGCAGCGAGGTGGAGAACGGGGTGAGAGAAACAGCGCAGAGGAATGCGATATGAATCCAGGCGAGGTTGCGGTCGGCGCGGGCGAAGTGGTTGAGCTGCGTCTGTTGGCCGACCCAGAAAATGCCGATGGTCATTACGCTCATCAGAAAAATTAGAAGCCGGGGCGAGAGCACGACCAGGGCGTGCCATAGGTCGCGCTCGGAGTGAACGGCCGCGGCGGCGGGGACGCGGAGATCGAGCACGAGCAGGGTCATGGCCACGGCGAAGATGCCGTCGCTGAGGGCGGCGAGGCGTTCGACGCTTTTTCCTGCAACTTGGTTGTAGAGGGAGGGCATCGAAAGAAGTCTAGCGGGTTGCCGGGAAGCGGGCAAAGCGGTGCCGAACTTTACGATGCGATTGCGAAGCAGGGCGGCAGGGAGGGCGGAAGAGTGAAAGGCTGGGGGATGGTACGTCTACATCGCGATTGCAGTGGGGTTTGGGTGGCTCTGGTCGCGGGCTTCCTGGCGATTGGTGCTGCAGCGTGGGGGCAAGATGCGCCGGCGCCGCAGCCGGGAAGTCCATCGGCAGAACCATCTCAGCAAGATCAGAAGCCGACGAACGAGAAGCCGCAGGAAGAAAAGAAGGACGACAGCGCGAATCCGGCGCAGGCGGTTGCCGACAAGACGAAAGATTTGACGGTGCAGGCGGCGCAGGCCACAGAGAAACTTGGAGAGGCCGCGCTCGGCAAGGCACGCGACTGGGAGCGCGGCTGGTTCGTGGGCGTGTATGTGCAAAAGGGCCGGGCGCGGGTGCCGATGACGATCGAGCAGCGGCGCGAGATTTATCTAGAGCAGACGCTGACTACGCCGAGCGCTTATGTGAAACGCATGTTCGCGGCGGGCATTGATCAGGCGCGCGGGTCTCCGTCGCAATGGAACGGCGGCTGGGAAGGGTACGGGGAGCGGTTCGCCTCGCGCGAAGGACAGTTCATTGCAGCCAACAGCCTGGCGGCGCTGGGAAACGCCGCGCTGAAATACGAGGTGCGCTACGATCAGTGCCGCTGCCGCGGTTTCTGGCCAAGAATGCGGCACGCGATGGTGCGCAACTTTCTAACTTACGATCAGAGTGAGCAGCATTTGCGGCCGCAGTGGGCGTTGTACGGCGGGGCGTTGGGCGGGGGACTGATTTCGACGGCGTGGAAACCGCATCCGCGCAACGCGTTTGCCGAGGGAGGGCGCGCCATGGCGGAGCAGGCGGGATTCGGCGCGGCGCTGAATTTCTTTATTGAGTTTTCGCCGGAGATCAATCGCAGGATCGGGGCGAAGCGGAAATAACTTTCGCTGGGGAAACAAGTGGGCGCGACCATCGGGCTGAAGCCCCGGCTCTTTCTTGTGCCCGACAACGCGGCCCCAAAGGGCGCTCTTCCACGATGCTGCTTACATCGGTTCGTCCAGCAGAGCTTGCGCAGCGCTGGCGCGGAATTGCCCGACCTAGGCTGGCGATGGCTTACGAGTGAGTTGCACGATCACGGTTCCGAGGGTGAGCAGCGTCATCAGCGAAATGATGCCTAGCGAGATGACGCAGTAGATGCACCAGACGCCGAGGACGTCTTTCTCGATGTGGGCGAGGTAGAGGGAGAAGGCGAGGCTGAAGAGGGTGAACCCAAGCAGCAGGCGGTAGCGGCGGAATGAGATGAGGGCGGCCAACAGGATGTAGCCGAGAATTCCCGCAGTGGCGACGGGCAGCGCGCTGAGGAGCGGGATGCGAGGAAGGCCCATCTGCTCAAAAACTCCACCCAGCACGGCGAATGGGCTGTGATTGACCACGCCGCAGTCCCAGCGTTCGTTGATGCTGCAGGGAGAGTCGCCGTACTCGCGGTAATGTTCGCGCAGGGCGAGGGAAGAAACGATGACGCCGAGTAGGGCCAGAATGATGAGAACGTATTTCATATATTTTCCACGGGGGCTAAAGCCCTCTGCGATTTTATCGTCTTTGTCGCGGCGCTGAAGCGCCGCTCTTCCACGGAGCACGCGATTCGCTGTCTTGCAGCCAGGCTAAGGGCCTTTGTGCGCATTCGCCTGGGATGCGTCTTTTATTAAATCAGAAACCTGCCAATCGCTGCCGTGGTACCACTCGACGATTTTGCCGTTGGGGCCGATGACGGCGGTGCTGAGGTTGTGGGTGATGAGTCCGCCTTCGGGCTTGATGGTGAGGGCGAAGAAATCGGCAATTTTGGGCAAGTCGGCGGCGTTGGGAGCGGCGAATTCCCAGCGGGCGAAAAGCGCGGGATCGTGGGTGTGGGCCGCGGAGAAGCCGTAGTCGCGCAGAACCTTGGGAGTGTCGTGCTCGGGGTCGAAGCTGATGCTTAGCAGGTGCGTGTTGGTGAGCGCGGGATTGGTGGCGAGTTGCTTGTAGATTTCCGCGAAGATGCCGGTCATGCGCGGGCAGAAGTCGGCGAAGGGGCAGCGGGTGTAGATGAAGGTGACGAGCAGGACTTTTCCGCGATGCTGTGGGTCGCCAGGCTGTGGGTGGCGATATTGCTTCAGAGAAATCCGTTTGCCGTCCTGGTTGGTGAACGTGAAATCAGGAACATCTTCGCCGGGGGCGGGCATGTGCAGCGTGGTGGAGGTCACGGGGCCGGCGTCGCTGTGGGCGAGGACTTTGACGTTCTCGAGCCAGTAGTCGGGGACAGCGTCTTCATTCTTCGGGTCGGTTGGAATGGTGACGACTTCGGCGGAGATGGAATCGCCGGGAAGCAGGTGGTTCAAGGTCGCGGCGGGCTTGATCTTGTAGGGCATGGCCATGGCGTCCATGAAGCCGGGGATGTCGTCGCCGTTAATGATGGCCTGCTGCGACTGGTTGTCGATGGAAACTACGCGGCCGGTGAAGGGGTAACGTTTGGCGGCCGGCGTCTGCGAGCGATGACACGAGGATGAAAAGAAGATGGCGGCGAGTAGGAGAGTGATCAGGAAAATACGGCGAATATAGTTGTTCACGTTGTATTCACTTTAACTCGAATCGGGATGGCTCGGCCACGATGTGACGTCTGCATTAGCACGGGAGCCAGCGCCGACAGGCCTCAGCGGCTAAAGCCGCACATCCTATCGCCACTCACGGCACGGCTTGAAGCCGTGCCCTTCCCAAACCCACTCCGCGTTTGTATTGTTGCGATGCGGGTTTTGTGAAATCCTCAGGGCGCGGAAAAACGCAAGGTCCCTCCACTGCGCTCGCTTTCGCTCGCTTCGGTCGGGATGACAGATTTATGAACGCTCAGTGGGGAGAATTGGGCGCGGTTCAGATTTCACACGGCGAGGGATTTCATGGCGTGCAATCCTGAAGTATTGAAACATGTTCCCCTGTTTGCGCTGCTGGATGAAGAGGAGACGGCGGTGCTGGCCGCGCAGGTGCGGCTGAAGACGTTTGCGCCGCGGCAGCGCATTTACAAGATCGGGGATTCGAGCGGGCAGGCGTATGTGGTGGTGTCGGGGCGGGTGCGGGTGTCGACCGTCGATCAGGATCACCAGGAAGTGGTGGTCGACGAGCCGTCGCACGGGGAGTTCTTTGGATTCGCGTCGATGCTGGAGCAGACGCCGCATCAGACGGAGGCGACGGCGATCGAGGAAGTCGTGTGCCTGGAGGTCGACCAGAAAGATATTGCCGTGCTGTTGCAGCGAAAGCCGCTGGCGGGGATGGACATGCTGCGGGTGCTGGGGCGGCAGTTTCACGCGTCGCAGCAACTGGTACGGCTGCGGGCGAACCGGCATCCCAATGATGTGATTGAAAAAGATGCGACCTTCGGTGAGCGCATTGCCGACGTGGTCGCGGGGTTTGGGGGATCGTGGACTTTTATCCTATCGTTCTTTTTCGCGCTCACGATTTATATGACGATTGACTCGGCGATGGGCGCGAAGGCCTGGGATCCGTATCCGTATATTTTGCTGAATCTGTTTTTGTCGATGCTGGCGGCGGTGCAGGCGCCGATTATTATGATGAGCCAGAACCGGCAGGACACGAAGGACCGGCTGCGCGGCGAGTTGGATTACGACGTGAACCGGAGAGCCGAGGCGGAGATTCAAGGGCTGGCGCGGAAGCTGAATTTGCTGGGAGAAAAGATTGGGGATGTGGAGGAGATGGTGCGGGAGAATTTGGCGCGGGGGTGATAGTGCCGAGCGACTAAAACCCACTTCTCGCGCGAAGGACGCGCGAGAAATGGGGCACGCGGGCTGGTGGGAGTCTCGTCTAGTAGTGAAAGTGGTAGCGGAACTCGCCGTAGATTTGGCGCGGTTCGTCCCAATGGAATCCGCCGAAAGTGAGGCTGTTGTCGAGCTGCACGCGGCGGTTCGCAACATTGACCGCTGTCACGGAAACTGTGTACCTCTCGGCGAAGGTCTTGCCCAACGACAGATCCACAGCGCTGTGGCGGGGCAGATAGTTGCCCGGGTATTGCACGCCGGGAAGGCCGTTGGTGAATCCTGATCCGTAATACACATTGGTGGAGGCATAGGCATGCCACGGCAGGCTCCCGTTGAAACCGACGTTTAGCGTATTGCGCTGATCGTGATCCACGGGAGAAAGACCGTAGGGGATATCGAGGCCACAGGATGGAGTGATCGGCTGGGGGCAGACGAGACCGCCGGTGATGGGCGAGGTTGCCTGGGCGATCTGATTTGAATAAGCGAGATGGAATTGGCCGTGATGCAGGACGTTGGGCGAACGCAGCGTGACTTCCCAGCCTTGAATCTGCGCATAGGACCAGGTGATGGGCCAGAAGATATTCGACTCGCCAATGTTGTTGTGATCGAGCCAATTGTGGGCGCGGGTCTCGAAGTTGTCGGCGTCGAGCATCCAGCCGTGATAGGGAATCGTGACGCCGAATTGCCACTCGATGTCGCGTTCACCGTGCAGCGGAGCGAAGGCAAAGCTCTGACCGGCGGCCAGAGTTTGCAGCTGAGAGGTTGGCGTCGAAAGCGGCGGAGCCTGGTAGAAGTAGCCATAAAAGCCGCGGAAGACCCAATGGAGGCGAGGAATCCGGATTGCGGCGCCAAGGCGAGGATCGGTGGCGTTTTCGGAGATGGTGGAGCTGAATGCCGTTTCGCGGAGGCCGGCAATCAGGGTGAGCCAGGGTGTGACTTTGAATTTGTCGTTGATGAAGAAAGCGGCGACACCGCCGTCCACTCCGATCGACGACGGAGGAACATTTGTGGTGCCGTCGGTGTAATCGTTGAAAAAGTAGTTGTACTGGTGCTGGGCGAATCCATAGACGCCAGCCTGAATATCGTTGCGCTTGACGTTGGCATTGAGCGCTACCTGCGCTCCCCCGTATTGGGCGGTCTGGGTTACGGTGGAGACGACGGGATAGTCGTTTGGTCCGCCGTGATAGTCGGCTCCGTTATAGTGATAAAACGGCGAGACGGTGACGAGCGTGTTGGGGTCGAAGGTGTGAACCCAAGAGAAAGTGGCGTAGCCATCGGGTTCGACCTCCGCGTCATGCAGGCCGGAACTGGGGTAGTAGACGTTGGTGATGGAGTTGGGATTGGGATCGATGGGAATCTGATAGTAGTCGCGGCGGAGAGAGCCTACGACGCGGTACTGATTCTTGGGGTCGGGGTTGAAGATGAACGAGGCGAATCCACCAAAGCCGTTGGCGGCGTCGTTGACGATCTGCGGAATGGGCGTCTGCAGGCCGTACTGGCTGCGGTTGCCGTTGAGGCTGGCGTAATAAGCGGAGCGATTGGTGTGGCTTCCGCAGCTGATCTGATCGTTGGTCTGATAGAAATTGCCACCGGTAACGACGAAATCGCATTCACGGTCGCGCTCGAAGCCGGTGCGGGGCACGATGTTGAAGATGCCATAAGTGCGATCGCCGTAGTCGGAATCGTAGCTGCCGCGCTGCACCTCGAGATAGTCAATGTCCTTGGGATCGATCTGCGGCCCGAGATTGTTGGCGATGTTGGTGTTGGGGATGGGAACGCCGTCGATGAGCCACTCGACCTGATGGCCTCCGCGCATGTGGAGCATGTCGTGCACGACGTAGGCGCCGGGGACGTAGTCGGTGATCATTTCCATGCCGTTGGTGCGGTCGGCTCCCGGAGTCTGCTGGATGTCGATGCGGTTCAGCATGACGGTCGGAGTGATGCTTTGGGTGGTGGCCTCGACGGGAATTTCCAGGACTTCAACTATCTCCTTCGCGCCCGCAACCGCCAACTGAAAATGCAGTATCGGACTGGTGTCCGATTGAACCACCACAACCTGTTGTGTCTGTTGAAAGCCCTTGGACGAAACCGTGACCGTGTAGTTGCCGATGGGCACGGAACTGAAGTTGAATTCTCCCCGGTCGTTGGAGTCGTGGGATTGGGACCAATCCGAGTTTTGCGCCTTCAGCATGACCATGGCGCCTTGAATGGGGCGGTGCTGCGGATCGTGAACGATGCCGCGGACGGATCCGAAGATCGTGGCAAAGGCGGCCAGGGATGAAATTGCGATGAGGAAAGCCAGCGACAGCGAAATGCGGATGATGCGCATGAAATCTCCTGTGACCTGTTTAGGTGTGGTGACCCCGAAGGGCTGGCCGGGCCTCGCCCGGCGACCGGGGTCAGAGACTCGGTTCCACACGTGCACTTATGGGTGCGGGAAGTTTCTGTGACTGCTCAGGCGACGGAGACTTGCGGAGGGGCGCGGGCAGATAGCGAGGAGAAGAGTTTTGTGGCCGGAAAATCGGAATGCGATTCGGCGATGTGAGCTTCGACATTCTGCGCGAACGGCGGCGTTACGGGCGGCTGCGCGTTTGCCCACTGGGGCGTGGTGACGGCGCGGCAGCAGTCGTGGTGGCAGCAGCTGGTATCGCGGATGGAGCGCTGATTTGCTTCCGGGGCTGAACCGTGGCACTGGTGGACGCCTTTGCGCAGGCAGCAGGCGTGTTGTGGAGCAGATGTGGCTGCCAGCGCGAGCGGAACAAAAGTTCCGACGAGCGCGAACAACAAGAGGAATCTGGCGGTTAGGCGCTGCATGCTTCTGTGGTGAATCAGAACCCCTAGATTGCGGTCAGCATAGAACAGAATCGCGAACGGGCGCAAGTACGGGCGAATTTGGCGCCGCTTCCCCAACCCCCCACTCCTCGTGCAAAGGACGCGCGAGAAATGGGGCACCCGGTCTTATGGGAAATACGCAAGAAGGCCGGAAAATGGATTGCGGGAAATCTGACGGCGGCGGGGAGAGTCAAAATCCCCCACCCTCTCGCACAAGGCGCGAGAAGGGTGGGGCACCCGACGGGCAGTGCCCCAAAGATCAGGCTTTACCGTTGATTTTGGCCCACCACCAGCGGACGCCGACGAAGAGGAAGCGCCAGTCGCTGAAGAATTCGGGGGGCTTGCCTTCGAAGGCGTGGCCGACGAACTGGAGGATCCAGCCGATTGCGAAGAGTGCGGCCGCGTAGAACCAGAGGCGGTGGAAGAAGAATCCGGCGACGGCGACTGCGAGCGAGACGAGAATAGTCGGGATGCCGAAGGTGTGGCAGAGGCGATTGACGGGGTGCTGGTGGCTGGTCGAGTATTGCGCGATCCACTGCTCGCGGGTGCGGTTGCCTAGCATCGCTGGGGATGATACTACGGTTGGCAAGTCAAAATCCCCACCCTCTCGCGAAAAGCGCGAGAAGGGTGGGGCACCCAGAGTTGACATGATGCTGGCGGACCGGTTGAGGCTTGCGCGCTCCACGTGGTAGCATCCTAAGTTTTGGCAGGGGATGCTGGGTTGGCCTGCTGCTGTCCTCATCTTCTTTACGTTTACGGCCGTTTCCTTCCCACGCCTGCCGAAGGAGCCCAAATTGAAAGTCTATTCGGGAACGAACATTCGTAATGTTGCGATTGTAGGACACGGGCATGCGGGGAAAACTTCGCTGGTGTCGGCCATGCTGTACACGGCGGGCGCAACGCAGCGCCTGGGGCGGGTGGACGACGGCTCGTCCACAACTGATCATGACGAGGAAGAGATCGCGCGCAAGATGTCGATTTCGGTCGGCGCCGCGGTGGTGGAGTGGGCGACTTCGCGGGCAACACAAAAATCAATATCCTCGACACGCCCGGGTTCAGCATGTTTGTGCACGAGGCCAAGATGGTGCTGCCGGTGGTGGACGCGGCGATCGTGGTGGTCGATGGCGTGGCCGGCGTGGAAGTCGTGACGCAGCGCGTGTGGAATTATTGCGAAGAGTACAAGACGCCGCGACTGATTGTGGTGAATCGCATGGATCGCGACCGGGCCAACGCGGAGCGCGTGCTGGAATCGCTGACCAATGCGTTTGGCCGCGACGTGATTCCGATTGAGCTGCCCATTGGCGCGGAGAAAAATTTGACCGGCGTCGTCGACCTGGTGCGCATGAAGGCTTACACCTATGAACTGGGCGGGAACGGCAAAGGAAAAGAGACCGAGATTCCGGCAAACATGCGGGCGCAGGTGCAGGAAGCGCACGAGAAGCTGGTCGAACTGGTGGCGGAAGGCGACGACAAGCTGATGGAGAAATTTTTCGAGGCGGGAACGCTGGGCGAAGAAGACCTGATTCCGGCGCTGCACAACGCGATTCGCGAAGACAAGATTTTTCCTGTGATTTTCAGTTCGGGGCTGGGCAACATTGGCGCGGACCGGGTGATGGATTTTATCGTCGACTACACGCCCGCGCCTTCGGAGCACGAGTGGGTGCAGGGCGAGCCTGGCGGAAATGGTGACGCGCCGAAGCGGCACGAGTCGATGAAGAGCCGGTGTCGTTGTATGTGTTCAGACGGTTTCGGACGCGTTCGCGGGGCGGATTTCGTATTTCAAAGTTTTTTCCGGCGTATTGAAGAATGACGCGACGCTGCAGAACTTCAGCCGCGGCGGGCAGGAGAAATTCGCGCACATCCGGCCATGCAGGGCAAGACGGCCATTCCGGTGCAACGAAATGCATGCCGGCGATATTGGCGCGGTAGCAAAACTGAAAGACACGCTGACCGGCGACACGCTGGGCGACAAGGCGGCGCCGATTCAGTATCCGCGGGTGAAGCTGCCGGAGCCGGCGATCACGTTTGCGATTGAGCCCAAGAGCCGCGCCGACGAAGACAAGCTGGGGCCGGGCATTCACAAGCTGATGGAAGAGGATGCGATGCTGCGGTTCTTCCGCGATCCGCAGACCAAAGAATTTCTGATCGCGGGCACGGGGCAGCAGCATATTGAAGTGATGGTCGCGAAGTTGAAGAAGCGGTATCACACCGAAGTGGTGCTGAAAGCGCCGAAGGTGCCGTACCGGGAGACGATTCGCGGCAAGGCCGACGTGCAGGGGCGGCACAAGAAACAGACTGGCGGGCACGGGCAGTACGGCGATTGCAAGATCCGGATGGAGCCGCTGCCGCGCGGCGGGGAGTTCGAATTCGTGAACGATATTTTTGGCGGCGCGATTCCGAAGAATTATATTCCGCCGGTGGAAAAAGGAATTCGCGATGCGGCGGCGCGCGGCTATCTGGCGGGATTTCCGGTGGTGGATTTCCGCGTGGTGCTGTATGACGGGTCGTATCACGACGTGGACTCGAACGACTTGTCGTTCCAGATGGCGGGCCGCATCGCGTTCAAGAAAGCGATGGAGGTTGCCAAGCCCACGCTGCTCGAGCCGATCATGGCGGTGGAAATCACCGTGCCCGACGACTTTGCGGGCGCGATCATGGGCGACTTGAACAGCCGCCGCGGACGCATCCAGGGCATGGACAACAAAGGCGGCAACACGGTGGTGAAAGCTGAAGTGCCGATGGCCGAGATGCTGACCTATGGTGTGGAGTTGACGTCGATGACGCAGGGCCGCGGTTCATTCAACATGGAGATGCATCACTACGATGTGGTTCCGGGGCAGCTGCAGGAGAAGATTATCGAGAAGGCGAAAGCGGAACGGGGCGAGGTGAAGGAAGAGGAAGAGTAGGGAGTCCCGAGTCGATGCGCTTACAGGGGTCCTTCGACTGCGCATGATCGCCTTGCAGGCGCTCATGCTTCGCTCGGGATGACAACCGGAGGTGGATGATGAAACCAATTTTGATGGCGGTGTGCGGTGTTTTCACTTTCTTCTTCGTAGCAGCTGCGTTCACGGCTGCCCAGACTCAGACCTTTCCCACGTCCGCCGGGCCGGTCAAGATCACGCCGCTGTACCATGCCAGCACGCTGATTGAGGCGGGCGGGAAGGTGATTTATCTCGATCCGGCCAAGCCGGCGAAGTTGGCGGGGCTGCCGAAGGCGGACCTGATTCTGATTACCGATATTCACGGGGACCACATGGATCCCGATTCGATTAAAGAGATCAGCAAGGCGGGCACGGAGATTTTCGCGGCGCCGGCCGTGGTGCAGACCGTGACCAGCGCCAAGCCTATCGCCAACGGCGAGACGAAAATGTGGCAGGGCTTCAGCATTGAGGCGATCGCGGCTTACAACCTGAAACGTGGGCCGGAGGCGGGAAAACTTTTTCACGATAAGGGACGCGGCAACGGCTACGTGCTGACTTACGGGGGCAAGCGCTTTTATTTTTCCGGCGACACGGAGGGTGTGCCGGAGATGCGGGCGTTGAAGAACATCGACGTGGCATTTGTTTGCATGAACCTGCCTTACACCATGCCGCCGGAAGAGGCTGCCGACGCCGTGAAGGCCTTCCATCCGAAGATTGTCATCCCGTATCACTATCGCGGGTCGGACCTGACGGTGTTTCAAAAAGCGCTGGAAGGGACGGGGATTGAAGTGCGGCTGCTGGAGTGGTATCCGAAGTAGACGCGGCCGATCTGTGCTCGATCCGAGAGGACACAAGGTCTCTCGACTGCGTTCGGTGTTCGCCTCACGACGCTCGAGATGACAAGGACTTTTAAGACTGCACACTAGAAGGTTCTGCTTCACCGGGGCTTCTTCACTCCGGATAGCCGGACTTTTTCGTGGTAACATCCGGCGAGTGGCTACCGCGAAAAACAATCTCAATCTGAATGCCAACCGCGAACGCCTGGTTTCGGCGGCGCCGGTCGAGGATGATTCCTCGTTTGAACTGAAACTGCGGCCGCAACGGCTGGTGGAATTCATCGGGCAGAAGAAAGTCAAAGAAAATCTGGCGGTCGCGATCGAAGCGGCACGATCGCGGGGCGAGGCCATGGACCACGTGCTTCTGTATGGGCCTCCGGGGCTGGGCAAGACGACGCTGGCTAACATTATTGCCAACGAGCTGGGCGTGCACTTTCAGCCGACGGCGGCGCCCCTGCTGCAGATCAAGGGCGACCTGACGGCGATCATCACCAACATGCAGGACAAGCAGGTGCTGTTCATCGATGAAATTCATCGCCTGCAGCCGGTGCTGGAGGAGTTGCTGTATTCGGCGCTGGAAGATTACAAGCTCGACATCATTATTGGCCAAGGGCCCTCGGCGCGGACGCATACGCTGGAAGTGAAGCCGTTCACGTTTGTGGGCGCGACGACGCGGGCGGGGCTGATCTCGGCGCCGCTGCGGTCGCGGTTCGGCATCGTGCTGCGGCTGGAGTTTTATACGCCGGCGGATTTGCAGGTGATTGTCGAGCGGTCGGCGGAGATTCTTGGAGTTGCGGTCGATGACGCGGGCGCGAAAGAAATTGCGGGACGTTCGCGCGGCACGCCGAGAATTGCGAACCGGCTGTTGCGCCGCGTGCGCGACTATGCGCAGGTGCGCGGCGGTGGAAAGATCGACGAGCCCACGGCGAAGGCGGCGCTCGAAATGCTGGAAGTGGATCAATATGGATTCGATGAAGTCGACCGGAGGCTGCTGCTGACGATCATCGAGAAATATCATGGTGGTCCGGTGGGTGTGAACACGCTGGCCGCGGTGCTGGCCGAGGAGCCGGACGCGATCGAAGAAATTTACGAGCCGTTCCTGATGCAGGCTGGATTTTTGAACCGCACTCCGCGCGGGCGCGTGGCGACGCAGCTGGCGTATGAGTATTTCAAGATCACGCCGACGCGAAGGCAGAGCTCGTTGTTCTGACTCTTGAGGATGAGGAATGTCCGATTAGGTGGACGGGACACCTTGCCGCGATGGCCCTCAGGGGCTAAAGCCTTCAGAGAAAAGAAAATCTTATCGCAGCGCTGAAAGCGCTGCGCCACCCAAAATCGGGTTTTTCGGCAAACTGTGAAGCCGTGCTTTCCCAAACCCATTTGCGAAACCATCTTTAGTTCGGCAAACCTCACAAACATCTTTTTCCTGTTTTGTCTGGATGATCTTGGTGTATCTTGCTCGATTCCATCCTGCGGCTAGGGACGGAGTGCGCGTCAGGAGCGGGATCTGAGTCTTCGACTCACAGTGCGGCGGAAGGTTCTGGTTGCGGCGGCGGTGGTGCTGGCTGCGACGGGGGCGTGTCCCTCGCTGGACGCACAAAATAGTGCGGCGCAAAGCGGCGCTGCGCAGAAAACCTTGCAGTCGCAAGCCCCGGTCGTTCCCCAGCAAGGCGCGCCTCCTGCGACCGCCTCTCCGGCCGCGCAGTTGGGCCCGCCGGCGCTGACGATCCCGCGATTGTCTCGCCCTCCGGCGTTGGAAGAGTTCCTTAACATGCGGCCGGAGGGAGAAATCGCCCAGCAGATGGCGAAGGTCACGGGGTTCACGCAACGCACTCCGCACGACGGCGAAGCTGTTTCCGAGACGACCGACGCCTACCTAGGTTACGACCAGAAAAATCTCTATGTCGTGTTCGTATGCTTCGACAATCCGCGGCAGGTGCGGGCGCGCATGTCGGTGCGGGAAGACATTTACGACGACGACCAGGTCGAGATCATCCTCGACACGTTTCATGACCGCCGCCGCGCTTACGCCTTTCAGACCACGCCGCTCGGGGTGCAGTGGGACGCAATTTGGACCGAAGCTTCGCGGGCGGAGGTCCGGGGGAATTTCGATACGTCGTTCGATACGGTTTGGAATTCGCGGGGAAAAGTAACCAGCCGCGGCTATGTGGTGTGGATGGCGATTCCGTTCAAGAGTCTGCGCTTCCCCGCGACCAAACAGCAGGAGTGGGGAATCATTTTGTATCGCGGCATTTATCGCAAGAGTGAGGACGCGTTCTGGCCGCGGATTTCCCGGAAGGTGGAAGGGCGGCTGGGACAGGAGGCCACGCTGTATGGGCTGGAGGGAATCTCGCCGGATCACGACATTGAGCTGATTCCATATGGCGTGATGCGCGGCTTTCGGGCGCTGGACACGCGCGACCCCTACAACCCATTTTTTCAGAGTGCGACGGCGCAGGGGCAGCCGGGCCTGGATGCGAAGTGGGTCATCCAAGATCATTTTGTGCTGGACATGACGGCGAATCCGGATTTCAGCCAGGTGGAATCGGAAGATCCGCAGATCACGGTGAACCAGCGATTCGAAGTTTATTTTCCCGAGAAGCGGCCGTTTTTTCTGGAGAACGAAGACTACTTTCGCACGCCCTTCGATTTATTTTTCACGCGGAATATTCAGGACCCATCGGCGGGAATCCGACTGACGGGGAAGGAAGGGCCGTATTCGGTCGGGGTGATGGCGGCCGATGACCGGAGTCCGGGGCTGGCGGTGCCCAGCTATTGTCCGGCTACGTCGCTCGAGTGTTCGAGCGATTTGTATGGCGTTCGGTCGTACTTCGCCATCGCACGAGTGAACCGCGACATTTTCAAGCAATCGAGTGTGGGCGCGATTTACACCGATTGGCAGTGCCCCACGACGGGAGAATTCAATCGCGTGGGCGGAGCCGACACGCGGCTCAAGTTCACGGGCAATTGGATCATGGAAGGGCAGGCGGTGGTGAGTTCGAGCCGGCTGCTGGGGTTGACCAGTACAAACCTGCAGAATACTTGCGAGGCTGGACTCTTCCCTTTCAGTTCCGGCAATGCCGGTAATGGCAGCTACTATGCCGGTGCGGCGGACCGGCTGGACCTGCGACGCAGCGGCATGCATTGGATCTACAGCGGCTCTTATCAGGATGTCACACCGGGTTTCGTCACCGTGCCGGGATTCGTGAACCGGGTCGACGTTCGCGACAGTGAACAGCATGTGGGGTATGTTTTTCGTCCCAAGCAGGGCTGGGTGGTGGCTTGGGGGCCGGCTTTCTATAACCGCTATGTATTCGACCACGAGGGCACGCGGCTCGATACCGCCTACACGCCATATGTGTTCGTGCAGGGACGAGGCCAGACGACTTTGCGCTTCCTTCCCTACGAGGAGTCGCGCGAACGTTTGCGGCCGCAGGATTTCGCGTTCCTGGGTTTGCCCGGCGTGATCCAGAATCAGGACTATCACGAGCACCGCAGCGGAGCTTCGTTGCAGACCGGCTACTTTCCTAAAGTGACGGTGGGGGCGAGCTACTTCTGGGGAGACTCCCCCAACTTCGTGCCGCTAGCGACCGCGGCGGCGCAATCGCTTCTGGGGCGCGTGGATACGGGAACGGCGACCCTGACATTCCGTCCCGTGAAGCCGTTGAAGATTGAGAATTCCTATCTTTTCGAACGCCTGCGCGCGACGAACAATAATTATCTGATCGAGCAAGCCATTTCTCCGGGAGCGGGGCGGGGAATTTTCAACGATCACATCCTGCGCAGCAAGTGGAACTGGCAATTCACGCCCGAGCTTTCGGTGCGCTTGATTCTGCAATATAACGGGCTGCTGGCCGGAACGCCGGGAGTGGGGTCGCCGTATACTTACTTGCCGACCCAGAAGGAATTCAACGCCGACTTCCTGGTGACTTATCTCGTACATCCGGGCACGGCGATCTATGTCGGCTATAACAGTGACCTCGAGAACTTGAACGTGGAGCCGGGCATGGGCGTGTTGCCTACGGCGCGAGGCTACCTCAACGATAGCCGGCAATTTTTCGTGAAGGTGAGCTATTTGTATAGATTCTGAAAGAAGCTGTCAGCTCTCAGCCATTAGCTCTCAGCTTGGAACTCTCTCATTCCGAGGGCTTTGCTGAGGGCTGACAGCAGGGAACGGAGAGCGGTTCGGTTTGCCGAATCCTGTGGATATCCGGTAGAATCTAATGATTCGAATCGAGGTTGGACCTGACATGAAAGCAGCTATTCATCCGGCATATAACGAAGTGCGCGTGCATTGCGCGTGCGGCAACGCATTTGTAACCCGCTCGACCCACAAGGGCGACATCAGCGTAGAAATCTGCTCGAACTGCCATCCGTTCTTTACCGGCAAGCAGAAGTTGATGGACACCGCGGGCCGCGTGGAGCGCTTCCGCCGCAAGTACGCCAAGAAAGAGACCCCGGCGAAGTAACTTCTTTTCGCCGCGGATTTACGCGGATCAACAGAAACATTCAGCCCTCGCTCCGGCGGGGGCTTCGTTTTGTGACGGCGGGTAGAATAAGACGGTGAAGAAATTCTGGGACAACTCGGTGAAGTCGGGCGAGCTTCGCCCGGGCGAGACGGGCGAGTCGCACGTCTCCACACGAGTTGTGCCGGCTTCCCTGACCATTGGCTCCGTCACCATTACTCCTGCGACGGTCCTCGCGCCCATGGCTGGCGTGACGGACACGGTGTTTCGCCGTTTCATCCGTAACCTCGGCGGATGCGGGCTGATCATGACCGAGTTCACCTCGGCCGACGGCGTGCTGCGTAAGAAGGATCAGAAAGCCAAGCGCTATCTCCATTTCTACGAAGACGAGCACCCTATTTCGGCGCAGCTTTTTGGCAGCGATCCGCAGGTGATGGCCGAGGCCGCCCGCATGGTTGAAGGCCTGGGCTTCGATCTGGTCGACCTGAACCTGGGATGCCCTGCAAAAAAAGTCGTGAAGTGCAATGGAGGGTCCGGGCTGCTGCGCGACCTTCCGGCGATTGGAAAGATTTTCGAAGCGGTGCGGGCGGCAGTGAAGATTCCTTTCACCGTAAAATTCCGCGCGGGATGGAACGACGAAGAAATTGTCTGCGTGGAACTGGCGCGGATGGCGGAATCGTGCGGCCTAGCCGCGGTCGCGCTGCATGCCCGAACCCGCGAGATGGGCTACAGTGGCCAGGCGCGCTGGGAGTGGATCGCCGCCGTGAAAGATGCAGTGAAGATTCCCGTGATCGGCAACGGCGACATTCGCACTCCCGAAGACGCCTGCGCCATGGTGACGCGGACCGGGTGCGACGCCGTGATGATCGGGCGTTCGGCGCCATCGAATCCGTGGATCTTCCGGCAGATCGAGCAGTATTGCGCGGGGATGAGGGATGTTGGGGAGCGCATGAATCGGGAAGGGCACGACTTCAGTCGTGCCGAAAGCTCTGAGATTTTTGAATCGGCTTTAGCTGAGGGCCGCGTCCGTGATTCCAACAATGATCCCCCAGGGGCTAAAGCCCTCGATTTGTTCGACGCCAACGGCACGGCTGAAGCCGTGCCCTTCCCGTCCTTGCCGGCATCCAGAATTTCGTCTGGGGAAGGACTATACGACCACCCCAGCGAGGCCGATCGCTACCAGATGATTCGCACTTACTTTCAGATGCTGATCGAGGAGGGACTTCCTGACGCCGTGGGCAAGATGAAGCAGTTCGCGTCGTGGTTCACGCACGGCGTCCCCGGCGGTGCGGGGTTGCGCAAGGCGATCTACGAATCGAAGAGCGCGGCGGAGATACTGGCGCGCGTAGAGCAATTCTTCGAAGCGCGGCTCACCCCCCACGCCGCGGCTTTGATCACTCAGACAAACTGAGTGGCAGCTTAGAGTTTTGAAACAGTGCTGTCGTTGACATTGACGACCCAGATGTGAGTGCCATCGAACGCGATTTCTTCCGGGCCGTTGCCTACGTTGAAAGTCCCTAACACCGCACCATTGAATGCCAGCTTCGTGACCGTACTATTTGCAAAGCTGACCACCCACATATTAGCGCCGTCAAAAGCAATGCCATACGGTGTGGTGCCGACCGCAAACTTACCCAGCACCGTGCCAGCCGCGCTGAGCTTGTAAACGTTGTTGGTTGCCCCACACACTACCCACATGCTCGCGCCATCAAATGCGATGCCTCGCGGATTGCCCCCCACTGTGAAGGTGCCCAGGAGGGCTCCACTGCCGCTGAGCTTGGTCACCGTGCTCGCGCCAGTGTTGGTGACCCAGACATTGCTGCCATCGAACGCGATGTGCTGAGGATATTGTCCTACGGCAAAGGTTCCGAGCACGCTGCCGTCGCTCGCGCGCAATTTCGTAACGTTGTTTGAGCCACTATTGGCTACCCAGATATTTGCGCCATCAAAAGCCATCCCGCTGGGCAGGGAACCTGTGTTGAAGGTTCCGAGGGTTGTGCCGTCGCTGCCTCGCAGCTTGGTTACCGTGGCATCGTTGGCGTTCGCCACCCACATATTCGCGCCATCATAGGCAACGCCATCGGGATAATTGCCTACGGTAAAGGTGCCGAGCACGGCTCCATCATTGGCTCGTAACTTCATTACGCTGTTCGTGGTTAAGCTGGGCACCCACATATTCGCGCCATCATACGCAATGCCCATTGCGAAATTTCCAACCGCGAACGTGGTCGTCTGATTTGCTTTGTACCAATGCAAAGCAGCGACCTGCTGCGCGTTCCTGGTGGAGTCAGTTACTCCACCTTGTCCAAAGCAGCAAGCGGCAGCCAGCGTGAACCCGAGCGCGGCCAAGAGAACGGTGCGAAGCGATCTCGACATAGCCTTTCCTTTGCCTCAATTCGTCAGTTGCGAGTTAGGAATTCCTTTTTTAGTAAACAATTCAGAGGAAATCTCCCGTAGAACTTTAAGGATAGACCGGTCAAAACTCCAGTCAATGTGACCAAGGTGTGCGCGGGTAACATGCCGCCAAGCGGGGGCCTAAAAGACTGTTTGATGCCGGTAGTTCGGCAAGCTCAGGGCACGCACTTGTCCACAGGCTTTGAAGACCCAAACATCCGGATGGCCCGCGCGGAACTTGCCTTACGACTTGCCTTTCGAGCTGTCTGGCGCGGCTTTCTTAACGTCCACCGGTCCGCCATCATTGCCGGTGCTCCAGGTTCCGACTAAACGGTCGTCGGTCATTTTCAGGGAAATAGTGCCGGTGGGTCCGTTGGCATCGAACTCGATGGTGACCGTTTCTCCCTGATGGGAACCGCCGACGATGGGAAAATCTCCCTGCGAAGAGTGGATCATGCCGGAGAGCGCACCTTCCTTTTCGGTCAGATCGATGCTCACCGTGATGTCGTCTTCGGCTTTGTTCTGCGCTGAGCCTTCGTAGTGGCCCGTCAAGGAGGTCTTGGCGGGCGTGCCCTTATCCTTCTGGGCCTGCGCCACGAAACACATAGCGAGCCCGAGGCACGCCATGGTCCAACTTACGGTAGATACGAATCGAGGAAGCTTAGCCCTGCTCCTGTGAGACATTTCGAGTCACACTCCCTTCGGCACCATCTTACCCGAGTCGTCCCTCTCCACATAGGCCCAGGGCGTCTTCGCATCGTGGGTGAAAACGGTCAGCCATTTTTCCGGGATTGCGCGCGCATAATACATCTTTTTGCTCTCGATGGTATGCAGGGGATAGAGATCGAAGCCCATGCCCCAGGTGAGGTCGAGGTGCGCCGTGGTGGGGATCAGGTCGGAGATGTAGCAGGCGGTGGTTCCTTCACGGGCTGAAGCCCTCTTCTCACGCGCGTCGTCTAACGGCGCGGCTTGAAGCCGCGCCCTTTCAGAGCTGGGAACGGATGGTACGACTGAAGTCGTGCCCTTCCCCGTCGCGTCCTCCGGCGCGCTTTTTCCGCCGCCGCGGATGATTACGGCCAGCATATGCGCGGTGTGGCCGGGGAAGGTTTCGACCGAAATGCCGGGAACTATTTCTTCGCCGCCTTTGAGTAGCGTCATCTGGCCGCTTTCGACCAGGGGATCGTAGTTCTCGGAAATAAAGCTGATGGCGTCGCGCTCGCTGGGATGGCGCGCGTATTGCCACTCGCCTGCGGGCGCGTAATATTTGGCGCGCGGAAATGTGGGAACGATCTTGCCGGCCTTATCCCGGATTGTGTTCCACCCGCAGTGATCGAAATGCAGGTGCGAGTTGATGACCACATCGACGTCGTCGGGCGCGATGCCGGCGGCCGCGAGATTGTCGAGCAACTGCGCGGGCTGGCCGTAGAACTTCACCATGCGGTCCGAAAGCTTGTTGCCCATGCCGGTTTCGACCAGGACGATCTGCGTGCCGGTGCGCGTACCGTCCATTCGCCCTTCCGCGCGCCGCCCTTCCGTGCGAATGACGAGGGAGTTGAGTCCGGCGGTGATGTAATTCCGGTCGTCGGCGGAGACCTTGCGCGACCACATCACTTTCGGTACGACGCCAAAAAATGCGCCGCCGTCGAGCGGGTAAGTGCCGTCGGAAAAAACGCTGAGTTCGAAATCTCCAAGCGTGAGCCGGTGCATAGCAGTAGTGTGCCACAGACAATTCATTGGCCACGGATTTACGCGGATCAACACGGATAATTCGTTCCGGGCTTATCCGTGGCGATCCGTGACATCGGTGGCTGGTGCTAGTCTCTCTCCATGGAGCGTCCGGCGGGTATCACGGGGATCGCAGTGCTCTTTTTTCTGGCCACGATCTACTTATGCGCGATCGGCGCGGTGAAGCTGCTCGCGCCGGATGCGATCTCGCTGATGGCGGGACGGCATTTCATGTACGGGCTGGAATTGGCGGGACCTTACATGACGTTGCTGGTTGGAGGCGGCTACGCGCTGGTGGGATGGGGATTATTTCGTCTGCAGAACTGGGCGCGCTGGGCGGCCATGGCGGTGATGGTGGTTGGAGTCGCGGCGCTCGTGCCGAAAATCTCTTTGGCCGAGCTGGGTGCTCCCGTGCTGTGGTACGGATTGCTGATCGCTCTGCGCGTGGCCGTGGGATGGTATCTGGCGCAGGCGCCGGCGGTGATCGACAGCTTCAGCAGGAAGTAGAGCGGAGGCTATCGAGCTGCGCTCGACCTGCCGGGCTCTGAGACTCGAACCCACACAACCCTTAGCGCTTCGCCTTCGTCACCTCTTTCTCGCCGACGCGCGGGCTGACTTCGAACTTCATCTTGCCTGCGGCTTGGTCGGCGTCGACGATGATGTGATCGCCGTGCAGGACTTCGCCGTCGAGTATCTTCAGCGCCAGCGGATCCTGTACCAGTTTTTGAATCGCGCGCTTCAAGGGGCGCGCGCCGAAATTCGGATCGTAGCCCTCGGTGAACAGCAGGTCTTTGGCCGCGTCGGTCAGCTCCAGCGAAATCTTGCGATCGGCAAGCAGGCGGCGCACGTCTTCCAGGCGCAGTTCGATGATGTGGACGAGCTGTTCCTTACCCAGCGGGCGGAAGACGATGATGTCGTCGACGCGGTTCAGGAATTCCGGCTTGAAGTGCGCGTGCAGCGCATTCAGCACCTGCTTCGAAGCTTCTTCGAACTGCTGCTCGGAGCGCGGGCTCTCTGCTTGCAGGAAAGACGATCCGATGTTCGAGGTCATGATCAGGATCGTGTTCTTGAAATCGACCACGCGGCCTTTCCCGTCGGTCAGGCGGCCGTCGTCCATGATCTGCAGCAGAACGTTGAACACGTCGGGATGCGCTTTTTCGATTTCGTCGAAGAGCACGACCGCATAGGGACGGCGGCGCACCTGTTCGGTGAGTTGCCCGCCCTCTTCGTAGCCGACGTAGCCTGGAGGCGCACCGATGAGGCGAGCGACCGAATGTTTTTCCATGTATTCGGACATGTCGATGCGGAGCATGGCGTGCTCGTCGTCGAAAAGGAATTCGGCGAGGGCGCGGGCCAGTTCCGTTTTGCCGACGCCGGTTGGACCGAGAAATATGAATGAGCCGATGGGGCGCTTGGGATCGCTCAGTCCGGCGCGCGAGCGGCGAATGGCATTGGCCACGCGTTCCAAAGCTGCGTCCTGGCCGACCACGCGCAGGCGCAGACGTTCTTCCATGGTGACCAGCTTCTTTACTTCCCCCTCGAGCATCTTTGAAACCGGAATTCCGGTCCACTTGGAGACGATGCGCGCGACATCTTCTTCGTCGACTTCTTCCTTGAGCATGCGCTTGCCGCCTTGGCCCTCCATTTGTTTGCTGAGCTTGGCGAGTTCGTCTTCCGCCCGAGGGATTAGGCCGTATTGAATTTCGGATGCGCGTTGAAGATTTCCCGCCCGTGTCTCGGCTTGATTTTCGGCTTTCAATTTTTCGATTTGTTCTTTCAGGGTGCGAACCCGGGCGATTAAATCCTTCTCTTTTTTCCAGGTGGCTTTCAGCGTGTTGGATTTCTCGCGGATTTCGGCGAGTTCTTTTTCAATAATCGCGAGGCGGTCGCGAGAGTTGGCGTCGTCCTCTTTCTTCAGCGCCTGCTTTTCGATTTCGAGCTGCGTGGCCTTGCGGTCGAGTTGATCAATGTCGGTGGGCAAGGAGTCGATCTGGATGCGCAGCGAGGAAGCGGCTTCGTCAATCAGATCGATGGCCTTGTCGGGCAGAAAACGGTCGCTGATGTAACGGTGCGAGAGCGTGGCCGCGGCGACGATGGCCGAGTCTTTGATACGGACCCCGTGATGCACTTCGTATTTTTCTTTAAGGCCGCGCAGGATCGAGATGGTGTCTTCGACATTGGGTTCGCCGACGAAGACGATCTGGAAACGGCGCTCGAGGGCCGTGTCTTTCTCGATGTACTTGCGATATTCGTTGAGCGTGGTGGCGCCGACGGCGCGCAGCTCACCGCGGGCCAGCGCAGGTTTGAGCATATTGGAGGCGTCGATGGCACCTTCGGCGGCTCCGGCTCCCACCAGCGTGTGCAGCTCGTCGATGAAAAGAATGATCTGGCCCTGTGAGTCTTCGATTTCCTTTAAGACGGCCTTGAGGCGATCTTCGAATTCGCCGCGATATTTTGCCCCGGCCAGCATGGCGCCGAGATCGAGGCCGACGACGCGCTTGTTCTTCAGAGCTTCGGGCACGTCGCCGGAAATGATGCGCTGGGCAAGGCCTTCGACGATGGCGGTCTTGCCGACGCCGGGTTCGCCGATGAGCACAGGATTATTTTTGGTGCGGCGCGAGAGCACCTGGACGACGCGGCGGATTTCTTCGTCACGTCCGATGACGGGATCGAGCTTGCCGCGACGAGCCAGTTCGGTCAGGTCGCGGGCGTATTTGTCGAGGGCCTGAAACTTGGCTTCGGGATTCTGGTCGGTAACTTTTTGCGAACCACGGACAACGGCGAGCGCTTTCAAAATCGCGTCGTTGGTGGCGCCGTGGGCGGCGAGAATTTGCTGTCCGGGATCGCGCTTGAGCTCTGTGATGGCCAGCAGCAGGTGCTCGGTAGAAACGTATTCGTCCTTGAAATTGGAGGCCTCTTTGAAAGCCTGCTCCAGCAGCTTGTTGACTTCGTTGGAGAGCGTTGCTTGAGCGGCTTCGCCGGAGACTTTGGGGAGTTTGTCGATCTCTTTGTAAACTTCCGCCAGGACGGCTTGTGGGCCGATGCCGATTTTTTCGAGCACGGGCGGGACGATGCCTTCTTTATCCTCGAGCAGGGCGGCCAGCAGGTGAAGCGGACGCAGCTCGGGGTTGCCGTGCTCGGAGGCGAGCTGGTTGGCGCGCTGCACGGCTTCCTGGGCCTTTACGGTAAACTTGTCCCAACGGATCGGCATGGGGATTCTCTACTTTCTTCTTGTCATTCTGCTTCTTGTCATTCTGAGCGAACCGAAGAACCTGTGCAATGTGCATCCCGTAGAAAACGCAGAGGCTCTTCGCTTCGCTCAGGATGACAACGGTATTTGATGTTCAAAAAGCAACGGGAGGCGGACATTTTGCCGCCTCCCGCTGAAAAGCGATCGAGCTGCGCTCGATGACCGAGGTCAGAGACCCGGTCCCACACCAACACACACATTACGCGGCTTTGCTGGGGCCTTTGCCTTCGATCTGCTTTTCGTTGCCGTTGGCGTTGCCCACGTTGACCTTGATCTGCTTGGGCTTGGCTTCGGCTTTCTTGGGCAGAGCGATCTTCAACACGCCCTTGTCGTAGGATGCCGAGACGGCCTCGGTGTCTACGGTCTGGGGCAGATTGAAGGTGCGGGTGAAGCTGCCGTACTGGCGCTCCACGCGGCGGTAGTTCTCTTCCTTCTCTTCCTTCTCGATTTTGCGCTCGCCGTGCACGGTCAGAACGTTGTTCTCGATCTGGACGTCGATGTCTTTCTCGTCGATTCCGGGCACTTCGATCTTCAGTGTGACCTTGTGCTCGTCTTCGTAGACGTCGACGGCGGGGGCAAAACTCGAGGTGGTCAGGGATTCGTCGCGGTCGGCGCCGGTGTAGGAATCGCGGAACACGCGGTTAATGCGGTCCTGCAGGGTGGAAAACTCACGGAAAGGCTCAAAACGGGTTAATACGGTCATGGCTAAAATCCTCCTTCAGAAATTGGTGATTTTGAATTTCGAGACCGGCTCTGGAGACTTGGCTCAGGGCTGCGGTCACTTCATTAGACGCATCGTTAGCGTAAAAGAAGCATAAAAGTTGAGCGTATTGTTGTCAACTACAAAATTATGCTTATTATCAATCACTTACATGCGCAATCACGCACTTCAGGTAGGCCGTTTCGGGGACGTTCAGCAGAACGGGGTGGTCTTTGGCCTGTCCGCGGATTTCGATCAGGCGCAGGGTGCGACGAGCGTCGAGGGCGGCGGAGGCGAGCATTTCGAGGAAGTCGGGCCGTCTGACGTGGTAGGAGCAGGAGCAGGTGACGAGAATTCCGCCGGGGCGGAGCATCTTCAGGGCGCGAAGATTGAGTTCCTTGTAGCCGCGAAGGGCGGCGTCGAGATCGCGCTTCGACTTGGCGAAGGCGGGCGGGTCGAGCACGATGGTGTCGTAGCGGCGAGCTTCCTGAGCACGCGCGGAGGAGGAGTAGTCCTTGAGCAGATCGAAGGCGTTGGCTTCAATCCACTCAATTTCCTTTTGCCCCAACAACCCTTGATTGAGCGCGGCATTCTGCTCGGCGACTTCAAGCGCGGGGCGCGAGCTGTCTACGCCGGTCACGTGCTCGCAATGCGCGGCGAGGTGAAGGGCGAAGCCGCCCTGGTAGCAGAAGACGTCGAGGGCATCGCCGCGGGCGTACCGCGCGGCGGCAGCGTAGTTTTCACGCTGGTCGAGGAACGCTCCGGTCTTCTGGCCTTCGAGGGCGTCGAAGCGGAAATGGACGGAATTCATGGTGAACGTCGCCGAAGTTTTCTCGCCCTGCAGCAGGCCGGAGGCACGCGGGGGCAGGGTCTCGAGTTCGCGGACGCGGGGATCGACGCGCTCGATGATGGAGGCGGGATTCAGGCGAGTGGTCAGTTCCGCGAGGATCGCCTGGCGAACGGGATCGGCGTCCATGGCCTGGGTGAGGATCTGGAGCGAAAGAATGTCGTTGTAGCGGTCGACGATGAGGCCGGGAAGAAAATCGGCTTCGCTGAAGACGACGCGGTAAGCCCCGGTGTCGCGCACCAGAGGCTCACGGTAAGCGATGGCTTCGGCGATGCGCCGGCGGAGCAGGGCATGAAAGTCCCCGACGACGTCATGCGAAAGCATACGTATGGCGATTTGCGAGGAGCTGGAATAGAGGGCGGCGCCGAGGATTTTGCCGCGATGGTCGGAGACGCGGACCAGCGCGCCGGGGAGGACGCCCTCGGCCGAGACAATGTCAGAGCGGTAGACCCAGACGTGGCCCGCCTTGAGACGCGTGGTTCCGCGGGGGGAAATCTTGACTGTTGCTAGGTCAGACTGCTTCGGACTCGGGGGCATGAGGACATGGTAATGCCTGGGCAGTGGGAACGGGAGCTGCGCGGCGAGTAGCTAAACTGTCAATCAGCGCCATAGCCTGGTGTCGCCCGCTAGAATGGTCGCTGAGGATGGTCGAGAGTGATTCGCCTGCTGCGCAATACTGCCCCGGTTCTCCTCGGTCTTGTCGTCCTCCTGGCCGGGGCGGGCGCGACCTATCAGTTCGCCGCATCGCGCGCCGAAGCCCGCCGCTCTCCTGAAGCTGGGCGATTAGTAGATGTCGGCGGCTACCGGCTCAAAATCAACTGCACCGGCCAGGGAAGTCCCACGGTTGTTCTCGAAGCCGGACTCGGTGATGTGTCGGTCGAGTGGAAACACGTGCAACCGGAGATTGCGCGGTTTTCCCGGGTCTGCTCTTATGATCGTGCTGGCTACGGGGGCAGTGACGCAGGTCCAATGCCGCGCACCAGCGCGCAAATTGCCCACGAACTCCACGCCCTCCTGCAACGCGCAGGGGAAGCACCTCCCTACTTGCTCGTGGGCAGTTCTTTCGGTGGTTATTCCGTCCGCGTTTTCAATGGGGAATATCCGGATCAGGTCGTGGGAATTGTCCTGGCGGATGCCACGCAGGAAGACCAGTACGAATTGTTGCCTGCAGCCTGGGGACGAATCTACGAGTCGATGCTGAATCACTACAAGAAGCAAGCCATGTGGGCTCCCGTTTTTATCGACCTCGGTGTTGCCCGCCTGATGCTATGGTCGAAGGGAACTCTGGGTGAGAACGCTTACCTTATCCTCCAATCGAAGTACCTCCAGGCCAGAGCGAGCGAACTGGAGATGATCAAGGTCAGCGCAGAACAAGCACGTGCGGCGGGGCATATCGCAGATACCCCCTTGATCGTACTCACTGGCGGAAAGAATTCCGATCAAATCCTAAGCAATGGTCTGAGCAAGCGGGACTTCGATGACTTTCACCGAATTTGGGCAGACGAGCTACAAGTGCGCTTGGCTCACCTCTCCATCAGGGGAAAGCAAATTATTGTGCCGGATATTGGACACGATATTCCCAGCGATCGCCCAGACGCGATTATCAAGGCAGTGAGAGATCTAAGCAAGGCGACAAACCCGCACGTTCCCTAGCAGACTGTCGTTAAATCCCTTGTCGCTTTAGCTGGCGGCTTGTTCGGTGGGGGCTGCTGAGGGCTGCGGTTTGACGTGGGAACCTTGAGCGGCTTCGTGGCGGGCCAGATCTAAATCGAAGCGCAGGGAGTCGAGGGCGACCATGGGGAGCTCGGTGCCGAAGGCGTCGAGTTCATCTTCGCTCCAGTTGCCGTTCAGGCGCATGGCTCCGGTGATGTCTTCGGGGAAGGCCTGGCGGTAGTCGCCTTCGCGGATGAGGATGTCGCCGATGAGGCGTCCGGTGTGCACGTCGTAGACGCGGCGGATGAGCGGGGCAATTCATTTGCTCTCAGCCATTGACCTGACATTCGGCAGTGAGTTGTCGCGAGAACCACAACATCCTGGCCATCAGTGCGCCCGCAAGCACTACTCCGCTAGACATCTGTAGGAGTCTAAGCCCTTCGACGTCGTGAACCATCGTAAGCAAACCAATAATGGGAGTCCAAGCCAGCAGAGAAATAATAAGAACGCGCATTCGAAGGCTAAGCAATCCGAAGTCACGCATAACCAGAAAGGCAGCCGGAAACAGCATTACGAAATTGTGCTGCGCGGCCATTGCAGGCATGACCACGGGTGCCAAAGAAAACACCAAGGAACTGGAAAACTGAAATGCTCGGCTCGACGGCTCAGAATCCACATGTGGCCATACTATGGACGCAGCCGATACCAGCAACAGGACGGCCATGAACCACCCAGTCCGAGCGCCGGCGACCATGGTCAGCAGCGAGTCCCCTCCCGCATAGCGTGAGTAGGCCTGAAGTTGGCGAAGAAAGCTGAATATCCAACCCGGAAGCAAAAGTTCTGAACTGAGCAAAAGGCACATCATGGCTGCCAGGAATGCGATCGCGAACTTTTTACGCTCGTTCCATCGCAAAACAGACCAGGTCAGCAGGAGAAGAGCCGGCAAGAGCGCCATCTGTGGCTTGATCGTAGCCAATGCGAGCAGGATTCCGGCGGTTATCACACGTTTCCTGGACAGGGAGAGAAGCGCACCGACAAGCAGCAGGACGACGACTGTGCTCAGCTGTTCAAAGCGCAATGCACGCAGCATGGGAGGAGTGCTCATGGCCAGCAACACCGCCGTCATCCGATCACGCGGCAACCCCGGCCAGTTTAGAAAGTAGATACAGCACAGGGTTGCTCCCACTCCGGCGATAGTCAGCAGGGGCAAGCCTAAAGACGATACGGTCCCATATTGAGCAAAAGCCGCCGGCCCCATCAGCAAGACAACATACACCGGGTAGGCGAATCGCTGTTCATTCTGGCGCTCCGTCGTAGCCAGGACGTGGCCGTAAATCGCAACCTGAATCTCTCGATTAACGTCATCCCCGTAGGGATTTCTATGGTGTAAAAGCAGTTCTCGTGTTCCGTACCAAGGCGAATACAGATCTCGCGTAGACGCCATACGGGTCCCTAGCACGGACGCGAACGAGACTAGCAACGCGAGAGCAGCAAGCCAAACGTTAACTCTTCCCGGCCTTTGCGCGATGAGACGTTTGGCGACGGATGGCAGCATTTCTGGGACCCGGGCTCGCAACCGGACAGAAAGATTCGTTATTGTAACGCCTGAGGAACCGGGAGCGCGCCCCTACGACTGTTCTGAAACCCGGCCTCATAGAGTGAACCCTAGCTGGCGGCTTGTTCGGTGGGGGCTGCTGAGGGCTGCGGTTTGACGTGGGAACCTTGAGCGGCTTCGTGGCGGGCCAGATCTAAATCGAAGCGCAGGGAGTCGAGGGCGACCATGGGGAGCTCGGTGCCGAAGGCGTCGAGTTCATCTTCGCTCCAGTTGCCGTTCAGGCGCATGGCTCCGGTGATGTCTTCGGGGAAGGCCTGGCGGTAGTCGCCTTCGCGGATGAGGATGTCGCCGATGAGGCGTCCGGTGTGCACGTCGTAGACGCGGCGGCTGGACTGGCCGCGGGCCGTGGTCAGACAGAGGAAGACCTCGCCGATTCCGTTGAACTCCGCGCGATAGTACCAGGCCTGGGGCGCGTCGATTTTAGGATGATGGCGTTTGGGGCGCGTGGTCGAGGGCTTTACGTCGGCCATCTCATCGGCGGCATTGAAATAGAGAATGCGCTGGCAGGAGTCGCAAATAATGGTTTGTGTGCCGGAACGAATTTCGTTGTAAGTCTGGGGCCGGAGCATGACGCGGCAGGCCATACACTTCTGGTCGCGAACTTCGGAGAGGCCGCTGCCGCGAAACTTCGATACGCGCTCGTAATGGCGGAGCAGGTCTTCGTTGACGCTGGTGCGAATCTGGTCGCGCTTGGCGCGCCACTCGGCCAGCAGCTTTTCGTCTTTGGCGGTGAGCTGGCGGGCCTCTTCTTTTTCTTTTTCGATCTCGGCGGTTTGGGCTTTCAGTTCAGCCTGAGCAGCCTTGACTTCCTTGTCGCGCGCGTCGGCGTTGACCATCAGCTCGAGAATCTTGTCTTCGTTGGCGGCGATTTCTTTTTCCGCAAACTGGATCTCATGCAGCAGCGCCTTGTACTGGTCGTTGGTTTTTACGTCGAGAGACTGATCGCGGTACTTGGAGATTTTGCCGCGGAGGTCGTTGATGGCGGTGTCGTACTTGCGGCGGGCGGCTTCGTCGGCCTTGACGGCGGCCTGCGCCTTTTCCATCTGGGCTTTGGTGCCCGCCAACTTCTGCTCGATGACCGCGATGCGCTTGGGGAATTCGGCGACTTCGTCCTGCAGACGGCGGATTTCTTTGTCCGTGTCTTGCAGTTTCAGCAGGTTTTCGATGTCAGGAAGCATTCGGCATTGGACTCTATTGATTCTAGCATGGGGTGAGACGGGAAGCCGGGAAAGGCATCAACCACGAAGGGCGCGAAGGTTCACAAAGGGAACCAAACTAAACTTGGGAACCCGAGTGCCCAGCCGTGCCGCCGCGGGCTTCGGCGGTGTACACTCTTTCCTTCGCCCATTGTGCATCGGTCACTTCTCTTCCGTGAGGTTACCTCGTGAAAAAACAGATTTCTTTCATCGCGGGTTTCGTGCTGTGCGGATTCTTATGTGGGTTATCTCCGGCGGGGGCGCAGACTGCGCCGGCCAAGCCGCTCACCATTGAAACGCTCTATCAGCCCGGCGGACTCGCCGGGCGCGGGCCGGAGACTGTGGAATGGAGTCCGGATGGGACCAAGCTCACGTTCGTGCAGCGCGACGAAAAAGGTGAGAAGGGCGAGTTGTGGTACGTAGACGCGGCCACCGGCGAGAAGAAGGTGCTGGTGAGTGCGGAGAAGCTGGCGTCGCTCGATCCGGACGTGAACAAGGTGAAGAACGAGCGCGAGAAGGAGCGGCGGACGCGCTATCACGTGGCCGCGTACCTGTGGGCTCCGGATTCGAAGCACCTGATTTTCGATTCGCAGGGACAGCTCTGGCTCTACGACCTGGGGACGGAGACGGCGGTGCAATTTACGTCTGCGGCCGATCCCAGCGGAGATCCGAAGTTTTCGCCCGATGGCGCGCATCTGGCCTACGTGCGCAAGCACAATCTGTATGTGCGTCCGGTCAGCGGCAGCGATGAAAAGCAGCTGACGAAAGATACCGGTGACAATCTGTTCAACGGCGATATTGACTGGGTGTACGCGGAAGAGTTGGGCGTGCGCAGCAATTATTTCTGGTCGCCCGACAGCAAGGAGCTCGCGTTCCTGCACATGGATGAGAGCAAGGTGCCGATTTATCCCATCACCGACTGGCTGCCGACGCATCCCAGCGTGGACAACGAGAAGTATCCCAAGGTGGGCGATCCGAATCCGGTGGTGAAGCTGGGGGTGGTGGATGCGGACAAAGGCGGCAAGGTGCGGTGGATTTCGCTGGCCACGGACAAGGACGAGGACTCGTATATTCCGCGATTCGGCTGGGTGCGCGAAGGCGTGATCTGGGCTGAGGTGCTGAACCGCACCGAGGACAAGATGGACCTGTATTTCGTGGACGCGAAATCGGGCAAGTCGCGGCTGGTGCTGAGCGAAAGCGAGCCCGGAGCGTGGTTCGACTTCGAGCATGTGGAGATTCGTTTTGTGAAGTCGGCTGGCCAGTTTCTGTGGCCGAGCTGGCGCGATGGCAACATGCATCTTTATCTCTACAGCTTTGACAAGCAGAATCCGATGGCGGCCGATGCCAAGCTGGAGCGGCAACTGGAGAGCGGAGATTACGAGGTGCTGGGAATCGAAGGCGTGGATGAGGCCGCGGGCACGGTATTTTTCGCGGCGAATAAGGGTGATCCGCGGGAAGAGCACATCTACTCCGTGAAATTGGACGGGTCGGACTTCAAGAATATCGAGCCGGAAGAAGGCCTGCACAGCGCGCACTTCAGCGATGACGGCAAGCATTACACGCATTCGTACTCCAGCCCCCACCGGGCGGCGACGCTGACTCTCTGCGCGGTCGGCGGAGCGTGCCATCCGGTTTGGGAGGCCCACGACTCGATCGCGGAGTACGGGCTGCGTGCCCCGAAACTTCTGGAGTTCAAGGCGGACGACGGGACGACGCTGTATGGACAGTTGTTGCTGCCTCCGGATGCGCCCGCCAGCAAGATTCCGCTGATCGTCTACATCTATGGCGGGCCAGCGGGGCAGTTGGTGAGGAAGGGCACGCCGGATCCGTTCGAGGAGATTCTGGCGCGGAAGGGGTTTGCGGTCTTCACGGTGGACAATCGCGGTACGCCGAACCGCGATCGCAAGTTCCAGACGGCGATTCGGCACGAGTTTGGCGCGGTTGAATTGAAAGATCAGCTCACCGCGCTCGACCAGCTCTACGCCCAATATCCGCAGCTCGATAAAGACCGCACCGGCATCTGGGGCTGGTCGAATGGCGGATCGATGACGCTCTATGCCATGACGCATTCCGACCGTTTTCGTGCCGGTGTGGCCGTGGCTCCCGTGACCAATCAGGCGAACTACGACTCGATTTATACCGAGCGCTACATGGGCCTGCTGAACGATGATAAAGACGGGTACGAACAGTCCGATGTGACGCGCGACGCCGATAAGCTGCACGGGGCGCTGCTGTTGGTGCATGGCACGAGCGACGACAACGTTCATTTCCAGAACAGCATTCAAATGATCAACGCGCTGATTAACGCGGGCAAGCAGTTCCGGCTGATGATCTATCCGAATAAGACGCACAGCATCGCGGGCAAAGATGCGCGGGTGCACCTGTTCAATATGATTGTGGACCACTTTGAGCGGGAGCTGAAGTAAAGCAGTGGTTAGTTCATCGTCGTTGTCATCCTGAGCGAAGCGAAGGACCCATGCACTCTGCCGGTGCCGGCAAGATGCATGGTTCCTTCGGCGCAGAGAACGCGCCTCAGGATGACAGAGAAATTTAGGGCTCGGCCTATTTGCGTCTGCCGGAACCTTTGCGCGGAGTTTCTTTCGAGGAAGAGGAACTCTCTTTCGAGGCGCCGTCCTTCGCCGAGCTTTCTTTGGACGAGCTCTCTTTGGACGAAGTTTCTTTCGAGCCGCTGTCCGACTTGGATTTGTCGTCCTTTTTTTCTTTTGCGGACGAAGCGCTCGACGAGGAATCGTTGCCCGAGGATCCGGGCGACGCGGATTTCTTGGCGTAGTCGGTGACGTACCAGCCCGTGCCTTTGAATTGCACGGCCGGGGCGGAGATCATCTGCTCGACCTGGCCGCCGCACTCCGGGCACTTCTTGACCATCTTGTCGGAAAACTTCTGGATTTTTTCGAAGCGGTGGCCGCACTTCTTACATTCGTATTCGTAAAGGGGCATGAGTGTGAGACGGTTGAGGGAATAACTGCGTCAGCTTGATTTTAGGGGCGGCCGCGGGGCGGCGTCAATTTGGCCGGGTGTGTCGAAAGGTCGTGCTGACCGCGGTGCATCCGGCGCACGGATCATTCTTGACGTAACGATAGAACCGCGCCTGCCCTCGATGCACCCAGTAGGGGGAGTCGTAGTCGTCGATTCCAGGCCCTGCGGTCATAAAGCTGAAGAAGACGTGCTTTGACGGCCGGACGACAATTCCTACGTGCCCGCGCCACACGATCAAATCGCCGGGCTGCGGGTAAGTGATCCGCTGAAAGCCCGGCACTCCGTCATAAATATCGTCAGAACTGGCGTAGGCGTAGGGAAATCCGGCGCGTTCGTAGATGGCGTGCACCAGGTGAGAGCAGTCGTGCCCGGCATAGCGGCGCACTTTCGGGTCGAGCGCAGCCGAGATCACGCCCAGGCCGTCGTCGGGAGTGAGGGTGCGATTCGGCTTTCGCGCGCGGGTTTCAGGCGAGGTTTGCCGCGCCGCGCTGGAAGCTCCGGTGGGCGCCTGCTGAGCGGCGCACACACACAGAGCAAGCCCACAGAGCAGGGCCGCGATCACGGGTTTTGCCGAAGTCGGCATTGTCCACAGTTTGATGCAGAATCCGCCTCACAGGGAGGTTACGGATGTGCAGGGACCGGATCACGGGAGACTGTCGGCCGGTCATGGGGATTTCGGATTTCAGATTCCAGATTCCAGATTGAAGGTTGAAGATTGCGGATCGGGAACTGTTTCGTGTTAGAGATCTACAGTCTACAATCTGAAATCTGCAATTCTCGTATGGTGGTAGACTTCCGGCCATGAGTGATGCTGCGGGCGGCCCCGCGCTGTATCTGGTCGCAACGCCGATCGGGAATCTTGAGGACATCACGCTGCGGGCGCTGCGTGTGCTAAAGGAAGTCGACGTGATCGCCTGCGAAGACACGCGGCAGACGCAGAAGTTGCTCAATCATTACGCGATCGCCACCCGGACGACGAGCTATCACGAGCACAACGAGATGACGCGGTCGGCCGAGCTGGTGAAAGAAATGCAGGAGGGCGCGAGCGTGGCGCTGGTGACCGACGCGGGCATGCCCGGAATTTCCGATCCTGGCTACCGGCTGATCGCGCTGGCCATCCGGCATCGTGTGCCGGTCGTGCCGGTGCCGGGAGCGTCCGCGTTTCTGGCGGCGCTGGTCGCGAGCGGCCTGCCCACGGACTCGTTTCGCTTCAGCGGATTCTTGCCGGCCAAGCGGGGCGAGCGGCGGGCGGCCCTGGAGGCGGTGAAGGATTCTCCGCGGACGCAGGTTTTTTATGAGGCTCCGCACCGGATTGTCGAAGCGCTCACCGACATTGTCGAGGTCATGGGGGAAGCCCGGCATGTAGTAATCGCGCGCGAAGTGACCAAGCTGCACGAAGAATTCCTGCGCGGCCGCGCCGCCGAAGTGCTGGAGAACCTGAAGGCGCGCGAAGCAGTAAAAGGCGAGATCACGCTCCTGATCGGCAAAGCTGAAGAGAGCGATGCTCTTGTGGAGGCGGGCGACCCCGCCCGCCGTCCGTCGGTCCGGCAGCGCGTGGAGCAGATCATGGCCGAAGAGAAAGTCGACGAGAAGGCCGCGCTGAAGAAAGTGGCGAAGGAGCGGGGAGTATCGAAGAGCGAGGCTTACCGGGAGTTGCAGAGAAGCAAGTAGCCGCCATACTATCCGATGAGATCCGTTATCCTTCCATTAGCTTCTCGCACCTTCACTTGAGCGCGAGGATTTTTCGCTGCGAATTCGGCGATCACTTCGTTGCAAGCTCGAAAGTGCCCTTCTAGTGCGGCCTGATTCCCACTTTCCCAGTACTCGCCCTCGTCGTTGACGACAAGGGTCTGGAAGAACCCCTCAATCTCCCTGAGCATTTGAATCAGACGAATGTGTGTGTCGACACCGGCAAACTGGGTCTTCACCCACTCCTGAACATACAGCTCTCGGTCAAATTCAAGACGAAGGGGTTCGCAATCCTCATGCAAATAAAGCAGAATTCCTTTTGTCGGCCCAACATAATCCACTGACCGTTCCTCACCCCCTCTGCCAAGTTTCGCTTGAGGGTTTTCGAACCTTTCGGTGAGCAGAGTTTCGGCGCGACCTATCTCTTCGATGTGAAGCAGTAGACTTGAGAAGGCTTGGTCACTCTTCAACCTACCTTCGAAATGAATCGTGACTCCCATCGGCGTCCTTCGCAGTCGAGCTTCGCTCGACCCGACCGGGTCTGAGACCCGGTCCCACACGGGCGTTTCTACTTCCCCGCCAACTCTTTCTTCACAATCTCGCTGACCATCTTCCCATCCACGCGCATGCCCGCCGCGTTGAACTTAGCCATGGCGTTCTTCATGACGGTGCCCATTTCCTTCATGGTGGGTGCGCCCATTTCGGCGATGGCGGCTTTCACGCCGGCGACGAGTTCCGCTTCTCCGGCGGCTTTGGGCATGTAGCTTTCGATCACGACGATTTCGGCGGCTTCTTTGTCGGCCATTTCCTGGCGTCCACCCTTGGTGAACTGCTCGACGGAGTCCTTGCGCTGCTTGATCAGCATGGCCAGCACGGCCTGGGATTCTTTGTCGTCGAGCGGGGCCATTTTTTCGACCTGCTTGAGTTGCAGCGCGCTCTTGACCATGCGCAGGGTGGAGAGGCGGGCTTCGTCCTTGGCCTTCATGGCGGTGACGATATCTTTCTGGATCTGTTCGGCGAGGCTCATGAGGGGATTATAGACGCGCGAGCCCGGTGACGGTGCGCCAAGCAAAGTCACAACCCCACTTCTCGCGCAGAGAACACGCTAGAACCGGGCACCCTGGCTGGGGGTTGGGCGTCTAACGTCAAAATCCCCACCCTCTCACAAAGAACGCGAGAAGGATGGGGCACCCAGAGCGGAGTTCCGGTAAACTGAAAGGCTATCTCTTTCATAAGGACTCTCACTATGTTGCATAAGAATCGTCTTTTTACTCCCGGGCCAACGCCACTGTTGCCGGCGGCGCAGACGGCCATGGCTTCGTTTACGGCGCATCATCGGACGGCCGACTTCAAAGCGCTGTTTCAGCGCGTGCTGGCCGACATGAAGGAATTCATCGGCACCAAGAACGATGTGCTGGTGCTGGCTTCTTCGGGGACGGGCGTGATGGAGGCGTCGGTGTCGAACCTGACTTCGCCCGGCGACACGGTTCTGGTCTTGACTGCAGGCAAGTTCGGCGAGCGCTGGACGGGGCTGGCCAAGGCTTTCGGCTGCCACGTGGAAGTGCTCGAGGTTCCGTATGGTCAGACGTTTTCTCTTGACGACGTTCGAGCGCGCCTGAACAACCAGGTGCGTGCGGTTTACGTGCAGGCCACGGAGAGTTCTACCGGCGTGCGGCATGACATTGAGGGCATCGCGAAAATCGTGCGCGGGCATGGTGGGGCTTCAGGGCACGAGACGCTGCTGGTGGTGGATGCAATCACCGGGCTCGGCACAACCCATCTCAACGTCGATGCCTGGGGCGTGGATGTGATCATTGGCGGATCGCAGAAGGCGCTCATGATGCCTCCGGGCCTGGCGTACTGCGCGGTCAGCGAGCGGGCGTGGAAGCATATGGACAAGACCACGTCGCCACGCTATTACTTCGATCTGCGCAAGGAGCGGAAGTCGGCTGCCAAGGGCGAGACGGCCTACACGCCGGCGACTTCGCTATTCGCGGCCTTAGGTGCGGCGCTGGAATTTGTGCGCGGCATGGGCCACGGCGATCTGGCCAAGGGACGCGAAGAACTCGTCAACAATGCGGAATTATGCGCGGAGATGACGCGGGCAGGCGCCAAGGCCCTGGGATTGAAGTTGTATGCGTCGTCGCCGGCGGCGGCGCTGACCGCGATCTGCGCGCCCGAAGGCATCGACTCGGGAAAAATCGCAAAAGAATTTCGCGAAGCGTTTGACGCCGTCGTGGCCAATGGGCAGGGCGAGATGAAGGGCAAGCTGTTCCGCATCGCGCACATCGGCTACTACGACTATCTCGACACCATCGGCATTCTGGGCGCGCTCGAACATGTGCTGGCCAAGGTTACCGACCGCAAGGTCGAATATGGCGCGGCGGTGCGGGCAGCGCAAGAAGTGTATGCCCGCACCCAGCTGGATAAGCGGCAACTGGTCGGCGTCTGAGGGTCGGCGCCGAGTTAGCCGTTGCTCGTTGACGCTTGCTCGCTGACGCTTTCTAGTTAATGGTGAAGTCCATCACCGTGGACGTCGCGGCCAGCGTCCCACCGCTGCCGTACTGACCAGTCCCGGCAACCGCGGGATTGGTCACGGTGATCCGAATCGTGCCGGAAGTCGCGATGGCCGAAGCCGGAACGGCCACGGTGAGCTGGCTGCCGCTGACATAGGTGGTGTTCGCGGTTTGCGCCACGCCGTTCCAGTTCACTACTGCCTTGGAGCCGAAGTTGGTTCCGTCGACGGTGAGAACGAACGCCGCGCCTCCTGCGGTCGCCGAGTCCGGACTCAGTTGCTCGATAGTCGGCAAGGTTCCGGCGACGGGCGGAGTGGTCTTGGAGCTGTATCCGCAAGCGACGCTAAGAGCGATCAGCGCCGCGAGCAGGATGGTGTTGACGGGTTTCAATGGTTGCAAAGTTTTCATAAGTATTCTCCCCAGGGCTGCGGCCCAGTGAGAGCGAGTGTAGAAAGTTCGGTTGCGGGGAGTGTCAGCGGCGAGTCATCTTCCCGTAACTTTTCAGTCATGGTCTCGTCACTTTCTTGTCAACATTTCTTGGTTACTTTTGGTCATTTTGGCCGGTAATTGTAAGGCGAAGTTTCTGTAGCAGGATCCTCATTCAAAGGAAATCATTCGTGAAAATTATCGTTGCGGAAAAAATCTCAGCGTCCGCCGTGGCCCAGCTGCAGGAGCCGGGCTGGACCGTCCTTACTGCGGATCAACTGGAAGGCAAGTTGGAGCAGCATCTCGAAACTGCGGATGCCCTCATCGTGCGTTCGGCGGTGCAGGCCGACGCGAAGCTGCTGGAACACGCCAAGAAGCTGCGCGTGATCGGCCGCGCCGGGGTGGGCGTTGACAACATCGATCTGGAGGCGGCGACTCACAAAGGCATTGCGGTGATGAATACGCCGGGGGCCAATGCGGTCGCGGTCGCCGAGCAGACGCTGGGAATGATGCTGGCCATGGCGCGTCACCTGTGCCGTGCCGATGTGCTGATGCACGCTGGCAAGTGGGAGAAGAAATCGCTGCAAGGGACGGAACTGCGCGCCAAGACGCTGGGCATTATCGGGCTGGGACGGATTGGGATGGAAGTCGCGCGGCGCGCGCGCGCCTTCGGCATGGAACTGGTGGCGCACGATCCGTTTGTTTCGGTTGCGGTGGCGAAGGAGCAGGGGATCCGGCTGGCCGAGCTCGATGAGCTGTACGCTGCGGCGGACTATATCACGCTGCACGTGGGGCTGACTCCGCAGACCACGGGGATGATCAACGAAGCATCGATCGCGAAAATGAAGAAGGGCGTGCGGCTGGTGAACTGCGCGCGCGGCGAACTCGTGAATGAGACGGACTTGGCGCAGGGCCTCAAGTCGAAGCAAGTGGCGGCGGCGGCGCTCGATGTTTTTATAGAAGAGCCGCTCAAGAATTCGCCGCTGACTGCGTTGGAAAATGTGATTCTCACGCCGCACGTGGGCGGGTCGACATTCGAGGCGCAGGAGGCCGTGGGCGTGCAGATTGCGCAGCAAGTGAAGGAATATCTGAAGCACGGCGTGATTCAGAACGCGGTGAACGTGCCGTCGGTGTCGGCGGAAGAATATGCGACCATGCAGCCGTACATTGTGCTGGCGGAACGCATGGGATCGTTTCTCTCGCAGGTTTCGGAGGGGAGTATTGAAGAAATTTCGATACGCTACGGCGGGCACATTGCGGAATGGAAGACAGAACTCATCCGCAACGGCGCGATCAAGGGCATTCTGAACGAGGCGCTGGAGGAAAAGGCGAATCTGGTGAACGCCGCAACGATTGCGGAAGAGCGCGGGTTGCGCGTGCTGGAATCGCACAAGCCGAAATCGTCGACCGGAGGCGCGGGCAGCGTGCTCTCGATTTTTCTGAAAAGCTCGACAGAAGAGCACATGGTGAAGGGCGCAGTGCTCCATGGCGACGCGCCGCGGCTGCTGCACGTGGATGGGATCGACGTAGAAGCTCCACTGGAGCGCAATCTGATTTACTTGCGCAATCGCGATGTGCCGGGAGTGATTGGCAGAGTCGGCACAATTCTAGGAGAAGAATCGATCAACATCGCCGACTTCTCGCTGGGGCGGCGCGGCGCCGAAAGGGATTCCGACCAGCCGCGTGAAGCCATCGCAGTGGTCCACGTCGATGGAAGCGTGACGGAGCAAGTGCTCACGAAGCTGCGCACCATTCCGGCAGTGCAGAAGGCGAAGGCGGTGCGGCTGTTCTAGGGATTGTCCAACCGCAGGGGGCGAAGACTGGCCGACGACCGCTGGGGCTAAAGCCCGTTGATCCTAGACTCGTGACGCGGCGCTGAAGCGCCGCTCTTTCACCGTTGGCGCACAGGTCCGCGAGTTTTCGCGGAGCCTTCTAAGATTCGGCCTCGTCCCGCCGCAGCTTGCGGGTTTCGGCCAGCAGGGCCATGGAGTGCATCAGGTTCTGCAGGGTCACGATGCCGATCAGGCGCTGGTCTTCGACGACCGGGATGATGCTGGAGTTGCGGGCGGTGAGTTTGCGGAAGGCTGAGCCTAGCGATTCCTGGCGCAGCGACACTTCGAAAATCTTGTTCATCACCGCCTGCACGTAGCCGTTTCCCTCCGCGCGCAATGCGTCAAGAATGCGCTGCTTCGAAATTACTCCGACCATGTCCATGCCGCGAACCACCGGGAAATCATCCTGCAGCGAGTGGACGGCCTTTTCCAGCGCATCTTCCAGCGTGTCGGCCGGGGAGAGCGTGGCGAAGTCGGTGAGCATGACTTCTTCGAGGCGAACGTTGTCGAGCACGGACTGGAATACCAGCGCGCGCTCCTCCAACTGGGCGGCGGAAAAAACGATGACCCCAACCATGGTGAGCCAGTTGTCGCTGAACAGGCCGGCGATCATCAGCACCATGGCGATGGCGTTGCTGATGGAGACGGCGCGCCGCGTAGCCGTGGAAGCGTCAAGTGTGCGGGAAAAGAATGCGCGGAGAACGCGTCCGCCATCGAGAGGATAGGCGGGCATTAGATTCAAGATCGCGATCCAAAGATTGGCCCACACCAGGCTCTTGGGCAAGTTACGAGCCTGCAGGCCGGGCAACTTCCAAAGATCTCCACCATGACCTGAAGCCGTTACGATGCCGGCCGCCAGGAATGCCAGCGCGAGGCTCAGCAGCGGTCCGATCAGGGCGAGGCGGATTTCCCGCTGCCACAGCAGAGCCGGGGCCTGCGGCTTTTCGACGCGCGATTCGTCATAAAGGGCGACGCCGGTGAGCGGCAGCAGGATCACGGCCTTCGGGACGAGGCCGATTCGCCGGGCGGCCAGCATGTGGCCGCATTCATGGGCGGCGACACAAGCCAGCAGGATGCCCACCATCGCCAGGTCGCGCGGCCCCGTGGCGTTGTCCTTGTTTAGCGCATAATCGGTCCAGAAAATAAACATGGGCAGGATGAGGAACGTCAGGTGAATGCGGACGTCCACGCCGAACAGGCGCCCCACCGGAATAGACCAGCTTCGCATAAGGTTTCGCTGCTTATATTCTACATGGATGGATATAGTGGGTGCGGCATCCAAGAGTACACAGCCATGCGGGTGATCGCGGGAAAATACCGGAGCCGGCCGCTGCGTTCACTGCGCGGGATGGACGTGCGTCCTACCTCGGACCGGCTGCGGGAAACGTTGTTCAATGTGCTGACCGCGGGGAACCCAGAGGCCCTCGAGGGCAGCGTGTGGCTCGACCTGTTCGCGGGAACGGGAGCGGTAGGAATCGAAGCCCTCAGCCGTGGAGCCAAGGAAGTGCATTTCGTGGAGCACTCTGCAGCCGCGGCGGACGCGATCCGCGGCAATCTCGAGAGCCTGGGCGTTACCGACGGATTCAAGATCCAGCAGGAAGAATTGCCGCGCGCCTTCTGGCGGATGGAGCGGCAGCACGTGGCAGCCGACGTGGTGTTCCTTGATCCTCCGTACCGCATGCAGGACGCTTATATGAAGACACTGAGAGCGCTGGCGGATTCGTCGCTGATATGGGCGATGTCCGTGGTGATTGCGGAACACGAAAAGAAATTTGATCCCGGCGAAGAACATGGGCCGCTGCGGAGATTCCGGAAACTCGCGCAGGGCAGCGCGGCACTCAGTTTCTATCGCATGGGCAGCGCGGGGGATGTGCGAGTGTGAGCGGGCGCGGGTTTCAGACGAAAGATTCGTTGGCCGCTAGCGTCGCCGCTACATGATCAGTTCGTTGGAGCGGCGCACGATGGGATGCTGCATCTCTTCCAGATCGTTCTTTACCATGTTCAGCCCGTAGACGCAGCTTTCGAAATTTAGCGAGAGGCTGGCGAACAGGGGTGCGACCTTGGCGTATTCGAAATGTTCGAACTTGGAAACGATGTAATAGCTCTCCTTGCCGGCCTTCACCCACTCGATGAAACTTTCCAGACGCTGGCGGCGCAGCCGGAAGTGATTGATGCTTTCGGGAAACATGCCCGCCAGGAACAGGGTGTAGTCGCCGATGTGTTTGCGCACCTGGCGCTCCCGGTCAAACGAAGCCGCGGGGCCGTAGACCGGATCGGATTCGAGCAGCATCTCGCCCACATCGGCCAGCGGACGGTTGGATGCGTCGTGAACTTTGAAAAGTTGATCGGCCTCGCAGAACTCGGCCAGCAGCTGAGAAACGTAGGCGACAATCTGCGGGTCGCGAATGCCGATTTCCTCGGCGTAGTGCCGTCCCACCAGATCCTGAAACAACTGCTGCAGCGGATGCGATTCCGGAATCATGCTTGAGCCCCCTGAACTCCGCGGCGCGCACGGAGTTTCAGCCACATGCCAAGTTGATACCTTAGTTCGATTGTGGAACGCAAGTGACTTTTGTTTATCTGCATGATTTGTTTTTCCGATGAGTTAGAACCCAGCGAGCAACGCGGAGTTGCCGCCTGATTTTGCTGGCAGCCGGATGCCTTGGCTGCTAATTTCAGCGCTTCAAGCTTTAGAATGAGCAGCCACGGGGGTATCGAATGAATCATCAGAATGTGAATCGTGAGCATTTGCAGCGCCAGAACATTTCCAGTGGCACCGCGTGGGAACCCGTCGTTGGTTACTCTCGCGCAGTGAAGATCGGATCATATGTGCATGTTTCCGGGACAACCGCGACTGGCCCGGAGGGGAAAATCGTCGGCGTGGGCGACGTGTATGCGCAGGCGGTGCAGACTTTGAAAAATATTGAGAGCGCATTGCAGAAAGCGGGCGCCAGCATGAGGGACGTAGTGCGCACTCGCATGTACGTCATCAACATCGCAGAGTGGGAGAAGGTTGGCAAGGCGCATGGCGAGTTTTTCCGGGACATTCGCCCAGCTACGTCGATGGTGCAGGTAAGCGCGCTGATCTCGCCCGAGATTCTGGTGGAGATTGAGGCGGATGCGGTGGTAGGGGCGTAGTTCCGTTCGAGATCCGGTCGTAGAGACGTAGCTTGCTACGTCTCCGCCGGAGTGGCTGAGAATCTCAAATGGGCAGCCGGGAGGGCATCCTGACGCAAATTCACTTGACAAGCGCGTTGGCGTAGCCATAATGCGTCAATCCGGTTTGCGATGGTTGAATCCGGTTTCAGGCCGTGAGCGTCGAAGGAGGGGTTATGAGCGTGCTGGAATTGTGTGACCGGGAAATTGCCGCCGTGGGGCTCGAAGCCACCGTAGCCGATGCCATTCATAAGATGCTCGACCACCATGTGGGAGCGGTCGCCGTGGTCGACAGCGAGTATCGCGTGGCGGGAATTTTTACCGAGCGTGATGTGCTGCGAAAAATGGCGCTCAGCCACGTCGACCCGAAATCAACCTCGGTGCGCGACCTGATGACCACTCCGGTCGAGATGGCTACCCGCGGCACGCATGCCGGCGAGGCCCTGAGCATCATGCTGGAGCGCCACTTCCGCCATCTGCCGGTGGCCGACGACAATGGCAAGCTGCTGGGAATTCTTTCCATCCGCAATCTACTGGAGTGGCGCGTGGACGATCTGAGCCACGAATTGGATTCGCTCGAGCAGTACGTTTCCAATGATGGGCCTGGAGGTTAGGGGGGAGTTTGCTGTCGGGGGCTCAAGCCCCAGATCGTTCGGGTCGCTCTTCCACCACAAGCGCGCTCTTCCACCACAAGCGCGCTCTTCCGTGGCAAGGGCCGTTTGCGCTCTTTGACCGGTAGTGGCTCAGTTTGAACGTTCAAAGCGTGGCGTCATCCCGAGCGGAGCCGTTCTTCAGGCGGAGCGAGGGATCTCCCTGAAAATCGTGGCTGGGGAGATCCTTCCCGCGGCTGAACTGCGCCGCGGTTCGGGATGACGCAAGGACAAAGATTCAAACTGAGCCACAACCCTTCCACCACCTACTTGATCATCTGCTACAGTTCCTGATATTCATCTTCGCGGCTTGTATGCCGCGCAGAGTCTGGGGTCTCGGCCTTCCGGCGCGGGCTGGCCGCTCGCGATGAGTCGCGGTTTCAATCCAACAATCTGGGGAAAGGGAAATTGATGAGGAAGATCTGCACTGCTGTCGTAGCGGTTGCCTTGGGTTGCGTGGGGACGTGTTGTCTGGGGACGCAGGGGATGGCGCAAACGCCGCGGCACGTGGCGGTTCACGCGGGGCATCTGCTCGATGTAAAAACCGGCAAGCTGCTCGCCGAGCAGACGCTGGTCATTGAAGACGGACGAATTATCAGCGCGGGCGCTGCGGCCGACGCGAAAGTTCCGGCCGACGCAGTGCGCATCGAACTGCCTAACGCAACCGTGCTGCCGGGATTGATTGACGCACACACGCACCTCACTTACGAACCGACGTTCGGATATCAGGAGCTGGGAATCTCCGTCGCGCGCCAGACGCTGACTGGCGCCAAGAACGCGCGGCTCACGCTGCTGGCCGGGTTCACCACGGTGCGCAACGTGGGCGCCGATGGCTACAGCGATGTGGCCCTGCGCGACGCCATCAACGCCGGAGACGTGCCGGGGCCGCGCATGCTGGTGAGCGGGCCGGCCATGGGCATCACCGGAGGTCACTGTGACAATAACCTGCTGCCCTACGAATATCACGCGGTGGGGGATGGCGTGGCCGACGGCATCGCCGCGGTGCAGCACAAGGTTCGCGAGAATATTAAGTACGGTGCCGATCTGATCAAGATCTGCGCCACCGGCGGCGTGCTCTCCAAGGGCGACGATCCGCAAGCTTCGCAGTACACGCTGGAGGAAATGAAGGCCATCGTGGCCGACGCGCACCGCCTGGGACGAAAAGTTGCCGCCCACGCGCACGGAGCGCAGGGCATTCTATGGGCGTCAGAGGCGGGAGTGGATTCGATCGAGCACGGCTCTTATATCGACGATGCAGCCATCGCCGAAATGAAAAAGAACGGCACTTATCTTGTGCCCACGCTGTACCTGGGAGATTGGTTTCTGGAAAATGCAGAACGAAATCACATTCCCGATTTCTACTTGTCCAAGGCCAAGGCGGTGATGCCGGTGGCGCGCAAAAACATCGCGCACGCGTTTGCCAGCGGAGTGAAAGTTGCCTTCGGCACCGATGCCGCGGTTTATCCGCATGGCTTGAACGCCCGCGAGTTTGCGGTGATGGTGAAGCTGGGGCTGACGCCGCTGCAGGCGATTCAGGCCGCGACCGTGAATGGCGCGGATCTGCTGGGATGGGCCGGCAAGGTCGGCAGCCTTGAACCGGGTTCGTGGGCCGACATTATCGCCGTAGATGGGGATCCGTTGAAAGACGTGACCACCCTGGAGCACGTGAAGTTCGTGATGAAGGGCGGCGAAGTAGTGAAGAACGAATACGGGAAATAGCGCAGTAGAATAGCCGCGATTTCTTCCGCCAAGGAGGTTTTCATGGCATGGTACTGGCCGACCATCGAAGATCCGAGTTCCGCCGAACAGGCAACCAAGGCAGCAGTGGGAGTCAGCGGATTTATTGCCGCACTTACGGCATTGCTGGCCGTGTTGAGCATTTTCTACCACAAGCCGATTTTTGGGATTGATGGTTTGGGCTTGATTGACGCCGTGATATTCGCATTGATTGCGTGGCGAATTTCCAAAGCGTCCCGAATCTGGGCGATTGTTGGCCTGCTGATGTATCTGGCGGAGGTGGGCTACAAATTGGCAACAAATCCGAGCGGAGCACTCGGGGTGCTGACAATTATTTTCATCCTGACCTACATCAATGCGATTCGTGGAGCGGTTGCTTATCACCGATACCGGAAGGCCGAGGGCAACCCGCTCGCACCACCCGCACCACTAGCCTAGGATTGGCAGATGCCGCGTTTTGCTCGTTCCGTGACCCAGTCTGTCCAGAATGAAGACGCTCCGCTGGCCAGTAGCAGGGCTTTCCCTTCCACGGCGTCAACGAAATTTTCCAGCATGGGATAGTGCAGGTTGTCGTGCGGCGGAAGATTTTCCTGAGCGCCGGGCTCGCCCGCACGAATATAGATGAGTTCCGGTCCATTGAGCGGCGATAATTCTATGTCGCCATCAGTGCCGCGGATGCGGCATTCGTCGCGGCTGACTTTAGAGTGCCAGCGGACATCAACCACGCCGCGCACTCCGCCCGCATACTCGATCATCACGGTCGCATTGTCTTCGACCGCGTAGTGATGCACCACATTCGAGAGCTGGCCGCTGACGCGCTGCGGCTGTCCGAACAGAAAATTCAGAACGTCAATGCGGTGTGAAGCGATGTCGAACAGCGGCCCGCCTCCGGCCTTGGCGGGATCGACCAGCCAGCTGCGGCTGCCCGTGCCGTCGAACCAGGAATGGCAGGTGAGTTCGGCCAGCACGGGCTGGCCGATGGCTCCAGCTTCCAGCAGTTGTTTCGCCCGCTGCACTTTGGGATAGCAACGCCGATAGTAGGCCACGCCGAAAGTCTTGCCACTTTCCTCCGCGGTCTTCAGCATAGTCCGCGCCTCGGCTTCGTTCATGGCCATGGGCTTTTCGCAAATTACGTGCTTGCCCGCGCGCAGCGACTGGATGGTCTGCGGCGCATGCAGAAAAACGGGCGTGCCCACATAGACCGCGTGAACGGCTGGGTCCGCGAGAGCTTCATCGAGTGTCCCCCACGCTTGCACGCCATAGGTGGAAGCTTTCGCGGGATCGCGGGTGACCAGGCCGTAGAGGCGGCTGCGGGGCTCGGCCTCGATCGCGGGGATGACGCGTCGCGCAGCAATGTCGCCGATTCCGATGACGATCCAGTTGAGCATGGAGCTTAGCCTGGAAAACCTGGCGGACGAATGCGTCCGCCGCTACGTGTTCATGGTAGAAAAATCAAAGGCCGGCTTGGGCCGGCCTTCGATTTGATCTTCAACCGAAACTACTTCTTGGGGGCGATCGCGTCCTTCGCAGCCTTGGCGACGCGGAACTTCACGACCGTCTTCGCTTTGATCTGGATGGGTTCGCCGGTCTGCGGGTTGCGTCCTACGCGAGCCTTGCGGTGCGCCTTTACCAGGCGGCCCAGGCCGGGCACAACGAAAATGCCGTTCTTCTTGGTTTCTTTGATAGCGGTGTCGGCCAGATGCTCCAAAAACGCCGCCGCGGTTTTGTTGGGGAGCTCAGTTTTCTCGGCGAGATGCCGGATGAGCTGTGTCTTAGTCAAACCTGCAGCCATGTGTTGCCTCCTCGAAAAAAATCAGTTTAATACCAGCCGGGCCTATCTTATACCTTCCCGGCTGTGGAAAACACCTTATTTTACAAGGGTTTCCTAATTATCGAATGCGGAAGAGGCCATGTTTACAGGGCTTCCAAAGCATGCCAATGCCGCCGCGGGCCTGTCATGCGTACCAGCGTGGTTAACCGGGGAACCGATCTCACCACGGAGACACCGAGGCACGGAGGATGCAATGTATTCTGCCGTTGCCGCTTGAGTCCGTTTTCGTTCTCTCCGTGTCCTAGTGCCTCCGTGGTGAATCCTGTGTCGGGATGCCATAATGCTTGCAGGGAGCCCACTTTGAGTTGTGCGATTTGCGAGATCCGCAAAGAGAAACGCTTTTGCCCCGCTGTTCATGGGCGCATTTGCCCGCAGTGTTGCGGCGAGCAGCGCGAAGTGACTCTCGATTGTCCGAGCGATTGCCCGTACCTTCTTCAGGCCCGTGAGCACGAAAAGCCCCGCTCCGCGGATCAAGTCGACCCCGCCGGATTATTTCTAAAGATCGAAGTTTCCGATCAGTTCATGTACGAGAAGGAACATCTGCTGATGGGCCTGACCTACGCGCTGGCGAAATCGGCGCGCGCCGACCGCAGCCTGCATGATCAGGATCTGATGGCCGCGCTTTCTGCCTTAACCGCCAGCTACGAGCGGCGGGTGAACTCCGGGCTGTACTACGAACAGGCCTTGACCAGCGAGGTGCAGCGCCGGGTTGCGGCCGAGATCGAGACCATGGTGAAGGAATATCGCGAGGCCGAGCAGCAGCATGCGGGCTACTCCTCCTTGCGCGATGCGGAAGTTCTGAAGGCTCTGGTGTTTCTGGTGCGCCTGGCGCACGGGCGCACTTCGGGACGCCCCAAGTCGCGGGCTTTCGTGGAATTCTTATTTGCGCAGTTTCCGGAAAAAGATCCCGCAGTGGTTGCCCCGCAGGAAACCGGCAGCCGGATTATTCTGCCCTAAAGAATCAGCCACGGATTTTCACCGATCTCCACCGATCTGAAATTCGTTCTTTCCTTCTTTCTGCTCCGTGGAGATCCGTGTATTCGTGGCTAAGTTTCTTGCACCTTCCGCACCGCCTGTCCTGCCGGCAACGCTGCGAGCAGTTCGCGAATCGTTTTCTTCAGCACCGGATGCCGCGCTTCAGCAGCGATTTCCGCCAGAGGCTCGAGTACGAATCGGCGCTGGTGCATGGCGGGATGGGGGATGGTCAACTCCGGCGAGTCGATGACGACGTCGCCCGTGCTCGTATTGGTAAACATCAGGATGTCGAGGTCGATGATGCGCGGGCCTTTTTTCTGGACGCGCCGGCGGCCCATCTGCTGCTCGATGTCGAGCAGTGCGGCCATCAATTGTTCAGCCGTGGCGCTGGTTTCGAGAACGACCGCGCAGTTCAGGAACCATGCCTGGTCGGCGAATTCGACCGGTTCCGTTTCGTAGAACGAAGAGACCGACACTACGCGGCCTGCGGCTTCCAGCCGGGCGATGGCGTCGCGGAGTTGGCGTTCGCGATCTCCGACGTTCGATCCCAGCGAAAGGTAGGCAAGATTCGGCATTTTGGGCGCGCAGTTCATTTGTACTCTGCGAAACTGCGGGCTACAACCCCGCGCGTTTCGGAGTTGGTGAAAAGAGCTTAGACAAACTAGCTTGCGGAACCCGCACCGGAAGGTCCATTACCTTTGTGACTATCGCGCCTCTTCCCCGCACCCTAGAATCTCCACTATGACGTTGGATTCGTTGCTGCTGAGCAAGGACCCGGATTTAGTGCGTGTCATCCGGCCCACGCTCGAAAAATTGTCGATTGATGTGGAAATCTGCCATGAGGAGCGGGCCGGCGTCGACATGCTGATCTCCGATAAATTCGATGCGGTGATTGTGGATTGCGACGATATGAGCGGCGGCCTCGAAATCCTGCAGGGTCTGCGCAACACTCCCAGCAACAAGAACTCCGTGGCCTTCGCCATTCTGAACGGGAAGAAGACGACCACACAGGAAGCCTTCGCCCTGGGCGCCAACTTCGTCCTGCAGAAGCCCATCAGCACGCTGAACGCGTCCCGTTGCTTTCATGCCGCGCTGAATTTCATGATTAAAGAGCGCCGCCGCTATTTCCGCCAGCCGGTGAAGATGCAAGTCAGGGTGGTCTACGAAGGTAAGACGCTCAATGCCACCAGCACCAACCTCAGCGAGGGCGGCATCGCCCTGATGTTACGGGAGCTTCCGCCGAAAGGCGCCGCGCCTCATCTGGTGTTCACTCTGCCCGAATCCAGCATCAAGTTAGAAGTGGAAGCCGAGGTCGCCTGGGTCGACGTCAAAGGCCTGGCGGGATTCCGATTCCGCAACCTGCCAAAGAGCAGCCAGGCCCAGCTGGAACAGTGGCTCGATGAGCAGATCGAACGGGAATTTCCCGGGACCAAAGAGCGCTTGGCGGCCGCCGAAGCGGAAAGCTTACCCTCGTGAGCGTGCTTCCGAAACTCCCCGCATCCCCACCGTATTTCCAGCTTTGAAATCTACACACCCTGGGCGCCTTCTCCACGCGGGGGTATCTCTCTTTGAACTTGCGCCTCTCCGTATCCGTGGCAATCTGATAGATCACTAGACTACTGGATCGCTGCTCGCCAAATACGCGTCCCGAAAATCACTGGGAGAGAGAATGTTGACCAACGACTTCCGCATCGCCAAGGTGCAAAGAACCCTGCGCTGGTTCGAAGAGGATATTCCGCTGCTCAATATGCGGGTACGAGAGTTGTCGCAGGAGCGGCAGGAATCGGCGCGAAAGTTTGCCGCCGCCGTCATCGACCAGACACGGGCCGAGTTGGAACGACTGCTGCGCGAGCAACCGCACGACCTTCACAATCAGAGCGAGATGCCCTGCCAGCCTGCGGACTGAGTGCGGAGTTGAAGAGCGGGCCGCCGAAGAAAGAAACAGCAAGGTCCCTCCACTACGCCGTCGCTTCCGCTCCGGCTTCGGTCGGGATGACACTTTAATTCTTAGCTTACGGCTCTTAGCTTACGACCTTAAAGCGAAGATCCCGCGGTGGCTTCGGCGCTGGGGTGGAAGGTGGCGCGGTCTTCGTCGGGGAAGGTGACTTCCTCCCACAGAGTCTTGTCGCGCAGAATGCGCGAAACCAGCGCGGTGTGCATGGCATGACCGGCGCGGTCGGCGACTACGTTGCCCAGAATCTGCTTTCCCAGCAGCGCTAGGTCGCCCACCAGATCCAACACTTTGTGGCGCACGAATTCATCCGGGAAACGCAGCGGGCCGTTCTCAATCCCGTCCCGAGTGAGCACGATGCAGTTTTCACGCGAGGCGCCGCGAATCAGCCCCATGTTGCGCATGGCCTGCTCGTCCTCGCGCGATCCAAAGGTGCGCGCGCCGGCGATGTGCTTCAGATAACTTCCGTTGGTGAGTTCCACCTGGAAAGTTTCTTTCCCTATGAGCGGATGGGGAAAATTGATGGAATAGGAAACGGAATAGGTGTCCGAGGGATACACGGCGATGAATTTGTTGCCCTCGCGCAGTTCGAACTCGCGGCGAATCTTCAAGTACTGCCGAGCCCGCCTCTGTTTGCGAATGCCCGCCTTGCGAATCATCTCCACAAACGGCCGCGCGCTGCCGTCGAGGATGGGCAATTCCAGGTTATCGAGCTCGACGATCGCGTTATCAATACCCATGCCGATGAACGACGAGAGCACGTGCTCAGTCGTCGAGATGAGCACGCCCTTTTTCATGAGGCTGGTCGCGTAGCTGACGCGGGCCACGTTGCGGCTGACGGCCTCGATCTCAAAGCCATCAAGATCGGTGCGCCGGAACACGATGCCCGTGCCGGACGCCGCCGGCAGGATGCGCATCGAAACCGGAGCGCCGCTGTGCAGCCCGATGCCGCTGCATTCCACCGCGGAGCGGATTGTCTGCTCGTGGGTCAAGAATTGGTCTGAGACTTTTCCAATGAATGCCGTAGCTTACGCCACGGCTACTAAAACTGTCTGTGGTAAAAAAGCCACAGTCCGTGGCGAGACGAGACCCCGGGGCTTGCGGGGACTACGATGTAACTATCTGCGGTAGAGTAGGTTACAAGATATTTCCCAGGCATTCACGCCCGGCTGCGGGATTCATCTGTATTACTCTTCTTTACGAAGAAACATTTTTCAGTGCTTCTTTTCTTGCTTCCCGGGCGGTTTATTGGGGTCGTAGCCGGAGTTGGGGTCGAACATGGCGGGGTCGAGATTCTGATTGATGGTGACCGAGTTGAGGAAGCGCTGGCTGGACATATCGCCGTTGAAAAAGCGCGTCACATTGTAGGGCGCCATGATGCCCGAGACGGCGCGGTAGTTCTCGTAAACTTCTTCTTCCAGATTTTTCTGCCGGTCGACGGGGTCGCGCCAGGTGAACGACTTTTTGACGGGCAGGTGCGAGTCGTTGTCGAAATAGAGGGTGACGCTTTCGTTCTGCGCGTTGATCAGCGTCACCTGCTGCGACGGATGCTGCGCGGCGATGGCGAAACCATCAAACAGCAGCACGACCGTGGGATCGTTGACCCAGATGCGAAGCATGGTATCGAGCGAGAAGCGGCGGCGGCGCAGGTAGTCCTCGAGGTCCTGCTTCTCCATGGGATGCACGCCTTTGTAGGTGATCTCATATCCCTTGTTGCCGATGTAGAGTTCGGTGACGTCGCGCTCTTTAGTGAGTTCGACGCGCTCTTTGTCGGGAAATTCGGAGAAGGCCCAGAAAATTACGCCTCCGTTGCTGGGCCGGCCGTGATGGAAACTGTAGCTGCGTCCCTGCTGCTCGCGATTGCGAATATTGAGGTAGTTCTGTCCGCCCAGGGCTTGAATGGCCTGATCGATCAGCGCTCTAGCCTTGCGGGAATTTTCCTGATCGGCAGAAATCGCGGGTGCCGCTTTGGCGGGCGCAGAAGTTGCGGGCGCAGCGGCGCCCGAGCCTGCGGCCTGCGCGGAAGCCGGTGCCGACGCCTGGGGGGCGGCCGGACGCGGCGCTTCGCCGGCCTGCGGCCAGGCCGAACCCACCAGAATCAGAATCGGGAGAAACTGTTTCATTCCCACTCGAGGAAGTGATCGCGTGCAATCAGAATTGTAGCGTTTCTGGTGGACTTTCCGCCTGCGGCTGAAAAGCTCCTTGCCTCTGTTGGATGCAGGAAACCGTGGCGCCGCAAGCCGATGGCGGGCGTTTTACTACTGTTTCCCGGCTCATCCCACCAGCACCGCGCCTCCGTTCACGTTGAAGACTTCGCCGGTGATGAAGCCGGCGTGCTCGGTGCACAGGAAAAGCACGGGCGCGGCAATCTCCTCGGGACGCCCCACGCGGCCCAGCGGAATCGTGCTGCGAATTTTGTCGCCGGTCTTGGGATCGGCCAACGCTCCGGCGCTCATGTCGGTGTCGACCCATCCGGGGGCAACGCAGTTCACATAAATACCGGCGGAAGCCAACTCGCTGGCCAGGCTCTTGGTTAGACTGATCAGCGCGCCCTTGGTCGCGGAGTAGTCGCTATGAAACGCTTCGCCGCGCTGCCCGCTGGTGGAACTGATCAACACGATATGTCCCGCGGGAGCGGCGGTGCGGGCTTGCGTCTTCATCTGCGCCACCGCGTGCTTCACCAGTCCGAACACGCCGTCGAGGTTGATGGCCAGCGTGGAGCGCCATTGCTCATCCGACATGCGCTCGATGGGCACATCATCCGGCGGCCATACACCGTGGTTGGCGACGAGAATGTCGAGCCGCCCGAAATGCCGCACGGCCTCGGCCACCAGCGCCCGCGCCGCTGCTGGGCTATTCAAGTCGGCCGCGATGGCGTAGCAGACGTCCGCGCCACATTCCTTAACCAACGCTTCCGCCTCAGACCGCGCGCTGCGATAACTGAATGCAACCTTAGCCCCTGCCGCAGTGAACATCCGCACCGTAGCCGCGCCAATGCCGCGCGACCCGCCAGAAATGAGGGCAACTTTACCAGAGAGAGAAAGAGGAACGGACATAGACGACTAGTGTCCAGTTTCCGGTCCGTCGATGCAAGTGGGAGAATTAGTTTCCCGAGCCCGAAGGCGTCCGCTCGGACCTTAGCCCACGCAGCAGCAACCGCACCAGCATGCCGTCGAAGCGGGTGCCACTCATCTTCGACAATTCATCCAAAGCCTGCTCGGGCGTTCGCGCCGAAGAGAAAGACTGCTCGGTCACCATGTTGGCATAGGCATCAGTGAGGCCGATGATGCGCGCCCACAGCGGAATCTCTTCGCCGCGCAATCCATCCGGATAACCCGAGCCGTCGAAGCGCTGGTGATGATGCTCGATCGCATTGCGCATCCTCTGGCTGTGCGGGATAGTGCCGACAATCTCCGCGCCCACGTGGGCGTGCATTTTCACCTGAAAGAATTCGTCTTCGCCGAGTGGACCCGGCTTGTTGAGGATGTGCTCGGAGACGAAAATCTTGCCCACGTCGTGCACCCGCGCGGCGTAAACCAGGTCAGCGGTTTCCTCCGGCGAAAGGCCCAGGCCGCGGGCAATCACTTCGGTATAGCGCGCCACCAGATCGCCATGGCCGGCGGTCTGCAGCTCGCGCGACTCGGCAGCCCGGCTCAGCGATTCAATGGCTTCCTTCAGCAGCGGCACGTTGCAGTCGTCCTCACGCCCATGCTCGTTCTCGCCGCCGCAGAGCTTGTGCAGGGTCGAAGTTAATTCCTCCAACTGTTCGGGCCCGGTGCGCTCGCGTTGCAGAAAGCCCTCGATATAAGCCGAAATCTGCTGGCGCTGGCGGGCGAAGCCCTGCCCCTCGACGAATTCCTGCGCGGTCGAAACCAGGTTCCCGCCCGAACGCTTGGAGACATACATCCCCGAATCGGCCACGCGGATGATGTCTTCGATGGAGAAGCCATGCATGGGAAAACTCGCGACTCCGAAGCTGCCGGTCACGTGATGCTCGCTCAGCATGGGGTCGCCGGCCAGCCACTGGCGCAGGCGCTCGGCCAGCACCTGGGCCTGTTCCGCGCCGGTGTCGGGCATCAGCACGATGAACTCATCGCCGCCATAGCGCGCCACCACGTTCGACTGGCGGGACTTTTGCTCGAGCAACCGGCCCACGCGGGCCAGCACCAGATCGCCCTCGAAGTGTCCCAGTGTGTCGTTGACTGCTTTGAATTTGTCGAGATCGATCAGCACCACCGAAAATGGCCGTCCCGATCGCGAAGCGCGTTTCCACTCCGCCGACAACGCTTCCCAGAAAAAACGGCGGGTCTTGATTCCCGTCAGCCCGTCCGTGATCGACTGCTGCTGCAGCTTCTGGAAGACGAACGCGTTGTGCAGCGCCGTGGCCAGCAAGTCGGCCAGGGTATTGAGAATCAGAACGTCCTGCGGCGCGAATGCATTTTCCGCGCGGCTTTCAATGTTGAGCACGCCCAGCAGCGATTCGCCGTAGGTGATGGGGATGCAAAGCACGGCGCGCGAGTCCGGCAGAATTCCCGTGAGATTGCCAGGCAGCGCGTTCTGCACCAGCGCCCGTTCGCCGGTGCGCGCCACGCGGCCCAGAATGCCGGTTCCGAGCGGGATGCGTCTTCCCGTGGCGTGGGCGGTCACGCCCGCCTCGGCTTTGATCTCAATTTCTTTGGTCCCGTAGTCGAGCAAGCCGATGCCAATGTGATCGAAACTGAAATTCTTCTGAATCTCGCTGGCGATCTCGCCCAGCATGTGCAGCGGATCATCGCTGGAGATGGCGGTGCGGGAAACATTGTTGAGGAACGCCAGCTGCCGCGAGCGGCGCAGCTCATCGGCGAACAGGCGGGCATTTTCCACGGCCACCGATACCTGCCCGGCAGCCGTCACCAGGACGTCGAGATCGCGTTGTTCGAAAACAAATTCCCGGTCCGGATTCATCGCAACCATAACTCCGGACGCCTTGTTGCCCGACGACCGGTTGCCCAGGAAAACAGGCGCGGCTATAAGGCATTGGGCGGGCCGCTGCGGAACGTGGGTGATGCCCAGACTTTTCCGCGTGTTCTCCAGATCGCTGCGGATGAGCAGGGGCTCGCCGTTGCGGATCACAAATTCGGTAAAGGCGTTGCGCAGTTCCCGGCTGCGCTTGGGCAGCACCCGATTCTCTCTGACTTCGAGTTCGAAGCGAATCTGTTCCGACTCCTGAAACGCGATGTAAAAGTGGCTGGTGTCAAAGATCTGCCCCAGCTCAAACTGGATGGTGCGAAGAATTTCGTCCTGATCGAGGCGCGAACTGATCGCCTTGCCGATGTCGGTCAGCAGTTCGTACTCTTTGGTGCGGCGATGCGCATCGTGACTGACCACGTAGTTTTCCAGCGTGAGTCCCAGCTGCAGAGCGAGACCAACCATCAGGCGCGGGCCCGAGGAACCGAACGCCCGGCGCTCGGCGTGGGGAAGCAGAATCACGCCGAAATTCTGCTCCCGCGTCTGCAGGTTCACCGCAGTCAGATTGCGCACCCCCGCCTCGGTCAGAATCCGTTTGAACTCGGCGAACGTTCCCATGGCCGCCACCGGCAGAGGCTCGGTCATCTCTGCTAGATCGTGGATGGTGTAAATTCCGTTTTGCCGGTAGGCGAGGTCGCAGATGTAATCGCCCGCACCGCTCTTTTCCAGCGCGGCCAGAAACTCCGGCGAGAAGCCTTGCTGCACCGAGGGCAACAGCCCACGCCAGCGTTCGGTGATCACGATGGCGGCGCGGTCCATCGGCAATGCGCTGCGCAGGCGCTCCAGCGCGGCCTGCATGTTGGGCACCAGGTCGTCGGCGAACAGCAGCCGGCGCGGATCTACGCCCAGAGTCGACAGCGCCAGCGTATTTTCCTGAACTGCATTGCGCTGGTTCTCAAACAGCACCATCACCATGGCAATGCCCAGCAGCATCTGCGGCACCGGGCCAAACAGACGGTTGGCGCTGCCGAACGGCTCGCCCAGCGGACTCTGCAATTGCCCTACGGCCATCAGCGCGGCCCACAGTGCCAGCGAGATGGCGAGCACCTGGAAGGCCAGCGACCCGCGCCTCTGGCTGTTCACATAGAAGACCGCCGAGCAATACAGCAGGATGACGGCCAACCCCATGCCCAGACGAACTGTAGGTTCCACGTCCGGCCGGAACACGCCGTTGACGATGTGTCCGCGCAGGGTTAGCAGTGCCAGCGCCACGCCCGCCGCCCCCACCGCGGCGTCGTACCAGCGAAAACGGTAAGAGCCGCGCATCAGGCGGGTCGAAACGAAAATGCACAGGGCCATCGCGACCAGGAAAAGCTCGCTGACAAAAAACGCGATCGCCGATGCCGGAAACGCGTCCAGCACGTAGTGCAGCGAGTAGGCGGCCCAGGCCAGTTGCCACGCGCGAAAGTACGGCTGCCGGCTCTGCTCGTGCAGGTACGTGAACACGAGAAACAGCAGTACCGAAACAAAGCCGGGGATTAAAACCGTCGTGATGACGACACTATTCATAGGGTCGGCGAAGACACCTAGCCGTGCCTGCAGGCTCAGCTTTCGGAGGGGAAACGGTAATTCAATGTTTTCACAACGGGCAGCCGAAGACAATAGGATTTAAGTACAGTGTCCGTCTTCGATGTTCTCTTGGAATGATGGGGTTGCACACTAAATCGTTATGCCGCGGCTTGACGATGTTTTTGCCTTACTCGTACCATCGAGAGTCAGGCCAGCAACGCTCGAGCAGCAATCGTTTCGAGCAACCGTCGTTTCGATCATCCTCCATGCCCGAATCCATCCACTCATCTTCGTCCGCCCATCCGAGAGTGCGTTTCGCGCCATCGCCTACCGGATTTCTTCACGTGGGCAGCGCCCGCACCTTCATCTTCAACTGGCTGTATGCCCGCCGCAACGGCGGAACCATGATCTTGCGGCTCGACGATACCGACGTGGAACGCAATACCGATGCCTCCGTCAACTCAATTTTCGACGGCCTGAAGTGGCTGGGCCTGAGTTGGGACGAGGAATACAAGCAGTCCGAGCGCGGCGAACTGCACCGGCAAATGGCCGAGACCATCCTTCAAAAAGGCCTGGCCTACCGCGACTTTACCCCCGCGCACACCGGAGATAGCGAACGATCGGGAGCGCAAGGCACGTGGTTGTTCAATCCCGGCATGCGCGAACTTTCAGGCGAAGAAAGCGACCGGCGTGCCGCCGCCGGAGAACCGTTTGCCCTGCGTTTTCGCGTGCCCCGCGACGGCGGACAAGTTGTGCGTTTTACCGACGCGGTCTATGGCGAGCAAGTGAAGGCGGGCGCCGACATCGAGGACTTCGCGCTGTTGCGCTCCGACGGCATGCCGACATACCACCTGGCCTCGTGCGCCGACGACGCCGACCTGCGCATCAGCCACATCATTCGCGGCCAGGACCATCTTTCGAATACCTACAAACATGTACTGATTTTTGAAGCCGCCGGTTTCCAGCCGCCCCAGTTCGCGCATCTTCCGCTGCTGGTCGCCCCGGACGGCACCAAGCTTTCCAAGCGTCGTCACGGCCCGGTGGTCAGCGTAACCACCTATCGCGACGCCGGATTTCTGCCTGAGGCCTTCATCAACTTTTTATGTCTGCTGGGCTGGTCTCCAAAAAACGATCGTGAGCAGATGAGCCTCACGGAGTTGACGGATGCTTTCTCGCTGGAAGGAATCAACCGCGCAAATGCGGTCGTGAATTTCAAAGAGCCGGCGACCACTCCGGAAGAAACGTTTGATCAGAAGGCGGTGTGGCTGAACGCAGAACACATTCGCAGCCTGGCCATCGAGGACCTGAGCCAGCGCCTGCTGCCGGTCGTGCACGCAGCCGGATTCGACATCACACCCGAAAAAATGCTGCGCATCACGCCGCTCATCCGCGAGCGCATCAAGCTGCTGCGCGACGTGCTCACCGCTGCCGACTTTTTCTTCGTCGACCAGCTTCCGCCCTACGATCCAGCCGAACTGATCCCGCAGAAGGGAGACGCGGCCATGGCGCTGAAGGTTCTAACGCGCGCGAAGGAAGTGCTGCCCAATGTCGAATTCAAACACGACCCTCTGGACCAGGCTCTGCGCGCCGCCGCGCAGGAACTCGGCGTCAAAGCCGGTCAGATGTTCCAGCCCATTCGCGTGGCCGTCTGCGGCCGCAAAAACGCCCCGCCGTTGTTTGAAACGCTCGAAGTATTAGGTAAGGACACGACTCTTGAGCGAATTGGCGAGGCGTTGGGGAAGCTGGGTTGATGTGCTGCCATTACGCCATGGGCCGTTTGCCAGGGGCGCGGGCCGCGTTCGCGCAATTCACAAGTAGGTGGAATACATTGGACCGATCAAAGTCCAATGCGTGATTTTGCGTCCGCGTGACTCTTTTCCCCATCTCTTAATTCTTTGTGCCACAGATCTATTGAATCCAACCTTAGCGAGGATATCCGTCATGAAAGCCGTTCAGATCAGCAAGCCCGGTGGAAATTTCGAAGTGGTCGAGCGCCCCATCCCCGAGCCCGGACGCGGCCAGGTGCGCATCAAGGTCGAGGCCTGCGGCATTTGCCACAGCGACGCACTGGTGAAAGAAGGCTTATGGCCGGGCATCCAGTATCCGCGCGTTCCGGGGCACGAAGTCGCCGGACGCATCGACAAGATCGGGCCCGAGGTCACCCTGTGGAAGCCCGGCCAGCGCGTCGGCGTAGGATGGCATGGCGGTCACTGCTTCGAGTGCGAACCGTGCCGCCGCGGCGATTTTGTGAACTGCAAGTTCGAAAAGATCACGGGAATTCATTTCGATGGCGGTTACCAGGAGTACATGGCCGCCCCGGCCGAAGCGGTCGCCGCCATGCCCGACGATCTGCCGGCGGATGAAGCCGCGCCGTTACTGTGCGCTGGAATCACCGTCTACAACGCTCTGCGAAATTCCGGGGCGCGCGGCGGCGAACTCGTCGCGGTGCAAGGCATTGGAGGCCTGGGCCATCTCGGCATTCAATATGCGCGGCAAATGGGTTTTCGAACGGTCGCCATCGGACGCGGCGGCGACAAACAGGCATTGGCCCAGAAGCTGGGCGCTCACACCTACATCGATACCAACGCAGGATCGCCCGCGGAAGCTCTGCAAAAGTTAGGCGGTGCCAAAGTCATTCTGGCGACCGCTCCCGACTCGAAGTCGATGTCTGCCCTGATCGATGGCGTGGGGGTCAACGGAAAGCTGCTGATCGTGGGCGCAGGTTTTGAGCCGCTGACCATCACGCCGCTGCAACTAATCGGCGGCCGCAAAGCCATCCAGGGATGGGCCTCCGGTACCGCCCGCGATTCCGAAGACACCCTGCAGTACAGTTCTCTCACCGGTGTGCGCCCCATGATCGAACGCTATCCGCTGCAGAAGGCGGGGGACGGTTACCAGCAAATGATCAGCGGCAAGGCCAGATTCCGCGTGGTGTTGACGATGAGCTAGCGACCGTAAATCCGGAACTACGAAGGACACGAAGTATCACGAAGGACCTAGCTGGCGAACGACTCCCTTTGTGTACCTGAGTGTCCTTTTTGGCTAAGGGTCTCAAATCGGTCCTTGGTCAGAAATAGCGCATTGACATGAAGTACTTTGTTCTGTAAAGTACATTCATGATCGCACCCGACGAACCCTTCCTTCGCCCCGTCCCGAAGCGCTGGATTCCCCGCGAAATGACCCATGCCCCGGCGCTCGATCCCGCCGAGCCCCGCGGATTCCTCGAGCGGCGCTACGCCCTGCTGATCAACCCGTTCTATCCCAAGGACGCGAACGCCAGCTTCGGCAAGCACGTGCTCACGCCCACGCTCGCCCTGACCAGCTTCGCCGCCGCCACTCCCGCGCACTGGCGCGTCGAATACTGGGACGAGAACCTGCTGCACGGCCGGCCACCGTCGAATCCCCTGCCGCATGTGGTCGGCATCACGGTGCACCTCACCTTCGCCCGCCGGGCTTACGAGTTGGCCGACTGGTATCGCACCCGCGGCTCGAAAGTGATTTTCGGAGGGCTGCACGTGCTCTCCTGTCCCGACGAATGCGCGCCCCACGCCGACGCCCTCGCGCTGGGCGACGGCGTGCAACTCTGGCCGAGAATCCTTCACGACGTCGAGGCCAACAATCTTCAACCTCGCTATGTCGCCACCTACGAAAATGATTATTGCGACGATCCCGCGCCGCGCCGCTCGATTCTTCCCCGCCGCAGCTTTCTCACCACCACCAGCCTGATCGCCACTCGCGGATGCCACAACCGTTGCGGCTTCTGCTATCTCGCGACCGACGGCCTGCGCATGCCCTACCGCATGCGCCATCCCCAACAAGTGGCTTCCGAGTTCCGGGACAACGACCAGCCCTACGCGGTGTTTACCGACAACAATCTAGGCTCACGCCCCGACTACCTGCACGCGCTTTGCGCGGCGCTGCGCCCGCTCAACAAAATTTGGAGCGCCGCGGTCACCATCGACGTGACCGACGATCCCAGCCTGATTCGCCACATGGCGCTGGCCGGATGCACCGGCGTCTTCATCGGCTTCGAGTCGCTCTCCGACGACAACCTCGCCGCGTCGCATAAAAAGACGCCGAAGACCAGCGACTACGCCCGTCGCGTGCGCATCCTGCACGACTACGGCATTCAGGTGAACGGATCGTTCGTCCTCGGCTTCGACCACGACCGCAAAGACGTTTTCGCCCGCACCGCGGAATGGATCGAAGAAAACCGCCTGGAGTGCTCTACATTTCACATTCTGACGCCCTATCCGGCGACGCCGCTGTTTCGCCAGATGGAAGAGCAAGGCCGCATCCTGCATCGTGACTGGACGCTCTACGGCACCGGCCACGCCGTCTTTCAGCCCAGGCACATGACGCCCGAAGAGCTCGAGCAAGGGTATGCCTGGATCTACCAGCACCTGTTCTCCCACGCGTCGATCTGGCGACGCCGTCCCGAAAGCCCGCAGGCCATCCCGCTCTACCTCGCGATGTCGTATCTCTACAAGCGCTCCAACCGCTTCTGGCACCTGCTGATCAAACACGACCTGGTCAATCCCGTGTGGAAGCCGCTGGTGGAGATGACCCGCTGGCGCCATGTGCGGTACCGAAGGCAACTCGCGCGCGAGCAATCACTGAGTTCCTCTCCTGGACAGGTAGTCTCGGCCGGAGTCTAAACACGAATCATGGAACCCAGACGCCCTCGTCCGGGGAGCAGCGCCACGGAAGCGTCCCTGAAGAAGCCGTGCCCCTGCCCAGGCGAACGAGGGTGTCCGCCGCTCCATGAGACTCCGATCACGAAGCACAGACCGCTGGCGTTTTCTTGCGGTAAGATCAAGAGCTATGAATCCGTCAACTGCCGAGGCCAAAGTGGGTGAACCCTCCAACCCTGAGCCTCGCCCCTCAAATTTTATCCGCGACATCTTTATCGACGACCTCAAGACCAACAAATACAACGGCCGGGTACAGACCCGTTTTCCTCCCGAGCCTAATGGATATCTCCACATCGGCCACGCCAAGGCCATCTGCCTCGACTTCGGGCTCGCCGACGAATTCGGCGGACATACCAATCTGCGTTTCGACGACACCAATCCCGAGAAAGAAGAAACGGAATACGTGGAGTCGATCAAGGCCGACGTGCAATGGCTCGGCTTCAAGTGGGATGGGCTTTTTTATGCGTCGGACTATTTTGACCAGCTCTACGAGTGGGCGCTGAAACTAATTCGCGATGGCAGGGCCTACGTTGACGATCTCTCGGCCGAAGAAATCCGCAAGCACCGCGGCACGCTCACCGAGCCCGGCAAGGACAGCCCGCACCGCCATCGCTCGGTCGAAGAAAATCTCGATCTGTTTCAGCGCATGAAGGCGGGAGAATTTCCTGACGGCTCACGCGTGCTCCGGGCCAAGGTCGACATGGCCTCGCCCAATCTGAATATGCGCGATCCGGTCATGTACCGCATCCTGCACGCCGAGCACCACCGCACCGGCAGCAAGTGGTGCATCTACCCGATGTACGACTACGCCCACGGCCAGTCCGACTCGCTCGAAACAGTCACGCACTCCATGTGCACGCTGGAGTTTGAAGATCACCGCCCGCTCTACAACTGGTTCATCCAGCAGCTCGGCATCTTCCCGTCGCAGCAAATCGAGTTCGACCGCCTCAACCTGACCCACACGCTGCTGAGCAAGCGCAAGTTACTGCAGTTGGTTCAAGAAGGAAAAGTGCGCGGCTGGGACGATCCGCGCATGCCGACTCTGAGCGGCATCCGGCGGCGCGGCTACACGCCCGAGGCGATTCGCAATTTCTGCGCGTCGATTGGAGTTTCGAAGACTACGGGCTCGATCGAACTGGCCATGCTCGAACATTTCGTGCGCGAAGATTTGAACAAGCGCGCGCTGCGGGTGATGGCTGTGCTGCGTCCGCTGAAAGTTGTGATCGACAATTATCCTGAAAATCAGGTCGAAGAAATGGATGCGGTCAACAATCCGGAAGACGCGTCCGCCGGCTCAAGAAAAGTTCCGTTCTCGCGCGTGCTCTACATCGAGCAGGATGACTTCCGCGAAGTGCCGCCGCCAAAATATTTTCGCCTCACACCCGGACGCGAAGTGCGCCTGCGCTACGGCTACCTGGTCACAGCGACGAGCGTCGTAAAGAACGACAAAGGCGAGGTGGTCGAAGTGCACTGCACCTACGATCCGGCGACGCGCGGCGGCAACACGCCCGACGGCCGCAAGGTGAAAGCGACCATCCACTGGGTCTCAGCCGCGCATGCGGTCGATGCCGAGGTACGGATTTACGAGAACTTGTTCCTGAAGGAAAACCCGAGCGACGTCGAAGAGGGCAAGGACGTTCTCGACAATCTCAATCCCAACTCGCTGGAAATTATCGCCGACGCGAAAGTCGAGCCGTCACTGGCCAACGCCGCCGCCGGAACACGTTACCAATTCGAGCGCCTGGGATATTATTGCGTCGACCCCGACTCCAAGCCCGGCAAGCCGGTCTTCAACCGCACGGTGGCGCTGAAAGACGCGTGGGCGAGAGTGGAAAAGAAGCAGGGCGGGAGAGGGTGATGCCGTTTCCTAAAGGTATTGGCGCGATCCTCTTCTCGTTGCCAACGATCTGCAAGGTAGCTCCAGAGACGATCCCGGACGCTAGCAAAAATAACTGCGACGTGCTTCGCCTTCACGAAGACGACTGGAGGCAGATTGAGTTCGTCGCAGCCTCAACTCTGCCGCGAGTGGACCATGAGATGGCCGAAATCGAGCGCTTCAAGCGCGCCAATTGGACGGGTTCTGGATTCAAGAGCGTTTATATTCGGAAGGAAGGACCAGACGGCTTGTATCCCAGCCGCGTTTCATATGGGCTGATCGACTCAATTCCACACGATCCGGTCCAGCGACTCATGATTGGCACAATTGGGACGCCGCAGCGCGAGCAGATCGTTAAGGGCGGATTCGCATGCCGTCTGAGCCCGTCCACGTTTCTATATGGCCGACACTTGGAGGGGATGATCTTGGACCTAGGGCTTACCGGGTTGCCTAAAGAGGCAGGTGTACTGCAGAGTCTTCTGACCTTCTGCGACAAGAACAAACTATGCCTTGCTGACTGGTGCGCGGGTAATGTGATCGCCCGTCCCGCTGGAGAGCGTTCATAGAAAGCAAAACCCCGAGCGGGAATTCAACTCGGGGCCACTAGCCTGTCCAGCTAAAGCGATTATCGGTTCTCAGAAATCGGAAGTCAAGGTTACTTGGGGAGTCTGGCCTGTCCTCAGACTCCCCTTCAGATTCCCTACCAACAACCAGGGAATGCTGTGGACCCGACGGGATTCGAACCCGCACCTCTCAGCTGGACAGGCTAGGGTGCTGCCAGTTACACCACGGGCCCACGAACACTTTACATTTCAGGCGCGGGGCTGGCGCCGATCGGTCGCGCAATATTTCGACGCAACGTCCAATTCGGGAATCGCCTGCGGTTCTAAGCGGTGTCCGATGTCGCCATCTGTCATGTCTGTACGCCGGGACTCCAAAAAATGTTCTGACCTACTCTTCAGGTAGTACAATTCCCGGCGCGATCGTACGCGTGACATTTGGATGCACCTGACTATTCTTCTCGCGTTGTTCGGGCTCTCCCGCACGCCGCTCTCGATGTGCGCCGCCGGCATCCTGGTTTCCCTGATTGCGTTGTGGGCTGCAAAGACCGACATCGCGCAGGCCCGCGGCCTGGACAAAATCGTCGCCTTGGGCAATTTGTGTTTCGCCGCTCCCTTGGCGGTTTTCGGGGCGCAGCATTTTTCGGACGCACAATCCATCATGCGCACGGTGCCCTCGTTTATGCCCTGGCCTCTGTTCTGGACCTATCTGGTGGGCGTTGCCCTGCTGGCCGCGTCCCTGAGCATGGCCACAGACATTGAGGTGCGCTGGTCCGGCCTGCTGTTTGGGATCATGATGTTTCTTTTTGTGGCGATGATCATTGTGCCGCAAGTTGTCGCCACTCCCGGAGACAGGTTTGGCTGGACGTTTATCTGCCGCGAAAGTTCATTCGGAGGCGGAGGCTGGATTCTTGCCGGGAACGCCCTGCGGCAGCAAGGTATGTACGAAGGCCGCGGACAACGCGGAAGCCAGCTCATCCCAGTGGGCCGCGTGCTGGTCGCGCTCGCCGCTATCTTTTTTGGGATGCAGCACTTCTTGCACCCGGCGAACGTTCCCGGAGTCCCGCTCGAAAAGCTGACGCCTGCCTGGATTCCCGGTCGCCTGCTCATCGACTATCTGACGGGCGTAATTCTTCTGGTTGCCGGCGTAAGCATGCTGCTGGCCAGGAAGACGCGAACGGCTGCAACCTATCTCGGCACCTGGATTGTGCTGCTGGTCTTATTCGTCTATGGACCGATTCTGATCGCGTCGCTGGCCGACCCAGGCGCTGACAAAGTTGAAGCGCTCGACTATTTTTTTGACACAATGTTGTTTGCCGGAGCGATTCTGGCGTTGGCCCGCGCGACCCCACGCACCGATTAATGCTGGCTGCGATTCGTTTCCCAAGAAAGCGAAGCCCCGAGCGGATATTCAACTCGGGGCATCAGAGTGTGCGTGAGAACTGCTCTTCCGCCCCTTTGGGGCTGGCCTCTCTTCCGCTTGGCACCCACGGCTCACGCCGTGGGCTTCATTCTTGCGCCGCTTTGCGGCTGAAAAACGGATCTCTTGCTCCACCGTGGGCCGAGAATCTAGTTCTCACGCACACTCATTAGCCCGTCAAGCTATGTGCATAGTATCGGCCAGCTTTTGTATTTAGCTGAAAGCTGATGGCTGATTTCTAGTTATGCACATGCGGGCTCTGCGCAGGATTGGCGTGGTGTTCGGGCGGTTCTCTCACGACTTTTACTTCAAAGCTGACGGGCAGCGTTTTCGGCGGAAAGCATTGCGCGTTGTCGCACGCCTGGTAGCGCAGCACGCCGTGCATAATATACTTCCCCGGCACCACCGAGCGCAGCGGATGCACGGCCACGGCTACGGTGAAGTCTCCGGTGTACACGCTCAGCATTTCCTCCGGAGAAAAGGGGAAGGCCAGGTCCTGGCCCGCGGGATACGCGATCTTGCCCAGCACGATGTCAGTGGGCAGGTCCATCTTCAGCGCCGTCGGAATCAGGAACTCCGACTTCGGCAGGTTGGAGTTGATATGAAACCCGGAGGACACGCGGAAGTTCAAATTCACCATGGTCTCCTCCGTGCGCGGAGCCGTGACCAGCGGCACCGGAGCGAATGAAACCGAAGGTCTGCCGGAGGAAGCACTGCTGGGAGGCGTGATCGGAGTGTACGTCACATCCGGTTGCTGCGCCGCCTGGGCGAGGGCTGTGCCCGTCAGCAGAACGAGCGAGAAGAGCATGGCCGATTTTTGTGCTCTAAACCGCATGTTCGTGGTTCGCGAAATTCGATAGTAGAGCAATCGCCGAACGCTTTCTATTGTCATCTTTGGGCAGTCGTTTGGGCCGTGGCTTGAGCAATAGAAGATCGACGTTCGGCGCCGCGGTCGTTCGTTCGTGTCCAGATACTAGTCGCTCGACCGGCCCGCGCCAACGTTACTTCGGACCAAGCGTAGTACTGGCCGCAGTGGAGGGCGCTGGGGAGTTCCCCGCCGGCGTGTCGAGCGCTTTCTTGATGGAGTTCTCAATTTCGCCCTTCCCTTCGAGCCCCATAATCTTGTCGACAATCTTGCCGTCGCGGCCAATGAAAAAAGTCTCCGGCAGGGCCGGGACGCCGCCATAGGCCTCGCCCACCGCCTCTTTGCCGATCAGGATGGGATAGTTCACGCCCATATCCTTCATGAACTTGGCGATTTCTTCCTTGCCGTCGTCCCCCATTTCGACTCCGACGACCTGCAGCCCGTTCTGGCCGTACTGGTTCTGCAGGTCGACCAGCCAGGGAGTTTCGATTTTGCACGGGCCGCACCAGGTCGCCCAGAAATTCAGCAGCACGGCTTTGCCGCGCAGGTCCGAGAGCCGCAGGCTCTTGCCGTCGAGCGATTCCAGTGTGAAGTCGGGCGCATCCGACGACTTGCCGATGCCCGGCGTGGTTCCCGAGCGGCGAGACATGTGCATCCCGAAGTAAAGCATTCCCGCGGCCACCAGGGCGACCACGACCAGAGCCAGCGGATTACGGTCCTTTTGAGCGACTGGCTGCGGGACCGCAGGCACAGGCGCCTGTGGCTCCTGCTGCGGCGTCTGGTGCGATTCTTCAGGCGTAGACATGAATTCTTCCCTCACCTACAACGCAAAACGATTCAGAAACGACAGCCAGCTCGAGATCAGCGTAAAGCGCCCCAGCACCAGCAGAATGCCCAGCGCAATCATAACCCCGCCGGAGAAGACCTCCAGCGCGTGCATATACGAGCGGAAGCGGCTGTAAAACTTCAGAAAGCGCTCCATCAGCAGCGAAGTCAGCAGAAACGGCACCGCCAGTCCCAGCGAATAGACAGCCAGCAGGATGCCTCCCTTGACAACCGTATCCTGCTCGCTGGCCAGAGTGAGAATCGCGGTCAGAATTGGCCCCAGGCACGGGGTCCATCCGAAGGCGAAGGCGAAGCCGATCACGAACGCGCCAATCACAGTGCTGCTGCCCTTCACGCTGTGCAACCGAGCGTCGGTGTAAAGCGCCTTGATCTTGAAGATTCCCGTCAGGTGCAATCCAAAAATAATGATGACTACGCCTGCCACGATTGACAGCCTGTGTTTGTACAGGCCGAGCGCCGCACCGAGCTCGGTGGCAGCCAATCCCTCCGAAATAAAAACCGCGCTGAAGCCCAGGATGAACGCAACCGAGTTCACCATGACTCGCCGCATTAATTGCGCCTGGGCCGACTTAAGTTCCTCGACGCCCACGCCCGAGATCATGGAAACGTATCCCGGTACCAGCGGAAGCACGCAGGGCGAGAGAAAAGAAAGCAGGCCCGCGAAAAACGCGCCAATCATGGAAGGATTTGGAAGGCTCGACATCGGCTCTTATTGTACCTGCTGTCTACGGAGCAGCTCGCGGGGCCCACAATCTCACTCCAATAAGACGCGCGGCACGGCATTTAGTTGCAAGACATCAGGCGGCGAAAGCCGCCCTCTACTTGCCACGCTTCGCAGGTTTGGCCGGAGGGGGCGGCTCGGGTTCGGGCGCCGGTTCGGGAGATTCCATCAGCTTATGAAAAATGCCCACCGGCAAGGTGGCAACCAGCACGGCCCGGCTGCCTTCCTGGCGCACGCGCAGGCTGTCGAAAAGAGTTTTCACATCGCTGTCGCTGCCCGGCGATCCCACCGACGCTTCCGCGCTGTGAAACATGGTCAGAAATACTGAGACATTGTTGGTGATATTGGCGGCGTCTTCGTCGCTGCCCGCCGAGGCCTCGGCCCGCAGGTGCAGCACATCGGCGCGCAGGGGCAGATGCAGCGGGTTGTAGCTGGCGGAGACGACCAGATCGGCGGGCTTGGAAAACACGCTGGCCCAGGTCTCAAATCCGGGCGCCTTCGGCTCCACGCGAGCCACAATCCAGATCGGGCTGGCCAGTTGCACGCGCTTGTAATAATGGCGCAGCAGCGCTGGGCCTCCAAACGGCGAAGCCAGCCGCCGCGACCGGTCAACGATGCCTCGAATCACCGCCGGGTCGTCGTGATTGGAAGCCGCAACCGTGTCCACGCCCAGAATCGCCACCCGGAAGGATCGTCCATAAATCGGAATCGTAAAAATGTCGATCGAGTCATAGTTCTCGACCGATTGCGCCGTCCGCTTCAGATAAGCCACGCACTTGCTCTGGTCAAACCTGCCGGTAAAGACTTCCGAAAAGCGGGCCTCGGGTGCCGGCCCGCCAGTTCCCCCTCCTGGCCAGGATTGCGGGTAATGGACGGCGAAGGCTACGGCGTCCAGATCGCGCTCGAAGTCAAACCCCGTATCCTGGATGAAGCGTTCATATTCGGGATCGTGCTCGGGACCATGCGCGACCGGATTATGCGACCCCGACTCGTACGCGTCAGAATTATGTGAATCGGTGAATAAGGACTTCCCGGCGTTCGCCTTGCGCACCCAGCTGAAATCGGCGTAAACGAACGCGTCCGCTCCGGGCAGCAGCCGCGCAGGCTCCGGCGGAGCGGCCTTTCGCAGCTCCACGGTCAGCGTCACCGCCGCAGCCACCATTACGACTACCAAAGCGATGGGGAGAGTTCGCCTTATTCGCATGAAATGCGGGTCAGACAGCAAATGATAGCACTTACTGAGGGAAGGGTAAGCCCGCGGACCTTCGGGGCTGATTTCGAACCGGGCTGAAAGCGCGGCGGGGGACCTGCGGTTCGCCGGGAAACAGCAGATTCCTCGCGCGATGAAACCGCGCTTCGGAATGACAAGCTTCAAACTGACTCGGCGAACAGCGGTACTGTTATAGTTCAAACTGCACCACTACCCGACTGCCCCTTGCTTGCACGTTGAATTCCCCTTGTGATACCTTAAATAATTGTCCCGGACATCTGGCAGGGAACAGAGGGATGAGTTTGCGCGAAAGCGCGTCTTTCCCCCGAATTTGCTGGCGTAGCTCAGTTGGTAGAGCATCTGATTTGTAATCAGAGGGTCGGGGGTTCAAATCCCTTCGCCAGCTCCAGTAAATGTTTTTTCCGGCAGGCGGCGGACTCGGTTAGCGGCGCAACAGGTTTTTCCAACGCACTCCATTCGGTACTTTTCCGGCGTGCAGTGATTAGGCAGGAAGTGATCTTCGCGGTCTTCTTGCGCGAGCCTTGGTTTCCCTGTGTTGCGAAATAGAAAGCTGTGCTGCGTTTGGCCGGCGGGTTTCGCGTGTGCTTTCGAGCGGCCCTGGTCGTGTGGTCTGCCGGACGGAGCGCAATGGCCGCATCGCCCGAAAGTTTTTGCACAGGTGGGTGAGTGGTTAAAGCCAACAGACTGTAAATCTGTCCCTCCTAGCGAGGTACGAAGGTTCGAATCCTTCCCTGTGCACCATTAGATTCGTTGAGTTGTCCGGTTTTGTGAGCCGCGGATTTTGAATCGCTGATTCTGTGAACAGATTGTCCATTGCGCTGGTCTGTTACGTGGTGCTGGGAGCGCTGGCGTGGACCACGCTGACCGACCCCAAGTTTCGGGCCGGAACCTTGGCGATCCTGGCGCTGTTCGCGGTGAAGTCGGTGTTGCGCCGTAACCAAGTGCTGCATCCCGACAAGGACGCCGAGTAACTGCTGAGGGTTTTGGCTGGCGCAAGGGCTCGGTGGAAGCAGTGGTTTGTGGAAGGGCACGGCTTGAGCCGTGCCGCCAAGAGCGGAATGATTGAGCGGCTTTAGCCGCTGAGGTTTGGCTGAGAGCTGAAAGCCTGCCCTGAGCTGTTAGGCGAAGGGGCTGAGAGCTGACAGCTGAGTTTTAGGGCCGATGTAGCTCAGTTGGTAGAGCACTCCCTTGGTAAGGGAGAGGTCACCAGTTCAATCCTGGTCATCGGCTCCAGAAATTGAAGTACGGTGCCGGCGTGCATGACATCGGGATCGTTCCGAGGTTGGCCTGGATAGCAACAATCCTTGTCTACCTTGTGCTATCCGTTATCCCGGGGCGTTTGCGTCCGTGGGAGAAGTTGTTCAACGACTGGCTTTTTGTTGCGGTTGTGGTGTTTGTCGGAACTCGAGTTTTTGCTCGTTACATTTTTCACGGTGGCTTGATTTTTCGGTTCGCTCTGGTATTTGCTGGCGCTGCGGCAGCGATCGGAATCCCTCTTCGTATAAAGGCGCTGATCGCGCGGATTGCAGCGAACCGTGGAGACCGGAGCCGGTGAGGGTTTAGCTGAAAGCTGACGGCTGATAGCTGAGAGGTTTCAAGCGGGAGTAACTCAGTGGTAGAGTCACAGCCTTCCAAGCTGTTGGTCGCGGGTTCGATTCCCGTCTCCCGCTCCAGAGAATTGTTTTAACGAAGTATTGTTTTAGCGCAGTGAAGAAGCTTTCGAGGATACAGTGAGTTTCCAGCAGGCTGCCATCAAGGTTGAGAAGGCGCAAGAGTTCGCCAGGCTGCAAAACGCGGTGGAGCAGGCGTTCTTGCCCGGGAAAGCCGAGCAGTTCCTGAAGCAGTTGGACCGCAAGGGAATTCGCGTCCGGAATTTCGACGCGGTGCTGGCCCAGCGGTTGCTGGAAGGCGTTGTCGGCGAAGCGGGACTCGAAGCCATGCAGCTGTATGCATCGCTGCCCGTGTCGGATCAGGCGCAGATGCGTGAGCTTTACTTGTCGAAGCTGGAAACCGTAGATCAGGCGCTGCGGCACAAGTTTAAGAAGCTGTACCAGTATTACTGAATGCAGTTGCATAGGTCCTTCGCGGCGAAAGGCGCCGCTCAGGATGACAAGCTGGACAAAGGGTTTAGCTAGAAGCTAAGAGCTAGGAGCGAAGAGCTGAGTTATGGCGAAAGAAAAATTTGATCGCAATAAGCCGCACTGCAACGTAGGGACGATTGGTCACATTGATCATGGCAAGACCACGTTGACGGCGGCGATCACCAAGGTGTTGTCGAAGCACAATCCGAAGATTGTGTTCCGGTCATTTGACTCGATTGACAACGCGCCGGAAGAAAAGGCGCGCGGCATCACGATCGCCACGGCACACGTGGAGTATGAGACGGCGAACCGGCACTACGCGCACGTCGATTGCCCGGGCCACGCCGACTACATCAAGAACATGATCACGGGCGCGGCGCAGATGGATGGTGCGATTCTGGTGGTGGCGGCGACGGATGGTCCCATGCCGCAGACCCGCGAGCACGTGCTGCTGGCTCGCCAGGTCGGCGTGCCCTACATTGTGGTCGCGCTGAATAAGTGCGACGCGGTCGATGATCCCGAACTGCTCGATCTCGTCGAGTTGGAAGTGCGCGAGCTGCTGAAGTCGTACAAGTTTCCCGGCGACGATGTGCCGGTGATTCGCCTGTCGGCGCTGGGCGCTCTGAACGGGGAAGCGAAGTGGGAGAAGCAGATTGACGAGCTGATGGAAGCGGTGGACAAGAGCGTGCCGCAGCCGGCGCGCGAACTGGACAAGCCGTTCCTGATGCCGATCGAAGATATTTTTTCGATCTCGGGTCGCGGCACGGTTGTAACGGGAAGAATTGAACGCGGCAAAGTGAAGGTCGGCGAAGAAGTGGAAATCGTCGGCTTCCGCGAGACCCGCAAGACGGTGGTCACGGGCGTCGAAATGTTCAAGAAGCAATTGGACGAAGGCATGGCGGGCGACAACGCCGGGTTGCTGCTGCGCGGCATTGCGAAAGAAGACGTCGAGCGCGGCATGGTGCTGGCCAAGGGCGGATCGATCACGCCGCACACCAAGTTCAAGGCCGAAGTCTACATTCTGACCAAAGAAGAGGGTGGACGGCACACGCCGTTCTTCAAAGGCTATCGACCGCAGTTTTATCTGCGCACGACGGACGTGACGGGCGTAGCCGAGTTGCCGGCGGGCACGGAGATGGTGATGCCGGGCGACAACGTGAGCCTGGTGATTGAACTGATCACGCCGGTGGCCATGGAGAAGGGCCTGCGGTTCGCGATCCGCGAAGGCGGGCATACGGTCGGCGCGGGAACGATTGCGGAGATTGTGCAGTAAAGCAGCTTCTAGCTACTAGCCCATAGCTACTAGCTAAAGCCGAAAAGTGTTCAAGATGTGATTTGATTTGCTAGAAGCTAGCAGCCAGAAGCTAGCAGCTAAGAGCCAGGAGCTGTTGAGATGCCCCGAGAAATTGTGACATTACAATGCGGTGATTGCAAAGAGCGGAATTATTCGACGACCAAGAATCGGAAGACGACGACCGAGCGGCTGGAGTTCAAGAAATTCTGCCGCCGTTGCCGCAAGCACACGCCGCATAAAGAAGTGAAATAGTCCGGAGCTGCGGGGCCTGAGTCGCGAGTAATTTCCCTCGGGACTACGGGCTCGAGACCCGGGGCTAAAAACAGGGGCGTAAGCTCAACGGTTAAACTGTCGGTCTCCAAAACCGAACTTGGGGGTTCGAATCCCTCCGCCCCTGCCAAAGTTTTTGGAGAGAGTTAGAGAGTTAAGGAACGGCCAGGAGCAGCGATGTCAGTTGAGACGAAGAAAATGGCGAATTCAATTGTGGCAGCCGGTGGCAGTTTTGGTGACCGGATCAAGTCCTGGCCGGAGCGCGTGCAGCACGTTCTATAACGATGTGCGCAGCGAAATGCGCAAGGTGACCGCGCCCTCGTGGAAGGAAGTTCGCGCCACCACCACCGTGGTGGTGATCACGGTCTTCATTTTTGCTCTTTACTTTGCTGTGATCGACTTCCTGATTCAACATGGCGTGACGGCTTTGTTCAACTATTTCCGGACTCATTGATTTGAGAGTCAGCGAGCCAGGGTTCATTGCTTAAGATTTGTCGAATGAGATTGCAGCCGCAAGCTGCTTAGAAGAAACGCTGGCCGAGAAGAAGCACCCATATGCCGGACGAAGAAAAAAACGAAGTCGCAACCACAACGGCCGCAGCAAGCGGGCCGCCGACCGTCACCGCCGAGGCGCTGCCGCCCCTGCCGAGGCGCCGAAGAACCCGAACATGAAGTGGTACATCATCCACTCCTACTCGGGCTTTGAGCGCAAGGTGAAAGAGTCGCTGGAGTCGCGCGTTGCAGCCTTCGGGTTGCAGGAGAAGATCGGCAAAGTGCTGATCCCGACCGAGTCGGTCACCGAAGTGCGCGGCGGCAAGAAGTACACCTCCGAGCGCATGTTCTATCCCGGCTACGTGCTGGTGGAAATGGACATGGACGATCACGTCTGGCACGTGGTGAAATCCACGCCACGCGTCACCGGATTCGTCGGCACCGGACAGCAGCCCACGCCGCTGTCGGAAGAGGAAGTGCAGCACATTGTCTACAAAGTTGCCGACAGCCGCGAGAAGCCGAAGCTCAAGGTCAAGTTCGAAAAGAACGAATCGGTGCGCATCACCGAAGGCCCGTTCGCCAGCTTCACCGGGATCGTCGACGAAGTGAACGAAGACCGCGAAACGTTGAAAGTCATGGTCACAATTTTCGGCCGCTCCACCCCGGTGGAACTAGAGTTCAATCAGGTGGAGAAGGTCGCGTAAGGTTGGATGGAAGGGTACGGCTTTAGCCGTACCGTCAAGGCCTGAAACGAAACGGGGCTTTAGCCCCTGAAGGCCGCAGGCAGTTTCGAGAAACGAAAAGTCCGCAGACGGTTGAGCCGAAAATCCTAGACTCGCGCTGCCGACGGAAGAGAGAGTATGGCAAAGAAAGTTACAGGTTATGTGAAGCTGCAGATCGCCGCCGGCAAGGCGACTCCGGCGCCCCCAGTGGGCCCGGCGCTCGGCCAGGCGCAGATCAACATCATGGAGTTCTGCAAGCAGTTCAATGCCAGAACTAACCAGAAGGAAATGGAAGGCCTGATCATCCCGGTCGTGGTCTCGGTATACAGCGACCGCTCGTTCACCTTCATCACCAAGACGCCTCCGGCGTCGATTCTGTTGAAGCGCGCCGCCGGCATCGCCAAGGGATCGGGCGTTCCGAACAAAGATAAAGTCGGCAAAGTCACGGCCAGGCAGATCGAGGACATCGCGAAACAGAAGATGCCCGACCTGAATGCCGCGTCGGTCGAGACCGCCATTAAGAGCATCCGCGGCACCGCCCGTTCGATGGGCATCGAAGTGGTTGGATAGGTTTGTGTGAGGACGGACGCGTTCGTCCGTCCAGCGAGTGCAGGCGAGCGTGGTTTTTCGCTGCAGTCTGATCGGAATGTGGTTAGATTTCGCGGGCAAGAGTGCCCGCGCCACATAGAGTCAAAGTCAAAAGCACCACGGCTCCTCGAATCAACGGCGAGCGGTGGGAGACAAAGGAAGAGTAATGAAAAAAGAAGGAAAGAACATCGCCAAAGCGCACTCCGCAGTCGAGAAGCGCCCCTACGCTCTGCAGGACGCGGTTCCGCTTCTGCAGAAAGTGAAGTTCGCAAAGTTTGACGAGACCGTCGAGCTCACGCTGCGCCTGGGAGTCGATCCCAAGCACGCCGACCAGATGGTGCGCGGCACGGTCGTTCTGCCGCACGGCCTGGGCAAGTCGAAAAAAGTTCTGGTCATCGCGACCGGCGACAAGATCAAGGAAGCGGAAGCGGCTGGCGCCGATTTCGCCGGCGGCGAAGAGATGGTCGAGAAGATCACGAAAGAAAACTGGACTGACTTCGATGCCCTGATCGCCACGCCGGATGTCATGAAGTCTGTCGGGCGCCTGGGCAAGATTCTCGGTCCCAAGGGCTTGATGCCGAATCCGAAGACCGGCACGGTCACCTTCGACGTGGGCAAGGCGGTACAGGAAGTGAAGGCGGGTAAGGTCGAATTCCGCACCGACAAGACGGCGCTGGTGCACTGCCCGGTGGGGAAGATTTCGTTTACTCCTGACAAGCTGATTGAAAATGCGACCGTCGTGATCACCAGCGTGATCAAGGCCAAGCCGTCGGTCGCCAAGGGCAAGTACATCAAGGGCTGCTTCCTGAGTTCGACCATGGGGCCGGGAATCATGCTGGACGTTACTCCCATCGAGACTGCGGCCAAGGCTTAACCCGGCGCTGAAGCGCCTGGGGTATACGAGGATGGACGGGCGACTCGCCCGTCCCCACATGAGCACATAAGATTCGGAAGGATTGGACCATGCTAGTTACCAAAGCGAGAAAGACAGAGCAAGTCGAGAAGCTCAGCAAAGACTTGAAGAACGTTTCAAACGTCGTCGTGGCGACCTACACCAAGATGACTGTTGCCCAGGACTACGAGCTGCGCAAGGTTCTGCGCGGCGCGGGCGCGAAGTACCAGGTGGTCAAGAACACGCTGGCCGAGCGCGCCGCCAAGGGCACCAAGGTCGAAGGCGCTCTGAAAGATCTGGCGGGCGTGACCTCGATTGCCTATACCACGGGCGATCCAGTGGCGATGGCCAAGGCGCTGACCAAGTACGCCAAAGACACGCCGGAATTCACCTTCAAGATCGGCGTGGTCGAAGGCAAAGTCATCAACATTAAGGAAATCGAAGCACTGGCCAGCATGCCTTCGAAGGAAGAGCTTTATTCCAAGCTCCTGTTCCTTCTGAACGCTCCGGCACAGCGTCTGGTTACCGCCATGGGCGCAGTGGGCCGCAACCTGGCCGTGGTGGTCGATCAGGGCGTGCAGCAGAAAAAGTTCAAAGAAGCTTAGGCTTCGATTGAGTAATTGGGGAATTGAGAAATTGCGTAATTGAAGACCCTGGCAGCGGCTCTCGCGGGGTTTGTCAATTACCCGATTACAAAATTACCCGATTACACAATTCTTGAAAGTTTGGTTGTCCAAAATTCAGGGGTTGCGCGGTCGATTCCAAGCGTTGTCTGGCGCGAGGAATTTGAGACCTGGACGCACTGGAAACCTGATTGGCGGATGACGAAAGCAAGAAAAGACTAAACACCTGGAGAAATAACATGGCGGATCTCGCACAACTGGAAGAATCAATCGTAGGCTTGTCGCTTCTCGAAGCGGCGGAACTGGTCAAGAAGCTGGAATCGCGACTGGGCGTGTCGGCAGCGGCAGCGGCCCCGGTCATGGTGGCTGGCGGCGGCGGAGCGGCGGCAGCGGCTCCGGCGGAAGAAAAGACCGAATTCACCGTCGTCCTGAAGGAAGTCGGCGCCAACAAGATCAATGTGATCAAGGCCGTCCGCGAAGTCACCAGCCTAGGCTTGAAAGAAGCCAAGGAACTGGTGGATGGAGCGCCCAAGAACATCAAAGAGGGTGTTTCCAAGGATGAAGCTGAGACCATCAAAAAGAAGTTCACCGACGCGGGCGCGGTTGTCGAAGTCAAATAAGCTTCGTGTGGGCGCGGGCGACTCGCCCGCGCTGCCTTCGCAGCCTGTAAGGCGGTGCGAAGCAGAGCGCCCGCTCCACATAACTGATTAGCACCGAAACCAGTGCAAAATCGATTATCTTGCACGTTCTTACTTGTGAACCTTGGGCGGGGATGTTAGCATCTAAATTACGTCGCCTCCCAGGGCTTCACTCGAGCGCGAGTTGGTCTCGCGCGGTAAGTTTTGGGCAGGCTGCTCCGCGGGCAGGCGGGGCGGAAACAGGCCGACGAACTGGCGCGAAAGAGTTCAAATCTAGAATGGCGAAACGCCTTGGTTGGCGTCTGCGGGAACGACTGTCCCTGCGGGCGCCCCGCTGTCTTTTAGGCTCGATGTACTGCAACGCGCGGTTGTTCCAGGTTCTGCCCACGATTTTAAACACGGTTCTAAACACGGTTTTAAACACATAAAGTCCCGCGGCGCGGTTTTGCGAACAACGACGCGCCCCACATTCCGCGGTTCTAGCGCGGCCTTCGGTCGCGCGTGAGATTGGGAGTTTCTGACGATGAAAAATGCCTTCCGCAAACGTTTCGACTTTTCCAAAATTCCGGCCACCATCCAGATTCCGAACCTGATTGAGGTCCAGAAGCGTTCCTACGACCGCTTCCTGCAAATGGACAAACTTCCCAGCGAGCGCGAAGACGGCGGCTTGCAGGCGGTCTTTCAATCCGTTTTCCCCATCACCGACTTCCGCAACGTATCACAACTGGAGTTTGTGGATTACGCCATTGGTAACTGGGAGTGCAAGTGTGGCCACCTGAAGGGCCTGCACCACCTCCGGACCACGTGTAAGAATTGCGGATCCACCGTCATTACCGATCCGTTCCATCCCGGCGAAGTGCTGTGCGGCAAGTGCGGCACCTACAACGCCAACACGCCGGACTTCTGCAACAAGTGCGGCGACCCCGTTGGCCTGCAACTGAAATACGACGTGGCCGAGTGCGAAGAGCGCGGCATGACCTATTCCGCGCCGCTCAAGGTCACCATGCGCCTGACGATTTTCGACAAGGACGCCGAGACCGGCAACCGTTCCATCCGCGACATTAAAGAGCAGGAAGTTTTCTTCGGCGACGTTCCGCTGATGACGCAGAACGGCACGTTCATTATTAACGGCACAGAACGAGTCATTGTCAGCCAGTTGCACCGCTCGCCCGGCGTGTTCTTCGAGACCGCCAACAATCGCACTTACTTCCTCGGCAAGATCATTCCCTACCGCGGATCGTGGGTTGAGTTCGAGTACGACCAGAAGAACGTGCTCTATGTCCGCATCGACCGCAAGCGCAAATTCCTGGGCACGATTTTCCTGCGCGCCCTCGGCCTGCGTTCCGGCGAAGACATTCTGAAAGCGTTCTATACCACCGACCGGATCGCGGTCCGCGACAAGAAACTTTTCTGGACGCTCGATCCCACCAGCGAGAAGCCCACTAATCTTCTCGGCATGAAGCTCGCTCACAGCATCAAGAACAAATCGGGCGACGAAATCGCGCACTCCGGCCGCAAGATCAACGCCCAGATTCTGAAAGAAATTCAGAAGGCCAAGGTCACTGAAATCGAAGTCGACATTACCGACCTCGAAGGCGCCTGGACGGCCGGCGACATCGTCGACACCACCACCGGCGAAGTCATGCTGGAAGCCAACTCCGAACTGACGGCCGACAAGGTTTCGAAGATCCTCGATTCCGGCGTCGTGGAAATGAGCCTGTTCTTCCCCGAACGCGACGATGTGGGTACGGTCATCAGCCAGACCCTGAAGCGCGATGCGGTGAAGACGCCGCAGGAAGCCCTGATCGAAATCTACCGCAAACTGCGTCCCGGTGATCCGCCGACCCTCGACACGGCGACGGCGCTGTTTCACGGCATGTTCTTTGACCCGCGCAAGTATGATTTCTCGCGCGTAGGCCGCTTGAAGTTCAACATCAAGCTGCACGAGAACCAGGACTTCACCTCGCTCGACAAGCGCACGCTCGATCCCGACGATTTCTACGCCACCATCGCGTACCTGCTCAAGCTGCGCAAGAGCATTGGCGCAGTCGACGACATCGATCACCTGGGCAACCGCCGTGTGCGCGCGGTCGGCGAGTTGATGGAGAACCAGTTCCGCATCGGCCTGGTCCGCATGGAACGCGCCATCAAAGAAAAAATGTCGGTGTACCAGGAGATGTCGACGGCCATGCCGCACGACCTGGTCAACGCGAAGCCGGTGATGGCCGCGATCCGCGAATTTTTCGGATCGTCGCAGCTCTCGCAGTTCATGGATCAGACCAACCCGCTCTCCGAGATCACGCACAAGCGGCGTCTCTCGGCGCTTGGGCCGGGTGGTCTCTCTCGCGAGCGCGCCGGATTCGAAGTCCGCGACGTTCACCCCACGCACTACGGCCGTATCTGCCCGATTGAGACGCCGGAAGGTCCGAACATCGGCCTGATCTCGTCGTTGAGCTGCTACGCCCGCATCAACGACTACGGCTTCATCGAGTCGCCCTATCGCAAGATCAAGGGCGGACGCGTCATCGACTACGTCACCGTCGTCAACGTCGGCGACAGCGACCACAAGGTCGGCGATCACATGGAAAAACATGAGATCGAGAAGATCAACAACGAGTTGAAAGAGAAGCGCAAAAAGCCGGCGACCATTGAGCCGTTCTCGTTCTATCTTTCCGCCTGGGAAGAAGATCGTCACACCATCGCGCAGGCCAACGTGGAGCTCGACGACAAAGGCAAGATCGTCGCCGAACTCGTGAACGCCCGCAAGGCCGGCAACTTTGTGCTGGTCAGCCGCGACGAAGTCGACTACGTCGACGTCAGCCCCAAGCAACTGGTTTCGGTCGCCGCCTCGCTGGTTCCGTTCCTCGAGCACGACGACGCGAACCGCGCGCTGATGGGCGCGAACATGCAACGCCAATCTGTTCCCCTGTTGCGGGCTCAGGCTCCGATTGTCGGCACCGGAATGGAAGGCGTCACGGCTCGCGACTCCGGCGCAGTGGTTCTCGCCCGCCGCAACGGCATCATCGATTCGGTCGACTCCGAGCGCATTATCGTTCGCGTCGAAGGCGAGCACCATCCCACGCAGCTGTCGCGTGAGGTGGGCAGCGACATTTACCAGCTCACGAAATTCAAGCGTTCCAACCAGAACACTTGCATCAATCAGAAGCCGGTAGTGAAAAAAGGTCAGCGTGTGCTGAAAGGCGAGATCATCGCCGACGGTCCGTGCACCGATCACGGCGAGCTGGCCCTGGGACGCAACGTCTTGGTGGCCTTCATGCCGTGGCGCGGTTACAACTTCGAAGACGCGATCCTCGTTTCCGAGAAGATGGTGAAAGAGGATTACTACACCTCGCTGCACATCGAGGAGTACGAAATCGAAGCCCGCGACACCAAGCTGGGGCCGGAAGAAGTCACGCGCGACATTCCCAACGTCAGCGAAACCATGCTGCGCAATCTGGACGAAGCGGGCGTGATTCGCATCGGCGCCAGCATCAAGCAGGGCGACATCCTGGTCGGCAAAGTTACGCCCAAGGGTGAAACCCAGCTCACGCCGGAAGAAAAACTGTTGCGCGCCATCTTCGGCGAAAAAGCCGGCGACGTGCGCGACGCGTCCCTCTATTGCCCGCCGGGCATCGAGGGCGTCATCGTCGATGTGAAAATCTTCTCGCGCAAGGGCCAGGAAAAAGACGAGCGCGCGAAAGCCATCGAAGCCACGCAGATCGCGAAGCTCGAAAAGAACTTGTCGGACGAAATCCGAATTCTCACCGACGAGCGCCTCAAGCGTCTGGAAAACATCCTTGGCGGCAAGGAAGTGCAGGCCGACCTGCACGACGAGCGCACCAACAAGCGACTGTTGGTCAAGGGCAACATCCTCAATCGCGACGAGATTGAGCGCATCTCCACCCGCAATCTGAAGCGCATTAAGTACGCCGACAAGGATCCGCGGGTGAACGAGCAGATCGACGAGATCGAAGAAATGACGTCTCGCCAGATCGACGTGCTCAAGAAAATCGTCAACGAGAAAAAGGAAAAACTCACCAAGGGCGACGAGTTGCCGCCGGGCGTCATCAAGCTGGTCAAGGTCTACATCGCCATGAAGCGCAAGCTGAGTGTCGGTGACAAGATGGCCGGCCGCCACGGCAACAAGGGCGTGATTGCCCGCATTCTGCCCGAGGAAGACATGCCGTACCTCGAAGACGGAACGCCGGTCGAAATCGTTCTAAACCCGCTCGGCGTCCCTTCCCGTATGAACGTGGGCCAGATTCTTGAAACCCACCTGGGATGGGCTGGCTTCGTGCTCGGCGAGAAGATCACGACGCTACTCAAAGAAAACACGCGCACCGAAGCCATTCGCCGCGAGTTGAAGGCGTTGTTCAAAGACTCGCAGCTGGCGGACATCATCTCGGACATGTCCGACGAAGAACTGGAATCCGTTGCGCCCACCCTGACCAAGGGCGTGTTCATGGGATCGCCGGTATTCGATGGCGCGAAGGAAGGCGAGATCAAGGCGCTGCTCGAACACGCCGGTCTGCCGACTTCGGGCAAAACCACGCTGCATGACGGCATGACGGGCGACCAGTTCGAACAGCCGGTTACCGTCGGCTACATCTACATGCTGAAGCTGTCGCACCTGGTGGACGACAAGATTCACGCTCGCTCCATCGGACCGTACTCGCTCATCACCCAGCAGCCGCTGGGTGGCAAAGCGCAGTTCGGCGGACAGCGCTTCGGAGAAATGGAAGTCTGGGCCCTCGAAGCTTACGGCGCAGCTTTCATCCTGCAGGAGCTTTTGACGGCGAAGTCCGACGACGTATACGGCCGCACCAAGATTTACGAGGCCATCGTCAAGGGCGAAGCCGCCATGGAGCCCGGCGTGCCCGAATCGTTCAACGTGCTGATTCGCGAACTGCAATCGCTCTGCCTCGATGTGGAACTGATCAAGGCCGGCGAGAAAAAGCCGATCGCCAGCGCAGCGGCAGACTGAAGTGCGAGTTCTCAGTCCCCGGTCCTCAGATCTCGTGAACGCTGAGTCGAGGCCGGGAGCTGAGAACCTTAAGACTTTTTGAAATACACGCCACTGCGGCATAAGGCCCCAATGCCGCATGAACAGGCGAGAGTTCGATCTCGGTTTTTACTGAGAACTGAGAACTTGATTCCGGGGCCCGTCAGCGGACGCGTCAGAACCGCAGGAAGCGGAGGACCACCTTGTTTCGTTCGAGCCCTTTCGAAATGGCAAATGTGATCGCGGACTTCGACGCCATCCGTATCAGCCTGGCGTCTCCGGAAAAAATCCGGAGCTGGTCGCACGGCGAAGTCACCAAGCCCGAGACCATCAACTACCGCACCTTTAAACCGGAGCGCGACGGCCTGTTCTGCGCCCGCATCTTTGGCCCGGTCACCGACTGGGAGTGCCTCTGCGGCAAGTACAAGCGCATGAAGCACCGCGGCGTCATCTGCGACAAGTGCGGCGTCGAAGTCACGCTCTCCAAAGTTCGCCGCGAGCGCCTCGGCCACATCGAGCTGGCGTCGCCCTGCTCGCACGTGTGGTTCTTTAAAGGACTGCCCAGCCGCATCGGGCACCTGCTCGACATTTCTTTGCGCGACCTTGAGTCCGTGCTCTATTTCGAAGCCTACGTCGTCGTCGAACCTGGCGACGCGCCGGTGAAAGAGCGCGAAGTCATTAAGGACGAAGCCAAGTTCCGCGAACTCGACCAGCAGTACCGTCCCGCCGGCTTCAAGGCGATGATGGGCGCGGAAGCGATCAAAGAATTGCTGAAGCGCGTCGACACCGACGGCCTCTCCGTCGAGCTGCGCGAGAAAATGAAGAACGAGAGCTCGCTGCAGAAGCGGCTCAAGTACGCCAAGCGCCTGAAGGTTGTCGAAGCCTTCCGCAAGAGTGGCAACAAGCCGCACTGGATGATCCTCGACGTAATCCCGGTCATTCCACCGGAGCTTCGCCCGCTGGTTCCACTGGACGGCGGCCGCTTCGCCACCTCCGATCTGAACGACCTCTATCGCCGCGTCATCAACCGCAACAACCGGTTGAAGAAGTTGATGGACCTGCACGCACCTGAAGTCATCGTGCGCAACGAAAAGCGCATGCTGCAGGAAGCGGTCGACGCCCTGTTCGATAACGGACGCCGTGGCCGCGTGCTGCGTGGCGCCAACAACCGCCCGCTGAAATCTTTGTCCGACACGCTGAAAGGCAAGCAGGGCCGCTTCCGCCAGAACCTGCTGGGCAAGCGCGTCGACTACTCCGGACGCTCCGTAATCGTCGTCGGCCCCGAACTCAAGCTGCACCAGTGCGGCCTGCCCAAGAAGATGGCGCTCGAACTGTTCAAGCCGTTCATCTATCACCGGCTCGAGCAGACCGGCAACGTCACCACCATCAAGCAAGCCAAGGAAATGGTCGAGCAGCAGGAACCGATCGTCTGGGACATCCTCGAAGAAGTCATCAAGGATCATCCCGTGCTGCTGAACCGCGCTCCCACGCTGCATCGCCTGGGCATTCAGGCATTCGAGCCGGTCCTCGTGGAAGGCAAGGCAATTAAGATTCATCCGCTGGTCTGCACCGCATTCAACGCCGACTTCGACGGCGACCAGATGGCGGTTCACATTCCGCTGTCTCCGGAAGCGCAGGTTGAAGCTAGCGTCTTGATGCTGGCCTCGCACAATATTCTTTCGCCCGCTTCCGGCCAGCCCATCACCGTGCCCACGCAGGACATGGTGCTCGGTCTCTACTACCTGACCAAAGCAAAACCAGGCGCGAAGGGGGAAGGCCGCGCTTTCGCCAACGTCGAAGAAGTGCTGATGGCGCTGGATGCGGGCGCGGTGGAAACACTCACCCCGATCCGCCTGCGCTACACCGGTGAACTGATCGACCTGACCACCGCCTACGACGATCAGGACATCATTCACACCGAGCCGGTTCGAGTCGAGCGCGCTTTCATCAACACCACCGTGGGCCGCGCGATTCTGAACGATCACCTGCCGAAGAACATCCCCGGCAGCAGCGACCGCATGCCCTACATCAACGGCCTGCTCAAGAAGAAGGGCATTGGCGCGCTGGTGAACTATTGCTATCTGCGCTTCGCGCTTGAGACCACGGTCAAGATGCTCGATGAAGTCAAGACGCTGGGCTTCCAGTTTGCGACCCGCGCCGGCTTGTCCATCGGCATCGACGACATGGTCATCCCGGACAGCAAGAAAACGCTGGTCAAGGATGCCGAGAAGCAAGTCGTCAACGTGCAGCAGCAGTATCTCGACGGCGCCATCACCAACGGCGAGCGCTACAACAAGGTCATCGAAATCTGGTCGGCCATCACGGAAAAAGTTGCCGACGAAATGTTCGGTGAGATGCAGCGCCGCGACAAGGAAGGCGAACTCAATCCGATTTACGTCATGGCCGACTCCGGCGCCCGCGGATCGAAACAGCAGATTCGCCAGCTCTCCGGCATGCGTGGATTGATGGCCAAGCCTTCGGGCGAAATTATCGAGTCGCCCATCACGGCCAACTTCCGTGAAGGACTGACGGTGCTGGAATATTTCGTCTCGACCCACGGCGCCCGCAAGGGACTGGCCGACACGGCGCTCAAGACGGCCGATTCGGGCTACCTGACTCGCCGCCTGGTCGACGTGGCGCAAGACGTCATCATCAGCGAATACGACTGCGGTACGGTCGATGGCATCTACGTGCAGGGTATCGTCGAAGCCGGCGAGATCATCGAAGCGCTGCGTGACCGCATCATCGGCCGCGTGTCGCTGGAAAAAATCAAAGACTATGACGGCAACGTCATCGTCGACATCAACCAGGAAATCACCGAAGACCTCGCGGGAGCGATTCAGGCAGCCGGCATCGAGCGGGTGAAAATCCGCTCCGTGCTGACCTGCGAATCGAAGCGCGGTGTCTGCGTGATGTGCTACGGCCGCAACCTGGCTTCCGGACGCCTCGTCGAACTCGGCGAAGCCACCGGCGTCATCGCGGCGCAGTCCATCGGCGAACCTGGAACCCAGCTCACCATGCGTACCTTCCACATCGGTGGTACCGCATCGCGAGTGTCCGAGCAGTCGCGCCTCGATGCCAAGAACGTCGGCAACGTGCGCTTCATCGGATTGCAGACCGTCAAATCGAAGTCGGGCGATCTGGTTGTAATGAACCGCCAGGGTTCGATCGCGGTCGTGGACGAAAAGAATCGCGAGCGCGAGCGCTACTCAGTGGTGTATGGCGCAAAACTGAAAGTCAACGACGGCGATCCGGTCACGCAGGGCCAGGTGATGGTCGAGTGGGATCCTTACACTTTCGCCATCCTGACCGAAATCGGCGGCACCGTGCAGTTCAAAGACTTGCAGGAAGGGGTCACGCTCCACGAAGAAGTGGACGAAGTCACCGGCCTGTCGCGTCACGTGGTGGGCGATTCTCCGGACGAGAAGCGCCAGCCTGCCATCGTCATCAAGGGTAAGGCGAGCAAGCGTTACCTCATGCCATCCCGCGCTCACCTCATGGTGCAGGATGGCGACACCGCTTCTCCGGGCGACGTGCTGGCGAAGATCCCGCGCGAGACAACGAAGACCAAAGACATCACCGGTGGTCTGCCGCGCGTGGTCGAGCTGTTCGAAGCCCGCAAGCCGCATGAAACCGCGGTTATCAGCGAAATCGATGGCACGGTGAAATTCGGCGAGGTTTCGAAAGGCCAGCGCAAGATCTATGTGGTCGCCGACAACGGCACCGAAAAAGAATATTCGGTTCCGCGCGGCGTTCACATCAATGTGCAGGAAGGCGAGCGCGTCAAGGCCGGCGAGCCTTTGATGGACGGCCCGCTCAACCCGCACGACATTCTGGCGGTCCTTGGAGAAAAAGAACTGCAGGCTTACCTGGTCAACGAAATCCAGGAAGTCTATCGCCTGCAGGGCGTCAACATCTCCGACAAGCACATTGAAGTGATTGTCCGCCAGATGATGCGCTGGGTGAAGGTCGAAGACGTGGGCGATACCCGGTTCCTGCTGGAAGAGCAGACCGACAAGTTCGCCTTCCGGGAAGAGAACGAGCGCGTGATTTCGCAGGGCGGCAAGCCGGCTACCGGCCGTCCGCTGCTCCTCGGAATTACGAAGGCTTCGCTCTCCACCGATTCGTTCATCTCGGCGGCGTCGTTCCAGGAGACCACGCGCGTGCTCACCGAAGCCAGCATCAACGGCAAGGTCGATCACCTGCGCGGCTTGAAAGAAAACGTCATCGTCGGACGCCTCATCCCTGCCGGTACCGGCATGGAGTACTACCGCAACGTGCGCCTCTCGCCGGAAATGGAAGAGGCCGCTGCGAAGGTACAGGCGGAAGTCTCGGCAGCCTACGAAGAGGCCGAGCGCGCTCTCGAAATGATGCGTCACGAGGGCGAAACCGACGATCTGCCCGCGGAACTCCCCGCGGCCGAGTAGTCGAATCTGAAGCTGGCTTCGGGGGCGAATCATTTCGCCCCCGAACCTGCTTCTGGAATCGCTCGAACTACGAATGCACGCTACTCCCCAGCGATTGCGCATTGAGGAACCCGGCCCACTTCCCTCTTTGCTTCCGGCGCCTCCCGGCCCTAAGCTAGAGCAGCGCATGCTCCGCCTCTTACGCCTCTTATGGCTCGCGCTCTGGCGCGCCTTTGTCCACGACGCCTTCGCCACCGCCAAGGCCTCGGCCTATTCCATGATTTTCACTTTCTTCCCCCTCTTGCTCATCATCGGATCGTTCCTGGCGAACTGGCGCAAGGGCGCGCCCTACCTGCGGGAAATTTCTTATGCCCTGGGCAGCATCCTGCCGGCGGGCGGTAACACGGTGCTGAGCTATATGAAGGGAGCCGCGCAGCATCCCGTCGGCCTTCTAACCACGACTTCGGTGGTCACCCTGTGGACGGCGTCCGGCGTCATGATTTCGTGGATGGACGGTTTCCGCCGTTGCTACGAACTCCCGAAAACCTGGGGCCTGGTGCAAGAGCGCCTCATCGCATTTCTGCTGGTTGTATTCGCGCTGATTCCCATGACGTTCTCCACGCTGCTGGTCGCCGTGGGCAGCAAGTTCGAAGCGCGCCTTCTGCCCTACATCGATCCCGACTTCAGCGTCTACGTTTTCCTGCTCTGGGGGCTGATGCGCTGGCTCATCGCCACCTTCACCAGCATCGCAGTCATTGCGCTCATTTACCATCATGCGGTGCCGCGCACCCAGCCCTGGCACAGCGTGATTCCAGGCGCCATCCTCGCCACCGTTTTATGGTTTTCGACCACGGTTGGCTTTCGCGCCTACCTGGAGCATTTCGGCAACTTCGCCACGGTTTACGGCTCACTGGGCGCCGTCATGGCCTTGCTGGTATGGATGTACCTGATTTCCCTGGTCGTGCTGGTGGGCGCGGAATTCAATGCCCTGCTGTTCCCGCGAGCCATGCTGGGCAAAGAGCTCACGGCGATCCCCGACCACAAACCGTAAAGGTTGAGGCCTAGATGTGACAATCGACCAACTCCGTGAATATCAAGACCGCGTGGTTATTCTTCGCCTGACTGATAGTGAAGTGTTGAAGGCCAAGATCGACTTTGTCGATCTCGAATACGAAGACGTTGTCGTCGATGTACTGGAGACCAACAGGCTCGCTAAATATACAGGGTCAACAAACGCGGTATACACAGTTATGGCGGCGGAAATCGCGTCGGTCGAGACCATCCCGAAATAGGTTACCCAGACGAGTCGATCACCGTGGAAGAGCGGCGCTTTAGCGCCGCGTTGAGCCAGCGGGATAGAATGGGGCTTTAGTCCCTGGGGGCGAGCCTTGTTTGCTAAGACTTGACTTGAGCCAGATGTTGTAACCTACCAACATTCCTGTTAAGCCCGGAGATGAATTGACACAGATGCAATCACCCGCCGTCACAGGAGTTCCCCCCTCACGCCGCGCGAAAATCATCTGCACCATCGGTCCGGCGTGCAACACCGAGGCTGCCATGCGCGAGCTGCTGCGCCTCGGCATGGACATCGCCCGGCTTAACTTTTCTCACGGCACGCACGAAGATCACGCCCGCAATATCCATCGCCTGCGCCGCGCCGCCGAGCGCGAAGGACGCACCGTCTGCATTCTTCAGGACCTGCAAGGGCCGAAGATCCGCACTGGCCCGCTCGAAGGCCACGAGCCCGTACTGCTGAAAACCGGCTCCGTCGTGACCATCACGCCTGAAAACGAAACCGGCACGGCCATTCGCATCTGCACCACCTTTCCCGACCTTGGCCGCGAACTCACTCCCGGCGCCCGCATTCTGCTTAGTGATGGTCTGATCGAAATGAGAGTGCGTTCCATCCGCGGCAAAGATGTGCTCTGCGACGTGGTCAACGGCGGCGTGCTGGGCGAGCACAAGGGAATCAATCTTCCCGGCATCGCGTTGTCGATTCCAGCGCTTACTGAAAAGGACCGCAAAGACCTGGAATTCGGGCTCAGCCACGGCGTCGACTCGATCGCGCTGTCCTTCGTCCGCACCGCCGCCGACGTGAGCATGGTCAAACAGATTATTGCTACGCACGGCAGCGATGTCCCGTTAATTGCCAAGCTCGAAAAGCCGCAAGCCATCGATCACCTGGAAGAAATTCTCGAAGTCGCTGACGGTGTGATGGTGGCCCGCGGCGATCTCGGCGTCGAAATGGCGCCGGAAAAGGTTCCGGTCATTCAGAAGCATGTGATTCGCCGCGCCTCGGCCTGGCGCAAGCCCGTCATCACCGCGACCCAGATGCTCGAATCGATGATCGAAAACCCGCGCCCCACGCGCGCCGAGGCCAGCGACGTTGCCAATGCCATTTTCGACGGCAGCGACGCTGTCATGCTCTCCGCCGAAACTGCCAGCGGGCAGTACCCGCGCGAATCGGTTTCGATCATGGCGCGCATCGTGGTCGAAGCTGAATGCAACATGGGCGACTTCGTCCAGTACCGCCGCCGTCGCGAGCACCGCGGCCTCTCCGTCGCCGAAACCATCTGCGAATCGATCGCACATGCCGCCGAAGATTTGCCCATGGGCGCCATCGCCGTCTTCACCGAGACCGGCAACACCGCCCGCATGATTTCGAAATACCGCCCGAAGGTTGCCATCTACGCCTACACGCACAGCCTACCCGTGGTGCAGCGCATGAATCTTTTCTGGGGAGTCCATCCCGTGCGCTGCCGGCAGGCTCATTCCGCCGAGCAGATGGTCACGATGGCCGAGCAGGACCTGGTCTGCCGCGGCCTGCTGAAGCCTCCAGGAGACGTCCTGGGCGTGGTCGCCGGCACCCGCCAGGCCTCCGGTTCCACCAACCTGATGCGCCTGCACGTGGTCACCAGCGAAGAAGCCGACCGCATCAGCCACCGGAAGCCGCCCGCGAACGCGCCGCGGCTCGGAAAGTCGCACGACACGAAATCGCGCGTGAAGAAATCCCGCGCACCGCGCCGCAAGCTATAATCGCCGCTTCAAGAGTTTACTGGAAATCGAGTTTAGCAGCGCATCTTTTGAGCGCAGCAGACCTGGTGTGGATCAGGTTTTGGGCAGCGCTTCCAGCGCTGCGATAGACTTTCTATTTGTGCGGGCTTCAGCCCCTGAGGCTAGCGGAGCCGCGGTTTTCAGCCGACTGCTGAGAGAAAGAACAAATATGCCGCAAGAGATACTTTCGGTGGCCGTCTGGGAACCCGTCCCTGGCATGGAAGCCGCGTCGCTGGCCACGCTTCGCGAAATCAGTTCCATCGTCGTGAGACAGGGAACGGCCGCGACCTGCTCTACCGGGACCGCGAAGCGCACTACGTCCTGCTGCGTTATTGGAAGTCCGAACAAGCGCGCCAATCCGCGCTCAAAGATCCCGAATTGCAGCGCCGCTGGGCCCGCCTGGGCAACGAAATCCAGATTGTGAAAGTGTACGAAACGCTCACGGAAGTCCCGCTGGACGGAACGAAATAACCCGCGCGGCTCATCCCTGGCTCATCCCAGGATCATCCCTGGCTCACCCGCAGATCACGCGCTCTTCGCACCACTTCACGGTGAAATTTCCTTTCAGGGTTTCGCCGTCTTTGAATTGCAGTTCGTAGCGTCCTGCCGCGCCGGAGCGCTCCTGATAACTGTCGAAAATAATCGTGCCGGATTGCGCGGGCTTGCAGTCGCCTTCCTTGACGCAGAGGGCGGCCCAGCCGGCGTCCGAGCCCGGACCGAACTTTACGACCTGGCCCTCATGGATGGGCAGGTCTCGCCAGATCGCGAGAGAGAGGTAAGGTCCGGCGATTCGTTTGCACTGCGCAGGTTCCGTGGTCAGCGTGATCGCGATGGCAGGTCCGTCCCATGGCGCGCAGGAGCTTTGCATGGTTCCGTAAGAGAAAGCTGATCCGTCTGGTGAGGCGATCGCGGCAAACGCAGTTAGAGCAAGAAAGGCAGCCATCACGACCTGTCTTCGAGCGAACATCCGCGTCCTCCTTCAAGGCCACAGGCTAGAACGATAGCACGCACATATCTTGCCCAGTATCGCCCCACCCCTCGCCGGGGTGCCGGGTGCCTTTTTTCTCGCGTCTTTCGCGAGAAAGCCTGCCCTGAGCGAAGTCGAAGGGTGGGGATTTAAACTATCCCCTGGATTATGTCCGCCTCCATCCGCGAATTCGCCGACAACGCTGCCGATCCAAAAGTCCGCGGCTACCTCCACCTTCCCGATGCGTCTAACCACGACGGCCTCGTCTTGACTCACGGAGCGGGCTCGAACGCGCAATCCCCGCTACTCATCGCCCTCGCCGAAACCTTCTCCGCCGCCGGATTCACCGTCCTGCGCTGCGACCTTCCCTATCGTCAGACGCGATCCTTCGGCCCGCCCGGCCCCGGCGACGCCGCCCGCGACCGCGCCGGCCTGAAGAACGCCCTCACCGCGATGCGAAAAATAATTCCCGGTCGCCTCTTCCTCGGCGGCCACTCCTACGGCGGACGCCAGTCCAGCATGCTCTGCGCCGAGCTTTCCGAAAACGCCGCAGAACCAGTTGCCGCCCTGCTCCTGCTCTCCTACCCGCTGCATCCTCCGCGCAAGCCCGAACAGCAGCGCACCCAGCATCTGCCTGACCTGCGCACCCCGACGCTATTCGTCCACGGCACCCGCGATCCCTTCGGTTCCGTTGCCGAACTAGAGCAAGCCATGAAAATGATTCCCGCGAAAACGAAGCTGCTCACGATCGAAGGCGCCGGTCATGACCTGGGATTCAAAGGAAAAGCGAAGAAAGACGAGTTGCCGAGGCTGGCATTTTCTGAATTCACAAACTTCCTTGAATTGTCATCCTGACCGCGCTCTTTGCGCGAAGGACCTATGCACTTTAGCGTACCAATCAGATGCATAGGTCCTTCGCGAGACAACCTCTCGCTCAGGATGACAAAACGAAATTTCAGTTCACCCAGCCCGACTTGCCGCCGCCGTTGCCCTTGCGCGGGTCGTCGTCCGGAGGAATATAGTTCCCATGCTCGTCGAAGTGGACCTGGCGGTCGTGCTTCGACATATAGACTTCAAACTTCTTGGCCGCGCGCCGCCGCTTCCAGCGGTAGTACGAATTGCGCATCCCGTAATAGCGTTCCGTGAGCCCAACATTCACCAGCGCAGGCTTGGGCCCGCGCCGCACGTACAGCCAGCCAAAGAGCAACCCGCCCAGATGGGCCACGTAAGCCACGCCGCCCCCGCCCATCATGGCGAACGCGAGAGTGACGACGATCAGAATCCCGACAAAATATTTCGCCTTGATGGCAATGGGGAACGGAATCATCAGGATTTCGCTTTCGGCAAATAAAATGCCGAACGCGATCAGGACGGCATAGATTCCGCCAGACGCGCCCACGGTCGGTGTGTTCGGATCCCCCAGGATGTGCGCGAAAGAAAATGCGACGGTCGTGATGGCGGCGCCAATCACACCGATGAAATATAACTCGAGGAATCTCCGCGTGCCCCATGCGTTCTCCACCGCCGATCCGAACATCCACAGGCCCAGCATGTTCCAAAACCAGTGGCCGAGATTCGCATGTAAAAAGCTGTAGGTGACCAACTGCCAGAGGAATCCGCGCTGGACAACCTCAGTAGGAACCAGCTCGCAGTACTGGATGTAGTGCTGGATATCGGCGACGACCGTGAAGTGAAGCACCGAGAACAGCGCCCCGAGCAGGAATACGCCGGTGTTGATCCCAATCAGCCAGCTCACCGCCTTGGTGAACGGAGGCAGGCTCAACGTCATCGGTTCGCCAGTTCGCCGCACTGAATTACCTCTCGTGTAATTCTACTCGCACCTGGGTTCAACTCGAACCCGGGTGCCGGGTGCCCCATTTCTCGCGCGTTCTTGGCGCAGGAAAGCCTGCCCTGAGCTTGTCGAAGGGTGGGGATTTTGCAATCCCTCAACGCTCGGGAACCGGCACGACCGCCGGGCTGCGATGCCCCGCGGCATCGATCGCGCGCACCGCGAAAATCACATTATCCTTCGAAAGCTTCAGCGTGGCCCGAGTCGCATTCCCCACATTCTGCGCATGCTCCCACTCGGCGCTCGTGCTCGACCGCCATAACACTTCATATTCCGCCGCCCGCCCGCCCGGAGAAGCCTCCCAAGTCAGCGTCGAGTCGTTCTGCAGTTCCTTCGTCAAAACGTGCACATTCGCCGGGGGCGCGGGCGCCGCCGCCAACGACGCCAGCGTTGCCGCATTCAGCCGCGCCACGTGCGCCACATATTCGTAGTCCACAAATTTCGTTGCGTCGCCATATTCGATGCCGTTTTCCACGCGCACGTTCTGGTGCTGGTGATGAAAGTCCTCGCGAAATTCCGTGAAGCGCACCGCCGCGAATCCCTGCTGGTTGAAGGAATAATGGTCGCCGCCCCGCAGGTAGCGATCGAGGCGAAAAACCAGCACCGGCTTCACTCCCGCATCGTAGGTGCGGCCAACCTCCGCGATATACCGCGCCAGTTGCCGCGAAACGGAATCACTTTCCCCGCTCAGACTGCGAATGCGCCGCAGGTCCTCGTCGCTGGCCGCCGCCGGCAAGCCCTCGGAGAAGACTCGCACCACGGAATTATCCTGTTCCGCGCTTTTGTCGCCGCCAACAATGTCGTTGTTGAGAACCGCTTCCAGATCCCAACCTTGCTCCTTCACCAACTTTTCTTTGAACATCTGGGCGAAATGACGGCTGCCGTTCAGTCCCTGCTCTTCCCCCGCAACCGTCAGAAAAATAATCGTCGCCGGAAACTTCATCTTGCTGAGTACCCGCGCGCATTCCAGGCTGACGGCGGTTCCGCTGCCATCGTCGTTGGCCCCGGGCGCGTCGCCGTTCACATCAAGAATGTCGCTGTTGCGCGAATCGTAGTGCCCGGTCACCAGCACAATCCGTTGCGCGTTCGCCGCGTCCGTACCCTTCAGCACCCCATAAACATTGGTGATTTCCGTCGCCCTGGGAACGCGTTCCATGGGCTGTTCGGTAAAGCTGTCGGTCTTCACCTCGAGACATCCGCCGCAATCTTTCGAATAGTGCTCGAACTCCGTCTTGATCCATTCCCGCGCCGCGCCGATCCCGCGTCCTGCCGCAATCGAGGCCTCGTCCTGCGTCGACAGAGTCGAACGCGTTCCAAAGCTGACCAGCTTCTCGATGTTGGCCCGAATCCGCTGCGCGGAAATCTGCTGCAGCGCCGCCGCAATCTGCGGATCGACGTTGTTCGAATCGGCCGCCGAGACGGAACGTGTGGGGCCGGACGCATTCGTGAGCCTGCCCTGAGCGAAGCCGAAGGGTCTGGCCAGCGCGCAGCGCGGCCGCAAAGCGCCAAACAACTGCACATAGCCGGTCGCCGCCAGCAGCGCAACTACGCCAGCAGCGACGCGCGTTACCCGGCGGAAATGGAGCATGGCTTTACGGCCCCCGTCCAGAAGAATCCCACTGCGGCCAGCGATTTGCGGTTCCCCAGAAATTCTCTCAATCCTCGTCGGTGCCCCTTGACCTGAGAGCCGGGAAGAATCTAAATATTATCAGGAGGATCCAATCGGCTGGGGAGGCTCTATGGTTCTGTGTCCCGAATGCGAAACCAATCTGGATGTCGACGAGGATGGGGTCGACGAAGGCGAAATGATTTCGTGCCCCGAGTGCGGCACCGACTTTGAAGTCATCACCACCAGTCCGCTCGAGTTGAAAGCCGTCGAAGCGGGCTATGTCGAAGAGGACGAGGAAGAGGTAGAAGAGAGCGAAGACGGTGATTACTCCTAAACTTCGGGCCCAAGTGCTGACAAGGGTGACTGCCGCCGGTTTCCTCCTAGTCGTAATTCTCCAGCCGATGTTCAGTGCGACGTTCAGTGCGACGTTCAGTTCGCCAAACGCGCTCCTCGCTGCCCCTGCGCCCAAGGGCAAGAACAACTACGCCGTGATTGCCGGCACGGTTTGGGGGCCCGACGACCATCCGGTCTACGGCGTCAAGGTAAGAATCCGCCGCGCCCAGGATAAAGCCAACAAGATCCGCTGGGAAGTCTATTCCGATCACATGGGCGAGTTCGCCCAGCGGGTTCCCACGGGCGAAACCGACTACATCCTCACCGCCGACCTCAAGGGCCTCAAGACCACGGATGGCAGGCCGCTGCGGCTGGTCAAGGATGTCACCGTCCACATTTACAACGACGAACGCGAAGACACCGGATTGCACCTAACTGTAGACGAGGCTGGTGCCCCCGGGGCTGCTGCCGCAAAGCCGTGAGACAATAGCACCAGCATGACTCGCAAACAATCTGTGATCACGGTGCTGGCTATGGCTTGCGCGCTGGTGGTCGCGCTGGCAGGAGTGTCGAGTAGCGCGCTGGGCGCCGGATTTGACAAAAAAGACAAAACCGTCGGCCGCCTGCTGTTCGGCAAAGTGCTCGATCCCCAGGATAACCCGCTTCCCGACTCCGTCGTCTACGTGACCAACACCCGCACGCGCGCGGTGAAGACCTACATCGTCGGCCCAGACGGCACCTACCGTTTCCCCGCGCTCTCCACGGCCGTCGATTACGAGGTCTACGCCCAGTACAAGGGCCACAAGAGCGAAACCAAATCGGTCAGCCAGTTCGACGATCGCTCCCAGGTCTATCTCGACCTGAAGATCGATATTCATTAGTCGCGGGTGCCGTCTTTCTTTTCATGCAACTTTCGGCGCTCTTTCGGGTTCAATATACGTAAGGGTATTTGTCTGGAGGATACAGTGAACGGATTGCATGCTTCTCATAAAACGAATCGCACCGCCTTGGCCGCGTTGGCGTGCGTAACGCTGCTTTGTGCGGCATCCGCCTTTGCCCAGCAAGGCGCCATGAGCCCCTACCAGGATGAAAAAGACGGCGTCAGCGCCGGCGGCAAATGGATGGAGTTCCAATCGGAAGACAAGATGACCGGCGCCAAGAAGGTCCGCTTCGAACTGCTCTCGAACAACTATTTGAAGGAAGACCCCGACTACAAGCCCCGGGTCGAACTCATCTGTACCAATGGCAAGTACGAGTATGCCGACTTCAATCCCGGAGCCAGGCTCGGCCGCCCCGACTATCCCGGCTTCTGGGGCCAGCCTAAGATGGAAGTCGTGGTGCGCGTCGATAACGTTCACAACCACAAGGGCTGGAATTGGATTCGCGGCCACTTCCTTTCCATGGATAAGGGCACGGTTCGCGGCGCCATCGGAGCCCAGATCTTCAATGTGGAAGTAAAAACGCGAACCGGTTACGCCATCGCCGAGTTCTCTCCCGCCGGCTTGAACCTCGACGAGGTCCACAAGACCTGCGACCTGACTCCGAAGAAGCCCAGCCAGGACTAAGCATGCTCATGTAGGGGCTACGATGCTAGTGTGGGGACGGACGCCTCGTCCGTCCCGGCGTGGGCCTGCCCTGACTGGCGGTCAAAGGGGCGAAGCCCCGCGCGACCCAAAGCGATGGTGAAAGAGCAGCAGCGACCCAAACGGCCCGTGGAAGAGCGGCCCTTCAGGGCCGCGTCAACCCACGAACGGCTGGGGCCTCCCCATCCGACGCAACCCCCTTGGCACTTGCCTCGCTTCCTACTCTACTGGCACTTTAAACTGTAGGCCGAAGCGCAATGGACAGTGGCATCATTACCGGGTTGGCGCTCTTCCTGTTCGTCGCGGGAGTGCTCACCTACTCCGTGATCCTGTACAACGGCTTGGTGCGCCTGCGCAATGAAAACGACCGCGCCTTGGCCAACATTGACGTGCTCCTCAAGCAGCGTCACGACGAGATTCCCAACCTGGTCGAGACCGTCAAAGGATACATGCAGCACGAGCAGCAGACGCTGCTCGCCGTAACCCAGGCCCGCGCTGCATCGATGAACGCGGCCAGCATCGGCCAGAAGGCGATGGCCGACCTGAAAATGTCGGATGCTCTGCGCGGACTGTTTGCCGTGGCCGAGAATTATCCTCAGCTCAAGGCCAACGAGAATTTCCTCAAGCTCCAAAACCGCATCAGCGAACTGGAAGAGCGCATCGCCGACCGCCGAGAGTTCTTCAATGACGACGTCAACACCTACAACACCCGCATCGGCCAAATCCCCGACGTGTTCGTCGCCAGCTTCATGAGCCTGAAGCCGCGCCAAATGTTCAAAGTCTCCGACGAAGACCGCAAACAGGTAGAAGTCAACGTTCGCCAGCAGCCAGAGTTCCGGAACCTGAAGCGGCTTGGGTGGCGCAGCGCTTTCAGCTCTGCGATAGCAAGGTTCTATATCGTGGAAGAGCCGGGCTTCAGCCCGGCGTCAGGAGCTCCATTCTCGCGGGGCTTCAGCCCCTGAGCCACCTCACCCCAGCAACTTTGCGGCGTCCTTCGCGTAGTAAGTCAGAATAATGCTGGCCCCCGCGCGCCGGATGCTCAGCAGCGACTCCATCATCACGCGGTCGCGTTCGATCCAGCCATTTCTGGCGGCGGCTTCGATCATGGCGTATTCGCCGGAGACCTGATAGGCGGCCAGCGGCAAGTCAAAGCGGTCGCGCGCGGCGGCGATTACGTCGAGATACGGCATGGCCGGCTTGACCATAATCATGTCGGCGCCTTCCTCGATGTCGGCTTCGATTTCGCGCATGGCCTCGCGCAGGTTAGCTCCATCCATTTGATACGACCGCCGGTCGCCGAATTGCGGCGCCGAGTCGGCGGCCTCGCGAAATGGCCCGTAGTATCCTGACGCAAACTTCGCGGCGTACGAGAGAATTGGCGTTTGGTTCAAGCCCGCTTCGTCGAGCGCGCGGCGGATCGCGCCCACGCGCCCATCCATCATGTCAGAGGGCGCGATGATGTCGATCCCGGCCTTGGCCAGCGAAACCGATGTCCTCCCCAACAACTCGAGTGAGGCGTCGTTCACGATTTCGTAATCGGTGGTCGCGGCCGCGGATGGAGGCACGGCAACGGCTGCTCCCAGCGATTGCGCTGCAGCCTTCACGATCCCGCAGTGTCCATGCGACATGTATTCACACAGGCAGACGTCGCCCATCAGAATGAGGCCGGGAACTTCGCGTTTCATCGCGCGCGCGGCCTGCTGCACGATCCCATCGTCGGCCCAGGCTCCAGTGGCCACTTCGTCCTTTTTGTCCGGTAGCCCAAACAGGATCACCGACGGCACGCCCAGCGAATGAACCTCACGAGCCTCTTTCGCCGCTTCGTCCACTGATAGGTTGAATACGCCCGGCATTGAGCCAACGGCTTTCCGCACGCCTTCTCCGGGACACACGAACATGGGATAGACGAAGGCGTCGGGCGTGAGGCGAGTCTCACACACCAGGTTGCGCAGCTCCGCGGTGCGGCGCAGGCGGCGAAGGCGAGTCACAGGGAATGCCATGGCAGGTCACCAGAAGGAAGGGTGAAGATGAATCCGCCTTCCTGCCTTTGATTCTAAAACATTCTTCAATTCCCGAGGCAGTCCTCCCTCGTGAACCTTCGTGCCCTTCGTGGTCAAAGCTCTTCGTCGGAAACCACGAAACCTTACCGAGGTGTAACCGAAGTAACCTGCGCAGTTCCAAACGCTTCTCGGATTCCCGGATTGAGTCCCATAGAATGAGGGCGGATGGGTTTGTTCCAACGACACCGCTGGTTTGTGGCAGCGGCCGGAGTCACTCTGGCCTTTGCCGCCGTGTGTCTGGCTTGGCACCGGGGCTATGGCCTCACCGCATTTGCCGATCTGGCTCCTCTGGTGCTGATGCTGGCCTGTGTCGGCATCGCGCTCTATAACGCCCTCACTCGTCCAGCTCAGGAGCGCAGCTTCTGGCTCTTGATGTCCCTGGGATTCTCGCTGTGGGCTAGCAATCAGGGGGCATGGTCCTATTTCGAAGTCGTGCTGCGGAGCCCAATCCCTGAGCCATTCTTGTTCGACATCATCCTGTTCTTTCATGCCCTGCCCATGATTGCGGCCGTGGCGTGGCGTCCTGACCTGATGAAAAAGGAAGGGAAAATTCACCTCAGCGCGCTGAATTTTCTGATGCTGCTGGGCTGGTGGGTTTTTCTTTACTCCTTCATTGTCTTTCCCCACGAATATGTTGTGCCGAATGCGCACATTTACACCCGCTACTACGACCGTCTCTACGGACTGGAAAACGGAATGCTACTGGCAGTGTTGGGCCTGGCAGCGTGGACCAGCTCAGACGGATGGCGGCGGCTCTACCTGCATCTTCTCGGCGCCGCTTTGATCTACGGCATCACTTCACAATTCCTGGACAGCGCAGCCGCCGACAACACCTACTACTCGGGAAGCCCCTACGACGTGGCTCTCATCGGAACCGTGGCCTGGATGGCGGCAGCCGTTCTTTCGGCGCGGCACTGGGACCTGCAAAGCCACGAGTTCAATCTGAATCGCCGTTTGCGGAGGCTGATTCCGCAGCTCGCTATGCTGGCCATCCTGTCGCTGCCCGTGTTGGGCGTGTGGACGGTGCTGGTCGACAAGTCCACCGGCCCCACGCGTGCGTTTCGCGTCTTCACCGTACTAGCTGCCATGCTGGTTTTGGGAACATTCGTGTTCCTGCGGCAATATTTCCAGGACCGGGCGCTGATGGCCCTGCTGCAGGAGTCGCGCCGGGGCTACGAAAGCCAGAAACGTTTGCAGACCCAACTCGTGCAAAAGGAGAAGCTGGCTTCCCTGGGCAATCTGGTCGCCGGAGCCGCTCACGAGATTGACCTACCCTTGACCGCGGTCATGAGTTATTCCGAGCAGCTGTGGGCGAAGGAGCGGCTGACCGACGAACAGAACGCGCTGGTGCGCAAAATCGTCAATCAGGCACGCCGGACTCGCGATCTGGTTGCCGACCTGTTGCGCTTTGCCCAGCAATCTCCGGGAGAACAAACTCTGGTCGACCTTAACGTGCTGCTGCAGCGCGCCATCCAGATGCTCGAATTGCGTCGTCCCGGGGGAAATATCCGCATCCAGCTCGCCATTGCCCCCGACTTTCCCCAGATTCGCGGCAACGCCAACCAACTCTTCCAGGCCTTCATCGAGATCATCGAAAACGCGATGGATGCCCTGGCCGACGCCGGTGGAGGCTCGCTCGAAATCACGGCCCATCGCCTGGGCCCGGACGCGATGCTGCAGTTTTCTGATTCCGGACCTGGGATTCGCGAGCCGGAGCGCGTGTTCGATCCCTTTTACACCACCAAGCCGGTCGGCAAAGGCACGGGACTCGGCCTGAGCGCCGTGTATGGCGTCATCCGCGATCACAATGGCCAGATCACTTGCCAGAACAAGCCCCAAGGCGGAGCGCTCTTCATCATCCGCATCCCGGCCGCGACTGAATCTGCCGTCCACGTGGCCGGCGCCAGCGGTGATTGAAAACGTAGACGTAACGGAATCGGGAGCAGACAGTGTTTGAACGCCTTCAAGACAAGCTGACTGGAACGGATGCCTTGATCCGCGCCATGCACGGGTCCGACCGCGAGAAGTTTGCGGAGGTGTTCGCGCGTTCGACAGTGCTGTTCCTGCAGTTGCCGCCGGGTTGCGAGAACGGACTCGATCCGAACCTGTCGCAAGAGGAGTTGCTAGCACACATCCGAGCGGGTGCAAAGGATCTTTCGGAGCGGGAGCAGTTCACTCCGCTTCGCGTGCTGCGTGGACAACGCCGCGTTCTTCTGCTCTTCACCCAGCAAGCCTTCGTGCAGGAGTTCGCGCAGGACTACGTTCGGCAGGTCAAGCGCATCATGCCGCTTGAAGTTCTGGGAGTTAGCGGGCGAATTGCTGTGCGCTTGTTTGACGACGTTGATGCGGTCGTGTTCAACGCCTCCACCAGGCATGAGTACGAGCTTCCGCCGGGAGACATCAGTCTGCTCAGGAAGCTGCTTCCCCAGGCTAAAGCCGCGCACGCCGGGCAACTGTGACCCGCTGAGACTCCGCATCCCCCTTCGCCCGCCCTCCGACGCGGCGTTCTCCTGTAACATAAAATTGCGATGCCCGGTGAGCTCATCCACAATTCCGCGCGCGTGCTGGAGTTCGACTCTCTGCGCGAACTTCTGCGCGGCTACGCCTCTTCGCCGCTTGGCCAGGCGCGGGTCGCCGCGCTTGATCCGTCTACCGACCGCGGATGGATTGAGACTCAGCAGCAACTCGCCGCCGAAATTCGCGAGTTCCGCCGCGTCGGCGGCCGCTTCGACTTTTCCGCGCTGCTCGACATCTCCGAGCTCGTCCAGAAATCGCGCATCGCCGGCGCCGCTCTGGAAACCGTCGAGATTCGCGACGTAATCCTGGTGGTCGATCGCGCTGCCGAGTGGCGCGAGATTGTGCTCCATCCCCCGGCGAGCATGAAGTCCGACTGGCAGGCGGTGCGCTCGCTTTCCGGCCAGGTCGTCGACTTCACCGAGTTTCTGCGCCTGTTTCGCAACAAGATCCAGCCCGATGGAACCCTCGACGACAAAGCCTCGCCGGAACTCTCCCGCATTCGCCGCGAAATCGAAAGGCAGCGCCGCTCGATTCAGGAATCCCTGCAAGGCTACTTGCGCCGCCTCGCCGAGGGTGGCACAGTGCAGGACGAGCTCGTCACCATCCGCGGCGAGCGCTTCGTTATCCCCGTCAAAGTCGAACAGAAGCGCCGCGTGCAGGGCGTGGTCCACGGCGCCAGTTCGAGCGGCCAAACGGTTTTCGTCGAGCCCTTGGAGACCATCGAACAAAATAACGAACTGGTGCGCCTGCTCGAAGAGGAACTGTCTGAGATTCACCGCATCCTGCTCGAGATGACGCAACGCATCGGAACCAAAGCCGCGGAAATCCTGGCCGCAGTCGATGCCCTCGCCGAACTCGAACTGCAATTCGCCAAAGCCCGATTCGCCGAAGACTACAACTGCGTCGCAGTGCAGCTAAGCAGTGACCACCCCGACTCGTCTGGGGACAACCTGTGTGGGGACGGGCGACTCGCCCGTCCAGCGAGCGCAGCGAGCCTGCTCCTGCACAACGCTCGCCATCCCCTGCTCGAGCGCAACCTCAAACTGAAAAGCATCCCCGTAGTCCCCGTCACAGTCGAACTCGAAGCCCGGGTGCCCCACCCTTCATCCGCGCATTTTGCGAAAGAGCGTGGGGATTCTCGCCAGCTCATCATCACCGGCCCCAACACCGGCGGCAAGACCGTCACCCTCAAAACCGTCGGCCTGCTCGCGCTCATGGCCCAATCCGGCCTTCCTGTTCCCGCCGATAGAGCGATCATCCCCGTGTTCGACGCCGTCCTCGCCGACATTGGCGACTACCAGTCGATCGAGCAAAATCTTTCCACTTTCTCCGCCCACGTCACCAACATTGATTTCATCTCGCGCACCGCGACCGCCGACTCCCTCGTCCTGCTCGACGAACTCGGCTCCGCCACCGATCCCGAAGAAGGCGCCGCTCTGGCCGTCGCCATCGCCAGCCACTTCGGCACGATCGGCTGCATGACCATCATTTCCACTCACCACACCTCGCTCAAGGTCTACGCCGCCAACACTCCCGGCGTGGTAAACGCGTCGGTGGGCTTCGACGAAGCCACTCTGCAGCCCACCTACGAGTTGAAAGTGGGCGTCCCTGGCGCGTCGGCGGGCATCAACATCGCGCAGCGGCTGGGCCTGAATCCTGCCATCATCGCGAGTGCTCGCTCGCATCTCGGCACCCAGGCTCGCGACGTCGGCCAATTCCTCGACAAGCTGCACGCTGACCTGCGCGAAGCCGAACGCGAACGCCTGCGCCTGCAGACCGTCCAAAAAGAACTGGAAGACGAAAAAAAGCGTCTAGCAGCCGAAGGGAAAAAAGAACAGCAGACCAAAATTCGCGAGATGGAAAAGAAGCTCGACACCCTTCTGCGCGATTTCGAATACCACGCCCGCGAAGCGGTCAATGCCATTCAGGATCGTGCCGCCGCGCAAAAACTTTCCAAAGACGCTGAGCGCCGCATCGCCAAGTTGCGCCGCGAGTTTCACGAGCAATTCGATTCCACCGTCGTCGCCCACTCCACCGGCGCCGACCACGGCGACCCAAACGCCCAGCCACAACTCATCAAGCACGTTGCCGAGGGCGACACCGTCAAACTCAAGTCAACCGGCCGCGGCGCGCGCGTCGTCCGCAAGCTCGACAACAATCATTTCGAAGTCGAGATGGGCGCAATGAAGATGACAATGAAGATCGCGCTCGACGACATCGCCGAAGTCCTCGCCAGCGCCGCTCCGGTCGGCGATACTCCGGTGAAGGCCGCCCGCGCTCGCGGCATTTCCGTCTCGCTCGAGCACGAGGGCGCCAACGTCCCCACTGAGATCAACGTGATCGGCCAGACCGTCGATGAGGCCTCGCAGAAAGTCGAGAAATTCGTTGACCACGCATTTCTCGCTGGCCTGCCCCGCGTCCGGATCGTTCACGGCAGCGGCATGGGCATCCTTCGCAAAGCCCTGCGCCAGTTGCTGCAGCAGCATCCTCACGTAGCCTCGGTCGCGGAGGCTCCGCAGAACGAAGGCGGTGGCGGTGCGACACTAGTCGAGTTGAACGTGTGACCGGAGCCTGTCATCCTGAGCAAAGCGAAGGACCCCTTGCAACCCCGCGCTACCAGCGGCTTCCAACGGAGTTCCCACCCCTAGCCCCGTCTGTTTCGCGACCCGCGCCGAAGGTCCTAGGATCTGAATAGGGGACTCAAGCCGAATCCCGCGCTTCCTACCAAATAATCTTCTTCCAGTTCTCGTCATACAACACATTGCGCGCCGCCTTGGCGATCGCATTCTTCTGATCCGCCGACAGGTCGTCAGAGAGAACGTTCTCCGGGTTGGCCGGGTCTTTCACCACCGCCTGCTCAAACCGTCCAGAAAGATACCGCAACATGGCGAGCACATTGTCCGCCAGCTGCCCGAAGCGCTCGCCGCCCAGGGCATGCAGCACGGAGAACTCCAGGTAGAGCGAAGGGAAGTCCACCGCCGTGCGCTCGCGCCAAATCTTCATGGCACAAATCTCCGCCTGGCGTCCGGAACTGGCCACTAGCTGCACATGCCGCGCTATGTCGGTGTGCACGTCCTGGCCGGTACGTTTGTTGAACAACACATTCCCCGCTCCCGACCGGTCGCGGCGCGCCGGGATCAGATCAACATTCAAGTTCTTGCTCTGCAATCGAATCGACACATCCCGCGTGTGCGGATGCTGCCCGTGATCGCTCAGGTATTCGAACAGGCTCCAGAAAACGGATTTCATTTCCATCCCCGGTACCGGGCTGAGCGCGATCAGAATGTCCACATGCGACGACAGCGTGATGGCCGTATTCTTGGCGTAAGCCCCCGACAGCGTGAGCCCCAGCAGATATTGTTTTCCCCACTGCTTCAGCAGCGGAAGCACTTCGTCGGCAGCGATATGCGACGTGGAACTCGTGTCCGGAGTCACCCGGTGCTTTTCCACGATCGAGGCGGCATATTGATCGACTGTATTGATTGTCTTCATATCCCAGGCACCCGGCTCTCATTCGTGCTATCGGCAGAATCGGGAGCGGAGTTGAGGGGGTGCTTCGATCAAGCCGCGAAGCGGCGCAAGAATGCAGCCCACGGCGCAAGCCTTGGGAAAGGCAGCGGGAAATGAACCAGCCCCGGCGGGGCGAAAGGGGAACGAGCAGCCCAATTCGCGTCAGGTTGGTGAATGATACATAAAGCTCTGGTTACTCATTTTCCTCTGCCCTCAACCGATACTCGCCGCAATCCACAGCTTCTCCACAACAATCCGAATCCGCTATATTCCTTTCAGCCGCTTTCTCCTGCACAATTCCAACGGAGAATCCTGCCTCGAAATAAACATGGCGAACCCCGGCGATTTCGCGTACACCCTCAAGCAGCAGGCGGATATCGTTCGCATCATCGGCGATTACATCAAGCTGAAAAAGGCCGGGGCGCAGAACTATTCCGGACTATGTCCGTTTCACGGGGAGAAGACGCCGTCTTTCAACGTGCATGCCACGAAGCAGTTCTACTATTGCTTCGGATGCCACGAGAAAGGCGACGTTTTCAGCTTCATCCAGAAAATCGAAAACATCACCTTCCCGGAAGCCGTGCGCCTGGTGGCGCAGAAGCTGGGAATCCCGCTGCCCAAGGCGAGTTATTCGACTCCCGGAGAGGCCAAGGAAGCCCGGCTGCGCGGCCAGTTGCTCGACGTCCACGAACGCGCGGTCGCGTTTTTTCAGGAATGCCTGCGCCGTCCCGAAGGCGCTCGCGCCCGCGAATATCTGGCCGGTCGCGGCTTGAACGAGGAAACGATCGCGCGCTTCCGCATCGGCTACGCCCCCGATTCCGGCTTCCTCCTCCGCGACCGCCTCAAACAAGAATTCAGTGAAGAAGTCCTCCGCGAGAGTGGCCTGTTCTCCTGGAAGCAAGACGATACGCGCGAGGGTGCCCCGTCCTTGTCCGTCCGCCCTTTGGACGGACAGGGCGGGGATTCTGACTTGCCTGACGTCCGAGGTCCGAAGTCCGACGCCCGGGTCGCCGCCATGTATTCCAAATTCCGCAACCGCGTCATGTTCCCCATCTCCAGCGAAGCCGGGAAAGTAATCGCCTTCACCGGCCGCACTCTCGCCGCCGACGAAAAATCCGGCCCGAAATATTTGAACTCTCCCGAGACTCCGATCTACTCCAAGGGCAAGGTGCTGTTCAATCTAGACATCGCTAAAGAGTGGGTGAAGAAATTCGACTACGCCATCCTGGTCGAAGGCCAGATGGATTGCATCTCCGTCTACGCCGCGGGATTTCACAACGTGATCGCCAGTTCCGGCACCGCCTTCACCGAGCTGCAAGCCAAGCTGCTGGGCCGCTTCAGCAAGAACGTAGTCGTGAACTTCGATCCCGATACGGCCGGAGCCAAGGCCACCGAGCGCACTCTCGGCTTGCTGGTGGAAGAGGAATTTCAAATCAAGGTGCTCACCCTCGAGCAAGGATTCGATCCCGATCTCTACATCCGGCGCAAAGGCAAAGAAGCCTACGGCGCGGCGCTGAAGACTTCACAGAAGTATTTCGATTACCTCATCGAGCGCGCCCGCGCGCAATTTCCCGTGCGCAGTGCAGAAGGCAAAGACAAAGCCGTGAAGTATCTCCTGCCGCACGTGCAACGCATCCCGGGCCGCATCGTGCGCGACGAACTGGCCCAGGAAATCGCCCAAAAACTCGGCATCGATTCCGCAGTCCTTCGCCAGGAATTGCGTCACGCTGCGGTCACCCGTTCCGCGGCGACGGTCAAAGCTCCTGCCGAGGCGCAGGTTACTGACGCCGAAAAAGTTCTGATCCGCGCGCTGGCCTCGGCGCGGCAAATCCATCCCGGTGACGAACGTCTTTCCGCGCGCGACGGCGCTGAGGAAGAGTTCGACCCCGCCCGCCAGGCGCGGTTCGTATTGCACAGCGAAGGATTACATCGCGGATTGGCCACGGAATCGTTAGCTGAGTCCCTATTAAATGCAGGTCGCGAATCTGCCGATGTTCTTAGTGATGTTCCTAAGGATGTTCTTGAACTGCCGGCCACCGAGTCCGATCGCCGCAGGCTGGCCCTGATTCTGCTCAAGGAGGACGAAGATCTCACGGCAGAAGTGCTGGAAGCCGCGGTCCGCGCCCTGCGCCGCATTCACTTGCGCCGCCGCCAGGAGCAGGTACAGCAGGAACTCAAGAAGCCCGGCCTCGCCGCCGACAATGTGCGCCTGCGCGAACTGCTGACCGAACTGGAGCGCGTCAGCCGCGCCCTGCGCGATCCGAGCTTGGCCGAAGAGGGTTTGAGAGATACGGAAAAGAAGAAGAGCGCTTGAAACAAAATGCTCCCCGCGGCCATCTAACTATTGAAGGGAATTGAAGATAGTGGCGGGGGCTGGGAGGTACGGCGGGCAGCCAATAGACGCTCCACAACTTGTTTGCTAAAATCTATAGGTTTGTGCGGTCTGCGCGGCCCCGCAACATCCATATTCCCACCCTTAAAGGAACAGTATCACAAGCTCCTGTGGAGCGGAATTAAAGCAGTTCGAGGACACACCTTTTGGCTCTTGAAGATAAGTTCGACGACATCAAAAAGCTGATCGATACCGGCAAAGAGAAGGGATATCTCACCTACGATCAGGTCAACGACCTGATCCCGCACGACGTGCACAGTCCCGAAGACCTGGACGATCTGCTGACCACCATCGGTACGCAGGGCATCGACGTGCTCGAAGGCCCCAAGCTGCCTTCCGCCACGCTCGACAAAAAGTTCGACGAATCTGAAGAAGGCGAGGACGTCGAACTCGATCTCACGCCCGGCGCTCTCGAAAAAACCAACGATCCCGTCCGCATGTACCTGCGCGAGATGGGAACCGTGCCGCTGCTCACGCGCGAAGGCGAAGTTGAAATTGCCAAGCGCATCGAGCGCGGCCAGATTCGCGTGCTCAAGGCCCTGTCGCGTTCGCCCATCGTAATCCGCGAATTGCTCGCCATGGGCGAGGACCTGAAGAAAGGCGTGCGCTCGATCAAGGAAGTGGTTACCTTCGACGAAGAAGAGATCACCGATGAAATTCTTCAGAACCGCTTGAACGAGTTCACCGGCAAAATCGACGACATGGCCAAGCTGTACAAAAAGGCCGCGCTGCTCGAAGAGAAATATCTCGAAGTTTCGAAGACCAAGAAACCCAAAGACCATCGCCGGGCCCGCCGCAAGCTGGCTCGCGCTATCGTTGCCACCTCGAAAGCGGTGCGCAAGCTGGGATTCACCAACGCTGAGCGCAAGCGCCTGATTGAACGTCTGAACAAGACGGTCGACGGTATGCGTTCGCTCGACCGCCAGACCCAGAATCTGGAGCGCAAGGCCGAGGCCACGCGCAGCGAAGAACAGAAAAAGGAATATCGGCGGCAAGCCCGCGCCATCCGCGGCGAAGTTGAAAAACTCGAACTCGAAACCGGCGTCTCGTTCGCCGAACTCAAACGCACCCAGCGCGAGATCATTTCGGGCGACATGGACGCGGAGCAGGCCAAGCGCGAGCTCATCGAGGCCAACCTGCGCCTGGTGGTTTCGATCGCGAAAAAATATACCAACCGCGGACTGCAGTTTCTCGACCTGATTCAGGAAGGCAACATCGGCCTCATGAAGGCCGTCGACAAATTCGAATACCGCCGCGGCTACAAATTTTCCACCTACGCCACCTGGTGGATTCGCCAGGCCATCACCCGCGCCATCGCCGATCAGGCCCGCACCATCCGCATCCCGGTGCACATGATCGAAACCATCAACAAGCTGATCCGCACCTCGCGTCAGCTGGTGCAGGAACTCGGCCGCGAACCCACGTCGGAAGAAATCGCGAAGCGCATGGACATTCCCGTCGCGAAAGTTCGCAAGGTCCTCAAGATCGCGCAGGAGCCCATCTCCCTCGAAACCCCCATCGGCGAAGAGGAAGATTCGCATCTCGGCGACTTCATCGAAGACCGCGGCGTAGTTTCTCCCGCCGAGGCCGTCATCAACGTGAACCTCAAGGACCAGACCGGACAGGTCCTGCGCACGCTGACCCCGCGCGAAGAAAAAGTCATCAAGATGCGCTTCGGCCTGGAAGACGGCAGCGAGCACACTTTGGAAGAAGTCGGCCAGAGCTTCGCCGTAACCCGCGAACGCATCCGCCAGATCGAAGCGAAGGCGCTGCGGAAGCTGCGGCATCCGTCGAGATCGCGCAAGCTGCGCGCGTTCATGGATGGCGTCAGGGACTAGAACTTCAGCGCCACGGATTCACACGGATTTGAAAGGCACGGCTTCGGTTGTGCAATGACGGACAGCGTCGGTACTACACTTTCAAGCCCCGAGTGACCCCTCGGGGCTTGGGCTTTATGGTTCAAAGTTGCGTCGGTTTAGATCGCGCATGCATGTAGCGGAAGCCGCATAACTACCCCACGGAAGCCACAATCGGGTCGGACTTGAGCGGGCCACACGCTCTTGCCCCTGTTTGTCCGCCACAATTCACATACTTGTAACATGCACTTCCCGCCACGGTGCTACATTGGCCCAGCCGTCGCGAGCACCGCGACAACTAGGAGGCTCATTATGACGCACGTCCGCGGGCGGTTTGCCCGCCTGGGTCCAGCCTGCGTTCGCTCACTTTTCCTGCTGGCCGCCGTCTCGCTTCTGGCGACATTGTCGTTCGCCCAGACTACCGAAGATTCCGTAATGACCCTTACCGTGACCCGCCCTCCGGTGACCGGAACGGCGCCGGTCACACAAAGCTTGATCCAGAGCCCTCCGCCGGGTGGGACCGCCGCAGCCACCGCCGTGCTCATCTTGCTGGCCGGCCGCGACGGCAACATTCAACTCACGCCGAATCCCGCTGTGCCAGGCGATGGGACGCTCGACGTGAACGAGGGCAACTTCCTGGTTCGCAGCCGATGGGATTTTGCGTCCCAGGGCTTCTTGGTTCTTACGCTCGATTCCGCGAGTGACTTCCAGCAGCTTCCCAACGGCCTGATCGGTCAGCAAGGCAATCCGGCGCACATCACGGATGTGCTCCAGGTCATCAGCTACGGCCGCTCAATCCCGGGCCTGCCTGCCGGTACGCCAGTTTGGGTGGTTGGAACCAGCCGGGGCACGGCCGGAGCCTGGGTTGCCGGTCAGAATCCGCCTCCCGTCGGGCCCGACGGCGTCGTCTTTACTTCTCCCATCAACACCGCCGTCACCATCTCGGGTGGTGTGGTAACCTCCGGCGACCCGGACTCACTGCTCGCCGCACCTCTTGCAAACATCACCGTTCCCACCCTGCTCTTCAACAACAAAATGTCCACGTGTGCGGGTGCGCTGGCCTCTGGCGATCCTGCGGTGTTGAAGGCGCTGACCGGCACGACAGTAAAGGCCAACCAGAACGTCAACAACGCAGGGTTCCCGGCGCTTTCGACGAACTGCGAGGCTCTTTCGCCTCACGGCTACTTCGGCATTGAACCGGACGTGGTGACCAAGGTTTCGAACTGGATCATCGCCAACTAGGCCGGGACTGAACAGTGTGTAGAAGTCCCCGTCCGCGAGGACAAGGGATTGTCGAGAAACAAGTCAAAATCCGACGCGTTGGAGGCTCATCATGACTCACGGCAGTTTGCGGTTCGTCCGCCGCGGCCCAATCTGTGTACGCTCGCTGTTGCTGCTCGCCGCCGTCTCGCTTCTGGCAGCAGTATCCTTCGCACAGATTACCGAAGATTCTGTAATAACCCTTACCGTGACCCGTCCTCCGGTGACCGGAACGGCGCCGGTCACACAAAGCTTCATCGTGAGCCCTCCGCCCGGCGGGGTTTCCGCTGCCACCGCGGCGCTCATCCTGCTCCCTGGCAATTCTGGCACCGTCCAACTTACGGCGCTTTCCCCGACGCCTTCTTTCCCGGGAGGCGATGGGACGCTCGACGTCAACAGCGGCCATTTCGTGGCCCGCACCCGATGGCTGTTTGCCTCTCAGGGCTTTCTAGTTCTCACACTCGATGCCGCCACGGACTTCCAGCAGCTTCCCAAAGGCCTGCAGGATCAGCAAAGCAATCCGGCCCACATCGCCGATGTGCTCCAGGTCATCAACTACGCCCACACCCTGATTCCCGGGCCGGTTTGGCTGGTAGGAACTGGTCGTGGTACTGCGGGGGCCTGGGTCGCGGGAGCTCCTAACTCGCCGCCCATCGGGCCCGACGGCCTGGTGTTTATGTCCCCCGTCAACATCAGCGGCGATCCGGATTCGTTGCTTTCGGCTCCGCTCGCAAACATCACGGTGCCCACGTTGATCTTCAACAACAAAGCATCCACCTGCGCCGACGCGCTGGCCTCTGCCGATCCGGCTGTGTTGAAGGCGCTGACCGGCACTACGGTGAAGGCTAACCAGAACGTCAATAGCGCGGGGTTCCCGGCGCTTTCGACGAACTGCTTATCGCTTTCGCCTCACGGCTACTTCGGCATTGAACCGGACACGGTGACGAAGATCTCGACCTGGATTATCGCCAACTAGGCGGGAAGGAAGCTTTCTGTAGGGGCGGACCTGCTCGCCCGCCCCCACTTCATTGCTACGGATTCGCACCGATCAACCCAGATTTTTCATTGCAGCACGGCCGAGGGGTCGTCCCTGCATCCGTCAAACAGCGTGTAAGTGATTGACCGGCTTGCCGCACGGAGTCCGATGGCAACGAATAATTCTTAGTTTTCCTCGGACTTCCACAGGGAAGACACATCGTCCACAGCTTCTGCACAAGGGGGGAAGTTTTTTCGGTTGCGGGGCGCAACCAAGTGGCTGAGAGTGGGTTCAGCGAAACGTGAGAGTTCCTGTGCTTGCCGGATGATTGCGGCAGAGCCAGCGGCAACCGGCGATTCTCGAGGGTGAATTGCCGGGGGACTGATCAGAAACGCGCGCGAGCGCGACTGGTTGCCCGGGCGTTGCGGCCTCCCCCCTCTTGCTCTTTGTTGTTTGGCCTTTCGCTCTTCGGAGCAGAGGCAACGAACAGAGACCAGGAAACAAGGGCCGCTGGCCGCCGCAGCGGTTGCGCCTTTGTCATCGCAAGATGACGAATGGGCAACTCGCTTTGGCCACGGTGGCGCTGATTCGCTCGAAAGAGCAGAAGCGTTACCGGACTGAAGCGGTCATTCCGTCGCCATGCGGTGACAAGGCAGAAGCAGGAATCCACGAACGATGCGGTCGGGTGGCTGGCCCGGCCGCATTTGTTTTGTCCCCAACACTTTCGCCACGGATCTGCACGGATCAATCCAATTTTTTTTTCGACTGCGCGAATTTTGTTGCGGGACCTTTGTGTTCGGGACCGGTTTTCGCGGGGCTTCCACAGGATAAGCGCGGGGCTTCACAGCTTCTGCACAATTCATTTTGCGTTTCGCTTTATATTCGCTTATGCTGAAACCGCGGATGGGGCAGAGTGCAATAGAGACTATGGCAACTACCGATTACAGCATTAGCACACTTCCGGCGAATGTGGAGGCTGAACGCTCGATTCTGGGCGCGATTCTGCTCGATAACTTTGCTTATAACCAGGCGGCGGAGCATTTGCGCATCGAGGATTTTTCGCTGGACTCGCACCGGCGGATTTATTCGCGCATGGTCGATCTGGCGGAATCGTCGCGGCCGATTGACATGATCACGCTGATCGAGGAACTCGACCGGCACAAGGATCTGCAGCCGATTGGCGACGTGGCCTACGTGTCGAGCCTGGTGGATGGCGTTCCCGACCGGCCGAGCATTGAGCATTACGTCAAGATTGTGCGCGACAAGGCCATGCTGCGCGGGCTGATTTCCGCGGCCAGCACGGCGATTGCGCGGGCGTCGGACCAGTCGGATCTGGCTGAGGATGTCTTAAGCGACGCCGAGGCGGCGATCTTCCAGCTCTCGGAAAAGCGCATTGGGCGCGGCTTCATGGGCATCCAGGAAATTGTGAAGGAGTCGTTTGGGTCGGTGGACGCGCTGCTGCAACGCGGGCAGCGCATCACGGGACTGGCGACGCATTACACCGACCTGGATGAAATGACTTCGGGATTGCAGCGCTCCGACCTGGTGATTATTGCGGCGCGGCCATCGATGGGCAAGACGGCGTTTGTGATGAACATTGCGGAGAATGCGGCGATTGAAGACAGCCAAGTGGTGGGCGTGTTCTCGCTGGAAATGTCGCGCGAGGCGCTGCTGATGCGGTTGCTGTGTTCGCAGGCGCGAGTGGACGCGCACAAGATGCGGACCGGGTCGCTGTGGCAAGATGACACGCGGAAAGTGGTGCGGGCGATGGAGCAGCTGGCGCATGCTCCGATATTTATTGATGACACGCCGGGAATTTCGTTGAGCGAGATGCGGGCCAAGGCGCGGCGGCTGAAGCAGGCGCAGGGCGGGCGGCTGGATTTGATCATCGTGGATTACTTGCAGTTGATGTCGGGCGGGGGGAAACGTTTTGAGAATCGGACGCAGGAAGTGTCGGCGATTTCGCGCGGGTTGAAGGCGCTGGCCAAGGAGTTGACGGTGCCGGTGATTGCGCTATCGCAGTTGAGCCGCGCGCCGGAGAGCCGGGGCGGGGATCATCGTCCGCAGCTGGCGGATTTGCGCGAGTCGGGTTCGATCGAGCAGGATGCGGATCTGGTGATGTTTATTTTTCGCGAAGAGATTTACAAGCCCGACGATGCGGAGTTGCAGGGGAAGGCTGAGATCATTATCGCCAAACAGCGGAACGGGCCGATCGGGAGAGTGAAGATGGCGTTTTTGAAGAACAGCACGCGGTTTGAGTCGTTGGCGGAGGGTGGGGTGGGGGATGAGGAGTAGGAGTTGGTGCGTCATAATGACAAAACGTGTTGGCATCCTCTTCATTTGTTGTTTTGTGGTCCCGTTGGCTTGGGGGACGTCGGTCGTGGCCAAGGTGGAAAAAAATCGCATCATTCTTGCCGCTGACACGCGGAGAAAGGCTATGTCATCAGGTGCGGCGAACAGCCGCGATTTTCATGATGACTACTGCAAGATCATCGCGTTGCCGAAAGTTGGATTCGCCGCCACTGGATATAGCGACCACACGGAAAGGAATGCCATTGGTGTGGTCGCTTGGAGTTGGAGCGCATTAGAGGACGCTCAGACCTCTTACGGGCTTCACCCCGACAACATTACAGACATGGCGGACGACTGGCGGACCCGAGAGATAGAAATTTTCAGTAACTTGTACGTTCTTCATCAGAATCTCGTCAAGGAACTAGCTGGTGCGGACGGGAAGACCCCCTTGGTCATCGGTCACTTCGTAGGTTGGGACAACGAGGGACAACCTACTCTCATTCTCGAAAGCATTGCCTTATATCAAGGACCTTTCACGCTCTTGAATCCGGCAATATCGCCCCCTTCGTCCGTGTTCGCTCCAATCGTTGGTTACCGAACCGTCCTCCTCGAGAGGGACCTCCCGTACTCGACAAACAACTATACGGAGAGCCTGATAGAAAGTGATCCTGCATTGTCCAGCCCCGTCGCCAAGAAGTGGAGTGAGGGAGCCAAGAGGCTGTCCGAGTCAGAGCGTGACTGGCGATGGGTGGAGTTTCTGATTAGACGCACGGCCGACCAGGATAAAGCTGTTGGTAGATGCGTGGCCGTGCTGGAAATTCGGCCATCTGGTACCACTTGGCTGCAGCCCCAAGCGTGCCGACCCAAGAAGACAACAACAGCGAGTAGGAAGCGACAGCCCTAGTGCCGGGGCCCGGTCCTTGCGTTCTCGGCAAGGGCGGGTACGATGCTGCTTGTATCGTAGGGTTGGGTATGTCACGCGGCCCGCATTGCGCCACTGCGACGCACGCCGGCGTTCGTGGTACCCGCCCTTCGCAAAGTGCGCGAAGGACGGGGCACCCACTTTCTTGGTGATCTCTGCACGGCCAACAGGTGCGGCCACACAGCGCACCTCAGGCGCTGAAGCGCGACTGGGTTTTAAGCGACTTTGGCGGCACGAGTGGAACTCGTGCCCTTCCCGAAATCAGACGCAGGGGCTGAAGCCCTTCAAAGAGTAGGAAGCCTTTATCGCAGTGCTGGAAGCGCTGCGCCACCCAACAGCGAACCGTTCGGCCCACCCACTCAAGCCAACCCCGGGCTCGAGTGGGCCACCCGGGGGTGTGCCGCTGCAGGCAAACGGGCAGGAGTGCCGCTCCACACGAGATTCTCTCCACACGAACTCCTCTCCAAACACGAACTCCTCTCGTTCATTTTCAGAAGTATTCAGAAGGTTTCGGATTACGGGTTGGGAGTTCGCACGTCTTATCCGGGTATGGTCAGGGGTTCGCTGACCTGCGTCGCTGACATTATGGCGGGAAAGAGAGGGATGGATGAGTGCTCATTCTGCGGTTGTGCTTTCTGGGAGTGGGTTATCGGGGAAACGGAGTGCTTTACGGGCGATCGCCATGGGCGGGCTGATTGCGGGGACGCTGGATCTCACGCAGGCTTTCATTTTGTTTGGGAGGAAAGTTCCGCTGGCGGTTGCCGCTGGTTTGCTGGGGCCGCAGGCTTTCCAGGGAGGCGCGGGCACCTATGCGCTCGGAGTGTGCCTGCACTTTTTTATCGCGGGGTCGGCAACGGCTGTTTACTACTCGGCCAGCCGCAGGTTGAGTTTCTTAAAAGAGCATCCGCTGGTGTGCGGGTTGTTTTATGGCATGGCTGTTGACTTGGTAATGAGCTTTATCGTGTTGCCGCTGTCGGCGCTGCACGACCTGGGGCCGTACGAACTGCATGACGTGTTGCAGGGGCTGCTGGTGCACATGGTGGTGGTCGGGCTGCCGATTTCGTTCAGTGTTCGGAGGTTCGGGAAATAGGCCAGGGGTGGGGTCGGAGAAGCGCGGTGGCATACCGGAAACACTCTAGGGGTGTTGCTGTAAGTCCATTAGGAAGTTGGGCTTGCGCTGGCGAGGTGAGATGAGGGGGTCGGGCTGTGGAAAAGCTTGTGGAATTGAAAACCGTTTTCGAGATTGCGTGGGGCAAAGGCCGAGCGGACCGTTTTTGTAAGGCTTGTGGCAGGCCTTCAAAGCCATGAATAGTAACCAGTTATGCAATTCATCCGGCATTAACATGACCGCGGGTTGGGTCGGGCTGGTTTTGTTCCGGTTTTGAGATTTGCACATTCTGGGGTTCCAGCACTTTCGTTTTCGGGTCGACTTTAGCGGCTTTTCTGGGGGGTGCTAGCGCTTCCGATAGCGAAAGCTGCCGGTCGCTGCATCGATTTTCGTCCTTGCAGACTTGCTACCCCATCCGCGATAGAAAACTCCAGTTTTGCATGACTCCGGGTACCGGAGGAGCAGTATTGTCGAGAGCGCCCGGCAGGGGGTGACCGGCTGTGGTCGCGATTTTTCGAGGGCGTGGGTTGCGGGTGTGCGGTGCGGCGGCGAGATGCCGCCGCGACAGTCGGCAGGATGCCGGCGCTACGAACTGCTTTCGCCGACTTTCAGGACGGCCAGGAAGGCCTCTTGGGGGATGTCGACGCGGCCGATGCGCTTCATGCGCTTCTTACCTTCTTTTTGTTTTTCGAGGAGTTTGCGTTTGCGGCTGATGTCGCCGCCGTAGCACTTGGCCAAGACATTTTTGCGCATGGCATGCACGGTTTCGCGGGCGATGATTTTCGCGCCGATGGAGGCCTGGATGGGGACTTCGAACATTTGGCGGGGAATGAGTTCGCGCATTTTCGAGACCAGGGCTTTGCCGCGTTCGTAGGCGAAGTCGCGGTGCACGATGATGGAGAGGGCGTCGACGGGCTCTCCGGCGACCAGGATGTCGAGTTTGACCATGGGCGATTCCCAGTAGCCGGCGAGGTGATAGTCGAGCGAGGCGTAGCCGCGGGAGACGGATTTGAGGCGGTCGTAAAAGTCGAGGACGATTTCGTTGAGCGGCAATTCGTAGTGCAGCATGACGCGCGAGGAACTGACGTATTCGAACGTTTTCTGCTTGCCGCGCTTTTCTTCGACCAGCGCGAGAATTCCGCCGACATATTCTTCGTTGGTAAGAATCGTGGCGAGGATGACGGGCTCTTCGATCTTGTCGATTTCGCTGGGATCGAGCCAGCGCGAAGGATTGTCGATCTCGACCATGGTGCCGTCGGTTTTGTAGATTTTGTAGCGCACGCCGGGCGCGGTGGTGATTAAGTCGAGATTGAATTCGCGTTCCAGGCGCTCCTGAATGATTTCCATGTGGAGCAAGCCGAGGAAGCCGCAGCGGAAGCCGAAGCCGAGGGCTACGCTGCTTTCGGGTTCGAAGAAGAACGACGAATCGTTGAGGCGAAGTTTTTCGAGGGCTTCGCGCAGTTGGGTGTGCGCGTGCGCGTCGATGGTGTAGAGCCCGGCGAAAACCATGGGCTTGATTTCTTCGAAGCCGGGCAGGGCTTCGAGCGCGGGGTTGGCGTCGTGGGTGATGGTGTCTCCGATTTTGGTGTCGGCGACATTTTTTATGTTGGCGATGATGAAGCCGACTTCGCCGGCGACGAGCTGGTCGATCTCGACGGGCTTGGGAGTGAGCACGCCGAGAGTTTCGGCGTCGAAGGTGGTGCCGTTCCACCAGAGGCGGATGCGGTCGCCTTTTTTCAGCGTGCCTTCGAAGACGCGAGTGAGGACGATGACGCCGCGGTAGGGATCGAACCAGGAGTCGAAAACCAAGGCCTGAAGCCGGTTGTCGGGCGAACCTTTGGGCGGAAGGACGCGCTTGACGATGGCTTCGAGCACGTCGGGGACGCCTTGTCCGGTTTTAGCGCTGATGAGGACGGCGTCGGTGGCGTCGAGGCCGACGGCGCTTTCGATCATTTCTTTGGTGCGGGGAATGTCGGCGCTTTGCAGATCGATTTTGTTGATGACGGGAATGATTTCCAGGCCGTGATTGATGGCGAGATAGGAATTGGCGAGGGTTTGGGCTTCGACGCCTTGCGACGCGTCGACGACGAGGAGGGCGCCTTCACACGAGGCCAGGGAACGTGAAACTTCGTAGGAAAAATCGACGTGACCTGGAGTATCGATGAGATTGAGCTGGTAAGTCTGGCCGTCGTGGGCGGTGTAGGCCATGCGGACGGCGTGGGCCTTGATGGTGATGCCGCGCTCGCGCTCGAGGTCCATGGAGTCGAGGACCTGGGCTTGCATTTCGCGGGCGGTAAGCGATCCGGTGAGCTCGAGCAGGCGGTCGGCGAGCGTGGATTTACCGTGGTCGATGTGCGCGATGATCGCGAAATTGCGGATGTGCTGGGAATCCATGGGGACGCGGGTAAAAATCAATTCTAACAGGGAGTTGCAGGCGCCTTTGGCTGCTTAGGAGACCTTGAAGCCTCGCGAAGTTCTGCAAAAGTCTTTAAACATAACCAGCCATTCGTAGGTGGCGGAGTAGGCCTCTTTCGCGTCGACATCTTCAACCTCCATCCCCGGGGTAAAAACAGTCAGCTTCTTCGGCTTGTCGGTCAGGGAGAGGTCGCCGCGAATTCTCTGGCCCGGTTGCATGGACTGAAGCTTTCGCTCTAGGAAGTCCGCGATTCGCCAGGAGGTTTCAGCGTCGACCTGACCGCCGCAGCCATTGGCCCCCATTAGCTCGTAGCCGCTTTCATCGATAAGATTAGCGTCACGTAGGAGAAGAAGCGTAGGCCGCCAATTCCAGCCGCTCACCATCACGTCTTCACCGTGTTTTGGAATCAGAATAAATGCCATCGTGCCTCATTCTACGCGTGGGTTAACATTCAGTATGAATGAATCGCCTTTCACCGCGATCGACCACGTGCAACTGGCGATGCCTGCGGGTGAAGAGGAGGCTGCGCGGCGCTTCTATCGCGATCTGCTGGGGATGGCGGAAATTCCGAAGCCGGCAGAACTAGCGAAGCGCGGAGGCTGCTGGTTTGAGAGTGGAAACGTGCAGCTGCACTTGGGAGTCGCAAGGGATTTCCGTCCCGCGAAGAAGGCGCACCCGGCTTTGCGTTGCCTGGACTACGACGCCCTGACGGCTCGTCTTCGTGCTGCGGGAGTCGAAATCATCGACGACGACAATATTCCCGCGGTTCGGCGATGCCACATCTCAGATCCGTTTGGAAACCGGATCGAGTTGATTGCACCGTAGAAAGTTTCGGTAGAATCTCGCATGCTCGTTCTCGCTTCGGCGTCGCCGCGACGGCAGGAACTTTTGCGCAGTGCGGGGATTTCGTTTGTGGTGCAGGCGGCGGATATTGATGAGACTCCGCTGGCGGGGGAAGCGGCCCGGGAGTGTGCGGAGCGGTTGGCGCGGGAGAAGGCGCTGGCGGTGTGGCGGGCCCGGAACAGAAATGCGCGGCCGCAAGATGTTGTGCTGGGCGCGGATACGATTGTGGTGGTGGACGGGAAGATTCTAGGGAAGCCTGTGGACCGTGAGGATGCGGTTCGCATGCTGCGCCTTCTCGCGGGGCGGGTGCACGAAGTGATTACGGGAGTTGCGGTTTTTTCGGGCCGTTCGGCGGGCGCCGGCAAACCCCCACTTCTCCCAAGACCGGGGAGAAGCGGGGCACCCGAAATATCCGGTGGCCCTACAGAGAGTACGGAGAACTGGGAACCGAGAACTAGCTCGGAGACTACGCTGGTCACCATGAGCGAAATTTCTGACGAGGAGATTCGGGAGTACGTGGCGACGGGCGAGCCTATGGATAAGGCGGGGGCGTATGCGATCCAGGGGCGGGCTGCGCGGTGGATTCCGCGCATTGAGGGCGACTACTCGAACGTGGTGGGATTGCCGGTGGCGCTGGTGTATCGCATGCTCTCAGAGGTGAAGGCTGGGTTGGACTGAGGCGATGCGGCGGTTTGGCAATCCCCACTCTAACGTCGCAAAGGGCGCGCCGTTGGAATGGGGCACCCTAGGAATTCTGGAGGGGGAGGGGCGGAGGCTAGGGCTTCTTGTCGTCGGGATTGGGGCTGTCCGGTTTTTTCTCTTCGCCTTCCTTCATCGAAGCCTTGAAATTGCGGATGCCTTCTCCCAGGCCCTTGCCGAGCGAGGCAAATTTGGATGGGCCAAAAACCAGCAGGGCGATGGCTATGATCAATAAAATATGGAACGGTTGAAATAGTCCCTCACCCATAAAGCCTCCATTGGGGCGACGCCGCCCGGAACAACGCGTCTCGGCAATGACTCTACTAAAATTCTAGGCTTCTCGTGTCGGCGAGTCAAAGCAGCGGACGGCGTGGCGTTCAGGCGCTCTCGATCATTCCGGCCAGAAGCAGGGCGCGGCGCGGTAATTCAGAGATGACGATGTGTTCGTGGAGGGCGTGGGCGCCCTGGCCGGCGCCGCCCATGCCGTCGAGGGTGGGGATGCCGAGGGCGGCGGTGAAATTTCCGTCGGAGCCTCCGCCGACCGCGGCTTCTTCGAGCTTCCAGCCGATTTGTTTGGCGATGGCCTGCGCCTTGGTGTAGAGCGCGGCGACGCCGGGCGTGCGCTCCATGGGCATGCGGTTGATGCCGCCCTCGATCGAGAGTTTGCAGTGTTTGTCGAAGGGCTTCAGGGAGCGGAGTTTGCGGTCGAGGCCGGCGGCCTGTTTGGCGTGGGCGATGCGGACATCGATTTCGGCGACGGCTTCGGCAGCGACCACGTTGGTGCGCGTTCCGCCGCGAATCACGCCAGGATTCACGGACAGGCCTTGGGGCAGATTATTAAACTGGGCGACGGTGGTGATCTGGCGGGCGAGTTCGAGGATGGCGCTGTGTCCTTTGCCGGGATCGAGACCGGCGTGGGCGGCGATGCCGTTCACGGTCAGCGTGTATTCGCCGACGCCTTTGCGGGCGGTCTTGACGGCGCCGCGCGGGCCGGCGGGTTCGAGCACGAGGACGGCGGCGGAATCCCTGGCTAGGGCTTCGGTGACGGGGCGGGAGGAGTAGCTGCCGACCTCTTCGTCGGAAACCAGAAAAACGGTAACTGGCCTGGGCAGCGCGCCGTGCCAGGCTTGCAGAGCCTCAATGGCGTAGAGCATGAGCGCGATGCCGGACTTCATGTCAAGCACGCCGGGGCCGTGCAGGCGGCCGTCGTCAACGTGGCAGGGCATGTTGGCGAGCGTGCCCAGGGGATAGACGGTGTCGAAATGGCCGAGCAGGAGAACGGGTTTGTTTTTCTCGTCGCCTTGGAAATCGATTTGCACGTTATCGCCGAAATGCTCGGCGGGGTGAACGTGAGCACGTCCGCCAACGGCTTCGAAATATCCCGCGAGGAACGCGCCCATGCGATCGGCGGAGGGCTTGTGGTCGCTGGGGGATTCGATCTCGACGAACTCGCGGATGGTCTGAACAATTTTTTCCTGGCGGGTTTCGAGGTAGAGCAGGCGCTCGTTCCAGAGCGGGTCGGACGCTGCTTTCGAAGGCGCTCTTTTTCGGACTGGCATTTTTGTGATTCACTCCACCGGCGAGCGAAGGAAGCATCGCCGGGCACAAGCCGTACAGTATAATCTTCACGCTGTTTTGAGAAGATCCGATTTAGACGCTGGAAAAAGCGTCAACCACGAAGGTCACCCTTCGACCGTGCTCAGGGCAGGCTCCGGATCACGAAGGTAGGGCGAACGGCTTACTTGGACGAATCATGAATGAAAGCAATCCTGCGCCAGAGGCTGCGAAGACCGGGCTCGACATCCACGAGATTCTGAAGATACTGCCGCACCGGTATCCGTTTTTGCTGATTGACCGCGTGCTGGATCTGAAGCGCAAAGAGCGCATCGTCGCCATCAAGAATGTGACCATCAACGAACCGTTCTTCGTGGGGCACTTTCCTGGGCTGCCGATCATGCCGGGAGTACTGATTGTGGAAGCGATTGCGCAGGCTGGGGGCGCGCTCCTGCTGACCGAGGTGGAAGATCGCAGCGACAAGGTGATGGTATTTACCGGGATCGAGCGCGCGAAGTTTCGCAAGCCGGTGGGACCGGGCGACCAGTTGCGACTGGAAGTGGAGGTCAAAGGCTGGCGCTCGGTGCCGGGCATGACCGCGGCGAAGATGCAGGGGTACGCCTACGTGGGCGAGAAGCGCGTGGCGGAAGCGGCGGTTTCGTGCCAGCTGATTGACAGCTCGCGCGGGCGGGCATCGAATGGCGACGGGCAATCCTGATCGCAACACAGGTCAAAAGCTTTAATCACAGGGGACACGAAGGTACACGAAGGAAACTCCTGGAACTTCCTACTTTCGGTCGAACATAGTCTTCAATGAACATGTTGCGATGAACATCCTGCGATGAACATGCTTCGATGAACATCCATCCTACGGCTCTGATTCATGCGCGCGCGAAGGTTCCGGCGTCTTGCGCGGTTGGGGCTTATTGCGTGATTGGCGCGGACGTTGAGCTGGGCGAGGGTTGCCGTCTGGGGTCGCACGTGGCGATTGAGGGGCCGACGAAAATTGGCGCCGACAATTCCTTCTTTCCTTTTTGCGCGATTGGCATGGCACCGCAGGATGTGACCTACAAGGGCGAGCCCACGCAGCTGGAAATCGGCAATCACAATGAAATCCGCGAGTATGTGACCATCAATCGCGGCACGGTGAAAGGCGGCGGGCTCACCAAGGTGGGCAGCCACCTGCTGATCATGGCGTACACGCACATCGGGCACGATTGCGTGATCGAGGATCATGCCATGCTGGTCAACGGCGCGACCCTGGGCGGACACGTCACCGTGGAGGAATGGGCGGTAGTGGGGGCGCTGTGTCCGGTGCACCAGTTCGTACGCATTGGAGCGCATTCCTATATTGGCGGCGGGACGACGATTACGCAGGATGTGCTGCCGTTTTCCATGACGTCGGCGGCGCGCGAGACGCATGCCTATGGGATGAATAAAGTCGGGCTGGAACGGCGCGGATTTTCGAAAGAGCGGATCGCGAAGATTCATCATGCTTACAAGATTCTGCTGGCGTCGAAGATGAATACGTCGCAGGCGTTGGAGAAGCTGAAGGCGGAAGCTGATCGCAGCGACGACGTGGAGATGCTGATTCGGTTTATTGAAGCGTCGGAAAGAGGGATTATTAAGTGATACCGCGATGTCTGGGCATTTGCCTTTTGGGTGGCCTGATCTCGGCTGTCAATTCAGGCCAGACTGCACCGCTGGCGCAACGTCCGTCACCGCCAACGCGGGACCCGAACACTGCCGGCTATGTCGCGGCGAAGGAATTGCCCGACGGAATAAATCCGCCTGCCAATGCGGACGGGAATTTCATCCTGGGGCCGACGCATGAGGCTCCGCCCGATGCGTCTGCGCAGGGCGTCCCTAAGGGCGCAGTGATCGAGGTCACCATGAACTCGGCGGACAGCAAGATTTATCCGGGGATCGCGCGGGATACGGGCACGTTCGGGACGCCAGATCCGGCCGACCCGGCAAAGCTGGTGGTGACGACGAGCCATCCCGCGCCCTACACGCGGAAGGTGACCGTGTATGTTCCTAAGCAGTACGTCGCCGGCAGCGTCGCGCCTTTCATTGTAGGGGCGGATGGCCCTGACCAGTTGTTGTTCTCGACTTTGGACACTCTGATTGCTCAACACAAAGTTCCGGCGATGGTCGCCATTTCGATCGGCAATGGAAGCGGCGACGCGCAGGGGAGCGAACGCGGGCTGGAGTACGACACGATGTCGGGAGTCTATGCCGAGTTTGTGGAGAAGGAAGTGTTGCCGCTGGTCGAAGCGCAGGCGCACGTGAAACTCACGAAAGATCCGGAGGGCCGGGCGACGATGGGCGGCAGTTCGGGAGGGTCGTGCGCCTTGATCATGGCTTGGTATCACCCGGAGTGGTATCACCGGGTGCTCACTTACTCGGGAACATTCATAAATCAGCAGTGGCCCTGGAATCCGCAAACCCCGCACGGGGCGTGGGAGTTTCACGAGCATCTTATCCCAGAGAGCGCGGCGAAGCCGATACGAATGTGGATGGAAGTCGGAGACCGGGATTTGTTCAATCCGAATGTGATGCGCGACGGCATGCATGACTGGGTTCTGGCTAACGAGCTGATGGCAAAAGCGCTGGCGGCCAAGGGATATCACTACCAATTCGTATTTGCGCGCAACGCTGGGCACGTGGACGGGGCGGTGAAGCGACAGACGCTGGGCGAGGCGCTGGAGTATGTGTGGCGGGGGTATGGGGCGGAGGGGAGCAAGAGGTGAACCTGTGCCAATGGGTGCTATCGGGATGCTGCGCCAGCTATCGAACATCCGGTCGCGAATTGTCCTTGGTCTTGGTATCAGGTGTGTATCCATCCGGCCAAATTGTAAGGCTGTCAAACACCGCTCCATACAGGTAAGCGTCCTCAAGTAACGCACCCTTGAGGTTGGCTCCGCACAAATCTGTGGCGTGATTGATGTTGTCGAGAGAAAGATCGGCTCCACTCAGATCGGCATTCTGCAGGTTAGCCTCCCTGAGGGTCGCCCCACGAAGATTAGCAGCACGAAGATCGGCGCCCTCGAGGTTTGCCCCTGTAAGGTACGCTTCGTACAAGTCTGCCTCACGCAAATCGGCTTCAGGCAGATGAGCCTCTTCTAGCACCACTCCTTCCAAGTCGTCTCTCGTCCTCTCAACCTCGAGCAGTGGCTTGCCTAAACGGTTCTTAATAATCATGTTGGAACAACTTACCATGTGTTTGGAACCGTAGTTTAGAGTTTCACGCTGCTCAACAGGCGAAAGCATGCGATAGCGCCCCCGGACCGCTCGTGTAGGTTGGGGAACCGGTAGCGACATCGCGTCTGCAACGCCAAATGCTAGACTGGCTCCGCGCTGGTGTTTTGGTGTCGACTTCATGGCTTCACGAACTGAAAAACTTGGATTGATTGCCGGCAACGGGAAGTTTCCCTTTCTCGTGCTCGACGCGGCGCGGGCGCAGGGATATGACGTGATCGTGGCGGCGATCAAGGAGGAAACATTTCCGGAGATTGAAGCGCACGGCGCGGCGGCGGTGCACTGGTTCTCGCTGGGCGAGCTGTCGAAGCTGATTGAGATGTTTCAGCGGGAGGGCGTGCGACGGGCCGTGATGGCGGGGCAGGTGCGGCATAAGCAGATTTTTTCGAGCATCCGGCCAGACTGGCGGCTGGCCGAGCTTTTGCTTTCGCTGACGACGCGGAATACGGATTCGCTGCTGGGGGCGATCGCGAAGGTGTTGGGCGATGAAGGCATCGTGCTGGAAAAATCTACGTGGCTGCTGGAGCCGCTGCTGGTCAAGGGCGGTGTGCTGACCGAGCGCGCGCCTACCGAGCAGGAGCGCAAGAATATTGAGTACGGACGCGGCGTGGCCCGGCAGCTGGCGCAGCATGATATTGGGCAGACCGTGGTGATCGCCGAATCGGCGTGCGTGGCGGTTGAAGCGATGGAGGGGACGGACGCTACGATTTTGCGGGCGGGGGAGATCATGCGGTCGTTAGATAGCGACGGGGATAGCGATCGGGGTCGCGATGGGGGCGGGGGTGCTTCTACACTCAGCCGTCAGCTCACCGTGGTGAAGATTGCCAAGCCGAATCAGGATATGCGATTCGACGTGCCGGTGATCGGGGTGAAGACGATTGAAGTGATGCAGGCGGCGGGAGCTTCGTGCCTGGCTTTAGACGCCGGAAAATGTTTGCTGCTGGATGCGCAGAAAGTGATTGATGCGGCGAATGCGGCGGGAGTTGCGATGGTGGCGGAGGAAGGCAAGGATTAGTTCGATGAAATCGAAGTCCGAGGGAAAATCGGAGGCGGCTCGGATTGCCGATCAACTTCGGCGAGCCTTCGACGGCAGTGCATGGCATGGGCCGGCGCTGCTCGAATTGTTGGAGGATGTGGATGCTGCGACTGCCGCGGCCAAGCCTCTGCCGGAGGTTCACAGCATATGGGAGCTGGTGCTGCATATTGCAGCGTGGGACGACGCGGGGTTGCAACGGATGCGCGGAAAAAAATGTCAGCCTGCCGGTTTGGCGAATTTTCCGAGAGTGACGAAGGCGACGGAAGCCGCGTGGCGCAAGGCGGTTGCGGCGACGAAGCGGACGCACGAGACTTTGGTGAAGACCGTGGCGGGGCTGCCGGACTCGCGGCTGGGGGAGCGGGTTCCGGGGAAGCGGTATGATTTTTATCATCTGCTGCATGGGATCGCGCAGCATGAGCTTTATCATGCGGGGCAGATTGCGATCTTGAAGAAGGCCCTCAGGGGCTGAAGCCCGCGAATTTGTTTTGGCGCGTAACGCGGCGCTGAAGCGCCGCTCTTCCACGGTTGCGCACGCGGCGCGGAAACGATTGACCGTACGCGAGTTTCTGGCGAGATCATCGCACTCGATTTTTGTCGTTACCACTTTTTGAAGATCACGGCGACAGCGGCGACGATCAGGGCGAAGCCGGCCAGGTAGTTCCAGCGCAGGGGCTGCTTCAGATATAAAACCGAAAATGCGGCGAAGACGGTCAGGGTGATAACCTCCTGGATGGTTTTGAGTTGGGCGGCGGTGAACTCGTAGGAGCCGATGCGGTTGGCCGGGACCTGGAAGCAGTATTCGAAAAATGCGATCAGCCAGCTGATCAGGATGACTTTGTAGAGCGGGACTTCGCGGAATTTCAGGTGTCCGTACCAGGCGAAGGTCATAAAGATGTTGGAGACGGTGAGCAGGGCGATGGTTCGCATGGGAGTGAGTCAGTCCTTTCTGGGGATGATTGCTGCCGAGCGAACACCGCGACTTGGTGCTAGGTCTTCGGTGTCAGGTCTTCGGTCTTGAGATCGAGTTCCTATGCCGAACACCCGGCGCCAAACACCTAACACCCAACACCCAAGACCCGGCGCGGCCATTAATGCAGATGCTCTTTCGGGCGCTAACGTTTACAATTTGTTCGCGGCAACCGGCTGCAAGAGAATTTCTCCTGCCATCGCAAAATCTGCCATCGCAAAATCCGATTTCCGTCGCGGTCGTGGGCGTGGGCGTTTTCGGGCGCAATCATGCCCGGGTTTATAAGGAACTCGAACTGCAAGGCGAGCCGGTGCGGCTGCTGGGAGTGGTTGATCCGGACACGAGCCGCGCGGATGCGGTGGCGCGCGAGTTTGGGTGCAAGGGCTTCGGCTCGGTGCACCAGATGCTGACCACGCATAGCGAAGTGCAGGCGGCGTCGGTGGCGGCTCCTACGGTGCATCACCTGAGCGTGGCCGGCGAATTGATGAAAGCCGGCGTGGACGTGCTGATTGAAAAGCCGCTGGCGGCAACTTTGGCCGAGGCCGAACAGCTGGTGGCGCTGGCCGCCACGCACCGGCGCATTGCCCAGGTAGGACATCTGGAGCGCTTCAATCCCGCGGTTCGCGCCACGCTTCCTCTGCTGACCCAGCCCATGTTTTTTGAAGTGCACCGGCTCAGTGTGTTCACTCCGCGGTCGCTCGATGTGGATGTGGTGCTCGACCTGATGATCCACGATCTCGATATTGTGCTGGCGTTCGCGAAATCGCCGGTCAAGGAAGTTCGCGCCGTCGGCCTGCCGATTCTGTCGGGAAAGGTGGACATTGCGAACGTACGTCTGGAACTGGAGTCCGGCTGCATCGCCAACTTCACCGCCAGCCGCGTTTCCACCGAGCGGGTGCGGAAGCTGCGTTTCTTCCAGCCGCGCCAGTATGTGTCGCTCGACTACGGACGGCAGGAGGTGCTGGTGTTCACGGTGGGGCAGGGCGATGGGCCGGCGAACCCTTCGGTGAATCCGCAGATCGGGGTGACCAAGGTCCCGGTGGCGTCGGAAGAGCCGCTGCGCGCCGAACTGAAGTCGTTTCTGCAGGCGGTTCGCGAGCGTTCCCAGCCCGTGGTTCCGCTGGAAGACGGGCGGCGCGCCCTGGCGCTGGCGCTGGAGATTGTGGCGGCGATTCGCGAGCATGGGAAGAAAGTGGATTTGGCGGGTTTGGCGAAAGAAAAGCACTAACAGGGTCGCCGGTGGCGAACCGCGCACGGCCACATCTCGAAAATTCCACTGGTAACCCGCTGCCAGAAACCCCACTTCTCGCGCAGAAGGCGCGCGAGAAATGGGGCACCCGGGCGTGGTCTCCGCAGAAATGTCGCTGCATTTACATATGTTTACATAGCTAAGTCGCAGGGCTATTTGTGGATGGGCAGAAGCTACCAAAGATGCGAAAATAGAAAGAAGTTTGGTTGTCGAGCCCGCGCGCCGCATCCCTTCCACGAAGGCCGGATGCAACGGTGCGCATGTATTCGGTGTCTAACCTACTTCTTAATGACAGGCGGGTGCATCTAAGCTCTACAGCGAAGCGTTTATCGTCCAAGCCCAGCGCATGCCCATCACGCAAATTCCATTCCAGGATCCGGTCGTCCCGAGAAGCCGCAACCGGAGCAACTGGGGCTGTACGATACCCAAGACTGGGAAGACGCGTACCGCGATCTCGACGCTCACGTGCCGCACCTGCTCATCCAGTTGCAGGACGATCTGCAGCGGTCACGCAAGCGGGAAGCGGCGTGGATCTCGATCATTGTTCACCTCGTGGTGTTCATTGCGCTGTGGAACTTCGATTGGATCGAGAAGAACGTGTGGCACCGAGTGGTGGTGGTTCCGGTGGATTCGACGCAGAATAAGAACCTGACGTTCTTGACTCTGCCGCCGGACGCGCAGAAAATGACGCGCAAACCGAACACCAACATTGCGTCGGATAAAGACCGCATTGCAATGTCGCGGCATCCGGAGCTGGATCCGAAGGACCTGCAGAAGATTCTGGCCACGCCGCCTCCGGGGGCTCCGGGAATGACGGGTCCGCGGGCGCCGCAGGCCGCGCCACAAGCTTTATCACAGAACCAGCCGCCGGCTCCGCAGCCGCAACAGCAGACGACGCGTCCGCAGTTCCAGAGCGACCAGACGGCTCAATTGCAGGTGCCTGCTCACCCAAACAATTCATTCAGCAAGTATGCGACGATGACTCCTGGCCAGGCGATTCAGGAGGCGACGGCAGGGGCGGCGGCGAGCCGCTCGGGAGGCGGAGGGCAGGAGGGCGACTTCGGCTTGGGTACGGGTGCGCGCGGGCGGGCGTTGGGCAATCTCGAGATTCTCAGCGACACCCAGGGCGTGGACTTCGGGCCTTACCTGCAGCGCATATTGCAGGATGTGCGCGAGAACTGGTATCGCGCGATTCCGGAATCGGCCGAGATGAAAAAAGGGAAGCTCATGATCGAGTTTGCCATCACCAAAGATGGCAAGGTTGCGGACATGCGCCTGGTGGCCACTTCCGGCGATGTTGCTTTGGATC